>DAINOH010000071.1:0-24909 GCA_036735485.1 Draconibacterium sp. | reverse complement strand
ACCCCTAAATCCCCTAAAGGGGACTTAGCTCATTGATAAACAGTTGTGAAGGTCACAGCCAAAGCCCCTTTAGGGCCTGTCTGCCGAACAGGCAGGGTTTGGGGTGAAAAAACACGACAATAAATAGTTCTCATAACTTAAACTAGTTTATTAAATCACACGTTTTTAAACAATTGGCAATTCTGCTTTGTCAATTTAGTATTATGAAGACAATATTTCACAAAGCAGAAAACAGGGGATTTGCCAACCACGGATGGTTGAAAGCAGCCCATTCATTTAGTTTTGCCAACTGGTACGACCCCGAAAAAGTGCATTTCGGGTTACTCAGGGTTTTAAACGACGATATTATCGGTGCGGCACAGGGTTTTGGACTGCATCCGCACAACGATATGGAAATCATCACTATTCCGCATTATGGCTCATTGCGGCATACCGACAACATGGGTAACGAAGGTGTGATAACAGCAGGAGAAGTACAGGTGATGTCGGCAGGAAGTGGCGTGATGCATTCAGAATTTAACGCTTCAAAAACGGAAGAACTGAATCTCTACCAGATATGGATTTTTACCGACAAAAAAAATCACCCGCCACGGTACGACCAGAAAAAGTTTGACCCTGAAAAAAGAATCGACAACTGGCAACTATTGGTTTCGCATGATGGCCGCGACGAGTCGTTGTGGATTCACCAGAATGCCTTTCTTTCGGTGTTCGACAGCAAAGAAGCACATTCAACAGCGTATAAACTGAATGACCCTGCCAATGGAGTATATTTTATGCTCACCGAAGGCGAAGTAAAAATTAACGGTCAGGTGCTGAAAACCCGCGATGCCATTGGTGTGTGGGATATTGCTGAACCGCTTGAAATCAGCTTTCAGCAACCATCAAAAATTCTGGCTATCGAAGTACCGATGCGGTAATTTGTACCATTTGTCCATCATATTTTGAAAGGCATTGCACACAGCAGTGCCTTTCTTTTTAGGTAGATTGAAAATTTCCTGACGTGTTTCGTTTCACTCACCCCCTGTCTGACTGCCAGGCAGGCAAGCCACCTTGCGGTGACTTCGCCCCTCTCTTTTTAAGAGAGGGGCAGAGTTCCCACGATGTAAATCGGGAGAACTCGGGGTGAGTAAGAAAAAGAACAATTTATTTTTGAATTACTCAAATCCTGAAAAGTTAATGTTTCAGATTTTGTCACAATAAATCAATACATTAGAAAGGAAAAAATTGTGATTTTATTCTTTGAAGCAAACATATTTAAACACAACTTAAGTTTTTTCGTAACAGTTTTATATTTTCAATTTCAATAACGAAAATTCAAATGATGATAAAATCCATCAACCCGTTTTCAGGGAAGAAAGTAAACAGCTACGAAACACACACAATCCAGGGGACAAACCGTATTATCAGCTCGGTTGACAAGGCTTTTCACAGTTGGCGAAGCACCGGTTTTCAGCAAAGGGCAGTTTTTATGCTGAACCTGGCTTCCCTTCTCAGAAGCAAAAAAGAAGAACTTGCCAAACTGATGGCCATCGAAATGGGAAAAGTGATGCGCGAAGGTGTTGCCGAAATTGAAAAGTGCGCTTGGGTTTGTGAGTATTATGCGCAAAATTCCGAAACGATGCTCGAAAATGAAACCGTCGAGACACAATATTCTGCCTCATTTGTTTCGTACCAACCATTGGGAACCATTTTGGCCGTAATGCCGTGGAATTTTCCGTTCTGGCAGGTTTTCAGGTTTCTGGCGCCAACATTGATGGCCGGAAATACAGCGGTTTTAAAACACGCCAGCAATGTACCAGGTTGTGCGCTCGCCATCGAGGAACTGGTACGCGAAGCCGGTTTCCCTGAAAATGTTTTCCGCACTTTATTGGTGGGCAGCAGCCTGGTGGAAGGAATCATCCGCAATCCGGCGGTAAAAGCGGTGAGTCTCACCGGAAGCACGCCTGCCGGACGAAGCGTGGCAGCCATTGCCGGCAGCGAACTGAAAAAATGTGTGCTCGAACTCGGCGGCAGCGACCCGTATCTTATTCTGAAAGATGCTGCATTGGAACAGTCGGCCATTGTTTGTGCCACCAGCCGTTTGCTGAACGCCGGTCAGAGTTGTATTGCAGCCAAACGTTTTATTGTGGTTGACGAAGTTTACACCCATTTTCTGGAGCATTTCACCGATAAAATGAACGAAGCCCGTTTTGGCGACCCGTGCGACCCCGATATTACAATGGGTCCGCTGGCACGCACCGACCTGCGCGACGAGCTTCACCAGCAGGTAATTGATTCAGTAAAAAAAGGAGCAGAGATTGTTCTGGGTGGCGAAATTCCAAACCTGAAAGGTTCATTCTATCCGCCAACAATTCTCGAAAATGTAAAACCCGGAATGCCGGCTTACGATGATGAGTTGTTTGGCCCGATGGCTTCGGTAATCAGGGTGAAAGATGAGTCAGAAGCTGTAAAAGTGGCAAATGATACGCCATTCGGACTGGGAGCTGCCGTATTCACAAAAAACACGATTGCAGGAAGCCGGATTGCCGAATTACAACTCGATGCCGGTTGCTGTTTTGTAAACGATTTTGTGAAATCGGACCCGCGTTTGCCTTTTGGCGGCATTAAACAGAGCGGATTTGGCCGCGAGCTTTCGCTGCATGGAATCAGGGAGTTTGTCAATGCAAAAACAGTGGTGGTGAAATGAATAACGGGGAAAACCTTATTTTTACAGACAACCTTAGTAGCCAATAAATTACATAGATAAAACGAACCTTATTTACCTTATTTATGAAAATCGATTACAACAATCTTTATACACATTTCGTCTTCACCGTTTTTGAACGACAACGGAATATTCCTGAAAAAAGCCGCATAAGAATTGAAAAATATATCACTGGTATTGTTAACCGAAATCATTCAAAACTCTATGCCATTTATGCCAATCCCGAACATGTTCATTTTTTGGTTTCGCGTTCACCTGAAATCAGTGAAGAAGAACTGGCTACAATAATTGCTGATAATTCAGAGAGATTCATCAATGAAAATCATTTATCAACAATTCCGTTTCATTGGCAGCAATCAGCATCCGCATTTTCTGTATCTAAATCACATGTCGACAAAGTTTGTAAGTACATTCTGAACCAACCCGAACATCACAAAAAAGTTAGTTTTGCTGAGGAATTTGAAAGATTTTTAAAATTTTACGAGAAATCGATACAGGATAAGGTAAATAAGGTTGATGACATCATCTGAATGATATGCTACTAAGGTGTAAAACGAAATAAGGTTATTAAAAAAACTACCAAAACCTAATTTTTACTGATAACCTTAGTAGTAACCAATAGATTGCAATAGAAAACGAACCTTATTTCAATGAAAAACAATAAGAAAAATTATTAATTACTAAACCATAAACATATGAAAATCAAATCTTTTTCTCTGTTTTTGCTGACTCTTTTATTCGCAATTTCCTGCACTGTACAAAAACCATCCGAACGAGAAATCAATTTCAACAACGACTGGAAATTTATCCGTGCCGATGTTGCCGGGGCTGAACAACCCGGTTTTGATGATGCTTCCTGGCGAACGCTGGATTTACCGCACGATTACAGCATTGAAGACCTGCCTGCAAAAGAGGGTGTGAAACAAATCGGCCCGTTTTCTGAAGAAAGTGCCGGCGGCGCGTCAACAGGTCATGTGGTGGGCGGAACAGCCTGGTACCGAAAGCATTTCAAACTCGAAAAGGCTGATGAAGGTAAGCTGATTCAGGTGCTTTTCGATGGCGTTTACATGAATGCCGATGTATGGATTAACGGTCATCATCTGGGCAATCATCCCTATGGATACACAGCTTTTGCATATGATTTAACACCTCATCTCAATCCGGCCGGACAGGAAAATGTGCTGGCAGTGCAGGTGAAAAACGAAGGTAAAAACTCGCGCTGGTATAGTGGCTCGGGTATTTACCGCAATGTAACGCTCATTAAAACGAATCCGCTTCATATTGATTTATGGGGCGTTGTTGTAAAAACACCGCAGGTAACAGCTGAAAAAGCCACAGTGGCAGTTGATGTTACCCTTGTCAATTCATCTTCTGAAAATAAAAACTTCACTTATAAAATCGATTTTACAGCACCTGATGGAAAACCGGTTCCTGGTTTAACCGACGAAAAAAGTCTGGAAGCGGGTAAAACATTTGTTTTTACTCAGGAATTTGCACTTCCTGATTACAAACTGTGGTCGGTTGAAAACCCTGATTTGTACAAAGTTACGGTCCAGTTGCTCGATGGCAGCAAAATACTGGATGAGGTAACTGAAAATTTTGGTATCCGCTCCATTGAATTTTCACCAGAAAAAGGATTTTTACTGAACGGTGAAAGCGTTGAGCTGAAAGGTGGCTGTCTGCACCACGACAACGGCCCGTTGGGTTCTGCCGCTTTTGAAACCGCGGAATACCGCCGGGTGAAAACAATGAAGGAAAATGGGTTCAACGCCATCCGCACTTCACACAATCCGCCTTCAAAAGCATTTCTCGATGCCTGCGACCAACTGGGAATGCTGGTGATGGACGAATCATTCGACCAGTGGCAACGGCCTAAAAATCCACAGGATTACAGCCTGTACTTCGACCAGTGGTGGGAAAAAGACCTTGAAGCCATGGTTAAACGCGACAGGAATCATCCGTCAATCATCATCTGGAGTATCGGTAACGAAATCAACGAAAGAGCCGATTCTTCAGGGGTGGAGATTGCAAAGAAATTAAAAGCGAAAATTCTTGAAATGGATAAAACAAGGCCGGTAACTCAGGCAGTTTGTCATTTCTGGGACCACCCGGGTTGGGGCTGGGAACGCACGGCTCCTGCTTTTGCGCAATTGGATGTACACGGCTACAATTACAGATGGGGCGATTATGAAGCTGACCATGCCAGTTACCCTGAACGGATTATTATCGGAACCGAATCGTTTCCAAAAGAAGCTTTTGAAAACTGGCAAATGGTTGAAAAACATTCATACGTAATCGGCGATTTTGTGTGGACAGGAATGGATTATCTGGGTGAATCGGGGATTGGAAATTCAAGGCTTGATACGGTGAAATGGGGATTCCTTCCACCCTGGCCATGGTACAATGCTAACTGTGGCGACATCAGTATTCTGGGATACAAAAAGCCGCAGATGCTTTATCGTGACATTGTCTGGAACAACTCTGACCTCGAAATGCTTGTTCATGCACCAGTTACTGAAGGATTGAAAGAAGTTGTGAGTCAATGGGGCTGGCCCGAAGAATGGCAGTCGTGGAACTGGCAGGGAAACGAGGGAAAATCCCTGCAGGTTTCGGTGTATTCACGCTGCGATTCGGTTCGGCTTGAACTAAACGGGAAATTGATAGGTAAAAAAGAGGTTTCAGAATCGACTAAACTTACGGCTCTATTCGATGTTCCTTACGAACCAGGTGAATTAACCGCAATTGGTATAAAAGATGGGAAGGAAATTGTGCGTCAATCGCTGAAAACCGCCGGAGAACCTGCACAACTGAAAATCACATCCGAAGAAAATAATTTCGAGGGAATCAACAACGAGCTGGTTTATTTTAACATCGAAGTTTTGGATGAAATCGGATTGCTGGTTCCGAATGCTGCAATTCCGGTTGAATTTGAAGTTTCGGGCGGTGGCAAACTGCAGGCAGTTGGCAACGAGAACCCGGCAGAAATGCACAGTTTTCAGCAGCCACAGGTTAATTCGTATCGCGGGAAATGCCAGTTGATTGTCAGAAAAGACAAAACCGGCGCAGCCATTCAGGTTACTGCAAAATCGGAAGGATTGACACCGGGGAAAATTTGAATGGATAAATTTATTGACCGATATCGGATTGGTTCAACGAGGCTGCAAAAATGGGATTACCGATGGAAAGGAGCATATTTTATTACCATTTGCAGCCGAAACCGTGAATCCTGTTTTGGTGAAATAGCCGATGGGAAAATGAAACTTTCGGGAATTGGAATTATTGCCGATATTTTGTGGTACGAAATTAAAACCCATGCAAAAAACGTTGATTTGGGTGCGTTTGTGGTTATGCCCAACCATATTCATGGGATTTTGATATTAAATGGGAACAACTATCCTGCAAACAACAACGTTGATATTGAATCTGTTAATGATGATATAAATGTAGAGACGTTGCATGCAACGTCTCTACAACCGAATCAAACATTACCCACAAAATCATCATTAAAAAACGAATTCATGTCCGATATTTCGCCCAAATCCGAATCTGTTTCAACCATAATACGTTCCTATAAATCCGCAGTTTCAAAACATGCACACCGATTGGGATTAGTTTTTGCGTGGCAGGAACGGTTTTATGACAATATTATTCGCGATGAAAAATCATTGCTGACCATTTCAAAATACATCGAAAATAATCCTGCGAATTGGATTGATGACAGGTTTTTTCATGATTAACTTGTGGCATTACAAATGCCAAACAACAAACCCCGAATTGCAAATTCGGGGCAGGAGGGAAATCAATTGATATTGGAATTTGGAATTTGATTTTTGGAATTTCCCTTTCTGTATGGTTTCCAGGAATAGATTTTACGGCCGGCAAACTGGCCCAGGAAAAAGCTGCCCAAAAGGAAAGGCGCCAGAATCCAGGTTAATTCTAAATCGTGAAATTTCCGGATATAAATTACCAGCGGAACCGGTGCATGAATGGCTAAAAACCACCAGAACGACAGTTTCCGGAACCCGCCGCGGATATATCCGAACGGGAGATTCACAATAAATGTGGCCACACAGGTGTAAAAAAGCCGCCATTCAAACGTGAGCATGTTGTCAAAAAGAGGTTTCACGGGTTAGTTTTTTGATGTGATAATTTCAGCCAGAACATCCACCCAATCGTCATTCGCGTTCAGACTTTCAACCAACTGAACCTTTTCGCCGCCTTGTTCTTCAAAAATCTCCTGGTATTCAATGCCAATTTCAACAATGGTTTCAAGGCAATCGGCAATAAAAGCCGGTGCTGCAATCAGGATTCGTTTTTTACCTTCTTTGGCAAGACGAATCACTTCCTCGTCAGAAAACGGTTTCAGCCAGTTTTTGGTCAGCCGGCTCTGAAAAGCCACTGAATACGCCGATTTCGGAAGTCCCAATTCCTGAGCCAGCAATCGGGTGGTTTCGTAGCAGGTGGCTTTATAACAAAATTTTCCGTGTGCGGGCATTCCGGTTTCGCACTGACAAACAGCGGTTTTTATTTCGGGATGCACCCGGTCGGTTTGACTGAAAGGCAGTCCGTGATATGAAAAAATAATGTGGTCGAATGTGGCTGGATTGTATTTGCTGATTTGGGCTGCAAAAGCTTTGATAAATCCGGGATTGTCGTAAAACTGCGAAACAACCGACATTTCAGGAATCACATTCCACTTTGCAGTTTCGGTATTCACCAATTGTGCGATGGTTCCGGCGGTTGACGAGGCGTATTGCGGAAACATGGGCAAAACCACGATTTTGTCGAATTCCTGTGTTTTGATGGTTTGCAAAACGGCTTTCAGCGAAGGATTCTGGTAGCGCATTCCCACAAAAACGGTGAAATTTTCCCCCAGTTTTTCCCGTAGCTTGTCGCGGGTTTCGTTTGAAATAGCCAGCAACGGCGAGCCTTTTGGCGTCCAAAGCTTCTGGTAAAGCTTTGTTGACTTGGGCGCACGGAACGGAACTATAATCAGGTTCACCAATATTTTCTGCAACAGCCAGGGTAAATCAATCACGCGGCGGTCGTTCAGAAATTCGAACAGGTATTTTCTGACTGCCGGAACTGTCGGGGCATCCGGTGTGCCTACATTGGCCAGTATTACTGCGGTTTTTTTTGTCATTTTCAGTCTGAAATCAGTTGAGTTCTCCGGCAATGGTTCGAGCCTGTTTAATGCGGTCGGCCATCCCGATTCCATCACGGATATTTCCGGCTAAAACAAGTCCGGGATATTTTTGTTGAATCAGGCTGATAGTTTCGAACCGTTTACCCGAACTCAGTCCATATTGAGGTATGGCATATTTGTACCTGAAAATTTCAAACAAATCGGGTCTGAAAACGGGTACGCCCATCATCTGCCGGAATTCGCGTGCAACAATATCCTCAATATCCTCGTCTTCCAGTTCAAAAATTTCGGGTCGTTTGGTGCCACCCAGAAATACCGAAAGCTGTGCCCCGTTTTTGGGTGCGCGACCGCTGAGAAACGACGAATTAAACAAAACACCCAGAATATCGCGTTGTTCGATGGTTGGCACAAGGCCTCCAAAAGCTTTCAGGTTAATGCCTTTCCAGTTATGGTAACCCACAACGGCCTGCACCACCGATGCATATTTCAGCTCCTCAAAAGGCGACTTTTCTTCGGCCGAAAGGAACGGTAAAAGGTTGCCCAATTCGTAACCACCGGCTGTGGTAATCACTTTTTCAGCCTGAATGATAGTGTTTTCGCCGTTAATTTCGGTGCTAATTGCAAAACCGTTTTCCGTTTTGCTTACGGTTGTATTTTTTGCATTCAGCAGTATATTTTCGGTACCCACTTTTTCGGTGAGCGCAACAATCAGGTTTTTCAAACCACCTTTTGCCGAAAAAACTTCGCGGGTGGCTTTTTGCAGTCGTGGGTTGTTTTTCCGCTCTTTTGCCTTTTGCATCGACCCTTTGATAAAGCTGCCGTAATCTTGTTCCAATGCGTACAATTTGGGCAGCGCGTACCTCGGGACTAAGTATTTTGCATCGCCGGCATAAACACCCGAAATAAACGGGTCAACCGCGTAGTTCAGGAAACTTACACCGAGCCGGCGTTTTACAAAATCGGCCAGGTTTTCATCGGGATTTGTGCCTTTTTTGCGGAATGGCTCACCCAGAATCCTGAATTTGTCGCCTAATGAAAAAAGCGGTGTCGTGATGGCCGAAAACAATCCCGAAGGAATGGCGCGCCATTTCCCGTTTTTCCAGATAAGGCGGCGTTTTGCATCGGGGTTGGCCGCTTCAAAAGTGCAAAGCCCCTCCAGTTCCTCAAACAACTCAGCTACTTCAGGATTGCCGACAACCCCCGTGTTGGGGCCCTTTTCGTAAACAAAAACGTCATCTTTTACCGATTGAATCACCCCGCCGGTTTTGGCTGATTTTTCAACAATCAACACTTCTTTCCCTTGTTTTTTCAGGTAAAAAGCCAGTGTCAGCCCGGTTAGTCCGGCACCGATAATTACGATTTGTTTTTTATTTACACTGTTCATTTACAATGCTTTTGAAAATTTTTGCAACGCATTTTTCAGGTTGGGGTCAAACTCTGCTGCAATATTACGAACAAAGAATTTTCCTTTTTCGGTTACTTCCACACTTTCTGCATTAAAATTTACCAGTCCGTCGTTAACAAAACCCCCGAAAGTCTGCATTTCAAATTCCACGGTTTTCTGAATTTCTTCGGGCGAAACGGCAAATCTTCCGGCAGCTTCGCTCCACGAAAGATAGTGGTTGCACATAATTTCGTTGATGACATGCCTGATAATTTTTTCGGTTTTGCTGAGCGAATAACCTTTTTCGATAAAGAAATTTCCGCTGTTGATTTGCTCCACATACAGGTTGGTTTCTTTGGCATTTTGCGCGTAGGCACTTTCCATCTGGCTGATTCCGGTGGCGCCGAAAGCATAAACCTGCCCGGTGGTTTCGCGGGTGCAGTAACCCTGAAAATTGCGGTGCAGCGTGCGGTTTTTCACGGCAACATACAAATCGTCGTTTTCGCGGGCGTAATGGTCGAGACCGATGGCTTTGTAGCCGGTTTGCGTGAGGACATTGTAGGCAGCCTCAAACATTTCGAGTTTTTCAGAAGCCTGCGGAAGCCCGCGCACTTCCAGAATTTTCTGTGCTTTTTTTATCCACGGAATGTGGGCATACGAAAACGTCACCAGCCGGTCGGGCGAAATTCGTGCGGCACGTTCCATGGTTTCGGTAAACGATTTTACATCTTGGTAAGGCAGGCCGTAAATAAAATCGAAATTCACCCCGATATTTTTGTGGCTGCGAATCATGGTAACCAGCTCTTCCACGGGTATTTCCGGGGCATCGCGGTTTACATTTTCGAGCACTTTCAGGTTGAAATCCTGGATTCCGAGGCTGATGCGGTTAAATCCGCTTTTTACCAAAGCATCGATATAACGGGCGTCCAGCATCGCCGGGTGGCATTCCATGGCAATTTCGGGATTCTGTATAAACTGAAAATGCTGATGAATCACCGCCATAATTTCTTCCACCATTTCAACCGGCAGCGAGTTGGGTGTTCCGCCGCCCCAGTGAATCTGCGAAACTTTCCGCCGCGGGTCGAGGTATTTTTTCACCATTACAATCTCCTTTTTCACGGCATCAACATAAACCCGCATTTTTTGCTTGTCGCGGGTGAGGTGCGTGTTGCAGCCACAATAATGACAGATTTTCGGGCAAAACGGAATGTGGATATAAATGGAAATATTTTCGGGCGCTTCATGATTTGAGGTCTCAATCGCCTGAATATACTCGCAGTTACCGAATTCGTTTACAAAAAAGTTGGCCGGTGGGTAACTGGTGTAACGCGGCACCGGCACATTGTATTTTTCTATCAGATTGTAATCTGGTTTCATGTTTTTCAAAATTTATTTAATGCTCAAAACTTTTTTCAAATTCAAATTTTTCTTCCTGCAATTCTCCCTTTCAGGGGGCAGGGGGGTGAAATCTGGTGATATTTTGGTTTCATATTAAATTCTGCCCGTACAATTTTTAAAGGAAATAAGAAATAAATAATAAGAAATAACAAATCAGAAACTACTGAAAGATAAAGCTCAAAAAGATAACTTTCTGATTTCTGATTCCTTATTCGATATTTTAGATTTAAAAAATTCATTTAAGTTCAACAATTCTGAGGAAGGAAGGGGGGTGAGACCCCTTATCTAATCTGAAAAACATTTTCTCACCCCTTCCCCGAATCATCGGGTTCCCTCAAGGGCAGTTGCCCTCAAAATCAACTCCTCAACTAAGTACAAACCTTATCTAAAAAAATCTATTGCATAGTTTTATCCGGCAATTCAACACCGGCTTCAATAATCGGGCACCGTTTTTCGGCGCTGTAAAAATCGGGTTTAAAAAGCACCGGAATCAGAATCAACAGCAAAACTGCCAGTCCGATTTCGATGGCAAACAAACCGCGGTAGCCAATTGCATCGGCAATTTTGCCGCTCATCACCGCGATGATGAGGCTGCTCAGGTGGGTGACCACAATCTGAATCGTAAAATCCGTTCCTTCGCGGCCCTGACGCACCACTTTCATACTCAGCGTGTACACAAAAACCGACGACATGGCATAAGCGCTCCACAAAAGCGCCACGGCAATGTACATCAGGTAAAGATGATGCCCCGAATAGGTGAGTCCGAAAAAGAAAATGGCAACCAGCAGGTTGATAACCGGGAAAATCCAGATGGAACGTGTAACGCTGCGTTTGCGGATTAAAAAGCCGGCAGGCAGGGTCATCAACACGCCGCAGGCCGTTCCGAAAATACCAGAAATCACCCCGATTTGTTTGATGTTGTAACCCAAATCAACAAAGTAGGGTTTTATCATGGTTAAAATTCCAATCAATCCTGAATAAAAAAGGAACAGCAAAACCAGGTGACCGACGATTCGTTTCTGTTTGAAAAAATGCACGAACTCCAGTGGCGAAATGTTTTTCCGCGACTTTTCGAGTTCACGGTTAGCGTGATTTTTAAACAACATTACCGGAATGAGTGCCACCATAACAAACAGTGCCAGGCAGAAAAGCAACGGTTTCCAGCCCCAATAGTGGTAAATTACCAGCAAAACGCCGGTTCCCATCATGGTGCCGATAAAACTTCCGGCCGACTGCATGCTGTTGCCAATACTACGTTCCTTTTCCTTCAGAATTAAAATGGCAAAAGCATCAGTAGCAATATCTTGTGTTGCAGAGGCGATAAACGCAATTACCATCAGGATAATTATCAGCATGAAATCGGTTTCGAGACTGAAAAAACCCACGCTGGCCACAATCACCGCGTAAAACAGTTCGGAGCCGACAATCCATTTGCGGTATTGTTTCGACGACTGACTTGTTTTATCGACTACCGGTGCCCACAGAAATTTAAAAATCCACGGGAGTTTTATCAGTTGCAGATACCCGATGGATTCGAGCGAGTAGTGTTCCTGGCGCATAATAACCGGAATCACAGTCGAGAAAAAACTCATCGGGATTGACTGGGCCAGATAGAGGCTCAGCAGCGTAAAATATTTGTTGATTTCCTGCCGGTTCATGTGCTGAATGTTAAAACATTATTTTCACGTTGGCACCGATTAATGCCGGTTTGCCAATTTGTGCGTACGATTTTCCGAGTGCATTGAAGTAGAACGAATTGTAATCAGCATTCAGGATGTTTTTACCCCAGAATGAAAGCGTTACATTTTTGCGTTCGAAACCAGCCCTGAAATTCAGCAGCCCGTAATAGTCCTGGTAAGCAACATTGTCTTCGTTCCAGTAATGTTTGCCGAAACCATTGTAAGTGAGCTGCATCCTGATGTTATCGAGCCAGTTTTTATTCACTTCGATGAGGTAATTGGCACCGGTACTGACTGAAAAACGCGGAACATACGGCAGGTAGTTGCCACTGTAATCGGTTTTGTTGTCTTTTACATATTCCACAAATTTTGCTTCGTTGTAGCCGGTTGCCAGCCAGATTTCAAAGTTTTTGGCGGGCAGCGCCTTGATTTCGAATTCAACACCTTTGCTTTCTGATTTGCCTGCGTTTGTGAGCATCGAACCGGTTCCACTGGGCACAGTCTGGTAAATTTGCTGGTTGTTCCAGTCGATATAAAAAACAGCCAGGTTGGCGTAAACACGCTGTTGCAGCCATTTTGCCTTGATGCCGGCTTCGTAATTCCACGAGTCTTCGGGTTTAAAAGTGCGGTCTTCCTCGCGTTCGAAAGTGGCGTTAAAACCTCCCGAATTGTAACCTTTTGCCACCGTTGCATATGGAACCAGGTATTCGTTGATGCTGTATTTGAAAGCAATTTTCGGAAGTATTTCGAAATATTCCTGCTGGCTTACGGCCGACTCAACATTGGTTTGTTTTCCGTTTGGAAATTTGTCATAAACATAATCGAGAGTTGCTTTTTCGTAGTCGGCCCTGATTCCGGCAGTTACGGCAAAACCGCCGAATTTCAGTGTTGATTCATGAAACAAAGCCACACCCGAGTTGGTATTGTCGTACCATTTCGTGTAATAGTATTGACTATAAGGAAGTTTGTATTGTTTGATACCATCCGGGCCGTAATTTACAGTTACTTCCTTGTCTAAAATCTGTTTAAACCCGAAAACCCCAAACAGCCAGTCGTAAGTTTTATTTTCGTTCGACTGGATATTGATTTCCTGAGCAATCATGTTCAGCAACTGGTCCTGCGTAACAAAAAACAGCGATTTCGGTGTAAAATCCTGGTCAATTTCCTGTCGGTCTTCAATATACTGGTAGCTGGTTACAGCGCGAATCTGGTAACCGGGAGCCGAATAATTCAGGTTGAGACCCGAAGAAAGCAATTGGCGGTTGTAAATACTTTCGTCGTTGTAATTTATGTCGGCTGCTGTGTTGGTGCTGTCGGTGTACAAAGCGTACGGATAGCCGCCCTGTTTGCTGTTTTCGTACTGAACATTGGCCGATGCTTTGAATTTTTCCGAAACATTGTAGTTCAATTTCAACCTGCCCGAGTAGCTGTTCAGCTTGTCAACCTGACTGTTGTTATACATGTTGGTGTAAAAACCATCGTTGTGCGTCTGATGGAAATTGGCAAGCAAAGCGAATTTTTCCCCAATTGGCTGGTTATGCGAAATAGCGGTTCGAATCTGGTTGTAGTTTCCGTAATCAACCGAAAGAGTTGTATGGCGTTCGGGTTGCGGACTGCTGGTAATTACATTAATCAAACCTCCCATGGCATTGCGGCCATACAAAGTTCCCTGCGGACCACGCAACACTTCAATGCGTTCCACATCAAAGAAATCGAAATTGAAAGCTGACTTCTCAAAATAGGGAATATCATCAACATACAATCCCACCGACGGGGTGTTGATGCGGTTTCCAACGCCGCGGATGTAAACCGGAGAAGTGAGTTTTGAGCCGTAATCGGGCATAAAAAAGTTGGGAATAAACGCCGAAACATCGGTCAGGTTTTCCACTTTATTGTTTTCGATAAACCGCGCAGGCAACATGGTTGCAGCTGCCGGAACCTCGAAAATATTGCGGTTGTATTTGGGCGATTTGATGAGGATTTCATCGAGTTTGTAGTTTTTAACTGTGTCGCCCTCGAAAATATCCTGTGCTTGTATCAGGCTGTAAAAAGTTAGTACAAGAAATAGTGTAGCTGTTAATTTCTTCATTATTAAAATATTAAATACAAAATGATGAAAAATCGTGCTGTTGGTTTTGTCAGCCAACAACAGTTCTGAATCGAAAAACTGAAGAAATTAAACGGCAGGCGGGGGCCGGCAGAAAAGTTGGGTGGTGTATTTTTCTGAACTGAAAAATGAAGTCTGAAATTCAGGTGGGGCTATTCCCGGTTTTGTCTCAAAGACACTGTGACGCTGATTTTGTATCTCGTCACAATTAAAATCGGAATAATGGAAAACTTTTACATCTTCCTTGTTGAAATGTTTCTGGGAAACCCATTCGGTTTTACAGAATTTTTCCCCGTTTTCAATTTCTCCCGAACTGGCTTTGTTTACTCCGAAAAGCAGGAAATACGCATAAAACACCACGAATGCGACGTAGGGCAAATGCGTTGTAAATATTCCGAATGTAAACATCCTGCTTTTGATTTTTTAAAATTCAGAGCGCTAAAGTAGGAAAAAAAATTTCCCTGATTCTTTAAAATGAACATTTTATGAACTATTGAGGTCAGTTTTGAAAAATAACAATGCAAACATTGATTTATGTCAAGTCTGCTGTTTGAAGGTCTCGGATTTTACATGCACACGTTCATTTCCTTTTTTCAGTTATTTTTGAAATTCTCAATATAATTACTGCCGCATGATTTCTAAAATAAATTTTTTCATTTTAATAGCCATTTTGAGTTTTATGACAGCATGTTCAGAAAAAAAACAAGCCACACTGATTGTTACAAACGCCACAGTTTATACAGTTGACAGTGCCTTTTCAAAAGTTGAAAGTTTTGCTGTGGTTGACGGGAAAATTGCTGCCACAGGTACATCGGAAGAAATTCTGAAAACATGGAATTCTGAGAATATTATTGATGCAACCGCGAAATTTGTTTACCCGGGTTTTAACGATGCGCACTGCCATTTCAACGGCTACGCCAATAACCTGGCGCAATATGCCGATTTGCGTGGAACTGCCGGCCCCGATGAGATTTACGAAAGACTGAAAACACATCACAAAAAATTTGGCGGCGACTGGGTTTTAGGTCGCAGCTGGGACCAGAACGACTGGCCGGTAAAGGAATTTCCGGACAAAACCGAACTCGATAAACTGTTTCCCGAAACGCCGGTTTACCTCGTTCGCGTTGATGGTCACGCAGGCTGGTGTAACACAAAAGCGCTCGAAATGGCCGGAATTACTGCTGCCACAAAAGTGCCGGGAGGCGATGTGGTATTGAAAAACGGACAGCCCACCGGCGTTTTGGTTGATAATGCGATGGGACTGGTTTCGAAACTGATTCCCGAAATTGCAGGTGAACAGCAACAAAAAGCGCTGCTCGAAGCACAGGCCAACTGTTTTGCTGCCGGGCTGACTTCGGTTACCGACTGTGGCCTCGATAAAAGCACCATTTTGCTGATGCAGGAAATGCAAAACCGCAGCGAGTTGAAAATACGGGTAAACGCGATGCTCAACCCGACCGAAGAAAACTTTGAATTTTTTGTAAAAAATGGGCCGCTTGTTGGCGAAAAACTGGTGGTAAGAACCATAAAACTATATGCCGACGGAGCACTGGGCTCGCGTGGTGCGCTGATGCTGGAAGATTATTCTGATAATCCCGGCAACCGTGGTTTGCAAATCGAAACACAGGAATACTACGATAAAATCTGCCAACTCGCTCTTGATAACAACTTTACAATGGCAACCCACGCCATTGGCGACAGCGCCAACCGGCTGATGCTGAATACCTACGCCAGATTTCTGAAAGGTAAAAACGACCGTCGCTGGAGGATTGAACACGCACAAATTATCAACCCCGATGATTTTTCAAAGTTTGCTGAATTTTCAATAGTTCCTTCCGTTCAGGCAACACACTGTACATCCGACATGTATTGGGCTGCCGACAGGGTGGGAGAGGAGCGGGCAAAAGGTGCATACGCCTACCAGACTTTGCTTGGTCAAAATGGCTGGCTGCCCAACGGCACCGATTTTCCGGTGGAAAACATCGAACCACTGTTTACCTTTTTTGCAGCTGTTTTCCGCACCGACCACAAAGGTTTTCCCGAAGGTGGCTGGCAAATAGAAAACGGCCTCACCCGCGAACAGACACTGCGCTCAATGACCATCTGGGCAGCAAAAGCATCGTTCGAAGAAAACGAAAAAGGCAGCCTTGAACCCGGTAAATATGCCGATTTTGTAATTCTCGATACCGACTTGATGACTGCAACCCCGCAACAGGTTCTGGGTGCAAATATTGAAAGTACATGGGTTGGTGGAGAGAAGGTTTTTGAAAAGAGAGAATAGTTTCAAAATGTATTTATAGCCGCCAGATTTGGGCGGATAAACGCTTATCGCATTCGTAATAAAGTGAATATAAACGCGAAGAATTTAATACATTCGTTAGGCACAAGGCTGATATACTATTTAATTTATACCAAACTTAATTGAGATATGTCTAACATCCTAAAAAAGAACTTTGATTTTGTCACCGAGCAAGAATCTTTTAGTGAAGCTGCATTAATAAATTATGCAATAGGTGCATTAATGTCGACTGGTCAGTATGCGTTTAAAGCATTTTCTGATGAGAGGTCAGAGTGGTCAGAAAGATTGCGAAATGACTTATTGCTTTTTGAACAAAGGGCAAATGAATTTTCAAGCTCAAAATTATTTACTCTAGCTGGACAAGGTTGGGAAAGATTTTCATTTTGGTACCAAAGAAAAAATGATGATAAAAAAGCGGTTTTACAACATGCAATCAAGATGTTTTATGAGGCATTAAAAATTGAACCTAACAACGAAGAAGCCAAAATTGGACTTGCAACTTTATTAATTGAACGAGTGCAAGTTCGTGACCTTGATAAAGCACTTCTTATTTTAAACGAAATTTCAAAACAAGATGATGAAATTCAACTATTAATAAGCAAAGCAAAACGTTGGACAGGTAAAATTGAATTTGAACCTAATTTTGATTATACAAACATTCAAATAATTCCTCTCTCTTTTTTAAGAGAAGAAAGAAAAAAATGCAGGGTACTTGTAAGTAAATTAAAAAAAGAAGAAGAAAAAGAAGAATTAAAAAAGGTATTAGAACATATGTACCGCTGTGCAATAATTCACGATATAGCCACATATTTAATTTTATACTGCTCAAATGGCGATAACTCTCAATTATATAATTTCGGGTTAAAGAAATTAAAAACTATTACAAATAATATTCACGAATATTCATATCTAAAAAATGGTGAGTTAATTCAAAGTGATAATAGTTTTCTTTCATATAATGATTATAAAACATTTGAATCAGTTTTTGGCATTGCAAAAAATGTAATTAGTCCTATTTCTTTAGTCTCAGAAAATACGGAAGGGGGTTGGATATGCCTATAAATAGAAATCCAATTGAGATATTGGACCTTTTTAATGAAAAGTATGAACGATTGGAGTCCTCTAGTTTGATTCGTTTCATGAATACTCCCGGATGGAGATTTTCATTTGATTTTAAAACAAACACTTTAAGTGCAAATTCAAGTTTCCCTGATTTAGAATTTATTGAGAGTTATGTGCTTAATTTACGTTTTTTTATTCAAGATAACGAATCTATTTCTATTCACAACCTAAGTAAGTTCTATGATAAGTATTGTCACGATAAGGAAGTTGTAAGTAATTTTACAGAATTACGAGAAATATTTAAATCTGAATTTAATAAATCATGGCCATTTCTTATAAATGGTAAAAAACTAACATATTACGATATATTTAATGGTTTTATTTATTCAAAAATCGCACATAGTAAACCAGAAAATCATTCAATTTTTCAAAACTTTACAAAAAAATCTTTTGGTTATTATTTGGCGCTTGACTATTTCCTGCGATGCATCAATTTAATTCATGATATTCTTACAATGATTAGCCATTTGAATAAGACAGCTTTTAATGATTTGAAAAGAAATATATAAAAAGCCCAATGCATAACAAAGTACATATTGCAGGGCGGGGTTCGGTGGTACGCCATCAGCGGATTCTCTCAACGACGTTCAGTTCTATTGATGGTATCGAAAAGTTTTAATGTTTTTTCACCTAAAGAATTTTTATAACAGGCCGGAAAATTGCATTTTACACCGACTGACTTGAAAGTAACAATCATAAAATAATAAGCAGATGAAAACAGGAAAATTCGTTTTATTGGTTTTTGCCGGTTTGATGTTTTTGGGTTCGTGCAAACCTATTTACCAGTGTGGACAACCGGCTCCGGAGAAAAAACAGTGGCTTCCGAAAAGGGTGCAGGCTGTGGTTTCTGAACGCGATGAATTGTGTAATACGCTGGTTGTCAGAAACAGCCAGATTGATTCGCTGAAAAAGAATATTTCAGGACTTGAAGGTGACATTGCCGGGTTAAACCAGAAAATTAAAGACACTGAAAAGAAATATGACGAACTATCGGGCGAAAAACTTTCGCAGGCCGAGCAGTTTAACCTGGCATTGAAACAAAAAAGCCAGGAGCTCGAAGAAAAAGAAAGGCTTTTGCAGGAACGTGAGTGGGCGCTCAACGAATTGAAAGGTGTAATTGCCAAACAGGATTCGATTACAAAACGCCTGAACGATATTTTGCGTGATGCCTTGCTTGGATTTAAATCGGATGAATTATCGGTGGAAGTGAAAAACGGGAAAGTATATGTTTCGATGTCCGACAAATTGTTGTTTAAATCGGGGAGTGCTGCTGTTGAAACAAAAGGAAAGGAAGCCATCAAACTGCTGGCTGAAGTACTGGACAAAAATCCCGACATTGATATTCTGATTGAAGGCCACACCGATAATGTACCAATAAAAACGGCTGTTTACCGAGATAACTGGGATTTGAGTGTTGCACGTGCCACATCCATTGTGCGCATTTTAACAGATGATTACAAAATAATCCCAACTCGTTTAACAGCTTCAGGAAAAGGTGAATTTTCGCCCCGTGCCACCAACGAAACGCCCGAAGGCCGGGCGCTTAACCGCCGCACTGAAATCATCCTTTCGCCAAAACTCGATGAAATTATGCAGTTGCTGAAACAATAATGATTTGCAATTTACTAAGCTGGTGACTTTGAGTCATCTGCTCAGTATCTGGTTTTGAAATATTGCTTTGTTAGCCAGTGTTTGTACATTGGGTCGAGAAATTCGATATTGGACCCTGAAACTTCGATGATTTCTTTACTTACAAGGGCTTGCTTTATGCGAATTACATTAGCCGAAGTGCCCAGGTTGTAGGTTTGAATGATTTCTTTCGAACTGAACTTTTCTTCACCGCTAATCACTGCTTCCAGAAAATTGATTTGCGAGTTGCTTAATCCGTCGGTTAACGACTGGTACAAAAAACTCAATTGTAACAAGAGGGTTTCGAATGCGTTTGTCACGTCTTCCGGGTTACAGTTTTTTTCTGAGTTCAGCCACGAAAAATGGGCAAGCTGTTGTACATAAAACGAATGATTTTCGGTTAAAGTGCAAATTAACCCTGCTGTTTCGGCTGAAATTTCTTTCCCGGTTACTGCAAACCGCCCGATGATAAACGGAATCCAGTGCTTTTCAGAAATTTTATTTAAAAACATGATTTGCCCGAAGTTGTAAAAAGGCATTGAATGTGAGCTGAATACATCTAAAAGCATGTGCCGTTTGCTGCCATACAGACAGTAACCTACATTTTTGTGGGTTTGCCAGTGCGAGCGGATTTTCTTCTGAAAGTCAACAGGTTGGTCGAATGTCGAAATATTTTGAAATTCATCAATGCAAATTATCAGTTTAATATTTTTTGAAGCAGCGACCTTTTCTGCCAAATCAAGAATTTCATCAGGCTGCTTTTTCACCTCTTCCCAATCCATACTGATTGAAAATTCACTGGCAGGGTCGGGGCTAAACGATATTTTAGGAATAATTTGGGTGAGGTAGTTTTTCGAGATTTCAAGTATTTCCTCAAGCTTTGATGACAAAGCTTTCATCGTTTCCTGTGCAAGAAGCTGGTAAAACTGGTTTTCGCTTCTTACGTTGTACATATCGATAAAACAAAACCGGATATTCTTATCAGTTTTTTGAACTTCTTCTGCAGCTTTCAGTACCAATGAAGATTTTCCCCAGCGGCGCGGCGAAATAATTACAGTGTTTATAAGCGACTGAAAATTAAAGCTTAACTGGTTTACTTCGTCGGTTCTGTTGGTAAAATATTCCGAAGAGGCATGTTTCCCGAATAAAAATGGCGTGTTCATTTTTTGTTTCAAAGTTAACTAACAAAATTGTAACTAACAAAATTGTAACTAACAAAATTGTAACTAACAAAACTGTAACTAACAAAACTGTAACTAACAAAACTGTAATATAAAGAAACTGAGCTGGTGACTCAAAGTCACCTGTTCAGTAAAAAAGTCTCAAAAATACCTCCGCACTTTTTGCTGATAGGTAAGGTATTCATCGCCATAAACTTTCTGCAAAAATTTTTCCTCTTTCAGAATAGAGAAATGTATGCCAATGAAAGCTGAAACTGCAAAAAAGAGAAAGAAAAGATTGGGAAAAACTAAAGCAGTTCCGGTAAAAAACAACAAAAGCGAAACGAAAAACGGGTTGCGCGACCGGGCAAAAATTCCGTTTGTAACCAGTTTCCCGGTGTTATTTTCATTCATGCCGAAACGCATTGAATTGCCAAAATCTTTTAAAGTAGTATTCATCAGATAAACCGAAAGAAATACGACGATAACTCCAGTCAATCTGATTAAATCAGAATTAAAAAGAAAGCTTTGCAAAACTTTCGGAAGCAGGTAAAATCCGTACAAAGGATTGAAGATTTCGGTAAGAAACAGCAGCAGAAGAAAGGCAAAAACCGGATACAACCAGATTATGTGGCCGGGTTTTCGGGTTCTGGCAGCGTTTACCCGAACACCATTCTTTTTCATCAAAACCGATTTTTCAGCAATCAGAAAAAGGAGCAGGAAAAATCCAGCTGCAGGAACCAGATCTGCTATGTAGTTCAAAATATTCACAGCGTTAAAAGTAAACTGGAAAAATGGCAAATAAAAATCCCCGGCTTCCGAAAAAACCGGGGATTTCTTTTCTGTAGTTTCTGCTGTCTGATTGTCTGAAAATCTGTTATTAAAGTCTAAATATTCGGGAACGAAATACCTACCATCAGCGGGTGAATTTCAGGCCCCTGGTTGTTTTCAAAAAGCGATGTCATGCTGTAGTTGGCAAAAACCGTAAAATCGCCAAAATGAAGCCGGCCGGTTAAATCGTATTTCCACTGGTTGATGTTATAGTTTCCTTGTATTTTTACTTTGGCTTTGTCGTAGTATTTATATTTTGTATGCGAACCTATATACAGTCCGCCAATTGCACCAGCCGAAATAGAAAGATGTGAACCTCCCATCCTGAGCGGTGTTTTAATTTCTAACAATAACGGCACAGTTAAATAGTTGACATGTAATTTTGATTTTTTCACACTTTTATTTTCCTGCTGAATGTTTACCGGAATCGTCATTCCATAACCGTTTTCTTTTTCCATTGTAACCGGTAAATCGAAAGCATAATCGTTAAAACTGATGCCCATTCCGGTAACCAAACCAAAGGTTTTCTTTGCATTTTTAAAGGCGAATTCCATAAAGTTCAGGTTCCAGCTTAACGATTTGCCCGACCTGAGGTCAAAAACATCTCCGTATTGTTCATATTCAGTACTGTGGTATATTGAATAATCGGAATTTTCGAACATATTCATGCCCACTTCAAGCCCGGCCCAGTGCGCATTAAAACTGCGGCTCCATTTCTTGCTTTTATCTTCTTTTTCGTATTTAACGTAGGTACCGTTGTCTCCCTCAATTACCTTAAAGTTTCTGCGGCCAATCCTGATGTGGGTGGTATCGCCCCAGTCGTCTGTAATCACTTCAACTCCTTTCGAATTGTCTTTATCTCCGACAATTACATGTACATTGTCTCCATTGTCATCCACTGTTACCACGTTCTTTTTACCCACTTTAACTTCTGTAACATCCTTTGTTTTTTTTACATTTTTGTCATTGGTGCCCTGAACAACTTTATACGTCTGGTCACCAATTTTTATGTGGGTTGTGTCACCCCATTCATCGGTAACAACTTCAACATCTTTTGTTTTTTCTTTATCCGCTTTAACGGTGGTTGTGTCATTTTGTGCCCACGAGTTTAGCGCGAAAGCGCTGCTTAAAATAAGTGTAATCAATCGTTTCATTTTTTCTGTTTTTTAAATTCTGAACCTGTGACGGATAAGGTTTTTGAAAAGTTACAGCGATTTTAAAAAATTGTAATTGGGTGAATGGTTAAGTGAGCGAATGAGTGATTGGGTGAATGAGTAAATGGGTTATTAGAAGAATAGTAAATGGTAAATCTTGCTAATTACTCTCCCAAATCTTCATTTGAACGGGTTGAGGTTGTGGGAATGGAAAACGCCAGCAACCGCGAGTCGAAATTAACTTCGGTAACTTTTCCCTGTTCATCAGTCTGATAAGTGAATTTTTCATTCGAAATTGATGTGACAAGATTTAAACCAGCCTTTGCAATTTTATTCAGGCTGAATTTTTCGATTCCGGTTTTTTCGATTAGCCGGTCAACCAGCAAACGTTCTTCATAAGGATTTTCAGGACTTGTGATATACATGGTTTCAAGCATTAAATCAGGCTGATTCTGTTTAATGGAAGCCATTTTCGGATTTATCATCGCAAATAATTCCTCCGGATGACGGGCAATTTCCGGCTCTGTGACTGTATTTTCCATTTCCTGAATTTCGGTTGGTTTGCCGGCCATATTTTTTGCAGGAGTGTTTTGTCTTTCAGCTTTTATCCCGGAACCCGGCTTTACTTCGGCAAGCTTTGTATTTTGTTGCTGATTAATGTTTTCAGACAAAATTGTGGTTGTTCTTTCAGGTTGTTTTTCTTCAACAGTGGCAACTTCCCGGTTAATTGTGTTTTTGCTTTCATTTCTCTGAATAAACAGAAAAACTGAGATTGCCAGAACTAACACAGCAGCCACACGACTTCCCCACAAAGTGATTGTTTTTGCCAATGTTTTTTTGTAAAGCCGGTTTTTTTTGCTGAAAACAATGTTTTCGTCGGGAATCAGTTTTGTTTGGGAGAAAAGTGTAAGTTCTTCCTGTTTTTCAGGATGAGCTGCAATATATTTATCAAAGGCAGCTTTTTCTGTGTCTGAAAGATCGCCTTCGAAACTTGCAACTGCAGCATGGTTAAATTCGCTTTCGAGGTCAAAATACTCTTTAAAAAGCAGCTCTTTTTTTCCGAATACAATATTTCCGGGTTCAACTGAAACTGGTTCGAACATGGAAAGTTCTTCTTTCAGGTCGGGGTTGGAGGTCAGAAATTCAATAAAATCATCCACCAGACTTTCATCGAGATTCCCTTCAAGGTAATCGATGAAGTAGGATTCATAATTATTTCTGTTAATTTTCATTTCCTCTTTTCTCAAAAAATTCGACTAAATAACTGCTTCAGGTTTCCCGATGTAATTTTTCAAAAACACCCTTGCCCGATAAATATAAACTTTTACCTGCGACTCATTCAGGTTTGTCAGCTCTTCTATTTCCTGGTACGAATATCCTTCGTAGTCACGCAGCAGCAAAACCATCCGTTGTATTTCGGGAAGCTTATTTACTGCGAAGTTCAGAATTTCTCCCAGGTCAGAATAACTCCTTTCATGGCTATTTTCGGCAACTTTTACATCTTCAGCAAAAACTGAGCGTTTGTCTTTTCTGATCCGGTCAATCATGGTGTGGTAAGCCGAAGTAAAAAGATAGGCTTTCACTTTTTCGCTGCTTACATTTTCATGATTTTTCCAGAGCTTTTCGTAGCAATCCTGTACAATATCCTCAGCCTTGTGCACATCCTTAATGCTCTTTAATACAAACCGGTATAACCGATCTGAATAAAGTGTAACCGAGCTATTGTAATCGTTTAAAGTCATAAAGTTTTCTGAGCGCTTTCCGGAGATATGACGAACTACTTTGCAGGAAGTTACAGCAGGATAAAAAAAAAGCTCCGGAATTTCCGAAGCTTTTATATATCATAAGTTCTATTCATTCTGAATTTCTCCCTTTTGGGGAGATTAAGAGGGGCTACAAAACTGTCACCCAACCATAATTATCCGGTTCGTCGCCGTATTGGATACCGCGCAGTTTGTTGTAAAGTTTTTCGCTGATGGGGCCGGGTTTTCCATCTTTGGAGAAAACGTACGATTTGTTTTCATCGAAATCGTCAATCCGCTGAATCGGGCTGATAACAGCGGCAGTTCCACAGGCACCGGCTTCCTCAAAAGTTGACAGTTCATCTACCGGAACCGGTCTGACTTCCACTTTCAACCCCAGTTCTCCGGCAAGTACCATTAAGCTTTTATTGGTTATCGATGGCAGAATAGACTGCGATTTTGGTGTGATGTAAGTATTATTTTTTATGCCGAAAAAGTTGGCGGCACCACATTCATCGATGTATTTTTTCTCTTTGGCATCGAGATAAAAAATA
>DAINOH010000070.1:0-25199 GCA_036735485.1 Draconibacterium sp. | reverse complement strand
TTTTTGCTGATCTCCTGCAAACTCGCTTCGTTCAGAATGGTGATGCTTTTTTCGTGGAGTTCGATCAGTCCGTCTTTTTCAAAGCTTTTGAGCACTTTTACCGCGCTTTCGGTGGAAATGCCGGCAAACTCGGCAATATCTTTCCGCGAAATCAGCTGGAAAACATCCTGTCCGTCCTGTTTCAGGCTGTCGATGTACAACAGTGTGTCGGCCATGCGGCCATTCATCTGTTTGTACAAAACCGTGCGCAGCGTGTCGTACAAATTGCCGTTCTGCTCAAAATAGCGTTTGATAATGTTAAAGGCAAAATGGCCGTTTTGCATCACCACCGCGGCAATGGCATCTTTTTCAACGAGGTAGGCCTGGCAATCGGTAAGCGCCACTGAAGAGTAGTTAAACGTGTTTTTGCTGAACACCGCCGACAACCCGATAAATTCGCCCGGCTGAATCACCCGCAGGTTAAAATTCTTTGAACCATCGCCTTCCACGTACTTTTTGGCGAGCCCTTTTATCATAAACAAGGCATACGAAGCAAAAGCACCCTGTTTGGTCAGGTTGTCGCCTTTGCGGAACAACACCTGTGTTTTGCTGGCTTTCACCAGGTCGGCTTCAACCGGTGTCAGCATCTGAAAACAGGGAGCCTGTATATCGCAGAAAAACTCTTTGTCGGTTTCAAGAATTGGCTTCATTGGATGATCCCGTATTCGTTCAGCGGATAAAATTAAGATTTAAATCAATAAAAAAGTTGTCGCAGTTCAATTCAGAAACCGGATTCACCGGTAGCCATTCAGTTGGTGGCCCTGAAATCAGACGGTATTTTTGCAGCGAAAAAATGAAAAAACATGTTGTACACAAATCTGAATCATATCGAAAATGCCGCTGACTTTTCAAAAAGCCTGTCGGAAAACGAAAATACGGTGATCATCTGTGGCAGAATGGACACTGCCAGCGTGAATGTTTACCGCACAGCCGTTGGTTTAAAAGCGAAATACAGGCATGTAAAATTCTTTGATCTGGAATATGACAACCCGGTTTCGGCATTTTTCCACGCCATTCCCGAAGTAGCCGGTCAGAAAGCGCTTCCGGTAACCGTATGTTTTAAAAACGGGAAGGTTGAAAAAGTAACAGCCGGATCGTTGTCAGAATCGGGTATGAAAGCAATACTGAATGCTGTTTTTGAGCCAGTCACGGTTTAGGATGCAAAAAGTTAAAGAGATTAATAAGTTGAATATTAAAAATAGAATTAAATGACTTTTAGTTTGGAAGCGCCTCATTTTACCCCCGCCCCTAAAGGGGAGCCGGGCAAGTCCCCTTCAGTGTCCCGAAATTTCGGGATAGAGGCAATTTGATGGTAGAGATTTCTAAACCAGTTAAATATTAAAAATAGAATCAAAAAATAAAGAAAATATGAAAATGGAAAAAATACTGATCATCGGTGGTGTTGCGGCGGGAGCCACAGCAGCTGCCAAAGCACGGAGAATTTCACCTTCGGCAAAAATCACCATGCTCGAAGCCGGGCCTGACATTTCGTTTGCCAACTGCGGTTTACCGTATTACATTGGCGGCGACATCAAAAGCCGTTCGAAGCTGATTTTACAGAGCCCAGAAAGTTTTAACGAACAATACAATGTGGATGTGCACACGCACACGCTGGTTTCGTCCATCGACAGAAAGGCACACACGGTAAAAGCTTTCGATACAAGAAGCGGCGATCAAAAAGAATTCAGCTATACAAAACTGATTCTGGCACAGGGTGGCCGCCCGGTAAAACCAACGATTCCCGGCGCGGATAACGACCATGTTTTTACACTCTGGACACTGGAAGACATGGACAAAATAGCAGGTTTCCTGAATGAAAAGAAACCCAAAACAGCGGTTGTGGTGGGCGGTGGCTTTATCGGCCTCGAAATGGTGGAAGCGCTGGTAAAGCGGGGACTGAAAGTGAATGTGGTGGAAATGACGCCCCACGTGATGTCGGTGATGGAAGCCGAAACAGCCGGTTTTATTGAGAACGAACTGCTTTCGTATGGGGTGGGTGTAAACACAAGTGCCAGCGTAACCGAAATCAGGCAGCGCGAGGTAAAACTCGACAATGGCAAAGTGTTGGCTGCCGATATGGTTTTGTTGTCAATCGGGGTTCGCCCCACTTTGCAGCTGGCCAAAGAAACCGGGCTCGAAATTGGTGAAGCCGGTGGTTTGCTGGTAAACGACAAATTACAAACTTCAGACCCCGATATTTTTGCAGCCGGCGACATGGTGGAAATTGAACACCGCGTAAACGGCAAAAAAGTGCGAATTCCGCTGGCAGGCCCGGCCAACCGGCAGGGTCGTATTGCCGCCGAAAATGCACTGGGCGGAAATCACAGCTACAAAGGTTCCATCGGTACTTCGGTGGTGCGAGTTTTCGAAGCCGTGGCCGGAACCACCGGTTTTTCGCTCAAACAGGCCCGCTCGCTGGGAATGGATGCCGATGCCGTGGTGGTACACAAAGAACACCACACTTCGTACTACCCCGGAGCCGAAACAGTTACCGCGCTGCTGGTGTACGACCGGAAAACAGGCGTGATTCTGGGCGGACAAACCGCCGGGTATAAAGGTGCCGACAAAAGGCTGGATGTGATTGCCACTGCCACAGCGGCCAAACTCACTGTGAGTGAACTGGCCGATGTTGATTTTGCCTACTCGCCACCCATCGGTACGGCCAACGATGCCATGAACATGGCTGCCTACACGGCCGAAAATCGGATGTCGGGATTCAGTCCGTCGGTGACGGTTGCCGAACTCGACCAGTTTGTTTCCGACAAAACGCCTGTTTATGTGGATGTACGCGACAATTTTGCATTCGAAAAAAGTCACATCAAAGGCGCTTTGCATATTCCACTCGAATTCCTGGCCCAAAACCTGCATGAGATTCCAACCAACCGCCCGGTGATTGTTTACGACGAAACCGGCAAAAAAGGACACCAGGCACTCCGCATACTGAAAGGTGCCGGCTATACAGAGGTGACCAACATCTCGGGCGGACACACTTCTTTGCAGCGTTTTGCCCGCTCGCTGGGTTTCAGAAACCTGAAAATCGATCTTTTGCCGCTTGAGGAAAAAACACTTCAGGGCGAAGAACAAAAAACGGAAGAGAAAAAAGAGGTAAAAGCCCGGGACGAAAATTTGACCTTGATTGTGGATGTTCGCACACCCGAAGAGTTTGAAGACGGCGCAGTTCCTGAAGCTATCAATATTCCGCTGGATGAACTGGCCGAAAGATATTACGAACTGGGCAACAATCCCCGGCGAGAAATTGTGGTGTATTGTGCCACCGGAGCCCGCTCGGCTTATGCACAACGGTTGCTGATGCAGATTGGCTACACCAATGTGAAAAACGGAGGGGGCATTGCTGCTATGATGGCCCGCAGAAATGCCGCCAAAGTCACAACCGCAGCGCCGACAACAGGCCCGCTGGTGGTGGATGTGCGAACACCCGAAGAGTTTTATTCGGGCGCTTACCCGGGAGCCATTAACATCCCGCTGGATGAACTGCATGCCAGGATGGACGAACTGGGCAGCAAATCACGCGAAATCATACTGTATTGTGCGTCGGGTGCACGGTCGGCCTATGCACAGCGGATGCTGATGCAGCTCGGTTTTACCAACACCCGCAACGGTGGCGGAATTATGCAAATGATGAGACAAAGAGTAAACTGATTCAGACAATCTGTTAACAATGAAAAAAGTGCTGATTCTGGGTGGCGGTTTTGCAGGGATTCAAACCGCCATTCAACTGCAAAAAAGCGGGAAAGTGGAAGTTACGCTGGTTTCCGACCGTGATTTTCTGTACCTCTACCCTATTTCCATCTGGGTTCCGGTGCGTATCAAAGATTTAAACGATGTAAAAGTTCCGCTGGCAAAAATCCGCAAGAAATATCCTTTTGAGGTTATTATTGATACGGTAAAGGAAATTCAGCCCGAAAACAGGCAGGTGGTTTGTGAAAGCCAGACTCTCGGGTACGATTACCTGGTGCTTGCTTTTGGTGCCGGAAAAATGAAACACAAAGGGGTTGAGAACACTTTGTCGATTTGCGGAAAGCCCGAAGTTTCGCTGGCAATCCGCGAAAAAATTGATGCACTGGTGGCCCGTGGAAACGGAAAAATTGCCATCGGTTTTGGCGGCAACCCAAAAGACAAATCGGCTGTTCGCGGCGGACCGGCTTTCGAAATGATGTTCAACATCCACAACCTGCTGAAAAAGAAAAAAATCAGGCGAAATTTTGAACTCACCTTTTTTGCCCCCATGAACGAACCGGGCGCAAAAATGGGAGAAGGTGCACTGCCCATGCTGAACATGATGTTTGAGAAATACAACATTGCCAAACGATTTGGGAAAAAAATCACAGAATTCGGGCCGGGTGCAGTTGTTTTTGAGGATAATACAACACTCGAAGCCGATTTGATTTTATACATCCCCGGGGGAACTGGTCACCCTGTTTTGCAGAACAGCGGACTGCCGCTGAACGAAGCCGGTTTTGTGCAAATCGACACGCATTGCCAGGTTCGCGGACAGGAAAATGTGTATGCCATTGGCGATATTGCCGCCCTCGAAGGCCCCGATTGGGTGGCCAAACAGGGTCACGTGGCCGAACTGATGGGACGCACCGCTGCCCGCAATATCCTGGTTGCCGAAACCGGGAGCGGAAAGAAAAAACATTACCACGAAAATCCCAATATTATTTGTGTGATGGACACCGGCGATGGCGCTGCCTTTGTTTTCAGGAACCTCAAACGCTCGTTTATTATTCCGATGCCCTTTTTAGGCCACTGGATGAAACGTGGCTGGGGAACTTATGCCAAGGTGAGCAAAACCGGCATCCGGCGTCATTTTTCCAATATTTGATTAAAACTGCACAGAAACCATTTTGCTTTATATTGACTGAGCCTGACCCCTGTGATTCTGCCCTGCTTTTCCAGGCAAACAAATTAAACATTGACGATTTTATTTTTTGAATAACGGAGCCGTGGGAGTTGTCCCATGGCTCTCTTTTTCTCCGGCGGGGCTGTGGGAGTTGTCCCAAAGGCACATTTTTGGTTTGGGCAAGCCGCGGGAGTAATCGCGAGCATTGTTTTTTGCCGAAGAAATTACCGGGACAGCGTAAACAACATAGATTTATGATTATTTTTAAAACCGAAACAAAAAACAGAAACCGCTTGCACGTAAAGCACAAATCAAAAGAAGCAATGAAACTGCGCCTTTTTATCCAAATATGGAAATATCAGGAAGTTTTATTGCGTGTATAAACGAGTTACCGCCAAGTGTAAAAAGACAGAAAAACGAGTGGACAATTTGCTACAAAAAGACAAAAAAATAAAGCCAAATAATGAACAGCCAACGCACAAAACAGCACATTTGCAAACCGCACAACCCGACGTAAAACCAATGTTTGCAAAAGAGCTGTTTTTATTCCATCGCATCAATAAAAAAAATTGAATTGTATTGAAAAATGATTTATATTTGTCAATTGTTGACAAGAATTAAAATACAAGTCAAATGAAAGAAACATTCGGAGAATATATTCGACTATTAAGGACTGAAAACGGCATGACTTTGACTCAATTAGCTGCACAATTAGATATGGACTCGGCTAATTTGAGTAAAATCGAAAACAACAAAAGAGAATTTGATGAGAAAAGATTAGAAAAATTAGCATCGGTTTTTAACCTTGACACTAAAACTCTTAAAGATGAGCTGTTTAGTGAGAAATTTGCTAATAAAATTTATTCTAATTGTTGTTCTGAAAGAGCTTTGGAACTTGCCGAACAAAAGGTCAAATACCTTAAACAATCCAATGTTAAACAAGAAAAATTAAACTTTTAGCCATGAAAATAGTATCACTTTTTGCTGGAGCTGGTGGACTCGATTTAGGATTCTCAAACGCTGGATTTAATGTAATCTGGGCAAATGAATATGATAGAGATATTTGGAAAACCTATGAAAAGAATCACCCGAACACAAAGTTAGACAAGAGAAGCATAACTCAAATTCCAAATGAAGATGTTCCAGATTGTGATGGAATTATTGGAGGTCCACCTTGCCAAAGTTGGAGCGAAGCTGGTTCTATGCGCGGAATCGAGGATAATAGAGGACAACTATTTTTTGAATTTATTAGACTTCTTGAAGCAAAGCAACCTTACTTTTTCTTGGCGGAGAATGTTTCTGGAATGCTGTTATTAAGGCATAAAGAAGCTTTAGATAATATAAAAAATCACTTTAGAAATGCTGGTATTGGTTATGACTTACATTTCAAAATGCTAAATGCAAAAGATTTTAAAGTGCCTCAAGATAGAAAAAGAGTCTTTTTCATTGGATTTAGAAGTGATTTGAAAATTGACTTTAAATTTCCCAAAGGATTTAAAGAGATAATTCCACTTAGCAAAGCAATTGGAGATTTAGCAGACAACGTCTTAAGTGCAAAAAATGGGAAAAATGCAAATAATGGAAATTGTAGTATCCCAAATCATGAATTTATGGACGGGAGCTTTTCAAGCATTTTTATGTCTAGAAACAGAGTTAGAAGTTGGGACGAGGTTTCTTTTACCATTCAAGCCGGAGCGAGACATGCTCCATTGCATCCACAAGCACCAAAAATGAAATTTATTGAACAAAATAAGAGAGAATTTGTAAGGGGGAAAGAAAATTTATATAGGAGATTGAGTGTTCGTGAATGTGCAAGAATTCAGACCTTCCCTGACAATTTCATTTTCCATTATGATAACATTTCTGCTGGTTACAAAATGATTGGCAATGCTGTGCCCGTTAGATTGGCATATTATATTGCCAAAGAAATTAAGCAGAGTTTATCTGAAAGAATAATAGACAATAAAGATTTAGAAAAAACTAAATCAGAAAAACAATTAGTCCACCATGGCGATACAAACTAAAACTGGAAAAGCATTTGAATATGCACTTTTGAAAGAATTCTATGACAGATTAAAAAAACCAAATAATAATGTTGTAGTAATTGACAATGAACCATATAAAACTGCAAAATCTTGTTTTGAGAGTTTTTCTGAAGATGAACTAGGATTATATTCATTAGTGTCAAGTGCTGCAATAAATTTCCTCGTTGATATTGAACCCCGCTTATCAAATAGTATCAGCCCAAAAGACACACTACAACTCGAAATAGTTTCAGATAGTGAGGGACAATCAGGTGATGTTAGAGATGTTTTAGCAATTCGGTTGCTTCAAAAATGGGAAATTGGAATTTCTGCTAAGAATAATCATAGAGCAGTAAAGCATTCCAGATTATCCCAAAAAATTGATTTCGGAGAAAAATGGGTTGGAATACCCTGTTCTAAAACCTACTTCAACGAAATCAAACCAATTTTTGATTTCCTGTCAAATCTTAAGATTAAAGATAGAAACACTCAGTGGACATCAATTCCTGATATGCACGACAAAATTTATGTCCCTCTTTTGAATGCTTTTAGGACTGAGTTGCTTCGTCTCGACAAAGCAAATCCTTCACTAATACCACAAAGATTAGTTGAATATTTAATTGGTAATAAGGACTTTTATAAGGTAATTAAGGGTGATAATAAAGTAGAAATTCAAGCATATAATTTACACGGTACACTTAATCAACCATTTGGAAAAATTAATCCAAAAGCAAGAATTCAAAAACTTAAATTACCAACCAGACTAATTGAAATAGTTTATGAAGAAAGTTCTAAAACGACCTTAATTGTATCATTAAATGAAGGTTGGCAAATTTCTTTTAGAATCCACAATGCAAGTTCAAGAGTTGAGCCATCATTGAAATTTGACATTAACTTGATTAGTGCACCACACACGTTATTTAACAATCATATTTTTATAGGTGAAAAGTAAACATGGATTTGAAACGACCCAAGAACGCTCTGATTTAATGCGAAAAATCAAAGCAAAAAATACAACACCTGAAATAATATTTAGAAAAGCCTTGTGGAAAGAAGGAATTAGATACAGAATTGAAAACAAAAAAATAATTGGAAATCCTGACATCGCAATAAAAAAATATAAAATAGCAATCTTTATTGATGGTGAATTCTGGCACGGTTTCAATTGGCAAGAAAAGAAAACTAAAATTAAAAGCAACAGAGAATATTGGATAAAAAAGATTGAACGAAATATCGAAAGAGACAAAAAAAACAATCAATTATTAATAAATCAAAACTGGGTTGTTCAGCGATTTTGGGAGCATGAGATAAAAAAGGATTTAAATAAATGTATTGAAATTGTGAAAGATACCATCGCTTCGTAGTCAAGCACATTTGCAGGTCGCACAAGCCAACGCAAAACCAAAACCTGCAAAAGAGCTCGCCTACCCCAACGCACGGCAGACAGAGAAACAAGAAACAGTAGCAAATTGAGAATAAAATGACTGGAAAAATGAACAACAACCTATAATCGAGTAGATGGCCGATGAGCCGTTAAGCCCGGCGCAACATAACCATACACACAGCTTTTCAACTTTGCAAACCCGAAGCATCAGATTCAATGAAACTTTACGCTTACTCCCTGTTTATCAGGATTGAAACAAGTGCTTGGCTTTATGAACCTACGATTTTGAGCTGAAAACAAGTTACAAACTCAAACCAACCTGCCCATCGTGGCAAATGACAGGCAGACACAAAATCTGCAAAAAATAAAACCCGCAGAAATCCGCAGGTTTTACTTTTTGACTTTACAAACAGCACAGCTATTCAGACTGAATTTCAACCTGAACAGGGTTCAGTCCTTCTGCCGAAGCAGTCAGTTTGACTTTTCCTGATTTGCCTGTCGATTTTACAATCACCAGGCACCTGCCCTGCCAGGCTTTCCGTTGTGGCAGTCGGTAACTTTCGGTGCTTACCGGGTTGGCGTTCCCCACACCCACAATACTTCCTTCTCCCTCGATGGTAAATTTTACCAGCCGTTCTTCCTTCGGATTCCGGATGCCTTTTTCATCGGTCAGTTCCACCGTGATGTAGCTTAAATCCTGGTTGTCGGCGCTGATTTTGTTTCTGTCGGCGTTGATTTTGATGGCTTTTGTTTCTGCGGCAGTTGCCAGCACCGCCTGCGAAACCGGTTTTCCTTTCTGATAGCCCACCACTTTCAGTTCGCCAGGCTGGTAAGGCACTTTCCACATTGCCTGAAACTCCGTGGTACGGTTGGTTTCCTTTTTTCCCAATGATTTTCCGTTCAGAAAAAGTTCGGCAGCCTCGCACGATGAATAGACGTTTACTTCAAACTCAGTATTCTAGTAGCCCGGCCAGTTCCAGTTGGCAACCACATCGTGACAGTGCCATTTGCTCCACGACTGTCGTTTCGGGTTGAGCGGAAAGCTGGGTTGCGGCGGTTTTACAAACACCGAAACCTTTTTTTCCATCCAGAGTGCATCGCGGTAAAACGACTGCGGGCGTTTCCAGCCGCAAATGTCGATGTCGCCGCAATACGCCAGGTTCCAGGGATAAAAATTGTTTTCCTGCCAGTAACCGCGCCAGCCGATGCTTGCCTCACCGATGTAATCAAAAGCAGTCCACACAAAATCACCCGCCAGGTAACTGTGGTCCAGCACATCCATCCAGGCGCCAAAAGCCTCCAGCGCATACGATTCGGTTCCCAGCATAATTCTTTCGGGAACACGTTTATGGTCAATGGGATAAATGCTGCCTTTCAGGTGATCGCCACCGGTGGCATAATTGTAACCACCCACATCGAGCGTCGCAAAAAACGGGTCTTTTCGCGGATTCAGCCCGTTAACAGCGGCAGTCACAAGCCGTGTGGGGTCGAGTTTGCGGATGTGATTTCCGAGCATTTTCGCCACTTCCACCACCTCGGGTGAGTCCATCCCACCAATTTCGTTACCGATACTCCAGAGAATGATGGACGGATGATTCCGGTCGCGCAACACCATGCTTTCGATGTCTTTCTGCCACCATTCATCAAAATACAGCGAATAGTCGTAAGGATTTTTGGCGTTGCGCCACATATCAAAAGCCTCGTCAATCACGAGCATCCCGAGTTTGTCGCAGGCAGCCAGAAACGCCGGCGACGGAGGGTTGTGCGAACAGCGGACAGCGTTATAGCCCGAGGCTTTCAACAGTTCAATACGGCGTTCTTCGGCGCGGTCGTATGCTTTTGCACCCAGCGGCCCATTGTCGTGATGCACACAGCCACCTTTCAGTTCCACGGTTTTGCCATTCAGCTGAAAACCTTTGTCAACACTGAAAGCAATGGTTCGGATGCCAAAAGAAGTTTCAGTTTTGTCGCACAGTTTTCCATCGGCATACACTTCGGTAACCGCCTTGTACAAAACCGGTGTTTCCACCGACCACAAACCGGGTTTGGCTACCGATACAACCTGTTCTGTATTTTCAGTTTTTTCTGTACCGAGTGTAAAAACCGATTCAGTTTTTGCCACCTCTTTTGATGCTGCATCCAGAATGCTTGTAACTAATTTTATTCCGGCCTGCTTTGGGGTTTTGTTGCCCACCGTGGTGACAATTTTTACGGTGGCTTTTTCACTACTCACTTCGGGAGTGGTGATAGAAATCCCAAAAGGCGTGACAAGAACGGGGTCGGAAGCTTTCAGCCACACGTGGCGGTAAATTCCCGAACCACTGTACCATCGGCTGTTTGCGCCCTCGTTTTTGACCTGAACTGCCAGTACGTTTACCGTATCGAACCGTACTTTTGTGGTAATATCATACCAGAAAGAGGTGTAACCATATGGATGATTGCCCAGCGATTGCCCGTTCAGCCAGCATTCGGCATTCATGTAAACGCCATCAAACTGAATCTGTAACAACTTTCCTTTCATTGATTCGGACAAAGAAAACGCTTTGCGATACCAGCCATTACCACCGGTGGTAAAACCGCCGCTGGTCTGGCTCACTGCATCGCGACTGAAAGGCGAATCGGTTCCGGGGATATCTTCGATACTCCAGTCGTGCGGCAAATCAATCATCCGCCACTGCGAATCGTCAAAACCCACGGTTTCGGCGCTCTGTGCCCCACCCCGGTGAAACCGCCAGCCATCGTCGAAAAGCTGCGTTTGCGAAAAAGCATTCAGGCTGAAAAAAAGGATAAAAAGCAGGTTGATTTTTTTCATTCGTAGTTAAATAAAAGTGTTCTGTGGAAAACATAAGTTTCCCGCTGCAATTTAAAATAATAACCGGGGGACCATAAAAAATCCCCCGGCAAATTAACTAAACTAAAAAACTACTTTTTGCGATTTACGAACCCTGCCGGCATCCACCACCACGATGTGGAAACCTGATAAAGCGGGAACATCAATCACGTTGCTGTATGGTTTTGTGGTAAATACTTTTCTGCCAGTTAAATCATAAACCGAAACCTGGTTAATTTCATTGACACCATCAATATAAATCTGGTGATTGTAGGCCCTGATTTGAAGATTGTCAGCAACAGGTTTTTCAATTACCCCTGTAACGATGGTCGATTTTACCAATACATTATCCATCCAGAAATAGGTGTACGACGAACCATAACCAAAATCGGCTGAATTAAACGGTTTGAATTCCACCACCAGGTTTTGTCCGGCTTTGGCATTTCCGGCGTCGAGGGTGTACGAACCTTCGAGCGTACTGAATTTAAACCAGTCGGCACCTTTGCAATCGTAATTGAATTTGATGGAATCGAGCGGAACGCGGGTGGTTGCATCGTCGCCGGTGTAAGCACTGAAAATCACATAAAAGTCGGATTTGTAATCGCCCCACCAGGAATAGAAACATGACAAATCAAAACTCACGTCAAACCGGGTGGCTAACGACGGCACTGTGCCGATGACCTGGTAAATTCCGGGTGTTTCGTCCCACAACCAGGCAACAGCTTCTTTTTTCCTCGGACCTTCGTTAACATTTGAACGCCCGTTAAAATCCTGGCTTTGTGTGTCGGTTTTCCAATTAGGAATAGTATTCAGGTTTTTGTGTTCGATGCTGTCGTTTGGCAGACTGAAATCGCCATTCTGCACCAGGTTTTCCTCATCAACCGACAAGGTTGTGGCTTTTGCGCTGCAATTGTCTAACCAGAAATAGGTATAAGACGAACCATAGCCAAAATCAGCCGAATTAAACGGTTTGAATTCAATCACCAGGTTTTCGCCAGCGTGCGCACTGCCTGCGTCTAACGTGTAAGTTCCTTCGAGTGTGGCAAACTTAAACCAGTCGGCACCTTTGCAATCGTAATTGAATTTGAGTGAATCGATGGGAACTCTTTTTGTTGCATCGCTGCCGCTGTAGGCACTGAGAATCACATAGAAATCAGATTTGTAGTCGCCCCACCAGGTATAAAAACAGGATATATCGAATTTCACATCGTATTGTGTCGCCACTGCCGGAACGGTTCCCACCACCTGGTAAATTCCGGGCGTTTCATCCCACAACCAGGCAACCGCTTCCTTTTTCATCGGACCTTCGTTTACATTGGCCCGACCATTAAAATCTTCGCTTTGTGTATCAGTCTTCCAGGCAGGAATGTTGTTCAGGTTTTTGTGTTCAACACTGTCGGCAGGCAAACTGAAATCGCCGTTAGCCAGCAATTCAACACCTGTTTCCGGATTTTCAACAATTACATTTCCGCCCGAAGCAATCACGCTGATGTCGTCATAATTCAGGTAGGTCCACGATTCGCTGTAACCATAATCAGCCGAGCGGTATTGTTTGAATTCAATGACCAGATTCTGCCCGGCAAAAGTGCTGGCAGCCGGTAAAACCCACTGCAAACTGATGGTTGAATCTTTGCCATAATTTGCAGCAGCAGTCCAGAACTCAAAACTCAGCGAGTCGATGGGAATACGGGTGGTTACATCGGTGCCGGAATAGGCACTGAAAATCACATAAACCGGTGTTTTCCAGCCAGCCCAGTAACTGTAGGTACAGGCCAGTTTATAGGTCACATCGAAAGTGGTTTGTTCGGCGGGCACCACACCCACCACCTGGTAAAAGCTGCCGGCGCCGTCCCACTGGTTGCACACGCCATCACCTTTATAAATATCACGCAGATTACATCCTGCACGATGGTCATCGGTTTTCCAGCCGGGAATTGAATCGATGGTTCCGTAAACTTTCCCATCATCAGGGTTGGTGAAATTCCCGTTTTGGATGAGTTCCTGCCCGAAAACTGTGTTTGCAAAGGCAAGTATCAAAGCAAAAAGTAAAGTTCTTTTCATCTTGTAAAGTTTTAAATAGTTAATACTGAATTATTTTATTGGTAATAATTTCTCTCAATCAGTTTGAATGAATCACTGTTTTTCAGTGTATCCAATCAGGTCGGTAATTTTGTATTCACGGCCTTCGATTGTGATGGTTTTATCTTTCACAAAATCCACCAGCTTTTTCCAGCCTTCATCATTTTCGTCGTACCAAAGTGCGCTTGTAAATGGCAAATCAGCTTTTTGAAACCCGGTTTCAAATTCAGAGAGTTCGCCTGCAAAAATGTTTCCTTCGAAAAAATTACGGGTTGATTTTCCTGGCAAGACCGCTGTGTGAGGTTCGGCTAAAAAGAGGAAGTTGTTGCTGAAAGCAGTACTGTCGGCGTAGCCTGTCCAGCTTGAAAGATGAACAAATGTTTTATCAATTTCAGGTTTTTCCTTTTTCACTACATAAAACAGGTTTTTCTCCACCACCGTGTTAAAAACCGGTCCGGTTACATGAAAAAGCGGTGAGAAATATTCCGTTTTGTTGGCCGGAATATAATTCCGGATGCCGTCGTTGATGCTGAGATTATATCGCACGCGGGTTCCTGTATTCCCGATACTCCAGTCGGCAGGCCAGCCGCCCGAGTTGCAGATGAGCATAAATCCGCCGTCGTTATTCATGCTTAAATTGTACTGAAACAGCGAGTTGGTAGAGTTCCAGTCCGAATCGAAACCATAACCATCCACAATGGATTTGTGTCCGTCAACAATATTAAACTGAATCACGGCATTGTCGCAACTCCAGGGCCAGATGCCGTCGCAAGCCTCGGTAGCTGGCAGTGTGGCCGGGCAATCGCGCATGATGTTATATTCCACCAGCGGACTTTCGCACCCAACCGGCACAATTCCGTCGCCGGGAACGCCCTCAATCAGGTTGTTTCTGATAATCACATTCCGGCTTGGAAACCATTTGCTGCGAATCCAGTTGCCCCACATCATAATCCCATTACGCTGACAATCTTTTACATGACAGTTCTGAACAATTAATCCATCGAAACACGATAAAACGGAGTCTGGTTTATTGTCGTGATAGTTTACAAAATGAATGGCATCTCCTCCTCCTTTTTCCTTTACCAGTGAGCCTGTCACATCGTGCACAAACAGGTTTTCGACAACAATATTTTTTGCTATTCCGTAATTGTTGAGTTCCACCAGCAAACCGTTTAATCCTTCCACCGGTGTTTCTCCCTTATTGGAAATCTCCAAATAGCGGAGAACAAAATATTCCGAATTTAAAATATGAACCGCCGCCGTTTTTCCATCGCCTTTGATGTGCGGCAGCGCTTCACCGCCATATTTCCCGATTTCTACAGGGTTGAGCGAATCGCCTTTTCCCGAGAAAAAAAGTTGTTCTGTAAAAACCGAACCCGATTTTAGCAGGATTTTATCGCCGGGTTGGAGGCTGAGTTCCCTGATTTTTGCCAGCGATTGATAAGGTTTCTCAGGTGAAATTCCGCTGTTTTCGTTGTTTCCGCCAGCCGAATCGAAATAATAGGAAACACCTTTTGTTCCGGGTTGGGAACAACTCATTATAAAAACCGGGAAAGTGAGCAGCAAGGCAAAAAATCCTGTTTTCGCTGCAGCCTGTTTCATTCTGTATTTATTTGCCAATATCATTTTTTGCCTGTTTTAGTAACCCGGATTTTGTAACAGCGCTGTGTTTTTCTGCATTTCAACATACCGAATCGGGATAAAATAATGACTCGGGTTCCACGTGCGTTTTTCGTTTACCACCTGCGTGTATTTTGTGCCGTCGTAAGAAACTCCGTAAGCTTCTTTGTACGCCTGGTCAGCAATCATCCAGCGGCGCACGTCAAAAAAACGCTGGTTTTCCCAGAGCATTTCAACGCGGCGTTCGTTCCGGTAACGGTTCACCAAATCCTGCCCCGATTCGCTTTCAGGAATATTAGGCATTCCGGCGCGCGCCCGAACCTGGTTCAGCGCCTGTTTGGCTAAGTTTTCCTCACCCAGTCCCAGGCAAGCTTCGGCATAATTCAGCAAAACCTCGGCATAACGAATGTGCATGTAAGGCTGCGGCTGGCGTGTTCCGTAGTAATAATCGTTTTCTGTGGGCGAAATAAACTTTTTGATGTAGTAGCCTGTGCAGGCTTTGTCTTTTCCCTTATCGGCGCCGTTAATATCTATTACATTGCTCACCCAGTTTCCGGCCGGCCCTTTTTTGTACCATGACGAACCGTGATGCAAAATGGTGGCCTCCAGCCGCGGGTCGCGTCCGGCGTAAGGATTGGCAGCTTTTGCTTCCAGACTGAATGGAGTTCCGTCAGAATTTTCAAAGGCATTTACAAGATTTCCGGTTACCTGGTTCAGTGCAAATCCTCCATACGACGGCGGTCCGTAAACCCAGGCACCCCAGTCGGTTCCGTAATAATAGGTTACTTTTTTATCGTTGGTAGTGATATAAATCTGCTCCTTCGACGACATCTGGAGAAAAACATTTTGGTAGTTGATTGATTTATTGGGAACGCCCGAAGTATATAATTCATATTTTCCCATGTTCATCACCTTTTCGGCAGCGACTTTTGCCTGCTGGTACAAACTCTGGCGGGTTACCGAACTTCCGGCTGTGTAACCAATCAATTCAGGATGTGCATAATCGTTCGCCCAGTTTCCGTTGTTGTGGTACAACTCGCTGGCAGCATACACCAGCACCCTCGATTTGAGTGCATAAACAGCGCCTTCGGTGGCTCTTGTTTTGTCGGTTTGATTTGCCAGACGATTGTTTGCCACGGCTGCATCCAAATCGGCAACAATAAAATTCACCGTTTCCTCGAACGAATTTCGCGGAATGTTATAGTTGTCGCCAATGTTAATCACATAATCAACCAGTGGAACCCCGCCATATTGCTCCATCAGCAGAAAGTAAAAGTACGCACGCAGAAAATGCACTTCACCGGTCAATTGTTCTTTGGTACTTTCGGGTGTGTTATCCGCAATTTTTATTTTATCGAAGAACAGGTTACAAGCCCTGATGGAGCTGTAAATATCTTCCCACCAGTAGCCATCCATGGCATTGGCCCAGTTATCGTGAAAAACGCCCGGGTTTTCCGGGGTCAGCCTGCCATTCAGCACATCATCCACAACGCCGTCAACCTGTACAGGTACTGCCTCATCGACCAAAGCGGCGCAGTTATACCACTGAAACGGATAAGGGATGTTGTTATAAATTCCGTACACAAAACTTTCTATCAGTTCGGTATTTTTCCAGATGGTGGCATCGTCGTACTGGTCACCGGGATAGGTATCGAGGTAATCGTTACACGAGTATGAAACGCCAATCAGCGCAAGCAAAATGATATATATTGATTTTTTCATGACTAATCAGAATTTAACGGTTACACCAGTATTGATAACTCTCTGCAGCGGGTAGCCTTGCCCGGCAAAACCATCGCCTTTTGCTTCCAGTTCCGGGTCAAAATCAACCATGTCGGGCGTCCAGGTCAGCAGGTTCATTCCACCCACAAAAAGGCGGATATCGCTCAGCCTCAACCGTTGAGAAAGAGTTTCGGGCAGTGTGTAACCCAGTTCAATGTTTTTCAGCCTCACAAAATCGGTTTTGCGGAGCCAGAAAGTATTCGGATTCGATGAGCTGACCCAGTATTCGTCGTTCCGGTTAAAGGTTCGTGGCCAGTCGGAGCCTGTGTTTTGCTCTGTCCAGCGGTTATCGTAAAATGTTTTGAAGTAATTCTGACCGCCTGCGCTACCAGTGTATTGAGTGTATCGCACTGCACCGGCCTGTCCCTGTACCAGCGCCGACAAATCGAAACCTTTGTATTTTGCCGAAAGACTGAGACCGCCGGTCCAGGTTGGAACCACATTTTTGTAAATGCGTTTCATGTCGTCGCCATCAATTTTTCCATCGCCGCTGACATCTTCAAAAATCACGTCGCCGGGGCGTGCGTTGGCCATGTGCGGATAAGCATCAATTTCGGCCTGGTTGTGAAAAATTCCTTTCGAAATGTAGTACAAACCAGATTCCATGGGGTAGCCGGTTTGTTTTTGCCACGCCAGCGAACCTTCAGCTTCATCAAAGAAAAGCACTTTGTTTTGTGCGTTCATCAGGTTCAACCCGATTGAATAAAACAGTTTTCCCACCTGGTCGTGCCAGGTAGCTTCAAAATCGAAACCATAATTCCTGACTTTCCCGAGATTGATTTTGGGCAGAATACCCGAAGCGCCCGTCATATCAGGCACCGAAGCAGTTTGCGAAATCAGAATTTTTGAACGCTGGTTGTTAAAATAGTCGGTGGTAATGCTCAGTCTTGAATCAAGCATCAGCAAATCGAAACCAATGTTGTACTGGTCGGCCTCTTCCCACTGGGCTTTTGCATTGCCGGCCAGCGCTTCGTAATAAATCGGGTTGTAAGTTCCGTCGCCGGTAACAAAGCTGAAAATCGATTTTCCGTAGAGCGAAAAGAACTGGTACGGAGGAATCAGGTCGTTCCCGGTTTTTCCGTATGATGTCCTTAATTTCAGGTCGTCGATTAGGTTGTGAATTTTGCTGTCGGTCCAGAATTTTTCTTCCGAAATACGGTAAGCCAGCGAAACACCCGGGAAAAATCCCCAGCGGGTTTCGGGGTGAAATTTGCTCGAACCCTGGTAACGCCAAACAAATTCGGCAATGTATTTTTCTTTGAATGAATAATTTACACGGCCAAAATAGTTCTGCCAGCGGTTAGTCCCGGGATTTGAACCGGACGCGTATTGCTGGTTGGCATCGCCAAAATTCAACTCAGCCGGGTAATTCTGACTGAAATTGAGCCGTTGTGCAGCAAACCAGTTAAAATTGTTTTCGATTAACTCGAAACCAGCCGTCAGATTTATATTGTGGATATCGGCAAATTTCCGCTGATAATTGAAATAACCGTTTACAAGGTATTGCTTGCTGATTTCGGTTTGCTGCTTCATGTCCGATTGCCCGTATTTATTGCTTGTCAGCACCGGATTTCCGTTTTCGTCAACCGAAGTTCCATTCCACGAGTACAATTCGTAGCGTTTCGAAAAATATTTCGAATAATTGATTCCACGGTCAATGGAGCCGGTGGCGGTAAAAGTAAGTCCCTGCACCCACGGAATTTTAATGTTCAGTTTTGAGTTGATATTAAAAACATAGTTTTCGCCTTCCTGCAAACCAGCCTCGGGAGTTGCCTGCACTGCCGGGTTGTTCTGAACAGTCGGGTCGAGTGGCGGGCCGGGTTCACCAGTTGGCCAGTGCGCCACCTGCATCGGGAGTGCCGAAGTCAGGTCTCTGAAAATGTTGGCAGAAGAAGCCGTCGGGAAATCCCTGTTTTCGAGTCTGAAACTGGCATCAAGCGAAATATCGATGGCATCGTTTACCTTGTTATCGATATTGGCCCTGATATCCTGCTGGTTGTATTTGCTGGCGCTATTTTTGAAAAATCCGTCCTGGCTTCTTGACGAAACCGAAACAAACGATTTCACACGTTCATTTCCGCCTGAAAGTGTGAGGTTGGCAATATTCTGAAACGACCACGGTTTCAGCACTTCGTTGTACCAGTCGGTATCGGGGTAGCGCCACGGGTCGACGCCACTGCTGTACTTTTGTATATCTTCGGCTGAATAAACCGGGCTTTTATCACGGTAATACATTACTTCGTTTACAAGTTCACAATACTCAGCAGCGTTGGTCATTTGCGGAATTCTTGTGGGTTGCGAAAAACCGGCAGAAAAGTTAGCCGTAATATCCATTTTTTCTGCGCTTCCGCGTTTGGTGGTCACCAGAATAACGCCGTTGGCAGCCTGCGAACCATAAATGGCACCCGAAGCATCTTTCAGAATGGTGACACTTTCGATGGAGGCCGGGTCAATTCTTTCGAGCGAGCGGTTGGGCACACCATCCACCACAATCAGTGGTGAGTTGTCGTTGAGTGTACTTCGTCCGCGGATAAATAAAGTGGAATAATCGGCGCCGGGTTCACCACTCTGACCCACTGCCACCAATCCGGGCATTTTCCCGCCCAGAGCGTTGGTAACATTCATGGCCGGCACTTTCACAATTTCCTCGCCCTTTGCCGATGAAACCGCCCCCGAAAGCGTGGCTTTTTTCTGAACACCATAACCTACCACCATTACTTCATCCAGCGATTTTACATCCTGTTCAAGTTTGATGGTGAAATCTGTTTTGTCGCCCACTTTTATTTCCTGCGATGTATAACCAATAAAACTAAAAACAAGCGCCGGGTTTTCGCCTTTCAGTGTCAGCGAAAAAGCCCCGTCGATATTGGTTACAACGCCGTTGGTGGTTCCCTTTTCAACCACATTCACACCCGGAATTCCCAGCCCTTCGTTGTCAATTACTTTTCCGGTTACAGTTTTTGTTTGCTGCTGGATGACGTCATTATCAGAAGGTGTTGCTCCATAAATTCGGAATGTTACAAGAAGAATTGCCAACCATGAAATTAGAAAAGACTTCAGTAATTTTGAGTCATTCATTTTAATTCGTTAATAAGATTTGATTCTGTTTTCATTTGTTTACAATACAAATTTACGGGTATCATTACTGACATGATAGCACAAAAAGGTCGATTAATAGCAAAATCGTGTCAGCGTGAAGAGGCTGGAAAAAATTCAGTTATTTTGCAACAGCAAACTGAAAACCATTGAGAGAAAAGCTATTTATACTACTTGTTTTTTGCCTGTTGGCTGCCGAAAATACGGTAGCACAGGATTATGTGCGGTACGGTCTTTCCGAAGGTCTTTCGGGAATTGAAGTGACCGATATCAAAGAGAACGAAAATTACATCTGGATTGCCACCTCCAACGGATTGAACCGGTTTGATGGTAAAAATTTCAGTATCTTCAAACGAAATCCGGGGCAACCGAATTCTATCAGCAGCAACAATATTGAAACTCTTTTTTTTGATTCGAAAGGACTTTTGTGGATTGGTCTGAAAAACGGCGGACTGGATATTTACGACCCGGAAAAAGACAGGTTTTTGAATATTTCGGCGTTTATCGATATCCAGGCGCCAGAAAGGGTGATTTCGGTTTTTGAAGATTCGGAAGGCGAAATGTGGCTGGGAACCTGGGAACAGGGTGTTTACCAGCTCACTCCCGAAAAAGACAATACCCTGAAATTCAAAGCACAAAAACACTATCCGGGATATATTGTTTCTGCTTTTATTGAAGAGCCAAAAGGGTTTATCAGGGTTGGAACTTACACGGGATTGCTGGTGTACGACAAGGCAAAAAGAGAGTGGATTTACCCCGGAACACCCAACAAAGTAATAAATCATTTTCTTTCCTCCGGAAAACGTGGAAAAATCTGGTGTTCAACCTGGGACGCCGGCCTGCTTGAAATGACGTGGGACAAGCTGAATCCCGCGAAAACGGAGTTTAAAAATGTTTTGCCGCCCGACGAAACAGTTTCGATTCACCGGATTCTCGACGGCCCCGGCAACTCGCTTTACCTCGGGACCTGGGGCAGCGGGCTGCTGGAGCTCGATATGAACAACCCCAAAGCATTGCATCTGCTTAAAAAAAGTCCGTTTTCTCCCTCGTTTATCAATTGTATATACCGCGACAAATTCAGAAATGTGTGGGTGGGAACTTTTGGCGAAGGATTGCTCAAATTTAATCCCGATTACAATGGTATCCGTCATTTTCCGCCGCAGGGAACACTGCCAAAACCGGCTGTTTCTATTATTCCGGCAGGAAATAACAATATTCTGATTGGCACGCAGGGTGCGGGTATTCTTGAGGCCGACCTGAAAAAAGAAACAGTCCAGCCGCGGTTTCAGGCGAAATTCAGCGGAAACTTTAAAAACTATGTTCTGCTGCTGCATTCCGATGAAAAACGCCTGTTCTTCACACACGATGGAACCGGACTCTACTTTGCCAACAAAGCGAATGACATGGAAATCACCCTCAAAGAAATTCTTCCTGAAATTGCAAAAGTAACAGCAATTTATGCTGAAAGTGACCGGAAAGTGTGGTTTGGAACCAAACAAAACGGGCTTGTTTCGGTTGAATTTGATGAGCCGGGCAGCAGCAACGACACCACGAATTACCCTGTGATTGCCCACAACGAAATCACCGGAATTGTGCCGTTAAACGAGCGGGAGCTTTTTATCTCGTCGAACAACGGGCTGGTACTTTTTAATTCAGGAACCGGTGAACTTGCTGAAAATGGAATCATTATTTCGGATGAACCTGTTTTTAAAATTCTGAATGACCCCGCTGATGATATACTCTGGATTGGCACTTCGAACAATGTTTTTGCTTTCAGGCCGGAGAAACCCGATTCGCTGGTGGCCCTTTTCCCCGAAAAACTGATGCCCACAGGACCGGTTCGCACTTTAATCACCGACCCCGAAAATAATCTCTGGTTCAGCGCTGGCGAAAGACTCTTTTGTAAAATGCAAAACGAGAATACGGTTCGCGAAATCAACACCGAACTGACGGGCAGAAACGCCATTCTTTCTGCGACTAAAACAACTATCGACAACAATGAAATCCTGGTTTTCGGTACCTCACAAAACCTGATACTTGTTAATCCGAAACTCATTTTAAGCCAAACCGAAAAACCTGAAATCATACTTTCGAGCCTGCAAATCGACAACCAGGAAATAAAAGCCGGCGATAAACTTTATGGCGAAATTGTGCTGGAGAAATCGCCTGAATATGCAAAGGTGTTGGTTTTATCGCACAAATGCCGCTGGATATCGCTTTCGTTTGCAGAAACCGGGCAGGCAGTTTTTAAAAATTATTACAGGTTCAGAATCCGCGATTTTTCTGAAAACTGGCAATTCACCGGGCTCGACAACCCCGTCACTTTTTCGCAGCTTTTGCCCGGAGAATATACTCTTGAAATAAAAAGTATCAATTCGGATGATAACAACATCCCGGATTGGTCGCTGAAACTGACTGTTACACCCCCGTGGTGGGAAAAAAGGGTGACAAAAATTCTGGCCGCATTTGTTCTGCTGCTTATTCTTGTTTACCTGTTTTTATACATTAACTGGAGAATACAGCGGCGTCATGCACAAAAACTCTCCGAAATTGAAAAAGAGAAAAAGGAAGAGTTGATCCGGGAGAAAGAAAGTTTTATAACCGGGCTCTCGCATGATTTCCTGACTACCTTCTCGTTGATTCTGGCGCCAGTGAACGACCTTTTACGTGAAGGTCGCATTTCGGAAACCAACCGCGAAAAACTCGAAATCATTAAAAAGAACACCTCGTTTTTATCGGACATGTTCGGGGCAATTTTCGATTTTAAAAAGACCGAATTTTCTGACCGCCAAATAAGGGAAACCAATATTGAACTGAATTCCTTTATTCATTTTTGCTCCCACGCCTTTGAATACCTGGCCATTTCAAAAAATATCAACCTCACATACAACCCCGGATTTGAAAAACTAAATGTAAAAATTGATCATGTAAAGCTCGAAAGGATTATTTACAACCTGTTGAGCAATTCGCTGAAATACACGCCTGATGGAGGTTCTGTGCAAATCTCAGCCGATTTCGATAAAGAAAACGAGGCAATCATCATCGGGGTGAAAGATACAGGAATTGGCATGGACCCTAAAAACCAGCAACTTGTTTTTGAGAAATTTTACCGCGAACCGGTGAAAAAAGAGAGCGACAATCCGCAGGGGCTTGGACTGGGACTGTTTATTGTGAAAAAATTTGTGGATTTACTGGGTGGAACGATTACAGTAAAATCAGTGCCCGGCCACGGAACAACTTTTACAGTAAAACTTCCGGTTCAACTGGCCGAAGAGGAAATTATTCCTGATGAAAACCTTCAGGCTGTTACAACAAACGAAAAATCGACCATTCTCGTAGTGGAAGACAACCGCCAGTTGCTTGATTACACGGTTAAAAAGCTGAAAACACATTTTAATGTTTTGTCGGCAGGCAACGGAACAGAAGCGATGGAACTGGTTGAAAAATACATTCCGGAAATTGTGATAACCGACATTATTATGCCCGGCAGCGACGGTCTTGAACTGACCCGCTCGATTAAAAGCGACACACGGTTTTCGGATATTTTTGTGGTTATTTTATCGGCCAAAGCCACCACCGACGACGAACTGACAGGTTACCGCCATGGCGCCGATATTTACCTGAAAAAACCGATTGACACAGAGGTACTGCTGAACCAAATGATTAACATTCATAAAACACGACTGAAAAGAAAAACACAGTTGTACTCTGAACTGATTTCGAAAACACATACCGAAATTGAATTCGATTCAAAGGAAAATTTTCTGAAAATGGCCATTGATGTGATTGAAAAACACCTGATGGACGCCGATTTTAATATTGATGATTTTGCATCGGAACTGAATGTGAGCAAATCGGTGTTACACCGGAAATTCAAACTTCTGGTGGGTCAGACTCCCAACCAGTTTATGAGGCTGGTACGTTTGCGAAAAGCAGTCGAACAACTTGAAAAAACCGATTTAAGCATTTCAGAAATTGCATACCTGACTGGGTTCAGCCAGGCACATTACTTTATCAAGTGTTTCAGGGAAGTTTATAACGACACGCCAAAAAACTACCGGGAAAAGACCAGGAAACAAAACTGACAATCTGATTGTAAAATCAGACACTCAATGTTTCACCTTCCGATTTGGCAATGATTACAGCCGCGCAGGTATCGCCCCATACATTTACTGTGGTGCGTGACATATCGAGAATACGGTCAACAGCCAGAATCAAGCCGATTCCTTCGAGCGGAAGATTCACCGCGGTTAAAACAATCGACATCATTACAAGTCCGGCCATTGGAATACCTGCCGAGCCGATGGCAGCCAGCAATGCAGTTAAAACAACAATGGCCTGCTGACCGAATGTTAAATCGATTCCATAAGCCTGGGCAATAAAAATTACCGCAACACACTCGTACAAAGCGGTTCCATTCATGTTGATGGTTGCGCCAAGAGGTAAAGTAAAACTTGTGATTTTGCCCGAAACACCATCTTTTTCCTCAACTGCCACCATCGACAGCGGAAGTGCGGCATTTGACGATGAAGTGGAAAAAGCTGTAAGCAGCGGCGTTGCCATATTGCGGAAATGTTTGTATGGATTTGCCTTGCCCAGAAATTTTACCAGTAAAGGTAAAACAATGCCTCCATGAAAAATCAGGGCAATTAATACCGTGAGCATATAAATACCAAGACTGCCGGCTATATTTCCTAGCGAATCCGCGTTTTTGGCCACTTCTTTGGCAACTATCGCAAAAACACCCAATGGAGTAAACTGAATAACAAACGTGGTGATTTTCATCATCACTTCAAAAAATGCGTCAAAAAAGCGGGTCAGTAATTGTTGCTTTTCGGTTTGAATTTGTGTGATGAAAAAGCCAAAAAGGATGGCAAAAAAGATAACCGGCAAAATTTGTCCCCTCGCCATTGCATCAAATACATTTTCGGGAATCACCCTGATGAGAATATCCGACGCAGAATTACTTACATCGGGCGTTGAAACTGTGGCCGCATTGCCAAGATTTGCACCGGTTCCGGGGCGGAAAAGGTTTACAAAAAACAGCCCGGTCAGTATGGCAACAAAACTTGTTAAAATATAGAAAGTGATTGTTTTAAAACCAAGCCTCCCCAGGTTAGACCCGCCTCCGATACTGGAAACTCCACTGATAATGGAACTCAGAATTAACGGAACAACCACCATATTCAGTGCGCGCAGAAAAACAACCCCCATCCACGAAATATATGGCACCCACCCGGGAACAAAATATCCAAAAACAACAGCGATAATTAATGCGATAAGAATTTGCCAATGAAGTTTTATTTTGAAAATCATAGCCCGGTTTTTTTAGGGGGCTTAAATTAATGAAACATTTGTATTACCAGTAAAAATGTACTATTCAGACAGAAAAAAAGGCAGAAAAATTGAATTTTCTGCCTTAATTGGTGACCCAGCTGGGATTCGAACCCAGGACCCCATCCTTAAAAGGGATGTGCTCTA
>DAINOH010000069.1:0-26553 GCA_036735485.1 Draconibacterium sp. | reverse complement strand
TGGTGGATGTGGATAACCTGATCGACTATATGCTGGTGATTTTTTATGGTGGCAATTTCGACGCACCGGTTTCAAAATTTTCCAGTAATCAGAATCCAAATAATTTCTATGCAATTTACAATCGTAACAACAAAAACCAGGGATTCCGTTTTTTTGCCCACGACAACGAGCATACGCTGCTGGTTGATCCGGTTTCTCCCGGAATTGGGTTGTATGAAAACCGGGTTAATTTAGGTACCGGACAGTGGATGCAGGTAAACCAGTTCCAGAAGTTTCACCCGCAGTGGCTACACTTTAAACTCACCGCAAACGCTGAATACCGCATGAGATTTGCCGACAGGGTTTACAAACATTTTTATAACAAAGGTGCGCTTACACCCGACTCTTGTAAAGTTCGTTTCAAAAATACAGCCGACGAGATAATTATGGCGATTATTGCTGAATCGGCCCGGTGGGGCGACAGTAAAAGCGGAACCGCCCGCACAAAAGACGACCATTGGCTTCCGGCAGTCAACCAGGTTTTAAATGACTGGATTCCATATCGAACTGATATTGTGATTGATCAACTGAAAAATGAAAGCCTTTATTTGACGGTTCAACCGCCGGTATTTAAAAACAATGGAACGCTGATTACAGATGATAAAATAACCATTGCTGAAAATTTCAGTCTTACCCTTGAAAACACCAACGGAACGGGTGAAATTTATTACACCATCAATGGCAAAGATCCGCGTGCAACCGGGGGATCAGTTTCAGGTTCGGCGCTATTTGGAGGTGCGGTAAAAAACCTGACAGTTGCCCCGGGTACGCTGGTAAAATCAAGGGTAAAAAACGGCACTGTATGGAGTGCACTTCACGAAATTTATTTTGATGATTCCGGGCTGTTCACAGCATTAAAAGTTACAGAACTGCATTATCATCCGGCCGACCAGAACGGTGTTGACGGGAAAGAACTGGAATTTATTGAATTTAAAAATACCGGCTCAAAAACACTCGACCTGTCGGGACTGGCATTAACCGACGGGATACAATTTACATTTCCGGCAGGAACCACACTCGCTCCCGGCGCATTCGTGGTGCTGGCATCGAATGCAGCTGAATTCGCCAAAATATATGGATTCCAGCCACAATTTGTGTACACCGGAAGTTTGTCGAACGGTGGCGAAAAAGTGGTTCTGCAAACCAGTTCAAACCAGGTGGTCATTTCGTTTACTTTCGATGATGAAGCGCCATGGCCTGTTGAAGCTGATGGCAACGGCTATTCACTGGTTTCGAAAGAAGCAAACCCAAAATCAGATCCTGATTCATCATCTTACTGGACCATTTCTAAAATCGTAAATGGCTCTCCCGGTTTGAATGATGATGCATCAATCACCGCCATTGATCAGATTGCTGAACAAACATTGAATTTTGAAGTCTATCCGAATCCGGCAAAAGGCGAATTTTATGTCGATTTCAGTGTGAATGCCGAGACTAGCCTTGAAATTATTCTTTTTGACATTAATGGCAGAATGCTTGAAGTTTTTGAGAAAGGTAAAGTGCCTGCAGGCGTTTACAGCCGGTTTATTCAGCCCAAAAAAATGTATCAGCCGGGTATTTACCTGGTAGCATTGCTAACCGGAAATTCGGCTCAGACAAAAAAGCTGGTAATTCAGTAGATTTTACCGGGAGAAAAGGCAGATTGAAAAACGGTCCACATATTCTGATTGCGCCAGATTCTTTTAAAGAATCGCTCAACGCATTTGAAGTAGCCCGATTACTCAAAACCGGAATCGAAAAATCGTTGCCAGAAGCAATCATTGAAACGATACCCGTTTCAGATGGTGGCGAAGGATTTTTAAAGGTTTTAACCAAAGGAACAAGCGGAACTTTTAAGACTTTCGATGTACACGATGCATTGATGCGACCGGTAAAAACAGAAATTGGTTTTTCGGGCGATGGACAAACTGCCTTTATTGAAATGGCAACCGCCAGCGGTTTGGAAATGATTCTTCCCGAAGAGCGAAATCCTTTGATTACATCAACTTTAGGTACCGGAGAAATGATAAAATTTGCCATTAAAACTGGTTGCAAAAAGATCGTTATCGGAATTGGAGGAAGCGCCACCAACGATGGCGGAGCGGGAATGGCGCAGGCACTGGGGGCGAGATTTCTGGACAAAAACGGGCTGGAATTACAACCAGGTGGAGGACCAATTTCCCAACTTTGCGAAATTAACATTTCCGGTTTTGAGAAAAATCTACCCGAAATTCTGGTTGCCTGTGATGTTTTCAATCCGCTCACCGGGCCAAACGGAGCTTCGGCAATTTACGGCCCGCAAAAAGGCGCAACACCCGAAATGGTTCAGCAACTCGATACAGCGCTGAAAAATTATGCCGAAGTCATCCGGAAACAACTTAAGATCGACATCGAAAACATTCCCGGAGCCGGTGCTGCCGGTGGTTTGGGTGGTGGATTAGTTGCTTTTACAGGAGCAAAACTTGCAAGCGGCTTTCAACTGGTCGCTGAAATTCTTGACCTTGAAAACCGAATTGCAAATGCTGATTTTGTAATTACTGCCGAGGGAAAACTGGATGTACAGACCATCAACGGAAAAGCTCCGTTTGGCGTGGCGCAACTGGCAAAAAAGCACAACAAACCTGTGATTGGTGTTGCCGGAACGCTCGGAAAGGGTTACGAAAAATTGTATGACCACGGATTCGATTTGCTGATTTCAATCATAAACAAACCGCTTACTCTGGCCGAAGCTATCCGGAATGCACCCGAACTCGTGGAAAACTGTGGATTTCAGATTGGAAAAATAATCAGGTTGAACCTTAATAAACAAAACGACCCTGCTTCATTGTGAAACAAGGTCGTAATTATTCAAATCTTATTTTTTTACTGAATCTCAAACCGGGCAAATACTGAGTATTTCAGTTTAATTTTTTGAAACGAAATTTCAGGCGCTGGTTCAGCCATATCCGCTTCAACACCCAACGCCATTTTCATATTGGCCATCATTCTTGGCATTGGAATAATGTCGTCGTAGTTTTCGCGCTCCTGGATCATCAGCGGTTTTCCCACTTTTTCGCCTATGGCTTCCAGCAAATACCCGGCTTTTTCTTTAGCTGCTTTCATGGCCAGAATTTTAACTTCTTTCCGGTATTTTTCAATTTCGGAATGTGCCACCCGTGAAATATCGCCGTTTAAAGCCTGAACATTGTCAAGAACCTCGAAAACGGAAGCAATTTCAGTAGTAGTAGCCACTTTCAGAATGTAATTTTTTGAAGCAAGCACTTCCTGGTTTTTCCTTTTGATGGTGACGAAATCAGCCGAGGCATCGGCCAGACTCAGGTTTGCCAAATCGAAACCTGCTTTCTGCAACTGCTTTTTCAGTTCCTTTTCCTGCGATTCGATTTCGATCTTCTTTTTTCCATCCATTCTTTCCTTCAGCGTAAAACTGATGTAGATTTCGTTGGGAACAATTTCCATTTCACCATTCCCCACCACTTCAATGTAAGGTTTTGCAGCATCCTGCATCAACTGCGCTCCCGCTGCAAATGGGAATAAAGCGCAAATCAGTAAAATCAATGTGTTTCTCATGTTTTTAAATTTAATTGTTTTTGTTTTCTGTTAAACTGAAATTTTCAACTATTAAAATCGTGCCAGAATTATTCGAAATTTTATCAGGTAATTAATTATAATTGATTTTTCAGAAAAGCATCAATTTCCTCATGCGTTGGTGCCGAAGGTTGTGCTCCCAGACGTGTCACTGAAATGGCAGCGGCTGCACTGGCAAACAATAACGAATCTTTCAAAGGTCTGCCTTCCACAAGTGCCACAGCAAAAGCACCGCAAAATGTATCGCCGGCTGCCGTTGTGTCAATTGCTTCCACTTTAAATGCCGGAACACTTACTTTTTCGGTTTTGGTTAAAACAAATGCACCTTTCGAACCTAAAGTGATGATGACTTTTTCGACTCCGCTGTCAACCAGTTTTTTCGCAGCAACTTCGGCATCCGATTCGTTTTCTACCTGCATTCCGGCAAGAAAACCAGCTTCCACTTCATTTAAAACCAAAATGTTTATTTTTGGGATGTACGAAACATCGAAAGCCCTTGCCGGTGCACAATTCCACATTACCGGAATTCCTTTCCGGTTGGCAATATCAATCACATATTTTATGGTTTCCTCCTGAATTTCGTACTGCATCACAATCATTGCCGCTTGTTCAATCACCGGCATTGCCTCGTTGATTTTTTCGGGGGTCAGTTGATAATTGGCTCCCGGCGCCACCGAAAGGTAATTCATCCCTTCGCCGCCAATCATAATCAATGCATGACCACTGGCAACTCCCTTTTCCTGAAAAACAAAACGGGTATCGATTCCATCATTTTTGTAATTCTGCACCATTTGCGGTGTATAAGCATCTTCGCCCACACAGTTGACAAAAGCCACGTTTCCACCGGCGCGTGCTGCAGCAACTGCCTGGTTGGCGCCCTTTCCGCCATAAACCTGGAAGAATTCAGCATCGGTTACGGTTTCGCCTTTTTCGGGCAGATGATCCATTTTCATCAGCAAATCCACATTCGAACTGCCAATAACAACAATTTTATCTTTCATAAATTTTCAGATTTTAGTAATGAGTAGTGAGATTTGAACTGTGAATTCGGTGTACTCAATACTCATTACTTTTTACTCAATACTGTCATTCAATTCAGCCTTGCCACCACAATCATCGACAAACCAATGATAAACAGCGCAAACATGGCGGCCAGCATTTTGTTGGTGCCTTTTGGCGCTTTGGCAAATTCTTTCCACACAAAAACACCCCAGGCAGCGGAAATCATGGTTGCACCCTGTCCCAATCCATATGAAATTGCAAATCCCGCCTGCTCCGAAGCCATCATGTTAAATTCCATGGCAGCACACCAGATCAAACCACCGAGGAGGCCAATTAGATGAATCTTAGGTGTACCCAGTCTGAAATAATCGGAATAAGAGACCTTTCCACCGGTTACCGGTTTGTACATAAACCAGGTGTTAAAAACAAAATTCGAAATAAATATTCCGATTGTAAACACAAACATGGCTGAATATGGAGTAAGAAGTCCGGCATCGGGCACTGCAAAGTTGGTGACCATTGATGCAGCCACAAATCGGTAAAAAAATCCCATAAGAATACCCGATACAATTGAGATTAAAATTCCTTTCTTCTGATCTCCCTTTTTCTCCTGCGGAAGTTTTTTATAGGCTGCCGTATCCACCAAAATGGCCAGCACTACCAGCGCGAGGCCTGCAAAAAGTAAAACCGGGTTGCCCAGCGGGGTGGCAATGTAATTCACCACAACACCGATAACCAGCGCAAGGCCCACTGCAATGGGGAAAGCCACAGCCAGCCCGGCAATGGCAGTTGCGGCCACAATCAGCAGGTTCGAAAGGTTAAAAATCACACCTCCGATAAATGCCGACGTCAGGGCAGAAAAATTGGCCTGCGAAAGGTCGGCCAGAAAACTGCGTCCTTCAGTACCGGAACTGCCAAAAGTGAATCCAAACAACAAAGTTGTCAGAATTAATCCGATGGAATAATCCCAGTAATACAGCGGAAACTCCCAATTTTTCGGAGTCATTTTCAGGGTATTGGCCCACGAGCCCCATCCCAGCATGGTAATGATGCAGAAAATTACTGCCAGCAAATAAGAATCGACAATGTACATTTTAGTTTAAAGTTTAAAGTTCATAGTTTAAAGTAGGGTGAAGCGGTTTTTAACCGCTTGAATAACTGCGATAAATATTACAGCCTTGTTATTTCCCAAAACGTTTTTTTGCTTCTTCCAGAATTGCAGATGTGGCAGTTGCCCCACTCCGCGAACATCCGGCAGCCCTGACTTCCAGTAAATGATCGAGTGTCCGCACGCCACCTGCTGCTTTCAGTTTAACTTTTGGCCCGATGTTTTCCTTCATCAGTTTTAACACCGGGATGGTGGCTCCCTTATAATTATAGTCTCCACCTGGTTGTTTTACAAATCCGTAGCCGGTTGATGTTTTCACATAATCGGCCTCAGCCTGGGTGCAAATCTGACAAAGTTTCACAATATCTGCCTCCTTTGTAATGTAATCGGTTTCGAAAATCACTTTTACAATGGCATTATTTTTATGACAGGCCTTGGTTACAGCAGCAACCTCCTTTTCAATATAGTTCCAGTCACCACCCAGCACTTTCCCGATATTGATCACCATGTCGATTTCCACTGCACCATCATTACAGGCAGTTTCGGTCTCAAAAACCTTTACTTCAATTGCTGAATTTCCTGCCGGGAAACCAATCACACATCCAACAAGAACATCGGTGCCTTTCAGCAATTCAACAGCTTGTTTCACAGCATACGGTTTTACACACACCGATGCAACGTTATATCTGGCAGCTACTTCACACTCTCTTTTCAGATCTTCGTCCGTCATTGTGGGATGAAGAATGGAGTGGTCAATCATTTTGGCAAGTTCGTTTATGATATTCATTTTTTTTAATTAATCATCAATAGATTGAAAAACCAGCTGACGGAATTTCCAGCCTGTAACATCATTTACCGGGCCTTGGGTTTGTTTGAAAATCAGGCCGATTACCTGTTCTTTCGGATCGGCAAAGTATTGGGTATTAAAATAACCACCCCAGTCAAAAGTTCCGGTGCTGCCCTTTCCACCTTTGGCCTGTCCTTTTTCCGTTACCAACCCGAAAGCAAGACCATATTTGGTATCTGAATTTTCTCCCCAGATATCACCAATCTGGTTGCTCATAATTATTTCCACTGTTTTCCGGCTCAACAGGCGAATTCCGTTGTATTCACCTCCATTCAGATACATTTGCAGAAATGTGGCATAATCTTTTACTGTGCTCGAAAGTCCGGCACCACCTGCAAAATAGGTTTTGGCACCTTTTATCGGATAATCGGTATCATAAAAAGTAACAGGGTATTTCTCCCATTTTCCGTTTACTTTTTGCTGAACAGCAACCAATCTTGAAGCCTTGTCATCAGGCAGATAAAACCGGGTGTCATTCATATCCAGCGGATCGAAAATGCGGGTTTGCAAAAATTTATCAAATGGCATTCCTGAAACGATTTCAATTAAATAGCCCAATACATCAAGTCCTTCGCTGTAAGTGTAATTTTCACCAGGCTGATGATGGAGCGGCATTTTTGCCAACTTTTTGATATTATCGGCCAGAACGACTTTTTCAGCAGTAAAAGCGTCAACAATTCCGGCTTTGTGAAATATCAGTTTGAAACGCTCATCACCATCAATCACACCATAGCCAATTCCTGAAGTATGAGTCAGCAAATGACGAATTGTGACCGGCGTTTTAACAGGTTCGCCTGTCCAGGTTGTATCGCTGTAATTGTATGAGGTCAATACTTTTGCATCTTTAAATTCAGGGATGAATTTCGAAACCGGATCATCTAACTGAAATTTTCCTTCTTCCCACAGCATCATTACGGCAGTTGAAGTGATAGCCTTTGTCTGGCTGGCTATGCGAAAAATATCGTCGCGCTTCTGTTTTTTTCCAGCCTGAGTATCTGCCATTCCGTAGGCTTTCCAATGAACTATTTTCCCATTTCTGGCAACCAATGTAACTACACCGGGAATATTTCCATTAGCAACTTCCTGTTCACACATTTGGTCGATGCGGGCAATCCTTTCAGAAGAAATTCCTACACTTTCGGGGGTTGATTCGGTTAATAACGGCGATTTCTTAATCGATTTGGTTTGGGCTGTTAGTCCTGTTAAAATGAACAGGAACATTGTAGTAAAAATCAGGTTTTTCATATTTCAAATGCGGATAATATAATTTAACAAAACAACAGGCAATTTAAATCAAATCTGGTTAATAATACCAATCACAAATCAAATCCCTTCCAGCACCAGCACCCAGTCGCAGCCACGGCCCGAGCGCAGCCAGGTCAGTTCTTCCGACATTCCGGGTACGTCAAAACTTTTTTCTCCTGAATTCTTGTATTCACCAATAACAGTTGTTTGCCCTGTACGCGGGTCAAACCAGGAGACTTTCACTTTTTCGCCTGAAATAACCCCCATTTTGACTGTGGTTTTATTTCCGGTGGGTATGTAAATGTAGGCAAACGATATTCCGCGGATGGCGCAGGAATAAGTAGCGCAATCGCCTTGTCCGCCCGCAATGAGCGATTGGTCAGGAACCATTTCTGTTATCGGGTGTGAATCCATCAGTTTTTTAAGGTATCCAACCTGAAAGGCTCCGGGCATGTCCATTCCTTTTTGCCAGTTGGTAAATGTTTGCGATGAATGTTTTTTCCGAGTTTCGTCTGTGAATTGCCAAATGGGTTGACATCCGTAAGTGAATCCCGCACCACCTGAAAATACGCTCCAGTAGGCGGCAATTCTCACGTCGGTTGAAGTGAATACGCCGTTGTCGTCCAACCCATAATTGATTCCGTGTCCTTCGTAGCAGGGTTCCGAATTGAGGGTGGGTTTCGGATTGGGCAAATTCCAGTCGGCGATGGCTGCAAGATATGATTTGGTATTGTTCACCTCGGCATGGTACGATCCCCAGGTATGAAAATCGAGCCAGGCGTCGTTATGAAACCATTTCGATGATGAATTGAACGAATGATGGGTCATTAAAGTAGTGGTGTAGTCAGCCTTTCCGTCCATTTTGCTCACATTGTTGACGCCGTCGGCAATTCCCTCGGCCATAGCGCGCCAAAGGTCAATTCCTTCGGGGCGCTCGTCGGGATGGCGGTCGCCTCCCAAAATCCAGATAATATTCGGGCTGTTTTTATACCGGTAGCCCAGAAACCAACCGTATGAATAGGCTTGTTCTTTGGTGTTGAAAAGCGCTTTATCGGTCCGCGGAGTTATCCATTCGCCCCATGAAGGTACCAAAGCCATGTACAATCCTTTTGAAGCAGCGGTTTCAATGGCGTAGTCCACATGATCCCAAAAGTCATATTCTGCGGCGTTTTGCGGGTTGTTTCCCTTGGTTAGCAATGGTTTCTCCGGATTTTCATTCCTGAAAATACTATCGCCATAAAAATTAGTGGCTTTGTCCATGTGGATAAATTCGCTGATAATCACGTTTTGGATGACGTTGAAGCCCTTTTGACGGCGGTTTTCAAGATAGATTTCGATTTCATTTCTGTTCAGGCGGTGCAACATCTCCCAGCCGGTATCGGCCAGCCAGAAAAACGGAGTTCCATCCAGATATGAAAGGTAGTGCGGATTTTCTTTTGAAACCTGTATCGGCCCGCGTTCTTTCCAGGGTTGAGCATTAGCAAAAAAGTTCAAAATAAAGCAGAAGACAAAAAATACTAGTTTTGTTCGATTCATAAGTTATATTTCAAATTCCAATAGTCAATATTTAAGATATCTGAAGCCTGATTAAGCCGGTGAGCCAGGCTGCACTGTGGGGAATCCAGTCTTCGTCTGTAAATGAATGAGGACCATCATTTTCTTTTAATGGTGCTGTATCATAAACAAACTGCTTACCCGTTGAAAAACCATTACAAATTACTCCCCTTGTCTGAAACCAGGTTCCTGCGCTTCGGTTGCCCACATCACACATCATACTGGCAGGTAAAGCAGCTCCGTCAGGAATCTCAGCGCTGAAAACGACACTGCCCATTGTCAAATTGTCACGTGTTATTCCGGCGTTTAGCCCGGCGAGCCACTGAAGATTTCCATAAGCAATTTCCTTCAGCTTTTTATCGTTGAATAGATCAGCAAGTTCCAGAGCCAGAGCGGCTGTGTAGCCATAAATGGCGTTGGTGCCATGGAATGTACCGCAAAACCAGATGGGGCCTTCATTGCCAAAAATTCCCTGCGGAACCAGCAAAAATGGGTTTCTTTCGCATGCCGGAATCAGGTAGTTGCAGGCAAAGCTTTTGAGTGTTTCGCGCCATTTCGGAGCGTCGGCATGGTCGGGCCAGAGTTTTAGCATTTCGATGAATGGCAGCAGGTAATTGGGATAGATTCCGCCCATATCTGCTCCAAATTCAGCACCGCTATTACCGGGCACAATACCATGAACCCAGGAAGGTTCTGCATGTTTCATACTGTCGAATTCCTGAAAATGCCCCCAAAATCCGTTTTGAGCATCTTCCTTTCTAATCTGCCTGTTCATAACCCGGTTGGCATAGGAAATTGCCAGATCTTTGGCACTTTGATCACCAGTTTTATGCATTTCAAGCGAAGCCTGATACATCATCAGCAAATCGCGTGTAAGCCATTCATCCTCCGGGATTTCGGCACCGGCAGGCAATCCGCGCTGCATCCTCACATAACCATAGTCGCCCATGGGTTTTGCTGCAGTGGTTAACCATTGAAATGCCCTTTTTGCGGTTTCAATGTATTTTTGTCTTATTTCTGCAAAAATGTCCGGAAGAATCTGAACTGCCTTGGTCAGTGCAACCACTGACTTCATGGCATCGTGCGGAAGAACGTCTTTCTCGTGACCATGCAGATCGTGCGGCTGTGCACCAACCGGAAAACCCAGTTCACGTGCTTTCGCTTCAAGCATCAGAAAATAGTCGCAGCCCACGGTAATCTGCTTCAATATTCTGTTTTTGAAGTCATCAGGAATTATGTCACTCTTTTTTACAATTAATTCGCACAAAGAGATAACCATAGCACTTTGAGCCGGACTTTCAACCCAAAGTGTACCGGCATCCTGCCATCCGGCTCCAACTTTCGTAAAATGAACACGACGTTCAAGCATATCAGCAGCGCATAATTCAGCGGTGGAATTCCATAAAATATTACTGCCAACTTTCAGATTTTCCGCACTGAAAATTGTTGTTCCATTATCACTCACATCCAGATGCCAGGTTCCTTCTTCATTTATATCCCTGAAATCGGCCACCCACCAATGACTTCCCCAAATTTTGCTGTGGTAGTTAAAACCAGTTTTATAACTGTTTTCGCCATTGTTACCGGTTAGTTTGCAAATTGCCTTCGAAACAAGTTCCTTTTGGGGCAACCTGATAATAACTCTGACAGGCCAGCCTTTTTCGTAACCAATTTGTGAAAATAACAGCCCAGACACACCCATGGACGGGTTATAATTCTCACCTGAGAAAACAGGCTTCAATTTTGATTGCTCAAGCCCGGCAGTGCATGAAACAATAGCTGAAGTTCCAAAAGCAGCTGCTGATGTAACTGCAGCTGTTTTCATAAAATTCCTGCGGGAAATATGATTTTCTTTTCTCATTTATTAGTGATTCAGATTATAATTGTTCCCCACCGGATATTGACTTGTATTGCAGTACAATTCGCTGAGAATAATAATATCGGCTTTATTGGTACTGAATTTGACCGAAATATGAAGGACCGGTGAACCAACAGGCATTTGTAACAACGCTGCAATTTTTGAGCTGGCAGATTCTGCCTTCAAAATATGGTCTGAACCGGTTATTTCGATCTGAAAATTACGGCTCAGTGTTCTGAAAAATGATCCATCCACAAAATCAGTGTCAAGTAATTCTGTTAGTGTGCTGCCCGGCAACCAGTTTTTCTCGATCATTACAGGAATATCATTTACTTTCCGAAGCCTTTCAAAATAAATGCATTCATCATAACCTTTACTGTCACCATTCATCAATGCCATTGGCGGATTGGATTTAATTAAAACCGGTTTTTGCAGCATTTCAGTTTGTACATTGCTGCCAACGGCTTCCGAAAATCCCTTCACGGTTAGTAATCCCAGTGATTTTCGTCGCTCGCGAACCCGACTGCCCCGTCCCTGCTGTTTTTCAATGAAACCATCTTTCATCAGTTGATCCATTGCCCTGCGCACAGTGGTCCGTGTAACAGAAAAACGGGAACATAATTCATTTTCAGAGGGCAGGTATTCACCAACTTTTATTTCTTCTTTCTGAATCAATTCACGAAGAAATTCTGCGACACTGATATATTTTGACTCAGCCATAATTCAGATTTGGTTCAAAACTAAAAAAAACAACTTGTACGTACAAGTTAAAAATTAATTTTTCACGGCTTTTTTTAAAATTCAGGAATCTGAAGAAACAGGAATCATTCTGATTTATGATCAAAGGCTTTTCTGCAACCGTTCCGGATGGAAATCAATTGCAACAAACAATTTACAGAATCAGTTATCAGGTCAGTATAAAAAAGAAAATCCCGGGGTCATCACCCCGGGATCAAAACTTAACCTAACTAAACCAAACTTATGAAAAAAAACAGCAAATTGCTGCGAAGTATCTTTATCGGTGTAAACACCTTTTTTTTTCAATCTTATAAAATTATAATTACAAACATTGTGCCATTATTTTTTAGCACCTGAAATTTTAACGTTGTTTCACATTTAGCGTTCAATCATACAGCATCTTAAAAATCCTGAAAATTGAATATATTTGCGGCTGATTACAAATTAGAAACAACTGGAACGTAACTGTATTTAAATGAATAACATCCGAAATTTTTGTATTATTGCTCACATCGACCACGGTAAAAGTACGCTGGCCGACCGGCTTCTTGAATATACCAAAACAGTTAATGAAAGAGAAATGCATGACCAGGTTCTGGACAATATGGAACTGGAACAGGAAAGAGGAATTACGATTAAAAGTCATGCGATCCAGATGGACTATGTTCATGATGGTGAACCCTACAAATTAAACCTGATTGACACACCCGGACATGTTGATTTTTCGTACGAAGTTTCACGTTCAATTGCAGCTTGTGAAGGTGCTCTTTTAATAATTGATGCCTCTCAGGGAATTCAGGCACAAACCATTTCGAATTTGTATCTCGCCATCGAAAATGATTTGGAAATTATTCCGATTATGAACAAGATGGACATGGAAAGTGCAATGCCAGAGGTTGTTGAAGAACAAATCATGGACCTTGTCGGATGTAAAAGAAGTGACATTATTCGTGCAAGCGGAAAAACCGGAATGGGAATCGAAGAAATTCTTGATGCAATAATTAACAGGATTCATCCGCCAAAAGGAGACCCGGAGGCTCCGCTTCAGGCTTTGATTTTTGATTCCGTTTTTAACTCATTTCGCGGGATTATTGCCTATTTCAAAATTCTGAATGGCCAGATTGCCAAAAAAGATCTGGTGAAATTCATGGCAACAAAGAAAGAGTATTTTGCAGAGGAAGTGGGTGTTTTGAAACTTGGCCTCTCACCGCGTGATTCACTGTCAACCGGGGATGTTGGATACATTATTTCTGGTATAAAAACTGCCAAAGAGGTAAAAGTTGGCGACACCATCACCCATGTAAAAAACCCGTGTGAAAACAGAATTGAAGGTTTTGAGGAAGTAAAACCTATGGTTTTTGCGGGAATTTACCCGATTGATGCCGATGATTACGAAGATTTGCGCAATGCCATGGACAAACTTCAGCTCAACGATGCTTCGTTGACTTTTGAACCAGAATCGTCAGCTGCGCTGGGTTTTGGTTTCCGATGCGGTTTCCTCGGACTTTTACACATGGAAATTATCCAGGAACGACTGGAACGTGAGTTCGACATGAATGTGATTACCACTGTTCCCAACGTTTCGTATAAAATTCATCTGACTGACGGGTCAACGCTTGATGTGTACAATCCTTCTGGAATGCCGGTTGCCACTACCATCGAAGAAATTGACGAACCCTATATTAAGGCCAACATAATTACATCGGCTGATTACATTGGCGCAATCATGACATTGTGTCTTGATAAACGGGGAACTTTGCTCAACCAGAGTTACCTGACTGCAGAACGTGCAGAGCTCGTTTTTGACTTACCGCTGGGTGAAATCGTGTTCGACTTTTACGATAAACTGAAAAGCATTTCGCGTGGTTATGCCTCATTCGATTATCACATGAGTGGCTACAAACCAGCCAAACTTGCCCGTCTTGATATTCTTTTAAACGGTGAAATGGTTGATGCGCTCTCAACATTATTACATGTTGACAATGCTTACAATTTTGGCCGTAAAATGTGCGAAAAGCTAAAAGAACTGATTCCGCGCCAGCAATTCGACATTGCCATTCAGGCTGCAATTGGAGCAAAAATTATTGCCCGCGAAACAATTAAAGCGGTAAGAAAAGATGTTACGGCAAAATGTTATGGTGGTGACATCACCCGAAAACGTAAACTTCTTGAGAAACAGAAAAAGGGAAAGAAACGAATGAAACAAATCGGGAATGTTGAAGTTCCACAAAAAGCATTTTTAGCAGTTTTAAAACTCGATTAAGAAATACGTTATAATAAAAAAGCCGGAAATTCCGGCTTTTTTATTTACATGATAAGCTTGTATCCTTTCCCATGTACATTAATAATTTCGACACCGGGTTCATCCTTCAGGTGTTTACGAAGTTTTGTAATATAAACATCCATGCTCCTGGCATTGAAATAATTATCATCAATCCAGATTGATTTCAAGGCATAATTTCTTTCAAGAATCTTGTTAGCATTCTGACACAAAAGTTTCAGCAGATCCGACTCTTTGGTTGTCAGTTTAATTACATTTTCACCTTCGCTGAGCGTTTGCTTTTTGGTATCGAAAGTAAAACGTCCGAGCGTAAAAACCGGCTGTGCATTTTGCAAACTTTCCTGCGATGTACGTCTCAGAATTGCTTCAATACGCATAATCAGTTCTTCCATACTGAAGGGTTTTGTGATATAATCATCGGCCCCCAGTTTAAATCCTTCAAGCACATCTTCCTTCATGTTCTTGGCAGTGAGGAAAATAATCGGCACATCCTGATTGACAATCCTGATATCTTTTGCCAGGGTAAATCCATCTTTTTTCGGCATCATCACATCCAGTATGCAAATATCATAATGATCACGCATAAACCCTTTGTAGGCAGCCTCCCCATCAGGAAAAAGCGAGGCATCGTAACCTTTGGCCACAAGGTATTCCTTTAAAAGTAGCCCCAGGTTTTCATCGTCTTCTGCCAGTAATAGTTTCGTTTTTTGTTCCATGGTTAATTATTTATTTGTGGAAATAATATAGTGAATTTTGTTCCTTTATTCAAAGCACTTTCCACTGTTATTTTTGCATTATGCGAATCTACAATTTTTTTAACATAACTCAACCCCAGGCCAAAACCTTTCACATTGTGAATATTACCCGTGGGTACCCGGTAAAATCTGTCAAAAATCTGGGTCTGATGTTCCTTGGCAATGCCAATACCATTATCCTGTACCGAGACCGCGATCTGGCTTCCAATATTCTCAGTGGTAATTTTAATTTCAGGAGTTTCCTTACTGTATTTCAAAGCATTATCTAACAAATTAAAAACTACATTGGTAATATGAACCTCATCTCCATTAATTATTGCCTTCTCTGCAAGCCGCTCACTAACAAGTGTTCCGTTTTTTGTTTTTACCCGCAATTCAAAATTGGCGGCAACCGTTTCAATCATTTTATTTACATCGAAATCCTTGAATTTAAACTTCAAACGACCTTCGTTAAAAACTGCCATCTGCAATACTTTCTCCACCTGGTAACTTAATCTTTTTGTTTCCTGGCTGATCACTTTTGAAATATGTTCAACAGTTTGTGGAGTATTCGCAATGCTTTTATCTTCAAGCATCTGGCTTGCCAGCGAAATAGTTGAAATCGGGGTTTTCAGTTCGTGGGTCATATTATTAATAAAATCGTTTTTAATCATCGAAAGCTTTTTCTGACGGAAAATAACCATGATTGTATAAACAAAAATGGCGATCAGAAAAGCGGTCAGAATTACAGTCGGTATAATGGTAAATCCTGTTTCCCTTAATAAATAACCCGATCGCTGAGGGAAATAAACATACAAGTAGTTGGGTTTTGCACCATAAAGGTCGTTCTGAAACAATGCCTGTGCATATACTTTTTTCTTACCCGGATTATAACTACCATCACCAAAAATAACCCTGTCTTTTCCGAGATTTGAGTTTTTTACTGCATATTTATAATCCAGGCCAATACCAGATTCAGCAAAAGTCAATGCCATTACTTCTTTTAAAAACACTGTATCAATCCGGTCCTGAATAGGCCTTTCTTCTAAGTATACTTTAAAGTTTTTATACCAATTCATGTCATTCAGGCTTCGCTCCCGCGCCAATTCCTGTTGCTTATTAAAGTCAACCATGCTCTCAATGCCAAAAAACTTTTCGGTTTTTGTAACAACGCCGTTTTCACTGATGTTGATTTCAACTTCACCCCCAAATTCTCCTTCAAATCCCTTTTTCGAATAACTCATACCAAAACTAAGTGAACTTTGGCCCTGCTTATTTTTGGGGAACACGTTGAACTTTTCGTTTGGCAACAACGAGTTTTGCAACTGGTTATTCACGGCACTTCTCTTTGCAAGTACCAATTCATAATTATCCAGCTGACCGGCTATCCGGACAAGTGCGTTTTTTACCAATTGATTAAACTGCTCTTCCCTGATATCAGATGCGGTTTTAATCATTTTGGTCTGAACAAGTATTAATCCCGTTAATACAAAAACCATCAGAACAATTAATGTAATCAGCATTTTACGGCTCATGCGGCAAATATAATCTTAATGAAATGCGCTGATTTGACAGGTTAACATTATTTAACTCCGTATGTTAAAATTTTAATTTATTAACCACCACGCAGTTTTCAGACGATTTTCATTTCCTCAGGAAATGTCATTAACGACCTCTTCGATAATTAAGGGAAAATATTTGTATTCAAGTTGATGCACTTTATTAGCAACATCTTCCGGCGAATCTTTTTCTGAAACTTCACATTTTGCCTGGAAAACAATCGCACCATCGTCATATTTTTCGTTAACAAAATGAATCGTTATACCTGTTTCCTTTTCCTTGTTTTCAACCACGGCCTGGTGAACTTTCATTCCGTACATTCCTTTTCCGCCATATTTTGGCAAAAGCGCCGGATGAATATTAACGATTTTAAATGCTTCAATCAGCGAAGGTGGAATTAACCATAAAAAACCGGCAAGAACAATCAGGTCAATCTCCCGTTTTATTAATTCATCAACAACAAAAGTGGTGTTTATCAATTGTTCACGATTGAAAACGAATGTTTCAATCCCGAACTTTTGAGCTCTTGCCAATGCAAATGCTTCAGGATTGTTTGACCACAGAGAGTCAATAACAACTAATTTATTATCAAGAAAATACTCAAATATATTCTGAGCATTTGTTCCCGATCCTGATGCAAAAACTGCAATTTTTCTTATCTTCATTTTAATAATTTATTAACCCGTGGAATTCTTGAATAAATTGTTCAAATTTAGTGGTTTGAAACTATCGAAAGTTAACAGGCTATTATCTTTTTTGAAGTTTTTCTTTGAGATATGCCTGTTAAATGTATTACTTTGCACCGAATTATTTGTAAACAAAATTAAGTATTAATTAAAAATTAGAATTATGTCAGACGTTGCAGCAAAAGTAAAAGCTATTATCGTTGATAAATTAGGAGTTGATGAAAGCGAAGTTGTTCCATCAGCATCATTCACCAATGATCTTGGAGCTGATTCACTTGATACAGTTGAATTGATTATGGAGTTTGAAAAAGAGTTTGATCTTGCTATTCCGGATGATGAAGCAGAAAAAATCTCAACTGTAGGTGAAGCAATCGCACACATCGAAGCAGCTATTAATAAGTAATCAAAAAAACACATTTTTTATTGTATGGAATTAAGGCGGGTAGTTATAACCGGCGCGGGAACCATTAATCCATTAGGAAATTCGGTTGCTGAATTCTGGGAAAACCTGAAAAACGGGGTCAGTGGCGCCGGACCGATAACAAGATTCGATGCTTCGAAACACAAAACTCAGTTTGCGTGCGAAGTAAAGAATTTTGATCCAAGCCTTTACATGGACAAAAAAGAGGTACGCAAACACGATTTATATACACAATTTGCGTTTGGCAGTACCGAACAGGCTATACAGGACAGTGGTTTGGATTTGGAAAAAATCGATCACGAAAGAGTAGGCGTAATTTGGGGAGCAGGCATTGGAGGCCTTCAGACTTTCTTCGAGGAAGTCAGAACCTACAACGTGGAAAATCCCAGGTTTTCGCCATTTTTTATTCCAAAAATGATCGCCAATATTGCAGGTGGACTTATTTCCATCAAATATGGGTTTAACGGTCCGAATTTCACTGCTGTCAGTGCCTGTGCATCCGCATCACATGCGATGATTGAAGCTTTTAACATGATTCGTCTCGGCAAAGCCGACATTATGATTACAGGTGGATCGGAAGCAGGAATTAACGAAGCCGGGATGACCGGATTCACTTCAATGAAAGCTGTTTCTACCAGAAATGATGATCCGAAAACTGCATCACGTCCTTTCGATCTCGATCGCGATGGATTTGTTATGGGGGAAGGATCTGCTGCTTTTGTTTTCGAAGATTATGAAAGTGCAATTAAAAGAGGTGCAAAAATTTACGCCGAAGTGGGCGGAGGAGGAATGTCAGCCGATGCATATCACATGACAGCTCCCGACCCTGACGGAAAAGGTGCACGACTGGTAATGAAATGGGCTATTGAAGATGCAGGATTGAAACCCGAAGATATTGACTATGTCAATGTTCACGGAACTTCAACACCGCTGGGTGATATTGCAGAACCGAAAGCAATCCTTCAGGTTTTTGGTGAACATGCTTACAAACTAAGTATCAGTTCAACAAAATCAATGACCGGACACCTTTTGGGTGCTGCCGGAGCAATTGAAGCACTTGCAAGTGTTCTTGCTCTCCAGAATAACATCATCCCTCCTACCATCAACCATTTCACCGACGATCCCGAAATCGACAACAAACTTGATTTCACATTCAATGTTGCCAAAGAAAGAAATATAAAAGTTGCTTTGAGCAATACTTTTGGATTTGGTGGTCATAATGCTACAATGATTTTTAAAAAGCTTTAAGAATCTGTGGTTAGAAAAATAGTACAACGAATAAGACTCTTTTCGTCATCACGAAAAGAGTTTTATTTGTTTTTAAAGAACCTGATTGGCTTTTATCCCCAAAATCTGAAACTGTACGATCTGGCCTTTGTACATAAATCAGCATCAGTTGTCGATTCCCGTGGAAATTTCACCAATAACGAACGGCTCGAATTTCTGGGTGACGCAGTGTTAAGCGCAGTAATTGCCGATTTTCTTTACAATCGTTTTCCACAGGAAGACGAAGGATTTCTTACAAAAACCCGATCGAAACTGGTGAACCGTACATTCCTGACAAAACTTACTTATGATATGGGTTTGAACGTTTATATCGATTCGAATACTACAAAAAATATCGACAACAGCCATATTTACGGCGATGCCCTTGAAGCCCTGATCGGGGCAATTTACTTAGATAAGGATTATAGTGCAGCCAAATATTTCATTACAAAACGGATACTCTCAAAATTTGTTAACCTGGCTGAAATTGAACAAAATGACCTGAATTTTAAAAGCCGGTTGATTGAATGGAGTCAGAAAAACAAAAAGGAACTTGAATTCGATACCACTGAAGAAATCAACGAAAGGACAAAACAACCAAAGTTTACGGCTGTGGTCAAAATTGATAATGTGAAAGTTGGGATCGGAACAGGGGCCTCGAAAAAGGAAGCTCACCAGAATGCTGCGCGCCAGTCGCTCGAAAAACTCGAAGATTTTTAACAAATCGCCCTTTTCAAACCTTTTGAAAAGTATTTTCTATTTTTGCATCCTTATTTAAATCTGAATGAACAGCTACTTTGTTATTTCGCTGGGTTTTTTTGCCCAGGTTTTGTTTTTTGCCCGCACCATCATTCAATGGTTTAAATCGGAAAAAGCCGGTGAAGTAATTTCTCCAGTAATTTTCTGGCAAATCAGTTTGCTGGCCTCGGTAATCATGCTTACCTACGGAATTCTCAGAAACGACTTTTCAATTGTTTTGGGGCAAATTCTTGTGTATAGCGTTTATATCAGAAATCTGCAATTAAAAAATGCCTGGAAAAGAATCCATTTTCTATTCAGGACGCTGGTGATAATCATTCCGGTAATTTATGTATTGTGGCTGATTTTCGGCGAAAAATATAATTTCTCTTCTATTCTGAAAAACGAAGACGTACCGCTTTACCTATTGATTTGGGGAACTGCCGGCCAGGTAATTTTTACATCGAGGTTTTTGTATCAATGGATCTATTCGGAATTTAAAAACGATTCGGTTTTGCCACTCGGGTTCTGGATTCTCAGCACAATTGGTTCCCTGATGATATTTACTTATTCAATCCCGAGAATGGACCCCGTGCTTTTTGTTGCACACAGCCTTGGATTTTTTATTTACACACGCAATATTTTACTTTATTATGGTAAACGGGGACTTTTTTCAAGACTTGCGAAAATACCATTGCTCGATAAACTAGTCACAAAAATCTCTAACAGAATCCAGTAAAAAGATCACTTTCGCATCAACTGGTTTGCTTTATCGTTCCGGATTATTTGTAATAGGTAGTTTAATTAACGCAACTTTTATAATCTGAATGCAATCTTAGGTTAAACATTATTGAAATGAAGAGCTTTATTTTTCCCGCCATAATTTTACTCTTTACACTTTTTGTTTCGTGTGACAACGAACCGGAGTTGAAATCAGAAAATTCAGCCCTCTTAATAGGAAGCTGGACCAGCCCTGTTTATGAAGATTCAACTTATACTTTTACACGGGCAACATCTCTGCAAGAAAATGATTACGGACTGACTTTTAAAGCAGACAATCAGCTTGTTGAAAGGAAAATTGCGGGTTGGTGCGGAACCCCGCCAGTTGCTTATTCCGATTATTTGGGAACCTGGACTGAGGTTGATTCAACGCTATACATTTCTTCATTTTTCTGGGGTGGTACAGTTCATTACCAATGGAAAATTGTTTCGCTTGACAACCAGAACTTAATTGTAAAAGTCATCAGGGAAGATTACATCTATACTGAATAACTGCCTGTTAACAGCAATCTTTTCATTATTTAAAAACCTCATTCTAAAATCTTAAAACGGATTTTTTAGTCTGAATTTGTTTATTTTTGCAGCCATTAATCACAGATTAAAAATGTACCTGGTTTCAAAAAAATACATAGTACCCGAAACGGAGGTTGCCGAACTTATCAAAAACAACCCGATGTTGCTGCTAGTACTCGAAAACTTTGGCATCACAAAATTTGATAAAGGAATCACCGTATCAAAGTTGTGCAACAAAGCAGGGATCAATGTAAACTTCTTCACGCTGGTTTGTAACCTGCACAACGGTTTTTATATCGAAAACCCAGGGAATATTTCTGCCAGCGACTTACCGGTTATTATCGGTTATCTGCAACGAAGCCACGAATATTACCGATCGGAAAAATACCCCGAAATTTCGGGTTACATCCGCGATCTCCGAAATGCTGAAAATTCAAATATTCTTCAAATTATTGAGACCTATTTTAACGAGTATTTTGAAGAAGTCAAGGAACACATCGAATACGAGGAAAAATCGGCTTTCCCTTATTTTTTCGCGTTGATGGATAAAAAAATCCCTCCTGTTGCCGAAGATTATTCAAGTACCGAATACAAGGAACATCACACCGACATTGAAACAAAACTGAACGATCTGAAAGATTTATTTATCCATCACGTTCATATTAAAGACAAAAACCGTATTCGCCGAAAACTGCTGAACAGCCTTTCGGAACTCGAATTTGAGCTGAAAGTGCACTCGCACATCGAAGATATGATTCTGATTCCACTGACCAACAAAATAGAACAGGAACTCAAAAATGATTAAACCGGTAATCAACATCGGGATCATTGAGCCATCACCCATTGTGATTGAAGGCATTGAAAGTTTGTTACTGAAACTTCCGTTGCGTATAAACATTATTCTTATCCGCGATTTTGAAGATATGACTTCCAAAAATTCGCTGCGCAATCTCGATTTTCTGATTATCAATCCTACTCAGCTTTTTAACCGTACTCGCCAGGTAAAAATGTTCCGGTTCGAAAATCCACGAATTAAATGGTTCGGGATTGTTTATGCTGTTTTTGATAAGGAAACCCTTTCGAATTTCGATGAAATCATTTCGATTGATGATACACGAGACACGATTCTGAGAAAGATTCAAAAACACATAAAAAACAACGATGACAAAAATTCAAATTCCCTTTCAGACCGCGAAATTGATGTTTTAAAGGAGATTGTTCGTGGCCATTCAAACAAAGAAATTGCAGATGTATTAAATATCAGCATCCACACGGTTATGAGCCACCGCAAAAACATAATGCAGAAAACAGGCATCAAAAGCCAGGCAGGACTCACCGTTTATGCACTCACCAATAACATTCTCAGTGTTGACAGTATCTGATTGAATCATCAGTTTAAGTGATTCAGGCTGCTACTTTTCACCTGTTTTAGTGATTGTCACTGTTTAATCATCAAACTATTTTTGCCCCCGAATATTAACTAATAATTGATTTAAATGAAATTCTTTCAACTACTTACGCTCATTTTCATATTTCCCCTTCTTCTCTCAGCACAAATCGATACATTGAGTAATGTTTACCTAAACTCGGCCGACCAGATGCTCGCGAATAAAAGCAAACTGAATATTGGCGGTTATGGCGAGGTTCATTACAACCAGCCATTAAACAAAGACAAAAAAGACCTTGGAACGCTTGACGTACACAGAATGGTGCTTTTTTTCGGGTACAACTTTTCATCGAAAACCCAGTTTGTAACTGAAATTGAAGTGGAATATGCCAAAGAAGTCTGGGTTGAACAGGCTTTTCTTCAGCATAAACTGAACAGTTGGGCCAATTTCAAAGCCGGACTGCTGCTGGTTCCGATGGGAATTATTAATGAATACCACGAACCCACCACTTTTAACGGTGTTGAACGGCCTGTGATTGACAACAAACTCGGGCTCAGCACCTGGCGCGAAGTGGGCGCAGGCTTTTCGGGCACTGTTCTTCCGGCATCGCTGAAATACCAGTTGTATGTGACCGGTGGGTTAAACGGCTACGATACAAAAGCAATTTTCAATGGTTCGGCCGGGCTGCGCGAAGGTCGCCAGAAAGGTTCAAAAGCGTATGTAAATTCACCAGCCTTTTCAGGTAAAGTAGAATATTTCGGCATCAAGAATCTGAATGTCGGACTTTCGGGCTACCTCGGAAAATCGCAAAGTAAACTTTATAACAATCTTGCAGATGACAACACTGCCGGAATTGCCAAAGCCGACTCATCAGTCGTGGGGATTTCGATGGTTGGCGCCGATGCCCGTTACAATCTGAAAGGACTGGAAATGCGCGGACAGTTTTATTTTGCCAGTCTTTCGAACACCGGAGAATACATTGTTTTTACAAAAACCGGTCAGAAAAACAACGACCTCGGCAGTAAGATGACCGGGTATTATATGGAGGCCGGGTACAATGTTTTGCAGGCAGTTGCCAAAACAAAAATGGAACTTGTTCCGTTTATCAGGTACGAATTTTACAACATGCACCAGTCGGTAACAGCGCCGGTGGTGGTAAACGATGCTTATAAAAACACGGTGATTACAGGTGGTTTGACTTGCCGGCTTACAAAAAATGCTGTTTTGAAAACCGACCTGCAATGGACAAAACCAGCCAGCAGCGGTGAGTGGTCAAAAGTTTTAAATGCCGGAATAGGCGTGATGTTTTAAGATATGAGACAGATTTATTGTCGTATTTCTATTCACCCCCAACCACCTCAAGGGGACATTTACAACCAGTTTGGTCTGGTGCTCGTTAGTAACAATTGTCTCCTTGAGAGCCTGTCCCGATTTTTCGGGGGGATAAAGGGGTGATAATTTCAAATACGTCATTATTTTATTCATTTTACTTAATATGAAACTAATTCTTGCATTCCTGCTTTTTGTGATTTTTGGTGACGCCGCATTTACCGAAGTCAATGTAAACCGGAAAAGGCTGAACAAGGAGATTGAAAACCGGTTTCATTTATCTGGCTTCGATCTCCGGAAAACAGAGATTTCTGCTGTACCCCGCGGTGACTCCGAAAATGGAATTTTCTGGAACATCGAAAGCAAAAACGAAACCATCGGGTTTGTTTACACCGGACGCGTTTTCAGTTGCAGTAAAAACGGCTGCACAGTGGGTCAATCATCCATGAATGGCGAAAATGCGGAGTTTTTTGACTATTTCATTCTTTTCGATAAAACAAAAAGCGTGACAAGTGTGGTGGTTTACAACTACGAAGCCACACACGGCCAGGAAATTACAGCAAAAGGCTGGTTGAAACAATTTGCAGGATTTAATGGAAGCCGAAATTTAGTAGTGGGCAAAAATATCGATTCCATTAGCGGCGCCACTATTTCGGTTAATGCAATCACTGACGACATTGCCCGAAAAACAGCACTGCTGAAGAACCAGAACTAGATTAGATATTTTCCTCTTTCAAAGCCGTTTCTGCTATCTTGAGCAGGAACGGCTTTTTTACTTCATTCATTCCTTAAAGCAATTTTGTCAACTTAAAAGCATAATTATTTAATTGTTTTCAAAAAAAACCTTTTATTTTGAGTACCAATAAGTAACATATTTCTCTTTCAAACATGAAGACGTTTCTAACTATCTTATTTATCATTATCTCTTTTTCAGTTCAACATCAGAAATTACCCGAATATATAATTGAAATTGAGGGTTATGCCAGTATAAACAATTTGAAATTGAAAATCAGAATTGAGTATTTATCTGAAGATATAAAGTTAGTTTACAAAAAAAGAACAGGTTATATTCCAGATTCGGATGAAAATAATAATGAGAGGGTTCATCTGTTAAAAAAATATGAGAAAGCAAAATCAAAAATTAGAAAGGAGAAAATACTTAATAAAATGATGGAGTTGAATAAAAAGGACGAGTTGTATAAAACAGACAGTCTTGCTTTAAAAATCAGGGAACATGAACAATATGCAAATATCATTGAAACCTTTCTGAAGACAAAAGAAGAAATCATTTTAAAAAATTCTGCCAGCGAAAAGTATATTCTGCTTGATGGTACTTCTTTCAATATCAAGATTACCGAAAAAGGGAAATTGACTAAGAATTTTAAAGTTCAGGCCCCACGAAGCGATTCGTATCCATTAATTAATCAATTGATATGCGAGTCTCTTGACTTATACCGAACTAAATTTGAAGATTCTTTTCTTGATAAAAGATACACTAATGGATATTGAAAAACTCATAAGGTGAAATTCCATTTTTCATTGCCGCTCCAAACCAAAAAGAAATAGTTCTTCCCAGGCGATTCGAAAACGGAATTAAACATATTCATTTAAAAATTTTATTCTCCTCTCTGATTTCTCAGTTTCACAGATTTCATTAGCTTTGTCACGAGCAGTACAGAACAGTACAGCTCAATGAACAAAACTTAAAATTGAACCGATGAAACAACCGCAATCAAAAGTGTCGCTGGTCGAAAAGATTGGCTACAGTCTCGGAGACCTTGCCGCAAACCTTGTATTTCAGACATTAATTACCTACCTCGCTTTTTTCTACACCGACATTTACGGATTGAAAAACAACGACGCATCCATCATCATGTTGTCGGTGGGTTTGGTGGCAGCTTTTCTGTTTAACCCGATAATTGGCGCCATTGCCGACCGCACCAAATCGCGCTGGGGAAAATTCAGGCCGTGGATTCTGTTTACTGCAATTCCGCTGGGCGTGGTGGCACTGCTCGCTTTCAGCACACCCGACTTTTCGTACAAGGGAAAAGTGATTTATGCCGCTGTTACTTATACGCTTTTGTTGCTGATGTACGCTTCCAACAACTTGCCCTACTCAGCATTAAGCGGAGTTCTGACAGGTGATATGGGAGAACGCAACAGCATTTCGTCCATCCGGTTTGTGGCGGTGATGTTTGCCCAGTTTTTTGTGCAGGTTTTTATGTTGCCGATTATCGAATATGCGGGTCATGGCGACAAAGCCGCGGGAATTGAAGCGGTAATGACATGGCTGGCCATCATCGGAACTGCCATGCTTTTGATTACTTTCTTTACCACCCGCGAAAGAATTGTTCCTACCGAAGCACAAAAATCGACTTTGAAAGAAGACCTGTCTGACCTCGTTAAAAATAAACCGTGGATTATCATGCTGGTAACCACCATTCTCATTTTCATTACACTCGCCATGAAAGGGGGTTCGTATGTGTACTATTTTAACAATTATGTCGATGCCGCGGCTTTAACCAGTTTCATCAGTCCGATTACCAGTTCACTTACTGCCGTTGGCATCAACTTCTTTGGTTCCGATCCTATCTCAGCAGGTTTCGGGTTGTTTAATGCCGGTGGTATCATTTTTATGCTAGTGGGTATTGGTTTCTCAAAAGGGCTGGCCGATAAATACGGGAAAAGAGATGTGTTTTCATCGGCACTTTTTGTTTCGACGCTTTTTATCCTGTTCTTCATTTTCTACAAACCCGAAAGCGTGGTCATCATGTTTATTTCGCAGATTCTGCACGGGTTTTTCTATGGCATCACCATCCCGATTTTGTGGGCAATGATTGCCGATGTTGCCGACTATTCTGAATGGAAAACCAACCGCCGTGCCACAGCCATTATTTTCTCG
>DAINOH010000068.1:0-26955 GCA_036735485.1 Draconibacterium sp. | reverse complement strand
TGAAAAATACTTTGAGTATAAAGAAAAATATAAAAAACACATTTTGAAAATTGAAGCAGGTTTTGGTACTGATAGTTTCAAAGATATTGACATAATAAATAAAACCAAAATTATCCCAGAATTAATCAAAGCAGGGCATTCAATTAGAGATTCGATTGAAAACATAACTTCTAAATATCCTAAAATTCAATATTTATTAATAATTGAGGGGCAGGCTTCCAAAGATAAAGCATCAGATGCGCATAATTATGAGTTGAGTTATAAACGAGCTTATACATTAAAGAAAATTTGGGATGATAATCATATAAATTTCGGTGAGAATTGTGAAGTCTTAATTTCTGGAAGTGGTACAGGAGGAACGATGAGAGTAAATGAAGAAAAATTAAATCAAAGGTTTTTAATTCATATAATCCCAAAGCCTGGTATCATTGAAGCAAGCAAATAAATTAGACTATGAAACTTTACTTATACATTTTAAGCATTTTAGTAGTATTTGCATTTTCTGTTTCATCTTGCGAAAGAAAATCAGGAAGGAAGAATTCCCAAAATCAAATACAAAATAACAGTATTGAGCATGAAAGGCCTTCAACTTTGGATTCCAGCGGAAAGACTAGTATTAAAATGACAATGCGAAGTGGTGTTTATTATATTCCATGCAAAATCAACGGCAGCGAAATGGAATTCATTTTTGATACAGGGGCATCTGATATTACAATGTCACTGACCGAGGCTTTATTTCTTTATAAACAAGGGACTTTAACCGATTCTGATTTCATTGGAACACAACAATATCAAATCGCAAATGGAGATGTTGAAGAGGGTACGATAATTAAATTAAAGACAGTTGAAATAGGGAATCGTAAATTGTATAATGTGCAAGCGTCAATTGTGCATAATTTACAAGCTCCTCTGCTTTTAGGTCAATCTGCATTAAATAAATTTGGCAAAATCTCAATCGATTATAATAAGGGAGAAATTACTTTTGAATAAAAATATGTTGAAAAAACTCATACCAATATTAATAATCTTAATTCTTTTATCGTCATGCGAACGAAAATCAGGGAGAAAAAACCTCCAAGGGAAAGAATCTGAAATATGTATTTGCGAGACTCAATTATGCGATTATTGTGTGCAAGTTGTAGGAATTACTGATGGAGACACATTTAAAGGACTTACCAAAGATAAGGAAGAAATTAAATATCGAATTTATGGCATCGATGCACCTGAAAAAAAACAAGCATTTGGAACTAAATCAAAAGAGTATCTATCTACTCTGATTTTTGGTAAAACTGTTGGAATCAAAGTTGATTCAAAAGACCGTTATGAAAGATTAATTGTTTGGGTTATTACTCCAGACGGAAAGGATGTTTCAGCCGAGATGATAAAAGCAGGTTTGGCTTGGCATTATAAACAATATGACGACACTAAATTATATGAAACGCTGGAAGCTGAAGCAAAAGATAAACACAAGGGGTTATGGTTAGACAATGAATCCATGGCCCCATGGGAGTTTAGAAAGAAAAAATAATTTATTTGGGCACTTTCAAATTTGATAAAAAATAGGACTATTTTGAACAATGGAAACTCCATTTAGAGCGTGACTGTTATTGGGAGGAGATCATTTTAACTAAAAAAGTAACGAAATTTCATCTAATTTTAGGATTAGCATAGAATTTAAAATCTCCGATTTACTGGCTATAAAAAATAATTAACGAATTTATTAAATGAAAGCAATTTTAATACTAGTATGCTGTATTATGATTTTTTATGGATGTGATAATACAAAGACGAAAGATTTAACGAAACAAAAACATAACAAATTAGTGGGTATAATTGAAGATCCCAAAACTTTTAGAGATTATATAAAAAACGGCTATTTATATTATAACGTTGAAAAGGACAATAATACTGCAATGTATTACCTCAATTTGGCATCATCAATGGAGCCGACAAATTGGGTTTCATATTCTTTAAGAGGTGAAATAAAATTGAAACTTGAAGATTACAGGGGCGCTATATTAGATTTAGACAAAGCAATAAAGTTTAAACCCGGAGAAATCACAGCCTTTAATGTTGGAGAGTATAGTTTTGTTCCACCAAACGAATATGAAAACAGGGGTATTGCTAAATTTAAGTTGGCTGATTATAAAGGAGCTATTTCAGATCTTAATAAAGTATTAGATGATTTCTTCGGTTCAGAAAACTGCCAATGCCTTTATTATAGAGGTCTGGCAAAAATAAAATTAGGACAAAAGGATAGTGGATGCCTCGACTTAAGTAATTCTGGAGAAAAAGGATGTTCTTTTGCCTATGATGCGATCAAAACATATTGTAATAATTGATCCAAATATTATTATGTACAATATAATTGCAATACTGTTCTATATTATTTTCCATATTGGTTATTGCACATAAAGGATCTAAAATAACAATATGGTATTAAGAAATCAAAATGTTTCACAAGTGTTTCACTCAGAAAAACGAAAGGAGCCAGATTTTCATCTGACTCCCTGATTATCAGCGAGCGGGAAACGGGGGTCGAACCCGCGACCCTCAGCTTGGGAAGCTGATGCTCTGCCACTGAGCTACTCCCGCAATTGCCCGGCAAATATAACAAATTACTTTTTCCATTATTCGTGTTTTTCGAGTTCATTTAATTTATTCGGCTTATGGTTTTCTGCTACTTTTTATCGTATGGAAAACCATATATTTAGCAGAAGAAATCTGACAATTATGATGAATCTTAAAGTTTTATTTTCACCGGTTTTGGTTTTCTGTCTGGTTCTTGTTTTAAGCCTGACATCCTGTAATCCGCTGGTTGTGGAAAGTGTAAGGAAAAAAGACTTAAAAAAAGATGTTGTTTTTGTAACGCAAGCTGGCGAAGTCGTTTTCCGGCTTTCTGACGAAACTCCGCTTCACCGGAATAATTTCATCAAACTGGTAAACCAGCATTTTTACGACAGTCTGTTGTTTCATCGGGTTATTAATCATTTTATTATTCAAACCGGCGACCCTGACAGCAAACTGGCAAAAGCAGGCGCTCCGCTGGGTGAAACCGATTTGCCTTACACCATTCCTGCTGAATTCAATCCAAATCTTTTTCACAAACGGGGTGCATTGAATGCTGCACGTGACGACAATCCTGATCGGGCGTCGAGCAGCACACAATTTACTTTTGTACAGGGCCGCGTTTACACCGACAGCACCCTGAACATTGCAGAAAAGCGAATTAACGGCTGGCTGGCTTTTAACAAAGTTCTTCACCAGCCTGAAAACAAAGAGATTGCAGCATTGTACGAAGGTTTGCGAAAACAGCAGACAAACTCTGACAGTCTTACGTTAATCAGTAATAAAATCAAGGTTTTGGCTGATGAGGAACTGAAAAAGGGGATGCTTTATAAGATCCCGGAGGAACACCGGCAGGTTTACAAAACGCTGGGTGGTGCAGCGCATCTCGACCAGAACTACACGGTTTTTGGCGAAGTAGTGAAAGGCATGGAAGTGGTTGATGCGATTGCATCCGTAAAAACCGACAGCCTCGACAGGCCGGTAAACGATGTCAGGATTATTTCGGCAAAACTGATTAAACGAAAGAATTATTGAGTATTACACAATCAGGCCGTCTTTCAGTTTCAGGTGTTTTGTGACACAGTCCGGTAATTCGTCGGGAATGTGGGTTACAAAAATCATGGAACAGGTTGAATTCTCAGCAATCAGGTTCAGCAGGTTTTTCAGCATTCTCACATGGCTGGTATCCAGTCCCTGAAATGGTTCATCTAAAATTAAAAGCGGCGGATTTTTTACCAGCGTCCGCAGAAAAAGCACCACCCGTTGCGACGAAGTAGAAAGCTCGCCAAACATTTTTCCTGCAATTTCGGAGTAGCCGGTCAGTTTGAGCCACTGCCGGGCCACATCAACCTGGTAGCCGGTTGGTTTTCTAAACGAACTTTCAGCATCCTGAAAACCGGTGCAAATTACATCGATAACCGATTGCTTTTGTGGCAGATATTGGTGCATTTCTGGCGAAACAAAACCGATGCGTGCCTTGATATCCCAAATCGACTCGCCGCTTCCTTTTTGGCGGCCAAACAACCGGATATCGCAACCATAAGCTTTTGGATTGTCGCCAAAAATCAGGTTCAGCAAGCTTGTTTTTCCTGAGCCGTTCGGGCCGGTCAAAGACCATCGTTCACCCACTTTTACCTCCCAGTTGATGTCGTCAAGTATTTTTCGGGAACCATATTCCAGCGAAACGTCATTCAGATAAATCAATTCCTGAAAAGTGCTGTTTTGCCAGTGAGGAAGTGTTTGTCCTGTAATTTCCGGCATTTCAGCAATGGTTTCAGCTTCAGGTATGGAAAATATGCCCGTTGACTGACCATTTTTCAATACAATAAAATTCTTTACCGACGGCGGAAAATCAGCCGCTGTAAGTCCGGTTAAAACAAGTGTGTGGCCTCTGGCAATCAGTTTTTCAAGCATTTGCGTGAGCAGGTTTCGCGACGCTGTATCAAGTCCGGTGTAAGCATTATCAAGCACCAGCAAATCGGGTTCGCCGGCCAATGCTTTTATCAGTTCCAGTTTTCGTTGTTCGCCGTTCGAAAGATTGATAACAAAACTGTCAGTTAAGTTATTCAACCCAAATGTTTTGACAAGTTCGAAAGCCAGTTCAGGATTCTCGCATTTTGCCAGTTCATTTTTTACTATCGATAAAAGTTCGGTGTCGATTTTGTTCCAGCGTTGTTGGCGGTAAACTGCCTGTCCGTTCGAAAGTGTCAGTGAAGAATGAAACGGAACAAATGTTTTCTTTCTGAAAACGTCAGAATCAGTAATTTCGCCCGACACAGGTAAAAGTCCTGCAATCGCTTTTGCCATCACCGTTTTGCCACTTCCGTTGCAACCGGTAATTCCAAAACTTTCACCTTTTCTGATTTCAAAATCAATATTTTGAAGCAAAACAGTGGTACGTATTTTAACCGAAACATTGTTCCATTTCAACATGTCTGAATTTCGATTTATGTTGTTTAACAGCACAATTTTAGCCATAATCCTGATATTTCTGTTTGAATAGCAGTTTCAGAACCGGTATTTTTGAGTTTCGTTAGCATAATGTGAAATTGATGAATAAGCAGATATTTTTTATAACAGTTTTGATTTTGATTGGGCTGAATGTTTTTGCGCAGGAAAATTCCGGCTGGCAAATTGATTTCAGAACCGACGTTTATTCGCGGCATCTCTGGCGTGGCGACAGACTTGGCGATGCACCGGCTATTGAACCCGAAATTTCACTTTCAAACAGCAATTTTGGTTTTACCATTTGGGGAGCCACCACTTTTGATAACAGTTACGAAGAACTCGACCTGATTCTGAATTACCAGGTTTTACCATCACTCAATCTTGTACTTTATGATTATTACAACCCGGTTCCGGGCGAAGAGAATAATTTTTGGAATTATTCTGCTGATAACCTGCGTCATACAATTGACCTGACAGGCGAATTTGAAAAAGAAGGATTTCCGCTGACCGTTTTAGCTAGTGTTTTTTTGTATGGCGACAAAGACAGAGTGGATGGAAAAGAACAGTTTTCGACTTATATCGAACCGGTTTATCATTTTAAACTGGCCGGAAAAGATTTCAGTGCTTTTGCCGGTTTTACACCATTCAGCGGTTATTACGCCGATAATTTTGCTTTTGTAAACCTGGGTTTTGCTTTCATCGATTCGTTTCCGGTTAGCGAAAAACTGGAGATTCCACTCGAAATTAAATTCTGCACCAATCCATACACAAATAATACCTGGTTTGTGGTTGGAATCGGGATAAAAAACAGGAAAGTTTCTGAATAATCGCGATATGATTTTAGAGAAATTCATGTATTAATCATTACTTTTAATTGCGAATTCTTTCCCGGAGTTTAATTGTTTTAACATATTTTTCCTGAATCCGACTTATGAAAAGTTTGAAATTTGTCATTTTGATATTGGTATTATTTGCAGCTTTTGTTGTTCGCGGACAGAAAAGTGAAGGCAAAGTCAGTTTTCGCGACAGCACTGATAATGCAATTGATGTCAGTGATTGGCTGTTGAACAAAAAAGGTTTTCTGGTGGTGCCTTCGCTGATAACCGAACCCGCTGTTGGTTATGGAGTCGCTGCTGCCGCCATTTATTTCCATTCGTCGTATGCCAACAAAAAGGCGCCACCCAGTATGACAGGAGCTTTTGGAATGGCCACTGAAAACGGAACCTGGGGGGCAGGCGTTTTTCATGTTGCATACTGGAAGAAAGACAGAATAAGATACATGGGCGCTTTGGGCAGAATGAACATTAATGTTGGTTTTTATGGCTCGGGTAACCATGGCCTTATCGATGTTGAATCGGTTAACCTGAACATGGATTCGTGGCTTGTGTTACAGCAACTGAAGTTCAGAATTGGTGAAACCAACTTTTTTTCGGGTGGCCGCTATATCTATTTTAATACAAACAACACTTTCGATATTCCAGTTGATATTGAAGATTTCAGCGGGATTAATTTTGAATCGACCCTGAGCGAAGCAACTGTGTTACTGAATTACGACACCCGAAATAATATTTTTTCGCCAACAAAAGGATTTTATGCTGAACTTTCAGGAACTTACAGCGACACGTGGATGGGAGGCGACGCTTTGTATGGCCGTATCACCACGCGCGAAATTGGCTACATTCCGGCTACAGACAAAATTATGGTGGGAGTGAGAAACGAAAATATTTTTTCGCTGGGTGACGTTCCATTTTATGTAAGGCCGATTGTTATTTTACGGGGTGCACCACTGATGAAATACCAGAATAAAAATACCACAGTAACCGAAGTTCAGGTTGACTGGAATGTGAAAGAGCGTTGGAATATTGTTGGGTTTACCGGTATCGGCAACGCATTTGAATCGTTTGCCGACTTTAACGAAGGAAAAAGTGTGGCCAGCATTGGAACCGGTTTCCGTTACCTGATTGCCCGTAAATTCGGGATGCAGATGGGTATGGATTTTGCCCAGAGTACCGACGATTTTGCTTTCTATTTTGTTTTCGGAACATCGTGGATGCGGTAGCTAAGTTCTGTGTAATAATTATTGTCGTGTTTTTTTCACCCCAAACCCATGAAGGGGCTTAGGCTGAAACCATCACAACTGTTTATCAATGAGTTAAGTCCCCTTTAGGGGATTTAGGGGTGGACAAAAAGAATACGACATTATCTCATTCATGTTCCTTAATTTCAATGAAATATGAAAAATTTAATCAGTATTCTTTGTTTTGTATTGTTCATTAATCCTTTTAATGCGACTAGTCAGGGAAACGACCTCGACAAAGGTCAGGTTGGTTACATTCCATCTAAAGAAAATCTTGAAAACAGGGAATGGTTTCGTGATGCCCATTTCGGAATGTTTATTCACTGGGGTGTTTCCAGCGTGCTGGGCCAGGAAATTGGCTGGGCACTGAGTGGAAAGGATGTTGACAAATACCGTGAGAACATCCACATTTTCAATCCTCAGAAATTCGATGCTGCTGCAGTGGTAAAACTGGCAAAAGATGCCGGAATGAAATACATCACATTCACCACGCGGCACCACGACAGTTTCAGCATGTTCGATACAAAATACTCCGATTGGAACATTATGAACACGCCTTACGGAAAAGATGTGCTGAAACAACTGGCCGAAGAATGCCGGAAACAGGAAATCAGGCTGTTTTGTTACTACTCGCTAACCGACTTTTACCGTGCCGATTATTGCCAGGGAAATGTGAAAAAGGCAACCGGAATCAAGGGTGAATGCAACTGGGATTCCTATATTCAGTTTATGAAAAACCAGCTCACCGAAATTCTTACCAACTACGGACCGATTTACGGAATTTGGTTTGATGGGCATTGGGATCAGGTGGAAAGTCTTCCGGGAGGAAAAAGCGGAAAACAAAAGCGGGCGTGGCATTACGACGAAATTTACAAACGCATTCACGACCTGCAACCCGGTTGCATGATTGTGAACAACCATCACCTTGCTGTTTTCAACGGTGAAGATTTCCAGACTTTTGAACGCGACCTCCCCGGTGAAAACACGGGTGGCGGATATTCTGCCGATGCAGGTATTTCCGAAAGCCTGCCTCTCGAAACCAGCGATATCATTGGTAAAAGCTGGGGCTATGTTACCAACGACACAGTGAACCGAAGCACAAAAGAACTGATTCATTTACTGATAAAATCGGCCGGTTTGGGTGGAAACCTGTTGCTGAATATAGGGCCAACACCTGAAGGTGAAGTACGCGAAGCTCACAAAAAACGATTACTTGCCATGGGCGAGTGGCTGAAAACTTATGACGAAACCATTTACGGAACCCGCAAAAGTTTTATGAAACCGGCTGAATGGGGCGTGGCAGTTGAGAAAGAAAGCAAAATTTATTTGCATATTACCAATCCTGAATTATTAAGCGGAAAACTTGAAATTCCGGATTTTCCTTTTCACCCTGAAAAAGTGACAAGTTTCGAAACAAAACAGCAACTTGATTTTAGAGTTAACGGACAAAAATTACTGACAGTTAAACTGCCTGATCTGAAGAAAGATGCAATTGATCAGGTGGTTGTGGTGGCTTTTCAGAAGTAAAAAAATACCCTGTTATTTGCTCAAAAAAACTGTTGATTTTGTGATAATACTTTATCATTGAATTCGTAATTTTAATTACAGTTTTTTCTGATTTTGAAATCATAAAAATCATGAATTTTAAAAATATTCTACCGGTATTTACCTTGCTTTTTTGTTTTCAGATTGCGGGATCACAAAACATTAAAACTATTATTTCAGATGTAAATCAGGATTCAATTGTGAAAACAGTTCGCGAGTTATCGGGTGAAGATTCCGTAATTATTAATGGTACAAAAACAATCATAAAATACCGGGCTGCTTATCTTGGTTTTAACTTAACCGAAAATTATCTGATAGAACGACTTAAAAAGTATAACCTCAAGGTCGAAACAAAGAAATACAGCATCAACGGCCTGAATATTTTTGGTATTCAGAAGGGAACAAAATACCCTGATGAGTTTTTTATTGTTGGCGCCCACCACGATGCGGTTACCACATTTTGTGCCGATGACGATGCCAGCGGATGTGCAGCCGTTTTGGAAGCCGCGCGGATCCTTTCTGCTATGGGGTTGGAGTATTCAGTGATTTATACTTTCTGGGATGAGGAGGAAGCAGGGCTTTGGGGAAGTACAAATTACGCGAAACAAGCCAGGGCAAACGGACAGACTTTCAAAGGAATCATTAATCTTGACATGATTGGTTATGACAGCAACAACGACAGGAAATTTGAGATACAGATTCACCCCGATCCGACATCGGTAAGTCTGGCCGACAGTGCTATAAGTGTCATCAATCATTACAATCTGAATCTTGTGCCGCTGATTATAAATCCTGGTAGCGACCGCGGCGATCATTATTCGTTCTGGAAACAAGGTTTTTTTAATGCCATCAACATAGGCGAACAAATATTTTCCGATGATCCAAACCCGGCTTATCATACCGAAAATGACAGAATCGGGATTTTTAACATTCCCTATTTTACCGAGATATCAAAACTAACCACCGGACTGATGGCAACGCTGGCTCAACCAGTTGCATCAGCAATTCCCGACGAAAATCAAATGAAAGTTACTATCTTCCCGAATCCAACCACGGGAATACTCCATGTTACGCTCGAAAATCAGGCTGAAACAAAAATTTGTATGTATGATATTTCAGGCAGGGTGATACTGGAGAAAAGTTTTTATGACCCGGTTTTTACATTTAACATGCACAATTTAAAGGAAGGTGTTTATCTGCTTTTGCTGAAAAATGAAAACGGAATTATGTTTCGTCGTGTTAGCAAGATACACTAATTGAATAACTTCGGGTGATTTCTGGTTGATAAGCCCGCTTTATTTTCCGTGAACATTTAGCAAAACAAGGTTGTTTCTGAAATTAAAATCAAGCTTATGAAAACATTGCTGTTACTTATTATTTCACTTGTTGCTGCCTCCTTTATCTCAGCACAAACCACCAATCCCAACTACGACGAAGCGCTGGCCAAAAAGCTGGGATCAGACGATTTCGGGATGAAAAACTATGTTTTTGTGATTCTGAAAACCGGCGATAATAAAACTACCGACAAAGAGGAACTCAACAAACTTTTTCGTGGTCACATGGAAAATATCCAGCGGCTGGTTGATGAGAAAAAACTGATTGTTGCCGGTCCGTTTGGCGAAAACGATAAAACCTGGCGCGGACTTTTTATACTTGATGTAAAAACGGTTGAAGAAGCTGCAGCTTTGGTGCAAACCGACCCGGCCATAAAAGCCGGTATTTTTGCTGTTGATTTGGTTCCGTGGTACGGTTCCGCAGCCCTGCCTGAATACTTGCCGGCATCGGACAAAATATGGAAAGAACAGCCCTGATTTCCTGTTTTCAGATTGATTACCTTCTCCAGTTTTTTTGACGCTGCGTTCAGCTTATTTTCGTATTTTAACCCTTCATACTTTTATCTGGCTATTTTCGGATAAGTCATTAAAAATCATTGCTATGAAGCTTGCTAATTTTCTTGTTTTATCATTTTTTGTCTTATTTTTTGTGCAATCTGCCGTTGCCCAACGAACTGTTTCAGTTCTTGATTCAGGGTGGAAATTTTCCGAAGGCAGCAACGAACAGGCATTTTTGCCTGACTTTAATGATGCCGGCTGGCAAACCGTGGAAGTTCCGCACGACTGGGCGATTGAAGGCCCGTTTGACATGGCTGGCAATGGAAGTACCGGGAAACTGCCGTGGAAAGGCGAGGGCTGGTATCGTAAAAACCTGGAGATTCCTGCCGGTTTCGCCGGGAAAACCATCTACCTGCTTTTTGATGGCGTGATGGCTTTTCCACAGGTTTTTATAAACGGACAATTGGCCGGGAAGTGGGATTACGGCTACAATTCGTTTTATCTCGATGTTACAAAACTGGTACAACCGGGAGGCGAAAATCTGTTGGCCGTTTATGCCGACACCCGTAACCACGATAGCCGCTGGTATCCCGGTGCCGGTATCTACCGGAAAGTACAGTTGATTGCCGTCAATCCGGTTCATGTTGATATCTGGGGAACTTACATCACAACACCGGTTATCAAACCCCACATGGCAACTGTTCAGATAGAAACTTCTGTAAGGAATAACAATAGCGTTGAAAAACAAGTTGTTGTTAAACAAACCATTTTCAACAAAAAAGGATATAAAGTGGGTGAAACAAGCGAAACCATTGCTATTTCAGCCACTGGAAATAATCAATCAAATTCGGTTATCACGCTATTGAATCCCGAAAGATGGGAACCCGGGAACCCTGTTTTGTATTCGGTAAAAACAGAGATTTTGGAAAACAACCAAATCGTTGATACTTACGAAACGCCTTTTGGCGTGCGCGAAATAAGGATTACGCCTGACCATGGTTTGTATGTAAACGACAAAAGGGTGCAACTAAAAGGTGTGAACCTGCATCATGATTTCGGTGCGCTGGGTGCAGCTTTTAACTACCGGGCAATGCAACGTCAGCTCGAAATTATGCAGGAAATGGGCTGCAATGCCGTGCGTACTAGTCACAATTCGCCCGTCCCCGAATTACTCGATTTATGTGATAAAATGGGTTTGCTCGTTATCGACGAGGTTTTCGACAAATACGATGCAAAGGCAGATATCACCGATACCACCAACTTTGAAAATTTTGCACACCGCAACATCCGCAACTTTGTGGTGCGCGACCGGAATCATCCATCCATTTTTCTGTGGAGTGTGGGTAACGAAATGGGCGATGTTCAGTGGGATAAAAATGGCGGTTTCGACAAACTGAAAACCATGCTGAAGTGGGTGGAACAGTTTGATTCAACCCGTTTGACAACCATGGTTTGCGACAGTAAAGAAAGCGCAAAACTTCGTCATTTCGATTTTTACGATGTACACTGCTGGAACTATGGACGCCGTTACAGCCTGGCCCGCGAAATGGAACCCAACAAATCGGTAATTATTTCTGAATCGGCTTCAACGCTGAGTACACGCGGGTTTTATGAGTTTCCGCTCCCTACCGACAAAACAAAAACAACCAAATCGTTGCAGGTAAGTTCGTATGATTTACATGCACCTTATTGGGCCGAAATTGCCGACGACGATTTTATGTGGCAGCAGGACGAACCTTATGTGGCCGGCGAATTTGTGTGGACTGGTTTCGACTACCTTGGCGAACCCGAACCTTACACCAACATGTGGGCAAAACAAAATGGCCTTTCAGATTCGGTTGCCTCGCGAAGCTCTTATTTTGGGATTGTCGATTTAAACGGCATCCCGAAAGACCGCTACTTTCTTTACAAAAGTTACTGGAACCCTGAAGAAACAACCATCCATATTTTGCCACACTGGAACTGGCCGGAAAGGGTGGGGCAGAACGTGCCTGTTTTTGTTTACACCAACGGCGATTGTGCCGAGCTTTTTCTGAATGGAAAATCGCTGGGCAAAAAGTGCAAAAATCCCCAATCTGCCAACTCAACCGAGCGTTTCAGACTGATGTGGAACGAGGTGGTTTACCAGCCCGGCGAACTGAAAGTGGTGGCTTACAAAGAAGGTGAAATACTGGGTGAAAGCATTGTGAAAACCACAGGTAATCCGGTTCAGTTGCGCCTTACACCCGACCGCTCCAAAATTGCAGCCGATGGAAAAGACCTTTCATTTGTGTTAATCGAAGCACTGGATAAAGATGGAAATGTTTGTCCGCTGGCCGACAACAACATAAAAATCAGTTTATCCGGAAATGCAACTCTGGCTGGTATCGACAACGGAAATCCGCAGTCGTTCAGTTCGTTTAAATCGGATAACATAAAATTGTTTTACGGAAAGGCGATGGTCATCATTAAATCGGCTGAAAAAGCCGGGACCGCATCGGTTGCAGCTACTGCTGATGGCTTGAAAAGCGCTGAATCCACTCTGGAAATTCAATAATCATGAAACTGGCATATTTTACCGATAAAAACTTCAGTAATCACGATTTTACAACCGAACCGCCGGAAAAAGGAGAATACGAAAACTGTGAGTTTGCCGGTTGCGATTTTTCGGGAATCGATTTTTCGGAGTTTATTTTTTCGGAATGTGTTTTTACCGGTTGCAACCTGAGTTTGGTGAAACTGGAAAAAACCGCACTCCGCGATTGCAGATTCCGCGAATGTAAAATGCTGGGCGTGAATTTCGAGAACTGCAACCCGTTTGGTTTGTCGTTTGTTTTTGAAAACTGTAATCTTGGAAATGCCTCATTTTTTGGTCTGAAAATTAAAGGAACCCGCTTCAAAAATTCAAACCTTGAAGAAGTGGATTTTACGGGTTGCGATTTGGCAGGAGCTGTTTTTGAACAGTGCGATTTGAAAGGTGCTATTTTTGATAACACCAACCTCGAAAAGGCTGATTTCAGAACAGCCTCACAATATTCCATCAATCCTGAAAATAACAAAATAAAAAAGGCAAAATTTGCAATGCCCTGGGTTTTGGGGCTGCTCGATAGATACAACATTGAAATTGAAAACTGACATGCAACCTGAAATAAAAAATATCGGCCCCAAAAAATTGCTGGGAGTTTGTTTGGAAATGTCGCTGGCCGAAAACCGGACAGGCGAATTGTGGCGCACTTTTATGCCGCGGCTCAGTGAGATTGAAACCCGCGTGGGAAACGAACTTTATTCGCTGCAGGTTTACGATGAGGATTATTTCAAAAAGTTCAGCCCGATGAATGAATTCGAAAAATGGGCGCTGGCTGAGGTAAAAAACTTTTCGGTGATTCCCGATGAAATGGAGCCTTTTGAACTGCCTGGCGGATTGTACGCGGTTTTTCAGCACAAAGGGATGGGAACTGAAATCTTTCAGTACATTTTTTCAGATTGGCTGCCAAAATCGGAATACCAGCTTGATGACAGGCCGCATTTTGAGATTCTGGGAGAAAAATACAAACAGGGAAGCGCTGATTCTGAAGAAGAAATCTGGATTCCGGTAAAAGCGAGATAACTTATTCAAATCACTAAATTCGCAGACTAAATTCAGCCTGAAACAAACTATGGAAAAAGAGAAAAAGAGGGTTGCGTTGCTATCGGTTTTGGCTGCCATTTTCTTAACCAGCTTTAAATTCATCATCGGTATTTTAACCGGCAGTTTGGGTATTTTGTCGGAAGCGCTGCATTCGGCACTCGACATGGTAGCTGCGGTAATCACCTATTTTTCAGTTCGTATTTCCGATAAACCTGCCGACAAAGAACACAATTACGGTCACGGCAAAATCGAAAATTTTTCGGCACTGGTGGAGACCATTTTGCTGGTGATTACCTGTGCCTGGATTATTTACGAAGCAGTCCATCGTTTAACCACCGGGAAAACCGAAATTGAAGTCAGTGTGTGGAGTTATGTGGTGGTAATCAGTTCGATAGTAATTGATATTTCGCGTTCACGGGCACTTTCGCGGGTGGCGAAAAAATACAACAGCCAGGCGCTCGAAGCCGATGCATTGCATTTCTCCACCGATATCTGGAGCTCGACAGTGGTATTGCTGGGTTTGATTTTTGCCCAGTTCGGAATATTTTTAGCAGACTCGATTGCGGCGCTGATGGTGGCTTTTATTGTACTTTTTGTATCGTATAAACTGGGGAAAAAGGCCATCGATGTTTTGCTCGACAAAGCTCCGCTCGAAACAATCGGCGAGGTGAAATTGATTCTGAAAACATTTCCCGAGGTGAAAGAGTATCACAACCTGAAAGTGAGAACTGCCGGAGCCGACACTTTTATTAAATTCAATATTCATGTTGAACCCAATGCAACGCTGCTGGATGTTCATGAACTTTGCGACAGGATTGAAAAGGAACTTCAGAACAAAATTCCGCGAAGCGAGGTTTATATTCATGCTGAGCCGCAGGAGGCCAACCACATCAAAACTGAAACAAGGGATTCGTTCGAAATATAAAAATCAAGATATGAAACAGGCAGAAAATATTGATGGTTTTATTGCTGATTTTCCGGTGGAAGTTCAGGCTCTTTTGAAGGAATTGCGGGCACTGATTCACCGTGAGGCGCCGGGTTGTACCGAAACAATTAATTACGGAATTCCCACATTTCAATTGAATGGTAATCTTGTCCATTTTTCGGCCTACAAATCGCACATCGGATTTTACCCTGGTTCATCCGGAATTGCGCAATTCACCGACAAACTGCAACAATACAAACTTTCCAAAGGAACCGTTCAGTTTCCGTTGGGGCAGCCGTTGCCGTATGATTTGATTGCCGAAATCGTGCGTTTCAGGGTGGGAGAGAACCTTGCAAAGAAAACAAAGAAAAAGTAGCATCATGACGGAAACTTTTGCGTTTGGATTACTGGCGTTTACTTCGCTCTTCACACTCATCAACCCGCTGGGAACCATGCCCGTTTTTATGGCAATGACCTCGGAACTTTCGGTGGAAGAGCGCAACCGCACCGCGCGAAAAGCCTCGGTGGTGGCGTTTTTTACCATCATCGCCTTTGCACTCACCGGGCAGTTGCTTTTTAATTTCTTCGGAATTTCAGTAAACAGTTTTCGCGTGGTGGGCGGCATCATCTTTTTTATCATGGGTATGGACATGTTGCAGGCACGGCTCAGCCAGGTAAAAATCCGCGACAACGAGGTAAAAAGTTATGTTTCCGATATTTCCATCACCCCGCTGGCCATTCCTATGATTTGCGGGCCCGGCGCTATCACAACCGTTATTTTGCTGATGGAAGATGCCAACACGATTCCCAAAAAACTGACACTTTTTATTGCAGTATTTCTGATTATGCTGCTTACCTACATTATTTTATACAGTTCTTCGAGATTGATAAAACTGCTGGGACAAACCGGAATCAACGTGATGATGCGGATTATGGGACTGATTGTGATGGTGATTGCTGTTGAGTTCTTTTTCAGCGGACTGAAACCTATTATTCTGGATATGTTTCCGGTAAAATAAAAAATAGATTGAATTAGGCATTTAAGTGATATAATTACAAATGTGGCTAAAGCCCAATTCCATAATGACTTATCAAAACTGTCAGCTACCCGCCTGCCGGACGGGCAGGAAGCTGACGGCAATAAAAAAGAAGAAAAGTTTTTTTTTATTGCCGTTCACTTTAGTGAACGGATTCTGTGAAGGCGGATGTTCAAGGGGTTTTAACCCCATTTTAAAAAATTTATACATATTGACAAAATGCTTAATTCAAAAAATAGAATCATGGAACAACGAATTACCTTAATAACGCTGGGAGTTGCTGATTTGCAGGTTTCAGCCAGTTTTTACGAAAACATTTTAGGATGGAAACGCTCGCCGATGAGTTCGGAAAACATCGTGTTTTTTGAACTGAATGGCGTTTTTCTTTCGTTATACGAACGGGTGGCGCTGGCCGAAGATGCCACGGTTGACGCTGCCGGCAGCGGTTTCAAAGGTTTTACGCTTGCACACAATCTGGGCAGCGAAACCGAAGTGGACAATCTGATAAACGACCTGCGCGCCAAAGGTGTGACCATTGTTAAAGAACCACAAAAAGTTTTCTGGGGCGGGTACAGCAGCTACTTTGCCGACTCCGACGGAAACCTTTGGGAAGTGGCGTATAACCCGTTTTTGTAAGTTCACTCACCCTTCGACTTCGCTACCAATGATAGATTCTGTTTGCTGTCACCTCGACGATAGGAGAGGTCTGTTTGTTCGTAGAGATTTCTCCTCGCGAACTCGTCGAAATGACAGCATTGGTGCAGCTCTCTTTCATTTTCACATTGTGCCCGATAAAATTGCGTTGCAACTCAGGGTGACGGTCAGACTGAGCGACCTCGAAGCTTTGGGGAAGTCTGTTTATATTAAATGTTAGAGATTTTGTTGTTAATCCATTTTTCAGATAAACTTAATTAACCAATTACAACTTCAGTTTTTTATGAGAAAAGCCAACCAGGAAATCACCGACCCAAAAACACTCGAAGCCATCTTGCAAAAAGCCACCATTGTACGACTGGCAATGATTGACAACGGAATGCCATATTTGCTTCCCTTTAATTTCGGGTACAGCGAAAACTGTATTTATATTCACTCTGCACCGGCTGGAAAGAAGATAGAAGTTTTGCGTCAAAACCCGCAGGTTTGTTTTGAGGTTGAAGACGAAACCGCCACCGTGAAAGGCGATATTGCCTGTCGCTGGAGTACAATGTACCGCAGTGTAATTGGCTTTGGAAAAGTAGAGATTGTAACCGGCTTTGATGAGAAGCAGCAGGCACTTGATATCATTATGCAACAACACGGTGCACCCGCCAACATGGAATTCGACCCCAAAGAAGTGGAGTTTATTGTGGTGCTGAAACTGAAAATCGATTCGATGACCGGCAAACAATCATCGAACTGGAACCGGTTGCGGGAAGTTCAATGATTGATAATTATTAATGCCGAAAGCTTATTGGTATGGATTCAAGAAATGTTTTTGCAACATATTTAAAAAAAGATTCATCCTTAAAACAAGAGGAAATAGAATTGATATGCAGCTATTTTCAGCAGGAATTCTTAAAAGCGGAATCTCCATTGGTTGTCGCAGGTGATAAATATAAAAAAATAGTTTTTCTTGTTCAGGGCATTTTGAGGGTTTTCATTGTTGATAAGGACGGAGAAGAAATTGTAAAAAATTTTATTGAACCAAACAGTTTCTTTGCTGACATCGAGAGTCTTGAAAAGAATAAAAACGCACTGATTTATGTAAGTGCTGTTACCGATTGCACATTACTAACCCTTGCAAAAAAGGATGCTGACAAGCTGGTTCAACAACTTCCCAAATGGGAATATTTGATGAAAGTGGGCGCTATGCAGACAATGAACGACATGATTCGCAAGCAGGAATATTTGCGCGTTGGTGATTCATCTGACCAATACCGTCATTTCGTGAAGCATTTTCCATTACTGGCAAGGCAAGTTCCATTAAAATATATTGCCTCCTATTTGCGGATTACGCAAAGTTCGTTAAGTCGTATCCGCCGGCAACCCGATTAATTTTTGCACCTTTTTATTATTTGTCATTTGGCAAATCACACAATTTTTCCATGCCGTTACTTTGCTGAAAAAATTAAAAGTACCGAGTATGGAAACAACAATTTTTTATTTTTCGGCAACAGGCAACTCGTTAAACCTGACCCGCAGTTTGGCCAATGAATTGGGCGATTGCGAAATAATGCCAATTGCACAAGCCGTGCGCAACAAAACCATTGAAGTTGCTTCTCCACGTGTCGGAATCGTGTTCCCTGTGTTTGCATGGGGAATGCCCCGAATTGTCGAGGAATTTGTAAACAAACTTTCGTTCAAAGGTAAACCCTACGTTTTTGCCATTGCAACCTGCGTGGCCATTCAGGGCAACACGCTTAATGATTTGAAAAAAGCCCTTCGGCTCAAAGGAGCAGATTTACAGGCCGGGTTTTCTGTGAAATCAGGCCGGTCGAGCCTGATGAAGCTTAACGCTTTGGATAACATTATTATTAAGCTCGACCAAAACCGGAAACGGATGAAGAATGGCGATGGACGGTTGGTGGAAATGGCTGCTGTTATCGGGCAGCAAAAGAAGCACCGTCCTGAAACCAGTTCCCTGGCAGCCAATATATTTGGCTCGTTGTTTCATGGTTTGGCCATCAAAACGTTCAAAAGTATCGACAGTGATTTTGTGGTTGAAGACACGTGCAAAGGTTGTGGCAATTGCGCCAAACTGTGCCCCCGCTCAAACATAACCATTGAAAACGGCAAACCTGTGTTCCAACACAATTGCGAACTGTGCCATGCCTGCATTCAGTGGTGTCCCAATTTCTCAATAAAGCACCCGAATTTCGACAGAACACTCAAACAATACCGGAACAGCGGGATACAATTGAAAGATTTAGTGGTGTCAGCAGTTTAATAATCACAACAGGAAAAATCGGCGCTTAAAAGTGATGTAGTTGATTTTATTAAACTTACCAGCAGGTTCAATACCTGATTTCTGTCATTCATCCAAATTTGTTTTTTCAAAACCGAAAATGAACTTAGGTTTACATTGAGATTTAAAGGAAATGCTAAACAACGAAAATTGGATATGACTTATCTGAATTCACATGTTGAACAAATAAAATATCAGAATTATGGAAAAATTTAAAAAGGCATTGGTAATAACCGGAGGTGTACTCTATCTGTTTTTTGGAGTGTTTCACCTTACTTTTTTTCGGGTGTTTAATCAGGGCAACCCTGATTTCAACCAAATTGTACCTTTTTTGAGTAAAATAATGGTCATGCTCAATGTGGGCGTTGTGGTTTTCTTTCTTTCGATGGGCGCCATTATTCTGCGTTTTCGCAATGAAATTATTGATTCAGAGTTAGGACGGGCGTTGTTGCTGATGTCATCAGCTTTCTTTTTAATCAGGGGATTGGCTGAATTTGCATTTCCGACTTATAAAGTTGCATTTGTATTGACAATGTTGGTGGTTTCGACGGTTTATTTCGTGCCACTGGTAAGCAAAAGAAATTGATAAACAGAAAACTGCAAATAAAATGGAACCAAGAATTATTGAGTAGTCAAGATAATCAACTTTATCAGTAGAGATTTTGATTCATGTGTACTTTCATCCGATACAAAAATGCAGATTCTCATTTTATTGGTAAAAACTACGATGTTCCATCGCCTTGTTATGGTTTAATATTTTGGAATCCCGCAGGGATAAAAATCAGCAATGAAGATATAGAAACTTTATCTTCGCTAAAATAGTTTTCCTATCAACCTTCATTTCGCTTTCATAATTTGCCCTGCAATTTTCCCCCATTCAAACTGGTTAACCAGTAATTGCGGGTATGCCGGATAACTGCGTTGTGCCTGCTCCTCCATTTCCCCCTGAGTGAGGTTACCATTCACAAAAGTCATAAACTGGATGGCCGACGTTGGAAGCGATTTATCCCAGTAAGCCGGGTTAAACTTCATTATCTGGTAACCTTGCTTTTTGCCATTAATGTTTAATGCAAAATGCGATTCGTGTCCGGCATACGCCGGTGCAGCTAATTCTTCAGTAGTTAATTCGGCAATTTCCTGTTTCAACTGGTCGAGTACCATGCGGTCAATTTCGCGTTTTTGAATCAATGAATAGTAGGCAAGGTGCGCGTCGGCCATCTCTTTTACGGTTACCGGCAGCCAGTAAGGCGGTCTTTCCGGATTATAGACGACAATCGTTCTCCGGCCATTTTGCTGCCATCCGTCGCGGTGGGCCTCGTAAATATCAACGCCGGGTGCGGGTTGTTCTTTCAACGGGTAAACCCTGAAATATTGCTGAAGGTCAGACAATGCCTTTGAAACTTTTTCAGATTGCGAAAGGTCGTATCTTGTTCCATCATCAACAATTGACTCGGGCGTAAAAAAGAAACCATCGTGACCTCCGTACAAAGCATTGACAGATAATCCGTATCGGGGTGGCTCCACTTTCCATTTGCTGCCATCGGCATAAAACAGTTCAAACAGAAATCCCAAATCTGCTGGTATTCCATATTCTGCTTCCGTTTTGGTGGTCCAGTCGCCCCACACGTAATTCGACAATGCGCGGAGGTCGTAACCTTTTGGGGAAGTAAGCATGGGCACATTTTGCCTGAACCATTCGGCAAGACTGGCGATATTTTTTTTGAATGCAACATTTTCAGAAGCAGTCAAAGAATAGTTACGCAATTTGCAGGCTTTTTCCGGTAGGTTGGTTTCGTAACGCCATTGTCCCGGTTTTTCGGGTAAAAGCGTTGATGGCTGCGCAAATGCAGCACATGAGAAGAGTATTACAAAAGCAAAAAACGTTGTTGGTTTCATAATTCTGTCAATCAATAATTGGTTTTTATCGAGTCGATTGTAATTTTTTCGACCGACTGAAAGATTTCCATTCCAGTGGTTACTGATTCGGGGCACTTTTCCATCCTGTTCAGAAATTCGGTTCCGGTTTTGTCGTATGATTTTACGCGCGAAACCAGTTCGTCAAGCCGCGGTTTTGAAGCTTTTGCCTTAATCAGAAATTCTTCAGCATTGGTTTTTAAGGATGTTGATAGCGAATCAGTTAGCGCGGATATACTCTTCAGCGCATCTTCGTAATCAGCCAAAGTGGTGGTCCTGAAATTTTCCACACAGGTTTCAAGATTCTTTACTCCGGTTCCCAACGCAGAAAAATCGGATGCTTTTACGGTCAGGTTCTTTGATTTGTCGCAGCCACAATCACTTGGTTCGAAAGGCAAACCAACCTGTTTCGATGGAACGACAGGTGGTTCGGGATCACCAATGACTTCGTCATCTGCAATCGGCTCTTCGGGTTGCGGTTTGGTAACAGGCGGTTCCTGAGTTTTTGGTGTCGGCTCTTTTGGAGGAGTTGGTTTTTTCGGGTCGGGAGTTGGTTCCTTTGGCGGAGTTGGTTGGTCGGGTTTGGGTTTTTCCTGAGGTTGCTGTTTTTCAGTTCCATTTTTACAAAACTGCTGACGTTTTGTAATTCTTTCCAAATTCCTCATCGCTTGTTCATAATTATCAGCCAGTCCTTGCATCACATCTTCGTGTTTAAGAATTTCACCGGCATTCTGTCCGAATTTGTAGGCTGCCTGCCCAACTTCCACCACACCGATTGCTGCACTTAACGATTTGCCCCAGAGTTCGCCAATTCTTTCGCCCAAAAAGGTGTGAAAAGATTTGTCAAATACTTCTCCGCTGGCTGCTTTTCCCGCGCTGGTATTAAATTCCCCTTTGTTTGCGCTGGCTATCATTTCTGAAACCGCGCTGCCTGCTTCGGCAATTGTTGAAGCGGTTTCGACCGCTCCCGATGTTTTCCCGCTGGTAATAATCGTAAGCCCTGCTTTTGCAAGCAATTCAATGGTTGAACTTACCAGTTCATCGCGGGCTTTTTCAAATTCCGGTGATCCGGCCGTTTTCTGCAATTGTTCTGTGGCGTCAACCAGGTTTTCCAAAGCCGCTTTCTTCATTCGTTCCAAAGTGGCAATGGTTTCGTCGTCGCAATTTACCACCTCAACTTCAACCACCGGACCTGTATCTTCACCACAATTTGTTTTTGCCTGAAGGGTAGTCGTGCCAGTCCGTAATCCCTGGAGCGTAACTTCACTGCCAACTCCCAACGCTGATAAAACACCCGGGTCGGCAGGCACAAACTTCACCAGTTCGGCTGCATTGGCGGGTTGTGCATCAACAGGAATTGTTTTTATGCCCGTCAGTTTTTTGCCATCGATATCATACAAAGCAATTTGCGGAATAGCTTGCCCTCCATTATACGATTCAATTTTTACACACGAAGCAGTCTGAGAAGATTGCGCTGTTTTTCCGTCGGGAGTAATGTATTCAACAAATAGAGTTCCCCGGTCGGGAGTCGTTCCTGTAAGATTTGCCGAAGAACCATCGGTTTCCACGGTCATCATCGAAGAGGGTTCGGCCCAAAACCTGAAAGTTCCGCCAACAGGTTTGGCTGTGGCTACCACCATCGACTGTCCGCCAACTTCCAGTTCTGAACAACCCGCCAGCGATACTTCAGGTTTATCCGATTCCTTGTAAGGTTCAACAGTAATTTCGACGATGGTTTCGTTGTTTATGTATTCAGGACCGTTGGAAGTGTGATTTTTTTTATTTTCACTCTCTTTCCAGCTCCCCTGGAAACCTTTACCGGTTTTGGTTATTTTACAGTTTTTATCGGATACTGCGTCGCCTCCGCCGCCACACGAAATACCGTAGTCATCATAGTCACCGCCGTAATCTTTCCACTCACCATACCCTTTACCTCCGCTGTACATCCGGCCTGAATAGAACCCGACAGCATTAATGCCAATATTTACACTGAAAGCTTTATTCTCAACCGAAAAATCGAAATAAACTGATGCTCCGGGTTGAGCTTTGCCTGAAACATTATCCGTCCGAATATCTGACGAAATCAAGATTCCATCAATGGTTTCCTTGCTGTTTGATGATTCAGTATATGAGCCATTTCCTGTAACTGTAATACTAACGGGTTCTCCTGAATCGGAATGAAATAAAAAATCCTTTGTCGGATTTTCAGCCTGATTCTCAACCACTGCTGTAATTGTTCCGCTAGCCGTGGTTTTTGAGGATTGATGAAATTCTTTCTCCCATTTTTTATCCCCGGCCATAAAACTGCTTACTGTATCCCTGTGATGGGATGATTGATGGGAGATTCGTGCGGTTATCAGCCACAATTGTCGCTCATCAGAATCCTGGGCAAATGATTTTATCCCGATAGAAACCAATAGTAAAAAGATAAAACACAGGAAATTTTTCATAGTCGATTTATTTGCCAATTAACTGTGTCAGTTTTTTAATTTCCTCTTCATCATACGAAACCATGAACCGCGCCAGGTTACAGGTTTCGCCGTAGTACTGGTGTTTTACGCAGCTTTCGTATTCGCTTTGCAGGTATTTTTTATCCATCGAAATGGTGAGCACCATAAACTGAATGGCCGATTTGGGCAGGTTTTTATTCCAGTATTCAGGATTTACTTTTACAATTGGTGGAAACAGGTTTTTCTGGTCTCCAAAACCAGATGCATCGCTTACGCGTGTGATTCCTCCTCCAAAATAGGCCTGATTTTTCAGGTTCGCAGGAGAAATGGCCGCCCATTCTTTTTCCACAAAATCGTTTAAATATTTTGCCGCAATTTCGTCTTTCTCCTTTTTTGCTTCTTCACGAGCCACCGCAAACGCTTCTTCAACGGTTACCGGAACCCAGTAAGGTGGCCGCGATGGGTCATAAATTACATACGTCACATCGTCGTACACATCAACTCCAGGGGCAATGGTCTTCTTGTTGAAAGGGATGGTAAACATGCATTTTTCAGTATTAAAACCATTCCAGTAACCCGACATGTGATTGAGTAAAATCGACCATTCAGGCGGCTCGATGGTGTTGTAAGAAATTTTTCCTTTAGAATACAGATAATCGCTGAATTCGAAACTTACCCGGGCCGGCACTCCGTAATTGCATTTCAGCGTGTTCGAAATATCGTAAATCCGGGCTCTGCCCATAAAACCTTTGATGTCGGCCAGCACCGGGTCTTGCCTGAAGATGGCAACCAACTCTTTGATTCGTTCCATGTTGGCAGTCATTTCTGCAGGTGTAAATTTCTGGTACATCGAATAATTGGTGCGTGTCAGAATTTCGAATGTACCGGGTTTATCTCCCAAATACGGAATTTTTTCAGGCTGGGCAGAAAGCGAAATATTCAGTAACAGAGCAGTTAATACAACAATTAATTTTCTCATTTTATTTATCGATAATAGGTACCAATGAATTCAAATCCAGTTCGCTGAACAGCTTATACACATAGTAATATCCGTCGGCATTTTTCCTGGTTTTTTCCAGTTTTTGCTTAATGGTGACATCATCCGGAATTTCAATGGTAATAAACTGAATGGCCGCGCGCGGCAGATTGCGGTTCCAGTATTCAGGATTGGGAATTAATACCGGATAATCATTTTTTTCTGAACCGATTTTAAAAATAATGTCTTTACCTCCCTGATAGGCAAATCCATCTTTTTCAACTTCAGTATATTGTGAAAATTGTTTTTCGACTACTGCCAGCATTGTCTCTTTATCTCTGATGTCAGGTTGAGATTTCCAGTAGTCCATAATACGCCGATAAACCTCCCGAATGGTAACCTGTACCCAATACGCAGGCCTTTCAGGATTATACAGAACATAAAAGTCTCCATACCGGTCAATTCCGTGAGCTATTTGTTTTCTTACACCGGGACTGAAAAACAGCTCGCGCAGTGCAACAGTGGCTTTGGTGGTGACATCCTCACTAAAATCGGGGTTTGTTCGGGTTGAGGAATTACTGTTGTCGGATACGTTGAAACCATTGCTGCAGAATTTTTCAGGTTTGTTTACCTGAAACCTGAACTGCGGAGGCTCAATCATATGCTGCACTTCTTTTCCGTTGCGAAGTGACCACGACCGAAAATAAATAGTAATAAAAACAGGTACTCCGTAACCAAATTTGGTGTTGGCAACACCATTACTTATTTCAGCAATTGCATCGAAACCCTTGTTGGCAGTTAAAACCGGGCATTGGCGGAAAATGGAAACCAAATCGTCCAGTTTTTTCTTTGCTGCTTCTATTTCAACATTTGTGTAGGTCGTTGTTTTTCCATACGAGTCAGCCCCGTGACCATTCACAATAGCATATTTTGATTTAAAAGTGCCTGGTTTTTCGGTAAGGAGTATTTTGTCCTGGGCAAAACCATTTTGCAAAATCAGCCAACAGGAAAACATAACAATTAAAATCATTCTCATAGCCGTAGTTTTATTGCTTTTGAATTATTGCTGAAAGTTTTTCAAATTTGGTTATTGAAATAGGAGCCTCAACAATATAATCGATTCGTCCATTGTTGTTTTTGAAGAATTTTTCTCTTTCATTTTCCCAACGGTCTTTATCAATTATTTCTGAATATGACAAAGTAAAATATTGAATGGCAGAACGGGGTAAACTCCTGTCCCAGTATTCGGGATTGAACCTCATGATGGGTACGCCATTTTTACGGCCATTCATATTCAGTAAAAAGTTCTCTTCCGAAATTTCATAACAGGCAGGTTCGTTTAATTCAGCCTCACTCAATTTGTCAGCCTGCGCCTTCATCATTTCATATACTCCCTTTTCATTTTCGGCAGTGTATTTCAAATTGGCATTTACGATATCTCTTAAGGTTACAGGCAGCCAATAATCGGGGCGGTTGGGGTTGAAGAAAACCAATTCACCCTTGCCGGCGTCGTTGTAATGAAACCTGATGCCCGGAGCAATATCTTTTACATGCGGAAAAGCCAGAAAAGCCTCATTCAGAACTTTGATTTTGCTGTGCAGGTCCTGAAAAGGCAGTGATTTGCCGTACAGCGGAGCGTTCAGTTTGAAACACCAATTGGGGCAATAATTATCCCATTTCCCTCCTTTTGCATAGAATAACTGAAATTGAAAACACAATTCAGTCATGATACCATATTCAAAATCTTTCTGTTGCCATTTGTTTGGTTCATCCATATTGCCATAGCCATTTATCGCAACATTTAAATCGAATCCACGCTTTTCAGTCAGCAGTGCCGACGAAGCAATCAGCTCGTTTACAAAATCCTTTATCGTTTCAAGTTGTTTGTTGCACAGTGCTGGGTCGGCCTTTTTTATGATTTCGAAATTTCGGAAATTCTCCAGAATGAGTACTCCGTTCTTACTATAATCGTAATCAGAAACCAGCTTTCCGGGTTTATCTTCAGGATAGGTGGTTTTTACAGGCTGGGCATGTAACAGATTTGAAAACAACAAACTGTTGAGCAAAATAATTGATAGTGTTTTCATTTCATGCTTGATTTTTGACTTTTTTCGTCACTTTAACTTCCACTCCAAAGCTCCTTGGTGAGAAAATCTGAAGGAATTTCGAGGCCCGTATTTTCAATTGCTTTATTTGCATTATCCACAACATCCTTCACCGGGGTCAGGGTTTGCTCAACTTTGTGCGAAAAACTACAGCCACGTTTGGTTGACATCTCCATTTTTGCATTAGCTGAAGTGCCGGTTGCATTTTTCCAGTCCTGGCTCACCCCTGCCGAAAAATCTGTTTCCAGTCCTTTTGAAAGACTGTAACTGGCAGCGGCTCCTCCTGTTATTTTGGTATCGGAATAGCTCACATTTACCTTGACATTTCCTGAAACCGAATAGTCGGTCACCCCATTATTATTGGTGGCCTGTGCGCCCGCGCTTGCTGAAAAGTTACCAACCTTTACGGTGGCATCGACTCCACCTGTTACAGAATAATTCTTTACCACTCCGTTGCCATCCGATGAAACAGATATGTCCAGATTCAAATTTGCCGAAACCTTACCCGCTCCTATTTCTTTTTCAAG
>DAINOH010000067.1:0-27069 GCA_036735485.1 Draconibacterium sp. | reverse complement strand
TAACTCTTCCAAACTTGTCATAATATATTGCACTAAAAAGCCAGGTGGTCATCCCGGTCTCTGAATCTAAAAGTTTTGTTTTCTCCCCGGTTTGTCTTCCGATATCGCTGGCAGATCTGATTGCCACAGAAGCATCCGAGGTGTTAAAAGCGTTGGCGGCAGGAACACTTGTATAAACATCGTAATACAAATATTTCAAAGGGACACGCGATGCCTGGCCTGACATATAGGTTAAACTGCCGTTTACAGAGGTGGTTAAAGTTGTCCGCGATGTTGTTGTTGCCCAGGTTCCCTGTTCTATAGGTCTGTTTAAATCATCATAAATCGTATAGGTCCATTCAGGAGTCGTTTTTGCCCTTTGTACTCCATCCTGTGTCAGTACAACCCGGTCGCGTGAGTCATAAATATAATACACAACTACTGCCCGTGGAAGTTTCTTTTCTATTAATCTTCCTTCTGTATCATATTTATACTGGAAAGCATCATAATTTCCTGTTGGGGAAGTTGCAGATGGCTGAAGAACGCTTCTGAGTCTCCCGAACTGGTCATAACAATACCTGGTTTTTGCCCCGTTCATGTCTTTCTGAATCACTTTCCCATCCATGTCTTTAAACTCGCGTACTGTTTTTCCGTCTTCATCGGTGGTTTCAGTTACATATAACTTTCCGGCAGGAAAGGTATATTCCGCAGAAGGGGTATCGCCGGTATAATTGTATGTTTTTACAGCATCAGCAGTGGTATTGGTACGGTAGGTTGTTGTAACTGGTTTTGTTAATTGCCATGAATTTCCCGGAGCTCCCTGTTTGACCACCCGGTTCAGTGGTGATTTTTCATATTCTGACACTGTATATCCTTTACTTACATCTGCAGTAGGGTAGGCTAAAGCAGTTAAAAAAGCACTCTGCCCTGTAATAAAATTGGCCTTGGTTACAAAAGCACCGTTGTTTGCACTCTTAGTGTATGGCAGGTATTCATTAACCAGGTTCCCATATGTATCATAACCTTTATGGTCGATGATATCATTTCCACTTTGTGAACCTTTTACAGATACTGTTTCAACAGGCCGTCCCAATCCATCAGCATACTGGATAACAGGGACGATTTGTCCGGTAGTCGGACTTGTGGGATGTGTTGTTACCCCTGTTCGGTAACCATAAGTTAAAACATAGTTTTGTGTTGCTGTCGGACTGACAGCAATCGTTGTGGATGATTGGTCGGCGGGTAAATTCGATGGATTTCCCTGCCCGTATAAGTTTAAAATGCCCAATAACAGGATAAATATTGTTATTATCTGTTTCATTTTCAAAAGATTTAGATGTTAACAGGTTATTTCTTTAATACGATTTTGGAGGTTTGACGGAATCCTTGTCCAGAGATTTCCACCACATAAGGGCCTTCAGGCTTTCCTGAAAAATCAATCGTATATTCAGTATCTTCAACCTGCTTTATTTCCTGTTTGAGTACAATCTTACCCGTAACATCAAAAACCTTCACATTAGCTGACATTGATACCCAGTCGGAGGAAGGACTCCAATACGCGTTGTTATTGGTTAAAGTCGGGTACAGGCTAAACGGATGCGGCTCTTTTAGGTCAACATTTATTGAAGCGCTTTTCTTTGTCATCAAAGAAATACTATCGGAGTAAACACATCCATCTTTATCCACCACTGTTACTTTGTACTCACCCGGAGTTGCAACAATCAAATCTTTTGTAGTTGACAATCCGCCGTCCCATAAATAACCGGTAAAACCTTCGCCTGCATCCAATTTCCAGCCACTGCTATTTTTATTGATAGCATAATCTGAAACAGTAATCTGCAGGGGTTGTTTTGCCGGGCAGTTTTCAATCCGTGCAATAAAAACATCTTCATCACCCTGCGAGGTTAATGTTCCCCCATCTGCAGAAAGTATTCCTGTAAATTCTCCGGCGAGGTAAATTCCGGTTCCTGAAGAGATAATGGCACAGGGAAATTCTGATTGATTGCCCTTAAATGTTACAAGCGAAACAGGAGTGCAATCTTCACCAAATGCCGCTATAAAAATATCGGTTCCAAATTCTTCGTTTTTCAATGTTGTGCCCGCAAAGGTAATTTCATCGGTAAACGAACCGGCCACAACAACCTGGTTCCCCGATTTTACCAGCCCGGTAGCTGTTTCATTCCCCAAACCACCCAACTGGTAATATTTTATTTCTTTTGTCTGTTGGTTGACCTTTAGTAACACAACATCATTCGCCCCATACGAAATCAGTTCGATGCCATTTACATAAGCTGAATATTTGAAATTGGCCAATATCCAGAGATTAACACTGTCATTCAGTATCTCTACGGGTTCAATCTCCAAACCATAAAGTGGATAGGTAATGTTGGTTGTTGCGCCGTCACCGTCGTTTTCCATCACAAAAAGATGGGTCATTTCTTCACCCACTGTCCTGGGTTTTTTCATTCCTGCAAAATCTCCTTTACCGGTGGTCCCAAGCATATAATTTATACCTGATTTATCTGCTTTTGCAGCAAACGACTTGTCAAATCCTTTGGCATCCATCTGTTTGAACCATTTCAGTTTTGCCCCCTGTTGCAGGCTCCCCGAAAATACATTGTCATCGCCCTGGGTTACATAAAGCTTGTCATCCACCTGGATGGAGTCTTCAAACCACCCGGTAAAATAATAGCTTCCATCGGTGTTTCGCTGGTAACCTGTTACCCTCGAATCCTTTTTGCTGGCAATAATTGTTTTATTTGTCACATCCAGGTTTTTGTCAAAAAAAGTAAAGGCATAATTCACCTGGTCTTTTTTGGTAAAGCTTTGTCCCCCGGCCTGCATCTTATCGTTGTACTGAATGACTGCGGTCATCCCCCCGTTCTCAGCAGGGATTAAGTTCCGGATGTATTCATAGCCCTCTCCGCCAAAGGAGGTTGTTTTTAAAAATTCTCCCTGTGGATTGATGATTCCAAGAAAACAATCACGGCTGCCTTTTGAGTAGTATTTAGTGCCGGCAATAGAGATGCTGTCGTAATAAGTACCGGCAATGGCAATGTTGCCGTCCGAAAGTTCGGTTATGGAGGTTACAACATCCCAGTTCGGGCCCCCGATTTGAGTTGACCAGGAAACATTTAACGACTGGCTGTTAGCTGTGTATATGATTCCTGATAATAGGAGTATTATTATTGATTTTTTCATTGTTTTGATTGTTATAGATTTTAAATGAGGCTATTACATTCCTGAATAGTGATAAACATTCTTCTTTAACAACTTTTCATCGCTGTCTTTAACAAATTCAAGCCTGCCAAATGTGTCATACTGATAGAAAGTTGTTATTCCTGTCGGGTCAGTTTGTGAGGTCAATCCAACATGTGGTTTATATGTGTAGATAGTTACCTGATAATTCACATTGTTTAAATAGGTTGTCAACAAACCTTTTAAATAAGTAACATCATTCTTGATACTTGTCAAAACATCGGATTTACTCAAACTATTATCATTGACTGTTACATTAATAGCAGTACTCAAGGGAGTTACAATTTTTGCTACAGGGTACTGTTTGTTATAACCCCATATGTAATGAGTATAAACATCATTATCAGCGTTTACCTTTGTTGGTTTTTTGTAAGTGGCATCGTAGGTAACGGTTTGTTTATGAGTAAAAGTGAATGGATTGGTTGTACTGAATGCAACATCGGTAGCAGATGATTCAAAGTTATATAAATCAATCGGCTGGCCATAATCGTTATATTTCGTTTGTTCACCAGATATGAGTTGAGTCCCATTGTAAGTACGGACATCAATTGGTAACCCGAGAATATTTCTGGTTCCTGTCAAATTACTAAAGTAAGTTCCATAATCTAAAGGATAATAATAATAGGTTTTTAATGTACCTGTACTCGTCGATTTAATGGAATTACTCATTAAATACTGTTGATTATAAGTATAGTCGTAGGTTACAACGAGAGAATCGCTCGTTCCGGAATAGGTTACTTCTGTTTTCTTGGTAAGTTGTTTAACACCGGATGAAACTGTATAGTCATCAAAAATATAGACTGGGCGACCATATGAGGCAAAACAATTTTCTTTATCAACATTTGGAGTTGAATATAATCTTTCAGAATGAATACCTGTGATTTCTTCCTTTGGATACAAAGTATACGAATAAATTTCCCTAAAAACCTTATTATTATATTTATCATATGTTAATTTTTGGCTTAATTCGTTAGTACGCCAAAAGTCGAATAGTTTTTCATGTTTCCTTACAACACTATAATCCAAATCAAAGTATGGTGACTCATATATCGGATTTAAATTAGCAAAGTTCTTACCTGCTGTTTCATAGAAATATTTAATTTTACCCTGGTTATCAGAAGTTGTTCCTTCATATACTGTTACCTCCGGATACATAACAGGCATATCAAAATATTCTCTGTACTGCGGTAAAATATCAGAAGAATAATATCTGATTCTTATGGATTCAATCGGCTGATTGCCTTCTGGTTGACAACCTGGCCACTCATATTCTAAATCAAAGTCTAAATAGGGTTGCACATATCCAATAAGCCCAATTCCCGGTTCATATGATAAACTGCCATATCCATTTTCATTTGTCCCATATTTAAAAGTTCTGGTCTTGGCAGTATTTCCATTTTCTGAATGTACAGTTTTATTTATTCTCACACCGCCACAAGCTGATACCAAGCCAGTAAATGGACTTTTATATTGATTTGCTTCATAGAAAAATTCAATTTTCCCACCTGTGGGATAAATTACACTCTTCAATATCCCAAATTGTGAATTCAAAATTCCGTAAGTAGTATTGATATTGGGATTAGCATTTCTTGTGGCTTCTGCATGGCCAATAATAGTTGTCCCTGGGGGTTGCATCGGTGTTTGATATGGTATCGTATATTGTGGAATTAAAAAATAAGGATTCTGACTAGACCCATTGTAATATCCCCACCAATCATTGTGTCTTACATTAAAACCAGGTGATGGAAAATATTCAAACTGATATTGGTTGATGGCTACATTGTTTTTATCCTTAAAAATTACCTTATCTAGCTTGTAATTGGATTTATCGGGGCTAACACTGAAAGTATATAATCCAACAGGGCTATCAAGAATACTTTTATTGAATTCAACAATCTTGATAATTTCATTATTGGAATATATAGTCATTTTGGACAACAAATTTGAATTAGTTCCTTTTTCGAAAAGTATTTTTCCATTTCTGTATATAATCTGATCTATCCTCGTTGTACTGTAATCCAGTTGATTTGTAACTTCATTGGTTGTAATATCAGCAATACTTGGTGAACCTCCAACAGTTCCGAAGAAACTGTGTTGATCTCGGACTGTAATCAACTGAGAATAATTGTATCTGGTGCAACCTGATGTGGTATATTTGAAGTGAATAGTGTCCCGTTTGCTGGCAGAAATAATTTCTGAAATAAACCAGGCCGATATATTATTGCCCGTATTTTCCCTGTTTGATGAACCTGTTACAATGGACTTACCAAAACGGTAAAACACCCCGTTTTCATCAGTTATTTCAATATAATCAAACATTGGATTAGGAGTAGTTACTTTATGTACATCAATCTTTAGCTTCCTGTTCGGAATTATTTCTGGAACTTTCACATTGTTGACGTCCTTCAGGATAAAATTTCCAGATGATCCTCCAAAATTGTATGAAAATATATCATACTGAGTATCATAAATTACATTGCTGTTGTTTACTGATTGACTGATACCAGCTAGGAAATCCCAGTTATTCTGGTTTGTAAGATTTTCCACATCAGGCATTGGGTTTGGATAATTATAAACATCATCATCGCGATAACCATATACTGTTCGGCTAATTAAACCACCTGTATTAAGTTGCCATCCTAATCCAACTGGTCCGTTCATTTCATAGGTTTTTCGTCCATTTGAATAGTAATTTAAAGAAATTGGAAGTGTTAGATCACCACACGATACCTCATAAAGTGGAACATCAAAACTACAGGAACCTGTTTTTACATTAACCGGATTATTGACATAATTCACAAAATTTTCCACTTCAGGAGAAGGTGGGATAATTTTTGATAAACCCGATAAAGAACTCATACTCATCATTTCCAACAATTTCATATGAGTAGAATCTAATTGAATAGTATCCTTATCCTTCTGCGAGTATAATTGAGAAGAAAAGAGTAAAAAAAGCAACAGAATTAAAAATCGCATTTTCATAAACTAAGAATTTTAAAGGTTTATTAAATAGGCAGTTATTAAATGAAATAGATCATAATCTTTAATACAATATGTTCACTAAATATTTTATTGTAATTGTCCACATCGAAGAAAAGAGTTTCCTGAATTATAAAAAAGAGTGATTCACCCATTTCTATATAGGGGAATCACTCATTCTAAGTTTCATCGATAGTTATTGAACCCGCATTTCATAATAAGTTGTTGTTTTCTGTTCTTCAAAAATTGCCTGATTAATGGTGTAAAAGTGTCTGATTTTTATGAATTGAAAAAGCGTAATTTACGCAATCTGATATGCGTAAATTACGCAGGGTTTGTATTGATATTATTTCTCTACTTTTTGAATAGCAGAGATTAATTATTGTAACCCCCAATTCATCAGAAAAAATATTTGTCATTTTTTTGAATTTCGTCCGGTTCAAAGAAATAATAACCAAGGGATATAAAACAGCGTATTTCTACGCAATTTTTTATACGTAGAAATACGCAAGGCTTCCATTCCGGTATTAAAAACCGCAAAAAAAGTCTTGCTCCCAACAATAGGGAACAAGGTTTTTAAAATTTACCCGGGCCGGAATTTTAAGCGGTAATTACCGGGGGTTTGGTATTGCCACCATTGCTTTTGCGCGTGGCAGCGTCAACAATAATACCGGCGTTTGTGTAGGCTGTGAAAAAATCGGGATTTTTGAACTCCCAGGGTTTTACAAGTACATCTAAGGTGTCTTTTAGTAATGTGTCAATTAGGGCAATGGCTACTTTTTTGTATTATCAACACGCCACCCAGCCAAATCGATGTCTTTTTTAAAAGGATAACTACACTCCGCTAAATTCCGTCAAAGATATTTCGCCCATCGGAACGGTCAAGGGTGTACAAGTCTCGCCCGAGGCGAGACCCTTGCCCTAATCCGTCGCGGCTCAATGGTGGTGCGCCAAAATTAACCGGCGTGCCAGATAATTTCCTGATGAAGAACTCAGGATGCCAAAACAAGTCCGTAGGGCAGCGGCAAAAATCAATGAGAAAAATTACAAACAAAGACCCTTACCCGTTAAAGGTCAGGTTTAACTGCAAGTGTTCAAAATGCGAAACCCACCTGAGCCGTGGTGTCAATGCCTATTACTGGCCAGCTACCCGTACTGTGACCTGCCTTGACTGCGGACACGATGATTTTCAGGAATTCCTGTCATCGGTTGCCGATGAAGAAGTGTATCACGGAACCGGTAATCCTTATTTCTCATAATCCAAACATGGCGTGCCAGATGCCAAAATAAGTCCGCAGGGCAGCGGCAAAAACAAATGCAAAAATTCGATATATATCAAATGGTAACCAATGCAATAGTTGAGAGGCTTGAAGCAGGAGTTGTACCCTGGCGGGCCCCATGGAAATCGGCCAATGCCATGCCGCGCAACATGGTTACACAAAAAGTTTACAGGGGAAGCAATTTCTGGTATCTTCATAGTTTTGGTTTCGTGCGACCGCTGTTTCTCACGTTTAAACAAATCGTTGACCTCGGTGGAAATATTCGCAGAGGTTCAAAATCATATCTTGTTACATTCTGGAAGCTGGTGGAAGTTGTCAAAAATGGCAAAACAGAAAAAGTGCCCTATCTGCGATATTACCGTGTTTTTCACATCGATGATGTGGAAGGAATCGACATCTCAAAAATCCCGGTCAGCGAAGCCCACGACCATGATTTTGACCCGATAGGGTGCTGTGAACAATTGATTCAGGAATGGACAGATTGCCCGGTAATTGAGCAGAACAAAGACAAAGCCTGCTACATTCCACTGCTCGACAAAGTACTGATGCCCGGGGCAAGAACGTTTTTCAGGGACCAGGAATTTTATTCGGTTTTGTTTCACGAACTGGTTCATTCAACAGGTCATCGTTCGCGTTTGAACCGCCATTCCCGTTTCCCCGACCATCAGTTCGGCAGTACCGATTACAGCCAGGAAGAGCTTGTTGCAGAAATGGGAGCTGCGTATCTGAGCGGAATCACCGGTATTGAAAGAGAAACGGTTGACAATTCAGCAGCCTACATAAAAGGATGGCTGGGCAGGCTCAAAAACGACAATAAGTTATTCGTGATGGCATCAGCCTATGCCCAACATGCCGTTGATTATATTCTCGAAAATCAGCGTTCAAAGTTTGACCCGGCGGCTGTTCTTGCAGAGAATACCGATGATGTTGAAACAGAGACAATCGAAATTTAACAGGGTGAATCACTCCAAATCATGTCACAAAGGTATTGATCGCTTTCCGGAACGGACAAGGGTATATGAATCCCGGATACCCGGGACCCTTGTCCTAATCCGGAACAGCTCAATGAGTCAGGCGACATAATTTTTCATTATTCATTTAACCGGCGTGCTAGACCCGTCCGAACAAATTCATCCGGGCGGACAGCCAAAACAAGTCCGAAGGGCATCGGCAAAACAGTATGTCAAATGTTGCAACTGCACAAAAATCAAACGGTAAAGCAGCTACCGAAGAAAAAGCAGTTATGGAAGTTGTAAAAACAGAACAACAGCAGGTAAAACCGTCAGAAAATGCGGTTTTGAGCCTCGAAAAGCGCATCGAAAAAGTTCAGGAACTTAACATCGTCATCGACAAATGGCGAAAACTTCAGGAAGCCCGTAAAAACCTGAACGAGTTCAAACTGGGCAACGATGGTATGAACTCGACCATCATTATCCGCGATGCTGCCGGGCGGGAGTTTAAAACCAGCCAGAGCATTGTTTTTACCACTGTGTTGCAAACTGTTCAACAGGTTCTCGATGAGAAAATCGCTGAAACTGAAGTGCAGATTAACTTCGCATCGTAAGAAATTGGTCCCGCAACGCGGGACTTTTTTTAGTCGTAAAAAACTTCGTTTGGCATTACTTAGCAACCGTTTGAAGTTTGCTTTGCAGCTTTGCCATATCCTCACTGATTTTCATTTCCACAACTTTTGCATAAATTTGGGTAGTACGAATATCGGAATGTCCAAGCATTTTACTGACCGATTCAATAGGAACTCCATTAGTTAGCGTAACTGTTGTTGCAAAAGTATGTCGCGCAAGGTGAAAAGTGAGATTCTTGCTGATGCCACATAAATCAGCAATTTCTTTCAGGTAACTGTTTAATTTCTGGTTTGAGATTACAGGAAATACCGTTCCACTGAATTTTGTTTTGGGATGGTCTTTATATTTTGCGATTATTTTCGAAGCTTTCGATAATAGAGGAACCTGAACGAGTACATCCGTTTTTTGTCTGGCTGTGAAAATCCATTCGCTTCCATCAATTCCCTTTCTGATGTCAGCAGATTTCAGATTTATTGCATCAATGTAAGCGAGCCCGGTATAGCAACTGAAAACGAAAAGGTCTCTTACTTGTTGAAGTCTTTCAATTGAAAAATCCTTTTGTTCTATTGATTCAAGTTCCTCCTGAGTCAGGTAACCCCGCTGAACTTTTATAAATTTTGCTTTATGCGCTGTGAAAGGATCTTTTTCGAGCCATTCCATTTTCACAGAAAGGTTTATCATTTTTCTTAACCTTTCAATGTGCTTCATAACCGTATTGTTTCCCATGGGTTTAATGTGGTCTGTTCTTTTCAGCTTTCTCATAAAATATTCAAAATCACTGATAAATCTGAAGTTGAGTTCACTAAGCGAGATGTCATTCCTATGAAGTTTTTCTTTCAGGAAAAGGGAAACATATTTTTCTGTGGTATAATAATTTTTTTGGGTTCCCCATTCCAGGTTCTCGTCCATGCGATCATTGTGATATTTTATCAGATTCATTAGTGTTTGCTCAGATTCCTCAATTCCGTAAAACTTTTTCTTTATGGCCTCAGGGGTTATCTTTTGTTTTTCCAAAACCAGTTCATGGTAACAGTTAACAAATTGAGCCCTGGTTTTTTCCAGAAGAGAATTTAATTCTGTCATTTCTGAATTTTTCCCTTTTGCCTTTCCTCGTACTGAATTCCAGTTCGCGTCAGCAATTTTTTGTTTCAAAGAGATCTCAAATCGATGCTTGTCGATTGTAATTCGTGCATAAATGGTTGAAGTTTCGCTGTCAGATTTTTTACCTCTGATGACAAAATGAACGCCGAAAGTGTTAATAGTTTTCATATCAATTTAAATTAATTTGTTTAAGGTTGCCTTTTAGCTCACCTGAAAATGGTTAAAACACTCACTAAAGTGAACCAAAAGGGACGATTCTGAATGAATTTAAACCGATGTAAACATTAGATATTCAGTTTCTTAAGTGGTAAAAGGTGAGTCAAATATATTTGAAAATTTTACTCACCTTATTACTCACATATCCATTGGTTTTTTATGGTTTATTTTGACATTTTAAAAACAAAAAAGCCTGTAAATCATTTGATTTACAGGCTTTTGAATTATTTTGATTTTCTAATTCGTCGGGGTAGCAGGATTCGAACCTGCGACCCCCTGCTCCCAAAGCAGGTGCGCTAGCCGGACTGCGCTATACCCCGTTAATATTTCAAAACGCGGAGAGAGGGGGATTCGAACCCCCGGTACGGTTACCCGTACGACAGTTTAGCAAACTGTTGGTTTCAGCCACTCACCCATCTCTCCAGGTTGAGAACTAAAATATTTTGTTGTCAAACTGCTGTTGCTTTCACAGCTGTTTTCCGCTTAAATCATGATAAGAACAACATGAAACGTTTTAAAATTTCGCGTGCAAAAATATCAATACTTTTTACATTGCAAAAATTTTCTTTCATTTTCCTTACTTTATTGTGGTTATTTGCCGGACCGCTTCCAAAGCAGGTGTTGCCCCGATTCCAAATGTTTTCTCAAACTTCGAACTGTCGAAGAAATAATTCCGGTCGTATTGATAGGCCATTTCAACAAACTCTTTCATAATCGGATTAAAAAGTCCCATGATTTTAAGTATGGTTTTGGTGGCTACCTGGATACCCGGTTTTGTATTTAACTCGCTGGCAACCATTTCTATCCATTGTTTTCCAGTGAAAGGTTCCGAACTTGGCAGATGCCAAACCTGGTTAAATGCTTCAGGTGTATTCCCCAATAGAGCCGTCGCTTTGGCAGCATCAGGTGTATAGGTAAAATTATGCAGTTTGTCCACCGAAACAAACCAGTTGGCTTTTTTCCCGTTCCGAAGATTATTTACAATAACCTCTGAAAAAAGGCTGTTTTTGATATCCGGACCATAAAAATCGGCAGCCCGCGCGATCAAAGCTTCTATTTCACCTTTACCAAATTCGTTGGTCACCATTCCCGCAATTAGTGCCCTTACTTTCCCTTTTCGGCTGGTCGGGGCAATTTCTGTGTCTTCGGTCATGTGGCCAATCTTATTGGGATTGTACATATACATGTTGTCGAAAAACACCAGCCGGGCACCTGCTTTTTTACAGGCGTTAATGGTATTACTCATAATCACCGGCCATTGCATTTCCCAAACTTCAGCCTTGTACTGAATTCCGGCAACAAGATATGCCACTTTGCAGCCTGCAACTGCTTTTGCAACATCATCAGCATTTAAAAGATCACCTTTTATCAGTTCGTCATCGCTGTTTACCTTTTCAGGATTACGGCCAAAAAGCCTGACATTGTCGGTGTAGATTTTCAGTTTTTTTGCCAATTCTTTACCAATGGCACCGCCAGCACCTAAAATAACCTGCATATTATTCAGAAAATTAATATTTTACATAAATAGCAAGTCCGTTTTCAACCAATTCGTCATTCAGGGTTTTTTCCTGATTCTCAAACCAGACTTTGGTAACGTACCTGCCATATTTTTCGGGGACCTTTTCGGTTTCAATCAAAATCATGTTATTATTTTCAGTAATCCGCTTTTCAACATAATTCTTCGCAAGCATTCCTTTTTGGTATTCTTCCGAATCCTTTTTTACATTGTAAGTTTCAGGCGTATTAATGCCTGCCAGCCTGAGTTTCTGAAACGTGGTGATTTTAAAACCAAGATCAATGGTTACTTCAAGGGTGTCGCCGTCGATCACTCTTTCAACTTTTGCTTTGTATTTATACATGTTTATCTGATTTTTTTTGACAGATTCAATTTAATGAATTAAAACTGAAATTCAAGGTTTTCAGAACCAAGATTTCTTATAATTTTATCAGAGTTAGAATTTATGATTGAATTCTTTAGAACCAACCATTAAATTATGTTGAGAAATATTCAACTGAAACCGGGTAGAATCCGGGACCTGATGTTAATTATTGCCCCGGTTATAAGTTTGCTGATTATCCTTTTTGCCGATTTTGATCCTGAAAACAGGAAAATTACCACAACTTTTGCCATTGCCGTGTTAATGGCAATCTGGTGGATATCGGAAGCAGTGCCGCTGGCGATCACAGCGCTGATTCCCGTAGTACTCTTTCCATTATTCGGTATTGTTGATGGGAAAACTGTTTCAGCACTTTATTTTAATCATGTCATTTTCCTGTTTATCGGTGGTTTTCTGATGGCATTTGTCATGGAACGCTGGAATCTTCACCGGCGAATTGCTTTGAGGATACTGATTTTGTTTGGTGTGAGTCCGGGCCGGATTTTAATGGGATTTATGCTTGCCACCACCATTTTATCGATGTGGATGTCGAATACTGCCACCGCCATGATGATGGTTCCCATTGCTTTCTCCATTATTCTGAAATTGGAAGAAAGCCTCGGGAAAATTAATACAGAAAAATACGCCGTGGGATTGCTGCTGGCAGTTGCGTATTCCGCTTCAATTGGCGGAATTGCCACGCTTGTTGGCACGCCACCCAATTTATCGCTTGTCAGGATTTCTTCAATAATTTTCCCCAAAATGCCCGAAATCTCTTTTGGCGACTGGTTTATTTTTGCGCTGCCGGTAACTGTTTTGCTATTTCTGGCAGCTTGGTTACTGCTTTATCTGATGTATAAACCCAAAGAGGGATGGAAAAATGTTACGATTGATGAATTCAGGAATGAATACAAACAATTGGGGAAAACCAGTTTCGAAGAGAAAGTAGTGTCTGTTTTATTTGGGTTGCTCATTTTTCTCTGGATTTTCAGAACCGAAATTGATATTCAGTCAATTAGAATTCCGGGTTGGGAGAGTCTGTTTAAAAATCCATCTTACATCAACGACGGAACAGTAGCAATATTTTTTTCACTTTTGTTATTTATGATTCCTTCAAAAGCAAAAAAAGGTGAAAAGCTGATGAATTGGGAAACAGCTCATAAAATTCCGTGGGGAATTGTTTTGCTTTTTGGTGGTGGATTTGCGCTGGCACAAGGATTTGTAGATTCGGGACTTTCAGTATGGTTTGGCGAAAAACTGGCATCACTGGGCAGTGTTGAACCAATGGTTTTGACTTTTGCCAATGTTACACTTATTTCGTTTTTAACCGAACTTACATCAAATGTTGCTACCACCGAAATGATTTTACCGGTTGCAGCGGGTTTGGCAATGGTAATTAAGCTGAACCCGTTGTTGCTGATGATTCCGGCTACGCTGGCTGCTTCCATGGCTTTTATGCTGCCTGTGGCAACTCCTCCAAATGCCATTATTTTCGGAACAAACAAAATTCGTGTAATTGATATGGTTAAAACGGGTATTCTTCTGAATTTGCTGAGTATTATAATTATTACCCTGATAATGTATTTCTGGGGAACAGCCGTTTTTGGAATTGATGTGACAAATTTTCCTGATTGGGCGGTTGCTGCAAAATAAAACTGTTTAAAAACCTTTTTAAATGAAACAAAACTCATTGTCGTTTTGGGCAATTAATTCATAAGTTTGGTCATTCTGAAAAAGTGAGAAATAATTAAAAAATATAAATTATGAGTTCAAACCGTAGATCGTTTTTAAGAAATGTAGCCATTGGCTCGGGTGTTTTAGCCGGAGCTCCTCTGTTAACATCGGCACAACCTGATGGCAGCGAAAAAATGAAAGAAATCAGAAAAGCTGCCGAACGTGTTCCAGCTATGAAATTTAATATGTGTGGCTATGCCGCTCCCAAACTCGACAAAGTGCGGGTTGGTTTTGTGGGAATCGGCGACCGTGGCTCGGGAGCTGTTGAGCGAATGACTTTTATTGAAGGTGTTGAAATTACAGCATTGTGTGATGTACGACAGGCTGCTGTTGATGGCGGGCAGAAAATTCTGGCCGACGCCGGTTTGCCCAAAGCAAAGGAGTATGTTAATGGAGACCTGGGTTTTAAAGCATTGTGCGAAAGCAACGATGTTGATCTTGTTTACGTTTGCACTAATTGGGAGTGGCATGTTCCGGTGGCAATTGCAGCAATGGAAGGCGGAAAACACACCGCCGTGGAAGTGACACCTGCAAAAACTATTGAAGAATGCTGGCAAATGGTGGAGACCTCGGAACGCACCAAAAAACATTGTATTATTCTTGAAAACTGTTGCTACGATTTCTTTGAGCTTTTAACACTGAACATGGTTCGTCAGGGTGCGTTTGGCGACCTGGTTCATGGTGAAGGCGCTTATATTCACGACCTCGATTATTGGCTGTTTAATAAGCCGAAAGATGATAAAATGAGTGATGGCGCCTACTATAAAATGTGGCGCATGCACGAGAACAAACGCAAGGCAAATGTTTATCCCACACACGGTTTGGGGCCGATTTGCCAGGCAATGAACATCAACCGCGGCGATAAAATGGATTATCTCACAGCCATGATGTCGGGAGATTTTACCCTGAAAAAAAGAATTGAGGAAAAAGCAAAGGAAGACCCGTTTTTCGAACAGTTTGTGGGTTGGGACATGCGCGGAAACATGGATATTCAACTGATCAAAACCAATAAAGGTAAAACCATTATGATTCAGCACGATGTGAGTTCACCGCGCCCATATTCGCGTATTCACCTTTTAAGCGGAACAAAATGTTTTGCCCAGAAATGGCCGCTGCAACACATTGCTTTCGGGCACGAAGTTGCCGACGAAGCTAAAATGAAAGAGCTGGAAGAAAAATACACACCCGAAATTGTAAAAAGGGTGGGAGAGATGGCCAAAAAAGTGGGTGGCCACGGCGGAATGGATTTTATCATGGATTGGCGGATGATTGACTGTCTGCGCAATGGATTGCCGATGGACATGGATGTTTACGATGCAGCCGCCTGGAGTTCGATTGTCCCACTTAGCGAATGGTCAATTGCCAATGGTTCAGCGCCAATCGAAATCCCCGATTTCACACGCGGTGCCTGGCTTACAAACAAACCGCTGGATATTACGCTCAATGGTGGTGGCACGACCGGCGTACGAAATCTTTCGAAAACCGATTCATCGGGTCAATTAAATGTGAAATAGGAAAAGAAGAGCGGTAAAATTAACTTCTACCGCTCTTCTTTTAATCGTTCGATTTATTAAAAGTTGGAACCGACCACTTGAAATCTCCAGTTCCGTTAGGTTTCCGTGCCCACGATTGTTCAGTCAGTGTAATGGGATATTCTACAAGGTCAATTACATCCTGATCGGGGTTGAGCAAAACAACATTTTCACCGTCGGCAGAGAGTTTGTAGTTAGTATGCAGCCCTGAAACATGGGTTGAATCTTCGTCACACCAAACAATCAGGTAACCGTTTGCTTCAATGGTTGTACCGGCCGGAAATTTCCATTTTGTCGGGTTCTTTTTACTGTCTGACAGGTAATAGCCAGAAATATCCTGTGCATTTGCCGCCGGATTGTAAATTTCAATCCAGTCATCAAAATCGCCGTCTTCATCTGAGCCGTTCATTGAGTTTTTTGGAAGTAGTTCGTTAATAACAATATTTTCATCCGAATCTGCAGGATCGTCGTTGTTACATGCATAAAACAAAAAAGTCAGGGCGAAACCATATAATAATGATCGTTTCATTACAAAATATAATTTGATTAATAATTAAAAGTCATCAGTTGCGAAAATAAGGATAATTGCCAAAAGAGGAAATTTGATGGTAATGAAAAAGGTCTTCCCCGACCAGAGAAGACCTTTTTTAACAATTATTACAACGAAATAATTAAATTTTAAATGCTTTGGTATCCACCCATTCCTGTTTAATCAGCGACCACCAGTCAACAGCTAATCCATTTTTAATGTAGTCATACGGTAGCCATCCGTAACCTCCATCGCCCCAACCAGTGCCCCATGAGTTACGGATCAGAAGTGCTCCTTTGGTTTCAACTGAACCGGCATTGGCATTTTTTATTTTTAAGTTATCATCGAAACCAACGGCCATAACAGCATGTCCTCCGACTATTTTCTCTCCCGCAGTCGGGTATGGAATTTTGCCTCCTGAATTGGATTGCGTATAAGAACTGTAAACAGTAAATCCAAACATGGAAGGCAGGCCTGCAGCCAGATTTGTTTTAACCCGGCTGAGCAATGCAGTCTTTGTGACACCGGGCGCGTCTAAACGATAATAGTTAATCGCCTGGTAGCTTTGTGCGTATGCGTAACAAAAAGGTGTCGGCTCTTTTTCGTAATCGGCAATTTTGTAAGGCCAGTATTCTTCAGGCGGAACGCCGAATAAAACCATTGCACCCATTGTTGTTCGCAGAAAAGCCCCGGTATCTCCGGTCCAGTGCAGCATATTCCGTGTAACTTTATAAAGAAACAACCGCGAAGCATCAATGTGTTTTCCGAATGATCTTCTCTCAAAGTATTCAACCATCCCCACACCTGCGTGGGCTGTACATGAACCAATTGATCCCTGGTCTTCCACCGGCGAACACCAGGCCCTTAAGTCAACATTTGCAGGTAAGGAAGGCGCATTTGCTTTTACGACACCTGTCGGGGTCAACATTGTTTTCACTGCTTTTTGTTCAACTGTGTAATCTCTGAAATCGGGATAGTCTGGCAACCAACCAAGACCTGATTTTTCATATTCAGACATAATTTTATGTTTTAGGTTTTGCCGATGAAAAAATTAATAACAGGCTCTCACCAGCTTTATAAGCCTGTTTCTTTTCAAACTGTCGAATAAATTTTCCCGGCGTCTCAGGACTTTGGTTTTGCAGATACAATTTAAGATTATTTTATCTTATTTAAAAGCCTGGTGAAATTGTTTTTTTGGTTTCTCCGAAGTCTTTAGTTACAAAAAAAGCCGTCTTCAAATCTGAAGACGGCTTTTGATTTATTCTGAGTTTCGATATTTTTTAACTTCCGAAATCGTCGAACAATACATTTTCGTTCGGAACACCCAAATTGTAAAGCATTTTCTGAACAGCATCGTTCATCATGGGCGGACCACAAAGATAGTAGTCAATTTCTTCCGGTTCCTCGTGTTTACTCAGGTAATTGTCATAAATAACCTGGTGAATGAATCCAACTGGTCCTTCCCATTTATCTCCGGGCAGTGGTTCTGATAAGGCAAGATTGAATTTGAAATTCGGGAAATTCTTTTCGATTTCGCGGAATTGTTCATAATAGAAAACTTCTTTCCACGAACGGGCACCATACCAGAATGTAACCTTTTTATTTGTTTCTTTTACGGTGTGGAACAAATGGAAAAGATGCGAACGCATGGGTGCCATTCCTGCACCGCCACCAATAAACATCATTTCATTGTCGTTCTTTTTCAGGAAGAATTCGCCATATGGTCCTGATACTGTTACCTTATCGCCGGGTTTGCGCGAGAAGATATATGATGAGCAAATACCGGGATTTACGTTTTTAAAGGCATTATTGGCACGATCCCAAGGTGGAGTGGCAATACGGATATTGAGCATCACAATATTTCCTTCAGCAGGATGGTTGGCCATTGAATATGCGCGGAATGTTGGTTCCGGGTTTTTCATTTTCAGGTTGAACATCCCGAATTTTTCCCATTCATCGCGGAATTTTTCTCCAACTTCAATGTCTTTAAAATCCACGTCTACTTTTGGAACGTCAATCTGAATGTAACCCCCTGATTTAAAATTCAGGTTTTCTCCTTCAGGAAGACGAACAACAAATTCTTTAATAAAGGTTGCCACGTTGTTATTTGAAACAACTTCGCATTCCCATTTTTTTACGCCCAGTACATGTTCCGGAACTTGAATTTTCATGTCCTCACGGATTTTTACCTGGCACCCGAGTCTCCAATTGTTTTGCTGTTCTTTACGGGTAAAATGGCCGGTTTCGGTGGCTAATATCGAACCGCCACCTTCAATTACCTGGCAACGGCACTGCGCACAGGTTCCGCCACCACCACAGGCAGAGGGAAGAAAAATTCCGTTTTCCGACAAGGTTGAAAGCAGTGTTCCTCCCGGGTTCACTTCCATATCCTTTTCTTCGTTGATCGTTATTTTTACCTTACCGGTTGCGGTAAGTTTTGCCCTGGCAAATAATAATGTTGCAACAAGTACCAGAATAATCACCAGGAAGGCGACCAGACTCGACGCGATTATAAATATTGTTGATCCTATTATCATTGGTCTTAATTTTTCAGATTAAATGGTAATTCCGAGAAAACTCATAAAAGCAATTGCCATCAGCCCGGTAACAATAAAAGTAATACCCATCCCTTTTAATGCGGGTGGAATCTGGTTGTATTTCATTTTTTCCCGGATGGCAGCCAGCGAAACGATGGCTAGCATCCAGCCAAACCCCGAACCGAGACCCCATGAAAATACCTGGCCGATATTTTCATACTCACGTTGTTCCATAAATAATGAACCTCCGAGAATAGCACAGTTAACAGCTATAAGCGGGAGAAAAATACCCAGTGAATTGTACAATGCCGGTGAAAATTTTTCGACAATCATTTCAACAAGCTGAACCATAGCTGCAATTGTGGCAATAAATACCATGAAACCTAAAAAAGAAAGGTCAACGTTTTGAAATGTTTCACCCAGCCAGGATAGAGCGCCTGGTTTCAATACATATTTCAACAAGAGATAGTTAACCGGAACCGTGATAATTTGAACGAAAATAACGGCAATCCCCAGCCCGAGCGATGTTTTTACAGTTTTGGAAACAGCTAAATAAGAGCACATCCCCAAAAAGTAAGCGAAAATCATGTTGTCGATAAAAACCGACCTGACAAATATGTTGATTATTTCCTGCATAGTTGTATCGTTTACCGGTTATTCCTTTTCATTTAATTGTTTGAAGTAGCTTCTCTGAATCCAGATGATTACTCCAACAAGAATCAAAGCCATGGTTGGCATTATAAACATACCGTTATCCACATATCCGGCTTCGTAGAATCCTTTTGGAATAATTTTTATTCCAAGGATTGATCCCGATCCGAAAAACTCGCGGAAAATGGCAACAATTACCAGAATAGCCGCATAGCCGATTCCGTTTCCGATTCCATCGATAAATGAAGGCCAGGGTTTATTACCCATCGCAAATGCTTCGAGACGCCCCATGATGATACAGTTTGTAATGATGAGGCCTACATAAACCGAGAGCTGTTTACTGACATCATAAACAAATGCCTTTAATACCTGATCAACCAGGATAACCATTGTGGCAACCACAACAAGCTGGGCAATAATTCGAATTCTGGGCGGTATATAATTCCGGAGAAACGATATGATTAAATTGGAAAAGGCTGTTACCACAATAACTGAAAGCCCCATAACAATTGCAGGTTTTACTTTTACAGTAACCGCAAGCGCCGAGCAAATCCCGAGAATCTGAACCGTAACCGGATTATCCAGATTAAAGGGTTTGGCCAGGAGTTTTAAATTTTTCGATGCCATATATCTGAAATTTTACTGACGATTGGTTAAAAAATACGTTTTGTACTGCACAAGGCATGTATCGAGCATAGCTTCCAGTGCTTTAGAAGTAATGGTACCACCCGAAATTGCATCCACTGCATGCGGATCATCATCAGGTGCGCCACCTTTAAGCACTTTTACTGAAACAAACTGTGTTGAATCCTGGAAAATCTGTTTCCCTTTAAATGGTTCCTGGAACCAATCGGTGGCTATTTCAGCACCCAACCCGGGAGTTTCTCCCTGGTGGTCGAAAATTGTACCATAAATTGTGTTCAAATCAGGTTTCAGAGAAATGTACCCCCAGATCGGGCCCCAGAGTCCTTTTCCCCTGAGCGGAACCACAAAGGCTTTTCCGCCATCATCAAGGGTTGCCACAAAAACAGGTAATTTTCTTTCAGATGCCGGTTTGCCTAATTCCGATTTCAATTCTATAACAAATGCATCTCCTTCCTGTTTTTCGCCTTTGTTATTCAAAATAAAACTTTCGGTGATGTATTTGGCATACAAATCAACCGCATCAACTGGTGTTGAAGCGATACCCACCGAAGAAAGTATGTTTTGTTTTTTCTCCACTTCAATGTTTTTATCCTGAAATGGTTTCAGTTGTATAGCGGCAAGCGATAGAAGCAAGGCAACAATCACCACCATTACAATTGAGAAAGTATATATATATGTATTACTGAAATTCTTCATGGTAATAATTTTTAAGCGTTACCTTTTACTTTTACCCGTTTCAGACGGCGTTTGATATGACTTTCCACCACGAAATAGTCAATCAGCGGCGCCCATACATTCATCAGCAAAATTGCGAGCATCATTCCTTCAGGGTATGCCGGATTGAATATTCTGATAAGCACAACCAGTACTCCAATCATAAATCCATAAATCCATTTTCCTTTTTCGGTACCTGCTGCAGTAACCGGATCGGTGGCCATAAATACGGCACCAAATGCAAATCCACCCATTACAAGGTGCATATGAACAGGAATACTCATGTATTCGTTGGCTGGGAAAAGATTACAAATTCCACCCATAACCAAAGTTCCGAGAACGGTTGATAACATGATTTTCCAGCTTCCGATACCGGTGAAAATGAGAATGGCGGCACCAATTAAAACTGCCAATGCTGAGGTTTCACCAATTGAACCAGGAATCATTCCGAAAAACATATCGGCAAATGAAGCCATTTCGTTGGCAGCTCCCTGCGCTGCATGTGCAAGCGGTGTGGCTCCTGAAAATCCGTCAACCGGTGCATTTTCGGGCAATCCGTAAACCCATACTTTGTCGCCTGACATTTGCGAAGGATAAGCAAAAAACAGAAATGCGCGGGCAATAAGCGCCACGTTCATTACATTATAACCGGTTCCTCCAAAAATTTCCTTGCCGAAAATCACGGCAAATGCGGTTGCCAGTGCAACCATCCAAAGCGGAATGTTGATTGGCAGAATCAATGGAATCAGGATTCCGGAAACCAGGAAGCCTTCGTTTACCTCGTGTCCGCGAATCTGGGCCACTATAAATTCAATTCCCAATCCAACGCCATAAGAAACAATCATGATTGGCAGGACTTTCAGAAAACCGAAAAGAAAATTTTCAAACAGGCTTCTTTCGATGCCGAATGCCAAACCATTCTGGTACCCGATATTCCAGCTTCCGAAAAGCAAAGTGGGAAGTAATGCAATGATTACCACAGTCATGGTACGTTTCAGGTCGATGGAATCGTGAATGTGTGTACCCGATTTTGAAGTATGGTTGGGTGTGAATAGAAATGTTTCGAATGCCCCGAATGTGGAACCAAATTTTGAAAATTTTCCACCAGGCTGAAACAGCGGTTTCTTTTTATCTAATATCTTTCTGAGTGCTTTCATCTATTTTATTCAAAATTTAATTCTTAACTCCCCATTTCCTTAATCATCAGGTTGATACCCTTGCGTATAATTTTCTGCACTTCAATTTTCGATGTACAGACAAATTCACATAGCGCCAGATCTTCCTCGATAATTTCATAGATACCAAGTTGTTCCATTTTATCAATATCTTCGGCAATAATCGCTTTCAGCAAATGAACCGGAAGGATATCCATCGGAACTACTTTTTCGTATTGTCCGGTAACCACAAATGCACGTTCTTCGCCATTGAGGTTGGTATCCGCAACATAGGTTTTGTTTTTATTCAGCCATGAAAAGTAGGCTTTTGAAAAGCTGAATTTGTTGAAACGAGGCATTGCCCAGCCCAGGAATTCATAATAATCGCCCTCAGGAATTACAGTGACCATTGAGTCGAAAAACCCCAAAAAACCATCGGTTGCTATCTGGGTTCCGGTTAAAACATTTCCGCTGATGATTCGTTTTTTTGTTTCTGTTTTTTTCAGTTTACCTGAAATCACAGAAGAAATTTCGGCACCTAAAATAGTTTTATAATATTTCGGGTTTTCAACTTCAGAGCCGGCAAGTGCAATTACTTTGCTGAAATCCACTTTCCCGGTTTCAAACAGCCGACCGATAAAAAGAACATCCTGTACGTTGATTGTCCAAATCACTTCGCCTTTATTGATTGGGTTTGTTTTGGCAATCTGCACGCCTACATTTCCTGCCGGATGCGGACCTTCAAATGTGTTGATCACTACATTTTTTACTCCCGAAAAAACCGAACCGGCAGTAGCACCAAGGTAAACTTTACCATCGGTAAGTTTGGCTAATGCATCAATTCCGGTCTGGAATGTTGAAAGCTCGTTTTTAATAATCAAACCGAAATCGGGCGCCAGCGGAGCCGAATCGAAAGTTGAAATGTAAATAGCATTCGGTTTTTCTTCCGGTGAAGCAGTTATTCCGTACGGACGCCTTTTTATAAAAGGCCACATGCCGCTGTTTAACAACTGTTCTTTTATTTCACCGGTTGTAAGCGATTTAGGATCTGCTTTTCTGAATTCAGCAGAACCAACTTTTGCATCCGCTTCAATAATTATTTCGAGTACTTTTCGTCGCTCTCCGCGATTAACCGAAACAACCTTTCCTCCAACCGGTGCTGTAAACTGAATTTCAGGGTGATACTTGTCAAAGAACAAGGTTTCGCCGGCTTTTACAACGTCATCGGCTTTTACTTTGAGCTTTGGTGTGAGTCCCTGGAAATCGGTAGGTTTCAGTGCAACTTTCTGAGGTGCCGGCAATGTTTCAATTTCCGGCTTTGCACTCCCTTGCAGCTTAATATTCAGCCCTTTCCTTATCTTAATAGTTTCTGACATATTGAACTCAAATAGTGTTGTTTTTTTGTGAATCGCAAAAGTAATAAATTATTGTCTTTAAGCAATTTTTACAATTCAAACTTAAACTTTTATAAATGTTTGGAATATGGATCAGGAATAATTTCAACCAATAAAAAACGACAGTGTTTTTGTGTTTACAGATTAAATTCAGATTTTTATCGTTTATATAATCAGGTTGTAAATTTTTTATTCTAATACCGGGTTCGATGATCAAAATTTTTTTCGTGTGCTTATTTGTTATTTTTATTGCGAGGGAAGGTGTTTCGCAGCAAAACAGCTATTATTACGAAAATGCGGTTTTCAGGGAAAACATAAAAACTGTGATGATGTACCGTGCCGGGTTTGAACTCAGCAACCCTGTAATATTCATGAACGAAGACACTCATCTTGTTTTTAAATTCGACGACCTGGGTGATGAGGAAAAGGATTATCACTATACAATTATCCATTGTGATGCAAAATGGAATGAAAGTTATTTGAGCCAGGCTGATTATTTAAATGGTTTTCCGGAAAATCCGCTGCTCGATTACAAACTCTCTTTTAATACAACCTTTCATTATACACACTATTCATTAAAGATACCCAACGAAAACGTAAGGCTTAATTATTCAGGTAATTATGTTTTGGTGGTTTACGAAGGGAATGATAAAAGCAAAGTGGTTATCACCCAACGCTTTTATGTGGTCGATCCGCGGGTAACAATCCAGGGAAGAGTGAGACGCGCCACTTTCGATCCGTTTGCAGGGACAAATCATGAAGTTGATTTTGCGGTGGTTTACAACAATAATTTTACGATTGAAAATCCATTAAAGGATGTTAAAGTTGTTTTGATGCAGAATAACCGTTGGGATAATGCAATTACCGATCTTAAACCTTTGTATATCAGGGCGAGCCGTTTGGAATATGATTATAATAAAGAAAATGTTTTTCCGGCAGGTAACGAATTCAGATATTTTGATAACCGAACCAACCGATTTAATGGAGAGAATGTTGTTGCTACTGATTTCCATAATCCATATTTCCATAAAACTGTTAAACCTGACGAAATAAGGGCCAATAAAAACTTTTTTCTGTATAAGGAAATGAATGGGAAATTTACAATCGAAAGTCAGGACCAGGAAGTGCGTGATGCGGATACCGAATGCGATTATACTTTTGTGCATTTTACATTACCCATGCAATCGCCATTGTTGGGTGGTACGGTAAACGTTTTTGGTGCTCTCACTGGTTGGAATGCCAATAAAAGCAACGAAATGACCTGGAATTTCAACACAAGTGCCTACGAACTTTCGATGTTATTGAAACAGGGTTACTACAATTATCAATATGTTTATGTGCCACAAGGATCGAAAACGGCAGACGCAACCAACATTGAAGGAAGTTTCTGGGAAACAGGAAATGAGTACCAGATTTTTGTTTATTACAGCGATTATTCGGCCCGATATGACAGGTTGGTGGGATATATTTTAATGGATTCAAACGAAAACTGACAATCCTTTAAACCACTGTTAAAAATCCACGGCCATTATTAAAAGGTAGTTCAAACCAGAATTTTGTCCCTTGTCCGGGAATGGATTCAAATTTGAGTTCGCCGCCTAACATTTCTACATAATGTTGAACGATTGCCAGTCCCAGACCCGATCCGGAAGTGGTGTTGTTAATCTGATTATGAACCCTGTAAAACCTTCTGAAAATATTTTCTTGCTCTTCTGGCGGGATACCAATTCCTGTGTCAGAAATTACAAATTTCACTTTTTCATTCCTGATCATATCATAATCAATGGTTATTTCCCCTTTCAGGGTATATTTTACGGCATTGTCAACCAATAACGAAATTACTTCGGTTAAAATTAAAGGGTCGGTTTCAAAACCAAATTCCTTGTTCGGAACATTGAGTCTCAATCTCAGTTTTACATCTTTCGAATCGGGGATTAAAACATAAAAGTGGTTGTAAATATCACGAAGCAACTGGTTGACATTGCAAAACTTATTGATTACTTCTACCGACTGGGTCTCAATTTTCGACAGGTGAATCGTATTGTCGATCATGTTCAGCAATTGTTTTCCGTTTAAGGTAATTGCATCGTTCAGCTCCATCCGCTCCTGCACATCGAGATCCGATTCGGCCAGAATTCTTGTAAAATTGGTAATTACATTCATCGGGGTTCTGATTTCGTGTGACAAATTTGCGAGGAATGCAGATTTCAGCCTGTCGGATTCTTCGGCCTTTATTAGCGCCTTTTCGAGTTTGAATTCAGCCGTTTTCCGTTTGGTTATATCCCGCGAAATAGAAATAACCGATTCAGCATTCAGTTTTGCAATCCTCATTTCAAACATAAACGTGCCATTGGGCGTATTCATGGAATATTCAATGGTTTCAATCGAATGGGTTTTTATCGCTTCCTGAATGCATTCAAATATTTTATCGGCCATGTTTTCAGGGAAACCTACGTCATAAATTGTGCTACCGATTATATTGGCATCTTCCACTTTAAACAGTTCACTTTCTTTAACAACAAGGTCCTGGTAAGTTCCATCTTTGTCGATTACAAAAAACATATCAGGAATTGCCTCCAGCAAAACTTTATATCGGCGTTTGCTTTCTTCGAGGCTTGCTATGTGGTTCTTCTGTTTCGTGATGTCTTCAAAAACCATATAAAAGGTTTTAAAATCGGGTTGAAGAACATTTATACCAAACCATTTTTCTATTGCAATTGCATGAAATTCATTGTTTTTACGATGTTTCTGGCCATTGAGAATATATTTGTTCAAATCGAATTTGCTTTTAAAAACAAGGTCGAAAATGTAATCGGCTTTTTGTTCCTGTACCTCGTAAAGATTGATTTTAAAAGTCGATTCAAACGTGTTGTTAACCCTTTCGATTATAAGCTGAACAATATTTCCGGCTTCATCGCGGTCGGCTCTCATTTGAACAATGGAATAATGCGAGTTTTGCATCACTTTGGTTACCGATTGCTTAAAACCGCCGATCTCATTTTTATACAGGTCAATAATTTGCTGGTGGTAAATTTTTATGCCATAAACAGAAATCGAAATAAAGGTGAAAACCAATATTGGATGCGATATCAATGGTTTGTATTCTGAAAAAGTGTTTTCAAGGTTTCCGGTTTTATAAAGCTGAAAAATTATGGTTAGTAAACCAACGAGATAGAAAAACCTGATCCGGACACCGGTTTCGCAAAAAACGGCCAGATAAACAATGCCTGCTGAAAGCCAGAATACGCTATTGTACGCATTGTTTCCGTCGGGAATAAAGTGGTTGAAATCAGAAAAATAAAAGGAATATAAAATCAAAGGCAGCGCAAATACCGCATTCATCGCACATTTTACACGGCCGTTAAGTGAACATATTATCGGTATTAATGCAACGGCTACCCAGACAAAATTGCAAATCAGGCAGCTATCGTTGTATTTTAACAGAAGGTTAATAAGCAGAAATATAATTCCTGCTACCTCTGCGATGCCCCAAACCAGGATAATTCCAGCCAGTTTGTGTTGCTCGTCGCCCGCATAATTAACCCAGACTTTTTTTCTGATAATATTTAAAATATTGTCGATCAATCGTGTAGTTTAAGTAATTTCATAATCGATGGCAGCGTCTTTCCATCAGCTATTCATTTCTTCTGTTAAATTGAAAGGTTTTCAAAAATACTGAATTTTCCAGTGTTTTCAGGGTGAATTTAAAAGAAAACTAAGAATTTGGCTAGTACGAATCTGATATTTTTTTTCACGCTGATATTTGTTATGATTTTGCTCCTGTTGATAAGTTATTTTTGACCAGTTTGAAATTCAGAAAAATTGAAATTATGCCAAAAGGAATTTACCAGGTACCGGTAGCTAAAAATGAACCGGTTTTATCGTATGCACCCGGAACAAAGGAAA
>DAINOH010000066.1:0-27205 GCA_036735485.1 Draconibacterium sp. | reverse complement strand
GCCAAAAATAATCAACGCCCACCCATACAGCAATCAATACATTATGGTCTGTTTTCCAATAATTTCCGTCATCAGGATTGTCATATCCTCCATAAAAATTTACGCTGTTGATTACAACATTTTGTGGATTTTCAGGATGGTAATACAAATCATTATAATGGTTGAAAATAAACATAGAAAACAAATCCTTTCCCAGGAATGGATCAATATCGCCTTCTTTAAGTAAGTTACCATCCGGAGTAATGAAAGTCATATCGGAAATGGTAATATCACCACCAATCATCCTCCACCAAGCACTAATCTGATTTACATCAAGTTGGGCTTGCATTGGTATTCCTGGTAATAGCGTTACAATTGTTTTTTCCCGGCCAGCACCAACTAATGTTCCCTGGAAATTGTAAACTTCGATATAGTTCACCAAAAAATTGCCTTCTGTCAGTTGAATCGTGGTTCCTGGGCCGGCAGCGGCAGCATCGGCAAATGCCTGCTTCAGGTTATCAGTATCGTCAACTCCGTTTGGAGTAACAGTAATTACAGCGCCTTTATGGGCGCTTTTCAGATCAATGCCAGCTAATTCGTTGTCAAACTCGCTGGTTTTTTGGCACGAAAACAAAAAGCTTGTAAAGGTTGCAATACAGAAAATTTTCAAAATTGTTTTCATACTGTTTGATTTTAAGTTTTTAAATGTGGATACAGTTTTATTTAATCCTTATTCAAATTTCCTGCGAAATCAAATACAGTACATAGCAATTAAAAATCAAATGATTACAATTATTGCTCATTTGTTACAATTATTGCTTAAAAAGCAAAAATCAGATTTTGTTGAGTGGATTTGAAACAGAAATAGTGTCGGAAGCAATTTTTTGAAAATCTTTTTCCCCGAAAAAACGGTTCAGAAATAATGGGATACTTTTGGCTGCCGATTGATTTGGCGAGTTTGAAAGAAAGACAATTCCCACATTTTCATCGGGGCAAACAGCTATTTCAGCCCTGTAACCTTTTAAGAATCCACCGTGATATGCCAGTCTGCGCCCCTTGTAATCAATAATCCGCCAACCCATTCCATATGCTTTGTAATTTACGCCATCCCATTGCGAAAAATAACCGGTACTGAGTTTTGTAACGATTTGAGGTGCAAAAATTATTTCCCGGGCATGTTGAATTTTTGGAATTGAATCATTCAAAATATGCAATATAAAATGGGCCATGTCAGAAATACTGGCATTAACACCGGCTGCGGCAAGGGTGTTGTAATACCTGTCGTTTAGCGGAATCAGCCTGAATCCGTTTTTTCCTGAAGTATGAGGCATCGCTTTATTCGGGTTGTTTGCAAAGTCAATGTAACTTAAAGAAGCATCATTCATTCCGAAAGGAGAAAAAATGCGTTCTTTCACAACCTGTTGGTAGCTTTCCCCGGTTTTTGCTGCCACTATGGTGTCAAACAAACTGAACATTACATTCTGGTAAGCATACAATTCGCCGGGTTTTGATGCAAGTCCAACTTCAGGTAGTTTGGCAAGTATTTCTTTCTGAGGTAATTTTTGTTCTGCAAAATTATCGTAAGTATGTTGTGGCATTCCGGTAGTGTGACTTAACACATTTGCCAGAGTCAGTTGATTTGCCTGTTCCTGATTTTTCAGCCTGAATTCAGGAAGAAATTCCACCACTTTTTGTTCAGGTTGTAAAATGCTATCGGTAAAAAATAATCCGGCCAATATTCCCGACACAGTTTTTGATACTGATGCCAACCTGAAAATGGTGTGCGCGTTCACCGAATCTTTCCCCCCTTTTTGTGTCACGCCAAAACATTTCAGGTAAACAATTTCGTTTTTATATATGATAGCTGCAGCAGCTCCCACATTGGCAGCGTTTTTCAATTCGAAAGTCAATAAACTGTCGTAATCTGATAATATAGTTTCGATTTCCTGGCGGGCTGAAATTTTTTCATCAACTGTATCTGTTGAAATTTCAATTTTACCTGAAATGTTTTGGTTTTTGTAGGCTGAAACAGAAAATGTTAGAATAACTGTTATAAATGCTGCGAAGAGCAGCGGACTGAATCTATATTCCTTTCTCTGTTTCAAATGGTAATGTTTTATTTTGATGACACTTTTCAAAAAACAAAAAAGGAAAAATCATCTGTTAATTTTTCCTTTTGAAATGTTAATGAAACTCAAATTTTCTTAACGATTAAAGTTTTTGATAGGCTTTGATTATTTCGTCGCGGGTTTTATCACTCACTTTATATAGTGGTAGCCGAAATTCATTTTCAACGACTCCCATATAATTCATCAAAGCTTTTACACCGCCGGGGTTTCCTTCTGCAAAAATAAATTTCAATAAATCAGAAAGATCGGCGTGAATTTTTGCAGCCCCGGCAAAATTTCCGTCCATTGAAAGATGAACCATTTTGCTGACTTTTTCAGGCAATGCATTGGCAATTACCGAAATCAGTCCTTTTCCACCAACAGCAATGGTGGGAAGTGCCAATCCATCATCTCCCGAAATCATCGTAAAGTATTCAGGGGCATTTTTGATGATACCCGTAATTTGCTGTAATGAACCGGAAGCTTCTTTAACAGCCACAAATTTTTCTGATGATTCGGCAAGGCGAACAACAGTTTCTGTTTCGAGGTTTACCCCGGTACGCGACGGTACGTTATATAAAATTATCGGAAGCGGACTTGCTCCGGCGGCTGCCATATAATGACGAAACAGTCCTTCCTGCGTGGGGCGGTTATAATAAGGTGTAACCATCAAAATTCCGCTTACCCCTTCAAGATTAGTCGATTTAATTGTATCGATAACATTTTGCGTGTTGTTTCCGCCAATTCCCACAACTACCGGTAAATTACCGGCGTTTTTCTTAACAATTTCAATAACTTTTGCCTTTTCTGATATACTGAGTGTGGAGGTTTCGGCTGTGGTTCCCAATGCCACTAAATAATCGATGCCACCTTTTACCTGGTTTTGAACCACGGTTTCGAGTGCTTTTACATCAATCTGGTTGTTACTGTCGAATGGCGTGATTAGCGCCACCCCGGCTCCTGTGAATTGCTGACTCATGCAAAAAGTTATTTTTTATTAAGCTGCGCAAGATAAAAAATTTGCTGTTTTACAAGAAACATCGCATCGCGGTTTTCGCCAATGTTAATATTCAGGTCAAAATAGTTTTTATTATCGGGCGAACTGCCAACTTTGAATTTTGCGCGTGAAAGCCCGGTTATATAATCGACTGCAAGATTGGGACTTAAAGCAATGTTAAAAAGAATATCAAAATTCATTTCAACAAACTCGCTTACTTTCTCATATTTAGGTAAGCCCCACCATGAAAGTTCTTTAACAGTAAGGGAATTGGGATCGGGGTGCGGACTGGTAACATCTTCAAACACACAAAATCCACGAAAAATAATCTGGTCGCGGACGAAATAATTTCTCAGCCAGGTAAAAGCTTCTTTTTGAGAGGGTTGCCATATCACACCAATCACTTTGGCTGTGGTTACATCCGGTAAAACAGGGTTCCTTTGGTTTCCTGCCACCAGTTTTTCCAGTTTCTTACGTGCGTATTTTTGTTTCAATCCCATGATTGGCAAATGTAATAAAATGATGAATACCCGGAAATCAGCAGAAATGCGTTCGTTTTTATTCCAGCATTTTCAGAAAATCGTCTTCTGAAATAATGGGAACTCCGAGTTCGTTTGCTTTTTCAAGTTTGCTTGGGCCCATGTTTTCGCCTGCCAGCACATAACTTGTTTTCTTTGATATCGAGCCAACGTTTTTTCCGCCGTTTTGCTCAATCAAATCCTTCAGTTCGTCGCGCGAGTGTTTCTCAAAAGTGCCCGAAATTACAATGTTCAGCCCTTTCAGTTTGTCGGTTTTGTCCACTATTTTGTCCTCGCTGATGGCAAACTGCAACCCTTTTTCTTTTAGTATCCGAATAATTTCATGGTGTTCAGGTTTCGAAAAATAAGCCACGATACTTTCTGCAATTTTATCCCCGATTTCATCAATTGCGATGAGTTCTTCTTTTGTTTTAAACTGAATATTTTCGATGGTGTGCAGATTTTTTGCCAGCGTTTTTGCAACAGTCTCGCCCACAAACCTGATTCCCAGCGCAAACAAAACCCGTTCGAAAGGAACTGATTTTGAAGCTTCAAGTCCGTTCAGGATTCTATCAGCCGATTTTTCACCCATCCGATCCAATCCGGCAAGTTGTTCTTTGTTCAGATTGTATAAATCAGTAATTCCTTTAATGAGCCCGCAGCTGTATAAAAGTTCGATGGTTTCTTCACCCAGCCCGTCAATGTCCATGGCTTTGCGGCTTACAAAATGTTCCATTTTTCCTTTTATCTGTGGCGGACAACCATCTTCATCAGGACAATAAAAAGCTGCTTCTCCTTCATTTCTTACAAGCGGAGTTCCACATTCGGGGCAGTTTTTGATAAATTCGATTTTCCGGAACATTGGGTGGCGTTGCGAAACATCAACTCCGGTAATTTTCGGAATGATTTCACCGCCTTTTTCCACAAAAACTGTATCGTTTTCGTGTAAATCAAGATTGGCAATAATATCGGCGTTGTGCAGCGAAGCCCGTTTTACAATGGTTCCGGCAATGAGCACCGGTTCAAGATTGGCAACCGGTGTTACAGCGCCTGTGCGTCCAACCTGGTACGAAACCGAAAGCAGTTTGGTGGCGACACTCTCAGCCTTAAATTTATAGGCGATTGCCCAACGTGGTGATTTGGCCGTAAAACCCAGGTTTTCCTGTATTTTTTTTGAGTTTACCTTTATTACAATGCCATCGGTAGCCACGGGAAGGTTAAATCTTTCTTTGTCCCAGTACCGGAGAAATGCAAAAACTTCATCCAGATTTTTACAAATCCGGGTGTGCTCCGAAACTTTAAAACCCCATTCCCCGGCTTTTTGCAAACTCTCAAAATGCCCATCAATCGGCAGGTTTTCGCCCAGAAGGTAATACAGGTAAGCATCCAGTTTTCGCGATGCGACCACTTTGGCATTTTTCATTTTCAGGGTTCCGGCGGCGGTGTTGCGTGGGTTGGCCAACAATTGCTCTCCGGCTTCTTCCAGCTCTTTGTTCAGCACATCAAAAACCTTAAAAGGCATCACAATTTCGCCCCTGATTTCAAAATTTACAGGGTAATCATTACCCCTGAGTTTTAACGGAATCGATCGGATGGTGCGTACATTGGCGGTTACATCGTCGCCTTTTTCACCGTCGCCGCGGGTTACAGCGCGTGCTAATTCACCATTTTCGTAGGTCAGACTGATGGACGAACCATCAAATTTTAACTCACACACATAGTCAAATTCGGTTTCAATTACCTTGCGAATCCGGTTGTCAAAATCGGCCACTTCGCCTTCAGAATAAGCATTTGCCAGCGAAAGCATCGGGTATTTGTGCGGAACCTGTTCAAAATCTTTGCTGAGGTCGCTGCCCACACGCTGGGTTGGCGAATTGACTGTGGCAAATTCAGGAAAATCTTTTTCCAGTTGCTCCAGTTCCTTCAGCAATATGTCAAAATCATAATCGCTGATTGTAGGCTGGTTAAGTACATAATAGTTGTAATTGTGCTCGTTAAGCTGATTCGTCAGTTCCTGAATTCTTGCCTGTGCTTTCTGCTCGTCCATCGGAGATAATCGTTAGTATTTTAAAACAAATTGGTGTTTCCGGTGGTTAAAAGTACAACAGTTTTTAAACTGACAAGTTGTGTTCAGAATGATTTTATCGACATTTTAAAACAGAAAATTATGGCATTTACATTGGAAATTGGCAGCAAAGCCATTGATTTTAACCTCCCTGCAACCGATAGAAAAACATATTCCCTCAACAGTTTCATCGATTCAAAACACCTGGTGATTTTCTTTACCTGCAATCATTGTCCGTATGTAATTGGCAGCGATGAGGTAACCCGAAAAACAGCTGAAAAATTTCAGCCGCTGGGTGTTACGTTTGTTGCCATCAACTCAAACAGCAAAAATACTTACCCCGAAGATGACTTTCCGCACATGGTTGAACGGATGAATCAACACCAGTTTCCGTGGAAATATTTGTACGACGAGTCGCAGCAGGTGGCACTGGCATACGGTGCTTTGCGCACGCCTCATTTTTATGTTTTCGATGAAGAAAGAAAGTTGGTTTACACAGGCCGCGGAGTTGACAGCCCTCGCGATACCTCGAAAATGACAGTGAATGATTTGGATAGAACATTGGAAGAATTGACAACCGGAAAAATCATTTCGGTTCCGCTGACCAATCCAATTGGCTGCAATGTAAAATGGGATGGAAAAGACAAACACTGGATGCCGGCTGATGCCTGCGATTTGGTATGGTAGCCCCTCCCAACCTCCCCGACGGGGAGGTGAAAAAAGAGCAGGACATTTAATGTTGCTGACAGTTAAATTTGTATGTTTATCGATGAATCAATTAAAACCAAAAATTAGTCTGAAATGAAAAAACTTAATTCAATTCTTGTTGCAGTTTTTGCATTGCTCGCAGTAGTATCAACTGCACAAAATGCTCAAAAAGATTTTTATGGTATGTGGACCATTGAAATTGAGGGTGGTTCGGTGGGCTGGCTGGGTGTGAACGACAACAAAGGTTATCTCGATGCCGAATTGTTGTGGCAGGGTGGGAGTGTGGTACCTGTTGCCAATGCTTATTTTGTTGACGACAAAACACTGATTGTAACGCGGACTTACGAAATCAACAAAAATGACCAAAGAAAATTTACCGTTACACAAACTTTTACTTTCACAAGGAAAGGCGATAAGTTTACCGGAACGCTTACCGAGCCGGCCCGTGACGGACTGAATATGGTTACAACAAAATTCACGGGCTGGCGTTTGCCCGACCCTGGACCTGCTCCCGATTTGTCGAAAATTAAATATGGTGAACCTATTCAACTTTTTAATGGCAAAGATTTAACCGGCTGGAAATTGATCAACCCGAAACAGGCCAACGGTTTTAAAGTGGTAAATGGCGAACTTGTCAACGACCCGGTTAATCCCGAAGGACAACGGGTAAATTTTGGTAATCTTCAGACTGAAAAGGAATTTGAGGATTTCAGGCTGACACTTGAGGTGAACGTGCCCGAACACAGCAACAGCGGTGTTTACCTGCGTGGAATGTACGAGGTTCAGGTGGTTGATTCGTATGGTGCAAAACTGGATTCGCACAACATGGGCGCGGTTTACAGCCGGATTACACCAACCGTTGCCGCCGAGAAAAAAGGTGGCGAATGGCAGTCGCTGGATATTATTCTTTGCAATAGGCATGTTTCGGTAACTTTGAATGGAACGAAAATAATTGATAACCAACCAGTTTACGGTCCTACCGGCGGAGCCATGCAAGCTGATGTAATGAAAGCCGGCCCCATCTATTTGCAGGGCGACCACGGCAAAGTGCTTTACAGAAATATGGTGCTTACACCAATCATCAAATAAAAAAGGGAGCGCAGAGCTCCCTTTTATCCTTTGTGAAACAATTTACTGCCGTCATATTGGTCATTTCTTTATTCTCTTTTCAGTTTTCTGAAGGACTGATTTATTTGTCGTTTAAAATCAACCAGAATTATATCGCAAAAAATCTTTGTGTCGAAAAAGATGTGGAGGGTTCAACCTGCAAAGGTTGTTGCCAGTTGAAAAAGCGACTCGACGAAAACCAGCAAAAGAAGGAGCAGCTTCCGCCACAAATCAGCGGGAAAAATGATATCAACCTGTTTCTTTACCAGATTTTTAGCTGCTGTACCAGCGATACTCCCAAAGAAATGAATTTCAGAAATTACAATAACCCCTATTGGTTTTGTTTGCCCCAAAAGGTGTTTCATCCGCCTAAAATGTTGATTTAAACCAATTTTCAAATAGAACAACATTTTTTATTACTAAACATTTTGGAATGAAATACAAACTATTCATTTCCGGGATGCGTGTGCTTTTTGCAGGACTGTTGTTTTTCAGTCTTGCAACAGGTGTTGCATTTTCCCAGGAGAAGACAATTCAAATCGTCAGCGAAAAATCTTCAATTCCTGTTGGCGATGTGTTTTACAAATACGGAAACAAAACAGGTTTTTCAAACGATTCAGGAGAAATCAGCATTGAATTTTCTGAACAAGAATCATTGTGGCTGTCGCACCTTTTGTACAAAAGAATCAGCCTCTCGCCGATGGATGTACAATCGGCGTTTGCAACTGGAGTGATAAAACTGCAACTGCAGGAACATTCAATTTTGCCGGTTACAGTTATCAGTGTACATCCGTCGGTTGGCGAAATAAGCAGCCACACTGTGGGCGTTCAGGATAAACTTGAACACGATGCCGGGCAACTGCTCGACCGTTTTTCGGGAATATCAACCATCAGAAAAAGTGCTGCTTACGGATTCGACCCCGTTTTGCGTGGCTTTAAATACGACCAGCTCAATCTGGTCATCGATGGCGTTCACACGGCGTCAGCGGCTTGTCCGAACAGAATGGACCCGGCATCGAGCCAGATTCCGGTGAATATGGTTGCTGAAGTTGAAGTGCTGAAAGGTCCGTTCAGCTTGCGCTACGGAAATGTTTTTGGTGGCACCATCAATTTTAAAACAAACCTGCCTCAGTTTTCAGAAAAGCTGAAACCGGTTGGAAGGCTGGGAACCAGTTACGAAAGCAACGGTGGTGTTTTCAGAACCGAAGGTATTGGTGGGTTTACTTCGCAAAGTGCTGATGTAAAAGTTTTTGCATCATACTCAAAAGGTTCCGATTATAAAGATGGTGATGGAAACACGGTTCCGGCCAATTTTAACAGGCTGAACTGGGGTGGAAAACTGGGTTTCAGGCTGGGTGAAAAACAGACTATCGGATTTCTTGTGTCGAATAACCGTGCGCACGATGTCGATTTTCCGACATTGCCCATGGATTTGCGGGAAGATAACACCTGGTTGCTGAATGCAAATCATGCCTTGTTTTTTAACCGGAAAAATTTGTCGTCGCTGCAAACGGCTTTGTACACCACCAAAGTTGACCACCTGATGGACAACCTCGACAAAGTAATCAATCCGCGCACAGTCGATGCCGTTTCTGATGCCAGCACAATCAATTATGGTGGTCGCTCTGAGTTGCGGTTCGATTTTGCCGAAAACAAACTTTTTACCGGAATCGATTATCGTTTCGAGGGTGCCGATGGTTTTCGGACACGGGCAATGCTGATGGGGCCAATGGCGGGTAAATCGCTTACTGACAATATCTGGCAGGATGCACAGATTCAGCGAGGTGGTGTTTTTGGCGAATTTCATCTGGATAGAAGAAGTTTTCAGGCCGTGTTTTCAGCCCGGCTCGACTACAATAGTGCTGTTGCCAACAACGCCGACCCGGCATTTGCTGCATTGTTCGAAAGTGTTGAATCAGAATGGCTGAATCCGTCGGTTAGCCTGGGTGGTACAAAAATGCTGGGCCAAAAAATGTCGGTTGGGTTGTGGCTGGGCTCAGCACAACGCAGCCCCGGAATTGCAGAGCGCTACATCAACTTTTTTCCAATCGGGATTGACCCGTATGAAATGGTTGGAAATCCGCAGCTCAAGCCCGAAACCAACAACCAGGCCGATTTGATTTTTCAGTTTGAAACGATTGCAACAGATTTCAGTATTAACCTTTTCTCCTCTTTTTTACACAACTACATATCGTCGGAAATCGACCCGGCCCTGAAACCACGACTGGTGACTTCGCCCGGAGTACGACGGTTTGTGAATATTGAAAAAGCGCGTATGTCAGGATTTGAAATGAGCTGGAAACAACAGATTTTCAGCTTTCTGAAACACGATTTTAACCTGGTTTATACTTATGCACTGAATCCGGAACTGGATGAGCCGCTTCCTGAAATTCCTCCGATGGAAATTACTTATCGGTTGACAGGTAGTTTTTTAAGAAACAAAATTCAGCCTGAAGTTTTTTTCAGACATGCATTTAAACAGGACAGAATTGCTGTTTCGTATGGCGAAACCGAATCGCCGGCATTTGATGTTGTCGATTTGAAATGCTTGTGGTTGCCCGTGAAAGCAATAACAGTTTCGGCAGGCATTCAAAACCTGTTTGATGTGGCTTATTACGAGCATCTTTCGCGAAAAGCACCGGATAAAAAACCAATTTATTCGCCGGGAAGAAGTTTTTACGCTACAGTAACTTTTAATTTTTTGTAGAAGATTTTGGGACACAATCCCTGTTTCAGAAGCCAGGCAAGTGAACGCCTGGCTTTTTTTTATATCGTCCAATCCCTTTTTAATCTGAGCTAATTGTTCAAATTCAGGTAGTCAATCATCCCTTCTTCGGCAATTGCAATGATATTTTCATCGGTTGCCGCTTGTTTGTACGATTGGATATATTCAGCCCGGTTAAGCTGGTCGAGATAAATCTGCAATGCTTTTTCGATGATTTTATTTTTTTGCATTGCAAGTTTAGCTGCCATTTCATTCAATTTCTATATTAGTTCATCGGGGAGCGTACTGGTGAATGTTGTCATGTTTTTAATTCATATTTATGAAACAAAAATAAAAGCAATGTGATTTAAAGCCACATCATCCGGAAAGGAAACTTCTCCAAAACTTTCCCTACTTTCGGCTTGTTTCAATTTAAAATTTCAAACATGAAACTGAGACTATTATTACTTGTGTCAATCCTATTTTTTAACATGAATATATTTTCGCAATCAACCTATTTTGAGCAGGAAGTATTAAAGCAAACCAAAGCAATGACTGCTTTTTGTCGTGATTTGCACCAAAATCCCGAGCTTTCGTTACAAGAGTTTGAAACTTCAAAAAAAATGGCTGCCGAACTTCGGATAGCAGGTTTTGAAGTGACCGAAAATTTTGGTGGTAACAATGTGGTAGGTGTTTTGAAAAATGGGGAAGGCCCTGTAATCATGCTTCGTACCGACATGGATGCACTGCCTGTCGAAGAAAAAACAAATCTTGTTTTTGCCAGCAGCAAGAAAGTAAAAACCGACGATGGAAACGAAGTTTCGGTAATGCATGCCTGCGGGCATGATATTCACATGTCGGTGTGGGCTGGAACAATTCATACGCTGGCTGCGCTTAAAAATGATTGGAGCGGCACTTTACTGGTGATTGCCCAACAAGCCGAAGAAATTAGCGGAGGTGCAGGGCTGGCAATTGAAACCGGTCTCTTTACAAAGTTTCCGAAACTTGATGTGGCACTTGCATATCATATCAATCCCGAACTTGAATCGGGAACCATCGGACTGACTGCCGGACCCATTTTTGCCGGAGTAAAAACCGCGCGTATCAAAGTGTTTGGAAAGGGCGGGCATGGAGCTTATCCCGAAAAATGTATCGACCCGATTGTGATTGCTTCTCGCATTGTGCTCGATTTGCAGACAATTGTCAGCCGCGAACTCAGTCCCCTGGAACCGGCAGTCGTAACCGTTGGCTCGATTTATGGCGGAACACGCCCCAATATTATTCCCGATGAAGTGGATCTTGAACTTACACTCAGGTATTACTCTGACGAAACCATAGCAAAAGTGATTGCGGCAATTAAACGAATCAGCAAGACGGCAGCACAAATGGCCGGAATGCCCGACGACAAATTGCCTGTGGTACAAATTGAAGAAGCGGAAACTCCTCCGGTTGTAAACAACGAAAAACTTGTTGCCGATTTAAAACTGCTTGCACAGCAAAGTATTGGTGAACAAAACATCATAAAAACCGCGCCTGCAATGGTGGGAGAGGATTTTGGCAAATATGGCAGAACTCCGGAGAATATCCCGATTTGCCTGATTTGGCTGGGGAGTACAAATACTGAATTAATGCGTGAATTAATTGCAAAAGGAGAAAAACCATTCCCGCTACATTCACCACAACTCAATCCCGACTACGAAAAAACAATTGAAACCGGAATCAGGGTGATGACGGCGAATGTTTTAGGGCTTGCCGGCAGATGAATTTAGTTTTTCGAATGTATCAGGTTGATTCTGTTCAACAGATCATTTTTCTTATACGGTTTGGCTAAAAATTCATCAAAACCTGAATCAATTGCTTTTTTTCGCTCTTCGCCAATTACAAAAGCTGTTTGAGCAATGATGGGAATGTGCGAATCATTTTCGCGAATGGCTTTTAAAACTTCGTAACCATTCATCCCCGGTAACTTTATATCAAGTATAATCAGATCAATGTCCTTGTTTTTTTCGTACAGCGAAATTCCGTCATTGCCATTCCATGCATGTATTAATGTGAAATTTTCTTTATTCAATATTGTTTTAATAAACTCAAAACTTGATTCATCATCCTCAACAACCAGTATTTTTTTTGGTTTTTTATTCATTTTATCTGACTCTGCAATCAGCACCTGATTCGACTCGCTTTTTTTATAAGGTATTGTGAAGTAGAATGTTGATCCCGACTCGGTAGTTGATTCAAGCCAAATACTTCCTCCCAGGGCTTTCAGAAATTCTTTACAAATTGTAAGGCCTAATCCAACACCATCATTCATTTTATTATTATTGAAATCAGATTTTCTAAACCTGTCAAAAATGAGTTTTTGGTTTTCTGGCTCAATGCCGATACCGGTATCATTAATGAAAAATTCTATGTTGTTGTTTTTCAGTGTATAACCAAATTCAATTTTCCCTTTTTCTGTGAATTTGATGGCATTGTCCAAAAGATTGTTTAAAACCTTTTTCAGTTTTTCATAATCGGTTGTTACGATTGATTCGGGATTAGAAAGCGTAAAAGAATAATAAAAACCTATTTTACTGTCAACCTGCGTTCTCATGGTTTCAAAGACTTCAGAAAGCAAATCATTCAAGTCGAAGCTACTTTCATAAATCCGGGTTTTTCCACTTTCAATTTGCGAGATTTCAAGGATATCGCTCACTACGGTAAGTAGTCGTTTTGCTGAGTTATTAATAATGCCGGTATATTCTCTTCTCTGGTCTGATGTGAGATTTTCTGAATTTAACAATTGGGCAAAACCCATAATGCCATTCATTGGAGTTCTTATTTCATGTGAAATATTTTGTAGAAATGCAGTTTTCAACCTGTCGCTTTCCCTGGCATCATTTTCAGCCTGTCGTAATTTTTTCAGGTGACTTTTTAGTAAAAGATAAAATAGTAAACCTGTGACAATCACATAAAACCATCCTTTAAAAGTCTGAATTCTTGTAAGAATATGGATATCTGAGATCAGGTTTTGCAGAATTCTGTCTGAAAAAATTATCCAAAGCCCACCTAACATAAGATAAGCAATAACAATTCTGATTTCAAATTTTAACTTTGGCATTGTTTATTTTTTATAAAATTTAACCTCAATACCATTATTTTAAATACTCCCGTTTCTACGATCTTCAATTAATAAAATGTTTCGGTTACCACACCCACTCAGATATATTCTGGTTTTCAATAAAACCGTAATTCGTAATTCTTTCACTGTCAGTTATTTTAGAAACACTTATCTGCCCGTTATGATTAACGGTATCAAAGTATGTTTTCACCGACGTCCATTCTTCTCCTGAATTAAGTGAATACGCCTGGTTTTTATACTCAAAAACAATTCTCCCGGTTTCATCGAATTTCAGTAATTCAAAATTACCTTTTCTGAAGGGGATTTTGTATATCCCTGTTAATCCGCTCGCGCAGCCACCTCCTGCAGTTCCTGTTAAACAAGTACCACTGCCAAATATCACTTCCAGACTATTGTCAACCTTGAAGTCTATTATTCCATGAAGTTTACCTGAATCATTATCAAATGAATAGGTGGGGAAATCAATCTGTATCAGAGGTGGTTCAGGCCCTGAAACAAGTTCCCCATAAGAAATCCTGTGTTGTTCAATAAACAAATGTTTAGCTAATAAGTTTTCTTCTTCGCTTGAGCAACTGATAGATATCAGAGTAACAAAAAAGGCGTGAAAAATTAAGAAAACTCTATTTTTCAAAGGTTTAATTGTTTCATTTGTTTCAAATTTAAATCTTTTAAATTCAAAAACAACAAGTAGTTATATTTTATTTTTTTATACAATTTAATTTAGATTATTGATTTGAATTGTTTTTGATAAAATAAGTGCTTTTAGTAGAATTATTTTTTAAGTAACTAGTTGTTTGCCTGTTAGGGGAAATGCAGGATATTTTTATCTATAAATCATTTTGTTTAGGAGATGCGCATTTTTTATTATTTGAACAAGAGCTATTTAGCCTCTGTATCAAAATTGCATTGGCAACAAGCATTCTGATATAACAAGTCTAAGGAAATTAAAAACAAATCACACAAAGTGTTTTCTACATGAAGATTGATATATGTAGATATAACTTAAATAGATATAATACTAAGCAGCTTATAATATTATCTTAATTGGATTTGAAATGATAATATCAGAATATTGCCAAAATTCTATTTTAAATGATGTCTTTGCCACTTAATGATAAATTATTAGCAAAATAGACACATTTTGAAAGTATAATTAGTTGTAATGTTAACTAATTATCAAGTAGATTAGTCCCATACAGGCAATGATTGTCCCAAATAAAGACAATTTAGTGTGAATATTAAAACCGAAAAACTAAGGATGATTAAGGTAAAGTGCTGATATTTATGTTAATATGTTGTATTTGTAGTTTTATGAATGATGAATTATTCTAATAATTTGGCGGAATTCTGAAAAAGTATTATTGTAAAAATGAAAATTTATTCGGAAATTGCCTGAAGTATATAGAAGATATAAAAATTTGGGCATTTATAATTGTATAAAACAAATTATAAGATTTTCCCTGTATGTTTTAATTTATCTTGAAAATACTGACACTTTGTAAGTGACAGTGGGGAACCCCTGCTATAATATCTAATAAGTTATTCAATTACTGAATCTTTTTAATGTTGAATTGCTGAATTGTAGAACTTATAATTTTTCTAAAATTTTATTTAGAATTCTTTTATTTTTTATATCTCTTTGATTTTGATAACCAATATAACTATTCATATTAATAATTTCAATTCAAGCAGGCTTAATTCACTGTATGTCAAAAATCATTTTGTATAAGCTATTATTCTCCACATCCATTTTGGAATTTTTATGTATGAAGTAAATTGTGGCAAAAGAAGAGCAATTATTGGCATAAATTGAGTTGGAAAACTTGTTTGATTAATTTATTCCTTGACTTATGCTTAAAAAGAGATTTAAAAAAACAGAGATTCAAATTGTTCTGAATGAATATAAAAATGGTATGTCGATACCAGAAGTTTTGAACAAGTTTGGAATTAGTCAGGCTACATTTTACAATTGGAAATCCAAATATGGCGGACAGCCTGCGAACGACAGAATGTTACTAGATAGGTTAAAAGAGGAAAATGATAGGTTAAAGCGCATGTATGCTGACATAAGTCTTGAAAACATGATGCTGAAAATGCAACTTGAGAAAAAAGAATAGGATGATATGTTAATCCATTTATAATTTGGAGACAACCCTTTTTAAAACTAAAATAATTTAATCTATGAATACAGAAGTTTTAATAGCCGTGAAACTCAAGGAATTTATTAAAGAAATATCCTTTTCAGATGATGACAGAATAAAAGAAGATACCCAGTTATTTGCTGAAGGGATTTTTGATTCATTGGGTTTTCTTTCGCTGGTAAGTTATTTAAACGATGAATTTGGTATTGATATTTCGAATGACGAATTAAGTGAAGAAAACTTTGAATCAATAAATGCTATTGTTGCCTTTATTGAGAAAAAGAAACTTTGATAAGCCTGCTCAATGTGTGGTGTTACCGGATATATTGATCGTTTTGAAAAAGCTGACGTGTCAGTTATAAACCGAATGCTGACACGAATAAAATATCGTGGTCCCGATGAATGTGGAATTTATGTAAACGAAAATACAGGATTCGGCAGTGTCAGGTTAAGTATTGTTGATTTAGCCGGAGGGCAGCAGCCAATGCCCAACGAAGATTTGAGCCTCTGGATTGTATTCAATGGAGAGATTTTTAACTATCCTGAATTGAGAGCAGAACTTATTGAAAAAGGTCATAAGTTCAGAACGAAAAGCGATACTGAGGTTATAATTCATTTGTACGAAGAATATGGAGAAAATTGTCTCACGAAACTGAACGGACAATTTGTGTTTTCTATTTGGGATAAAAACAAAGATGAAATGTTTTTGGCCCGCGACAGGGTTGGTATCAGGCCTTTATTTTATTACCACAGTCACGATTTATTTGTTTTTGGCTCTGAAATCAAAGCTGTTTTTGAACATCCGAAAGTGAAAAGGGCAATTTCGGCGGAAGGTATTTCCGAAACATTTACTTTTTGGACAACCATTACTCCCAATACCGTATTTGAAAATATTAAAGAATGCCCGCCTGGCCATTTTATCAAATTAAACAATGGTAAAATCAACATTATAAGATACTGGGAGCTTAAATTTGCCACAAAAGACAATTACTATAAAGGAAGTTACGAGGATGCCATTGCCGAATTTAATGAACTGTTTCGTGATGCAGTAAGAATCAGGTTACGGGCTGATGTACCTGTGGCAGCGTATTTGAGTGGCGGTATTGATTCTAGTATTACAACATCATTTATTAAAGAAATAGATCCGAATGTTCTTCAAACGTTTTCTGTTGGTTTTACCGAAGACGAATTTGATGAAACCAGTTACCAGAAAATTGCTGCTGAATATTTTAATACAAATCATACTGCAATAAAAATCAGTTCAAAAGAAATTGCTGAGAATTTCCCCAGGGTTGTTTGGCACAGTGAATTTCCGTTATTAAGAACCTCTCCCTCTCCGATGTACAGTCTTTCGAAGGAAGTCAGAAAAAACAACATCAAAGTGGTAATCACCGGCGAAGGAGCAGACGAATTACTGGCAGGTTACAGCATTTTTAAAGAAAACAAAATCAGGCATTTCTGGGCCAAAGATAAAAATTCAAAACTCAGACCACTGCTGCTCAAAAAACTGTATCCTTATATTGCTGCATTACAGAAAGTTAATCCGAATGCACTTAAATTATTTTTCGGATATAAACTTGAAAATACTGATTCGCCCATTTACTCACATTTGCTGAGATGGAACAATACTTCAAATATTCTGAATCATCTGGATAAAACATTTAAGGATCAACTTTCTGGTTTCGATCAGTATGAACGATTGCTTGCCGGGTTAAACGGTAACTTAGACAATCTTGATCCTCTTGCAAAAGCACAATACCTCGAAATTGTGATTTTTCTTTCAGGCTATCTTTTGTCATCACAGGGCGACAGAATGGGAATGGCAAACTCGGTTGAAGGACGTTATCCGTTTCTTGATTACAGGATTATCGAGTTTTGTGCACAACTTCCGCCCGACTATAAAATGAAAGGCTTGAAAGAAAAGGTACTGCTTAAATCATTAATGAAAGGGAGGCTGCCTGAAGAAATCCTGAATCGGCCCAAACAACCTTACAGGGCACCAATTCTCAGCAGTTTCCTTGGTAGTGATGTTCCTGAATATGTAAATGAAGTGCTGTCGGAAGCTGAAATTAAAAAAGCAGGGATTTTTAGTCCTGATTCAGTAAAAAGATTATTGGTAAAAATGAAATCGGGTAAAGCTTATTCCGAGATTGATAATATGGCACTAACCGCCATTATTTCAACTCAACTATTACATAAACAGTTTATCGAAGATTTCAGATATTTAAAAATGAACGAGTTAATATCATATACTTTAAGATCGGAGTCAGATTTTAATAATTAAATACAATGACAAGTAAACCAAAATTCTCAAAAAATATATTAGTGATTGATGACGTTGAATCATTTGTGAATCAGATTTGTCAGAAATTGAAAAATGACATAGTCAATGTTTTGAGAAGGAAAGGCGGAGTAATTGGAATAAGTGGAGGAATTGATTCGTCGGTTACATTGGCGCTTGCAGTTAAAACTTTAGGAGCCGAAAACATAAAAGCTTTAATGTTGCCAGAGCGGGATTCCAGTCCTGACAGTTTGTTGCTCGCAAAAATACTGGCCGAAAAGTTTAACGTGAAATATGCAGTGGAAAATATTTCCGGTGCATTGGATGGGTTGAATTGCTATCAAAGAAGAGATGAAGCGGTGAAAAGAGTATTTCCGGAATATAACGCAACCGAGTATAAAGTAAAAATTGGTATTTCTCCTAATTCGCTCAACCAAAATCTTCCACCTCTGTTTTTGGCAACAATTGTTGATTCAATGGGAACAGAAAAAAGTGCACGATTGCCATTGGAAGAATATCTTCAAATAGTTGCGGCATCAAATTTTAAACAGCGAGCGAGAATGTCGATGTTGTATTATTATGCCGAAAAACACCATTACGCTGTTATTGGCACGCCCAATAAACATGAAGTTGAACAAGGCTTTTTTGTGAAACACGGCGATGGTGCTGCTGATGTAATGCCAATTGCCGGATTGTATAAAACCCAGGTTTATCAAATCGCTGATTTTTTAGGAGTTCCTCAGGAAATAATTGAAAGAACACCTACAACAGATACCTACTCAGCTGAACAAACCCAGGAGGAATTTTTCTTTCAGATGCCATTTCATGAAATGGATTTATTGTGGTATGCATTCGAAAATAATTACAGCACCGAAGAAGTTGGTGAAGTAATGAATATAACTGCAACCGAAGTTGCCAGAATATTTAATGGTTTCAGCCGTAAAATAAAAACCACCGAATACCTCAGAATGTCACCGATCAGGCATTAATCGAATCATAATGATATCAATACCACAAAGACTACTTGGCGAAGCGCTTTTAATTTCAGAAAAGAAATATTCTTCGAAAACTGTTGTAATTGCAAAATCGAAAGAATATACATTTTCTGAACTTAAAGAAAATGCAATCAAGCTTGCACATTATTTTGTTTCAAAGGGAATTAAAAAGGGTGATCGAATTGCCATTTATATGAATAATACATGGGAATCAGTTGTTTCAATTTATGGAATTACCCTGGCCGGTGGTGTATTTCTGATTATAAATCCCCAAACCAAAGCCGATAAACTGGCTTATATTTTAAATGATTGCGAAGCCAGAATATTGCTTACAGAAAAGGTTTTAAGTACTGAATTTATTTCGGCTTTGAAAAGTGTGAATACTATTTCGGAAGTTATAGTAGTTGGCAATTTTGACGGTACTGCTTCTGAACCCGAAGTGCATACAGGAAATTTTGATGAAATATTAAAAGAAGAATATCATTCAACGTTGCCGGCTGTTATTCCGGTGGACCTGGCTGCTTTGATTTACACGTCAGGGAGTACCGGTTTTCCGAAAGGAGTAATGATGACCCATCAATCAATGGTTTTTACTTCCTGGAGTTTAATAGAATACCTCCGGCTTTCGGATGATGACCGTATCATACTTCTTTCTCCGCTGGCTTTTGACTATGGTTTGTACCAGTTAATTATGGCTGTTACAATGGGAGGCTCCATCATTATTGAACAGTCATTTGTTTTCCAGGCGACCATTTTTAAAAATATCGAGAAGTATAAACCAACTGTTTTCCCGGGTGTACCCACAATTTATGCAATGCTGATATCTGCAGGCAAAAAAAATAAGCTTGTATTTGAAAGTATAACCCGGGTAACTAATACAGCTGCAGCTTTACCGGCTGAGTTTATCCCCGATTTAAAATCGATATTCCCGAATGCTCTGATTTTTAAGATGTACGGTTTAACCGAATGTAAAAGAGTATGTTATCTTGAACCTGAATTGGTTGATATAAAACCAAGTTCTGTGGGGAAAGCAATTCCTGGTACCGAAGTTTTTCTTTTAACACCGGAAGGGAAAATTGCTCAACCCGGTGAAAGAGGAATCCTGCATGTTCGCGGACCACATGTGATGCTGGGGTATTGGAACAAAGATGAATTAAGCAGGGAAATGCTTAAACCTGGCAATTTGCCGGGCGAGAGAATACTTTGCTCGAACGACTGGTTTGTTACCGACGAAGATGGGTGTTTGTATTTTTTGGGCAGAAATGATGATATTATTAAAACCAGGGGAGAAAAAGTCAGTCCGGTAGAAATTGAAAATGTAATATATAAACTACCTTTTATTAAAGAGGTTGCAGTGATTGGTTTTCCGGATGAGATTTTGGGAGAAAGTATTACCGCATTTATTACAACATACCACAGTGACGAATTTACAGAAAAGCAGGTTTTGAAAGAATGCGCCAATAACCTGGAGAATTTTATGGTTCCCCAAAAAATTGTAATTCTGGATGAAATGCCCAAAAGTGGCAATGGAAAGATTGATAAAAAAAGTCTGAAACACATAAAGCTTTAACGATGAATCATCCTGATTTATTCCGTAAAATATATTCTGATATAAATGAAAAACTGATTGTTCTGGAAGACAAACCGGAAGAGGATGTTGAATCGACGATAAAAGCGCTTTGGCTGGCTGCTGCCGGAATAAATACTTCTGTGGTGAAAGCAACTCAATTAACACTTCCTGAGCTTACTGCTGAACAAATCCGAAAATTATACGAACTGGTTGATTTACGCCTTAAAAATGTCCCGTTGGCTCACTTAACAAACCGGCAGGATTTTATGGGTATTGAATTTATTGTCGATAACAGAGCTTTAATTCCGCGAAAAGAAACTGAAATCCTTGCAAAAAAAGCCATCGGGATAATATCCGAAGAATCAAAGGCAAAGGATTTGCTCAAGGTCTTTGATGTTTGTTGCGGATCAGGTAATTTGGGAATTTCAATCGCATTTTATAACCAGAAATGCAAAGTTTATTCATCCGATATCTCCTCTGAAGCAGTTGAACTTACCCGGGAAAATATAAAAACACAGAATCTTGAAGGAAAAGTTACTGTTTCAGAAAGTGATTTGTTTTCTGCATTTGAATCAGACTCGTTTTATCATACAACCGACTTAATAGTTTGTAACCCACCATATATATCAACATCCAAAGTTGAAAAAATGAACCCGGAAATTGCTTCATTTGAACCATCCCTTGCGTTTGACGGAGGTTCATTTGGATTCAAAATTATTCAACGCCTGATCAATGATTCGCCAAAGTTTTTAAAAAAAGACGGTTGGTTGCTTTTTGAAGTTGGTGTCGGGCAAGGTGAGTTTGTTACAAAAATGATTGATAAGACAAATCTTTATCAATCAGTGAATGCGGAGAAAGACAAATCAGGAAATATAAGAGTGATAATTGCACAAGCCAAATAGTTATTTAGAGGAAGATTCTTGCAGAGAAGACGCTAAAACTTGTTGTTTATAAAACTATAGGCTTTTGGTAATATTTCTAAAAGATAGTTCAAGCAAAGTGATAATTTTACAAACATTCAAAAATGAAATTCCAGGAATCATTAAAATTGAATAAGAAGTTTAACCACCTTATCCCGGGTGGAGGTCATACTTACGCAAAAGGCGACGACCAGTTTCCGGAGTCAATGCCTGTTTATATTGAAAGAGGGCAGGGATGTCACATCTGGGATATTGATGGTAATGAGTATATTGAGTATGCAATGGGATTGCGCAGTGTAACGCTGGGGCATAATTTCAAACCCATTGTTGATGCTGCATACAGGCAAATGCTGAAGGGGACAAACTTTGGCAGGCCCGCCAAAATTGAACTCGAATGTGCAGAGGCATTTCTGGGTATTATTCAGAATGCCGAGATGGTAAAATTTAGCAAAAATGGTTCTGATTCAACAGATGGCGCCATAAAAATTGCAAGGGCCTATACCGGAAGAGACATGGTTGGAATTTGTGCCGATCATCCGTTTTTCTCAGTTTCCGACTGGTTTATTGGTACAACGCCGATGAATTCTGGTATCCCGGAGTCAATTCCACAAATGACGGTGAAATTTAATTATAATGATCCGGAAAGTATTGAGAAGTTGTTTGCAGAATACCCCGGTAAAATTGCGTGTATTATTCTTGAACCTGAAAAATACGATCCTCCGGTTGATGATTTCCTGAATAAAGCCAAAGAAATCTGCCATAAAAACGGAGCACTTTTTATTCTCGACGAGATGATTACAGGTTTCAGATGGCACAATGGAGGCGCACAGAAACTTTATAATGTTGATCCTGATCTTTCAACATTCGGAAAAGCGCTTGGAAATGGTTTTTCGATTGCTGCGCTTGCCGGTAAAAGAGAATTTCTCGATTTAGGCGGAATTTACCACAAAAAAGAAAGGGTATTCCTGAATTCAACCACGCATGGTGCTGAAACACATGCACTTGCAGTAGCAATAGCAACCATAAACTTTTACCAGGAAAATGATGTGATTGGTGTTTTATATGAGCAGGGGCGTAAACTGAAAGAGGGTGTTAACAAAGCATCAAAAGATTTGGGGATTGAAGATAAAGTGTCTATCATCGGACCCGATTGTGGCTCAGTTTATACAACCCGCGACCAGGAGGGAAATCCTTCTCAACCCTTCAGAACACTCTTTATTCAGGAACAGATGAAACGCGGATTATTAATGCCTTCAAGCATTGTATCCTATTCTCACTCCGATATCGATATTGCTGTTACAGTTGAAAGATTGTATGATGCAATGATTGTTTATAAAAAGGCACTCAATGAAGGAGTTGAAAAATACCTTGACGGAAGACCCGTTGCTCCTGTTTGGAGAAAATACAATTAAAAGATAATCAACTAAATATCGACTAAAAATGAAAATTTTGATTACAGGAAATATGGGCTATGTTGGCCCCGGTGTTGTTAGTCATTTAAGAAAATGTTACCCAAATGCTGAATTGATTGGATATGATACAGGTTATTTTGCCAATAGTTTAACTAATTCAGTTTTTCTGCCCGAAGTAAAACTTACCAAACAGGTTTTTGGCGATGTCAGAAATTTTGATCCCTCTTTATTTGAGGGAGTTGATGCAATTGTTTACCTGGCTGCAATCTCCAACGATCCAATGGGTAACTTATTCGAGGAAGTGACGATGGACATCAATTACAGGGCTGCTATTAAAATGGCAAAAGCTGGCAGGGAAAGAGGCGTAAAATCGTTTGTTTTTGCGTCGAGCTGCAGTGTTTATGGGTTGGCCGACGAACATGCCAAAGTTGAAACCGACACACTTAATCCGCTTACTGCTTATGCCCGCTCAAAAATTGCAGCAGAAACTGACCTCGAACCTCTTGCCGGAAAAGATTTTACAGTAACCTGTCTGCGTTTTGCCACTGCCTGTGGCTTCAGTAACAGGCTTCGTCTCGACCTGGTTATCAACGATTTTGTGGCCGGCGCCGTTACATCAAAGAAAATTGACATTTTGAGCGATGGAACACCCTGGAGACCTTTGATCAACGTACTCGACATGGCAAGGGCTATTGAATGGGCCATTGAACGTACACCCGAAACAGGGGGTGATTTTCTTGCAGTAAACACTGGTAGCAGCGAATGGAATTACCAGGTGAAGGAGCTTGCCGATTCAGTTGCCGAAATTGTGCAGGGTTGTAAAGTTTCTGTCAATCCCGATGCTCCGCCCGATAAGCGCTCATACAGGGTAAATTTCGATTTGTTTAAAAGGCTGGCTCCCGATCATCAGCCAAAATTTGATCTGAAGTCAACCGTTATTGCCCTGGTCGAAAACTTAAACCAAATGGATTTTAACGATGCCGATTTCAGAAAATCTTCGTTAATCAGGCTGAATGTTATTAAACAATTGAAGGCGGATGGCTATTTAGATAACGACTTGTTTTGGACCAGTAAACAGAACATCAATCTGCTATGATATTTACTGCGACTAAGCTGAAAGGTGCGTTTGTTATCGACATTGTGAAAAATGAAGATGAACGGGGTTTCTTTTCCCGATCATGGTGTGTTAATGAGATGAAAGAATTTGGTTTAAATCAGAATATTTGTCAGACCAATATTTCTTTTAATAAAACAAAAGGGACACTTCGAGGAATGCATTTTCAGGTTGCACCCTACCAGGAAGCGAAATATGTAAGATGCACAAGAGGAGGTATTTATGATGTAATTATCGACCTGAGAAAAAATTCGCCAACTTTTAAACAATGGATTGGAGTTGAACTTACTGCTGAAAATTACCGGATGTTATATGTACCCGAAGATTTTGCTCATGGTTTTATTACTTTGGAAGATAACACCGAAATCAGTTATCTGATGACTGAATTTTATGTTCCGGGAGCAGGCGCCACAATAAGATGGAATGATCCTTTGTTCAAAATTGAATGGCCGCTCCAACCTGTTTTAATGTCGGAAAAAGATAGAAATCAATCCAACTTTTATTTATAACTTAAACTTCTTTTGTTTGTAAAGCAATCTTAAATAGATAACCTGATTTTAAAGTATTTAAATATGGTTAGAATGTTTCATAAATTCGTTCTAAATAATGCTTTTTCAAGAAAAATGCATCGCAAATTAATGGGATTATTTAATTCATTCAGGTATAGGATTAATATAGCAGAATCCGAGGAGAAACTTGCTCATGATAATCATAATTATTGGAATCGTGATTATTCAAATCCTATATTAGCCCAGGACGCACATTGGATAAATAATGGAAAATTTGAGGATCATCAGGTTTGGTTAAGTTTGGGCAAAGAGCATTTAAAACTGTTGTATGATTTTTCTTCTCTTTTAAATATTAATTTTCCAGTTAAACAAATCGTCGAATGGGGTTGTGGTGGTGGTGCAAATGCTGTGCATTTTGCTCCCTTGACAGAAAAATTTATTGGTATTGATATAACATCGGAAAGCTTAACAGAATGTGAAAGACAATTATTAAATATAGGTTTAAATAATTTTTTTCCGATTAAAATAAATGCTTCTTTACCTGAAGCAGTTTTAAATAGCAATGTAAAAGATGCTGATTTATTTATTTGTACATATGTATATGAACTTTTTCCAAGTTCAGAATATGGTATGAATATTTTAAAATTGGCAAATTCCATGTTAAAAAAGGGAGGAATTGCATTTGTTCATATTCGTTATAATGATGGCAGAGAATCACTAAAGTCAAAGAAGTGGGGATATAATGTACACCCATATATCATGACAACATATACTTTAGAAGAATTCTGGGAAAGGTCAAAAGAATGTGGGTTTGAACCAATATGTATTTATATGAAGCCATATCAACCACTTGTTAATGATAAATATTATGCCTACTATTTTCTGAAAAAAGTTTAAGTACCTATTAGATTGTCATGGATGATTAATTTTATCTATTCTTTTTCGATTGTTTATAAATTTGTTTTTTATGAAAAAAATAAGCACTACAAGCAAATGTCGGTTTTGTAATAATAAATTGGAAAACAGTGTGATAAATCTTGGGATGTCGCCCCTGTGCCAGAAACACGTGAAGCCCGAAAATGCCAACGACATGGAGAAGTTTTATCCGCTTCATGCATTTATTTGTAACAAATGCTGGTTAATGCAACTCGAAGAGTTTGCCACACCCGATGAAATTTTTGCCGACGAGTACGCCTATTTTTCATCGTATTCCGAAAGCTGGCTGAATCATGCCCGCAAATACACGGAAATGATGACTGAACGCTTTGCAATAAACAATGAGAAACTGGTTGTTGAAATTGCCAGTAACGATGGTTACCTGTTGCAGTGGTTTGTTCAAAAAGGTATTCCGGTGCTTGGCATTGAACCGGCAGCCAATTGTGCCGAAGCTGCAAAAGCAAAAGGAGTCCGTTCTGAAGTGAAATTCTTTGGAAAAAACACAGCAATTGAATTGTCGGCTAAATACGGGAAAGCTGACTTATTGCTTGGTAACAATGTTTTGGCACACGTACCTGATATCAACGATTTTGTATCGGGGATGAAAGAAATGCTGAATACAGGTGGCGTTATTACCATGGAATTTCCACATCTGCAGCGCTTGATTGAAGAAAACCAGTTTGATACGATTTATCATGAGCATTTTTCATATCTGTCGTTTGTAGCAGTTAATCGTATTTTTGCCCATCACGGCATCACCTTATTTGATGTGGAAGAATTACCTACTCATGGCGGTTCGCTGAGAATTTTCGGAAAACATGCGAATGATACTTCTAAAAATATTACTGAACGTGTGCATGAATTGTTGAAACGCGAGATAGAACTGGGATTCGAAACGCTTGAATACTATTCAGTTTTTGATGAAAAAGTAAAGGAAACCAAACGAAAAATCCTCGATTTTCTGATAAAGGCAAAAAGAGAAGGAAAATCGATTGTTGGTTATGGTGCACCTGGAAAAGGAAATACATTGCTGAATTATTGCGGAATACGAACCGATTTCATTGATTATACGGTTGATATGAGTCCACACAAACAGGGAAACTTTTTGCCCGGAACGCACATTCCAATTTTACACCCCGATGTGATCAAAGAAACAAAACCTGATTATGTACTTATTTTGCCCTGGAACCTTAAAAAAGAAATTACAAATCAACACAAATATATAAGTGACTGGGGAGGTAAATTTGTTGTGCCAATTCCCGAACTAACAATTCTTGAATAATAAATTTCCAAATAACAATAAAAATGAAAGTAGTTTTATTTTGCGGCGGACAAGGTATCCGGCTGAGAGATTTTTCTGATCAGATTCCCAAACCGATGGTAAACGTGGGGTACAGGCCAATTCTCTGGAATATAATGAAATACTATGCACATTATGGTCATAAGGATTTTATTTTGTGTCTGGGGTACAAAGCCGATGTTATTAAAAAGTATTTCATGAATTATGATGAAACAATTTCCAACGACTTTGTTTATACAAACGGCGGAAAGGATATTCAGCTTCAGAATTCAGATATTCATGACTGGAAAATTACATTTGTTGATACCGGGTTAAATGCCAATATTGGTATGCGCCTGATGCAGGTTAAAAAGTACCTCGAAGGTGAAGAAATGTTTCTTGCCAATTACAGTGACGGATTAACCGATCTCAAACTGCCCGAAATGATTGAATGGTTTAAAGGACAGAAAGATAAAACTGCAGCATTTATGACCAATAAATCGAATCACAGTTATCATTTTGTGGATAAGGCAGAAGATGGGACTGTGAATAAAATAAGTGAGATTGGTACTTCTAATTTGCTGATAAACACCGGATATTTTATCCTGAGAAATGAAATATTTGATTATATGGAATATGGCGATGAGCTCGTTGATCAGCCATTCAGAAGATTAATCAAGAAACAGAAGCTTGTAACCTGGGAACATAAAGGTTTTTGGATGAGTATGGATACATTCAAAG
>DAINOH010000065.1:0-27306 GCA_036735485.1 Draconibacterium sp. | reverse complement strand
CACCCAATACGGTAAAAATCCCTGTTAATAATATCAAACCAATAGCACCGTACCAGAAAGGCAATCCCAGAAGGCTTTCCATAAAAATACCTCCTGTAAACGCAGTGACACTCACTTTGGTCAACACATATGCAATAAGGGTTATGATTGACAGCCACGAACCAGTACGCGGAGTATAACGGGCTTTGAGGAAGTCGGGCATTGTGATAATTTTGCCTAATTTAGTGCTCATCAATTGATAAAATGGCACAAAAAGCCACCCCAGAATAAGAATCATCCAGCCGTGCATTTCCCAATGTGCCATTGCAACTCCCACCTCCGCTCCAGTGCCGGCAAGTCCGACAAGGTGTTCAGAGCCGATATTTGCAGCGAATATAGCAGCACCAATAATATACCACGGTTCTCCTTTGCCAAACAGGTAGTCTTCGCTATCTGCGCCTTTTTGTAAACGGTTGTGTTTTTGTATGGAATTCCATACAGCCCATCCTATTGCCAGAATCCCAACTACGATGATTACCCAATCGATCCAAATAAATTCATGTGAATTCCAATTCATAATTCAGTAAAATTTAGTTTATGATTTTAGTTATAAAAAACGTTGATTTTATATTAAGCGTCGAAAATACATTTTATTTTGAAATATCCATGTTAATTTTTTCCCAGCCATTTGAAATTATCTGTTTTTAAAAATCAAATATCTGTTTCAGTAAAAAAGCCACTCTTGCGAAAGAAGTGGCTTTTGTATTAACACCGGATTGATCAGATATTAAGCAGTTTTTTAAATTAAATCAACCTAATATCTTATTTAATATCGACTATGAACCAAAAGCAACATCCTCGGCTCTTTTGTGTACTTTGCTTCCAATAAATGCATAGAAAAGCATATATGCCAAAGCTCCAAATACCACCCAATAGCTAACAATGTAGGATGCTGATACATCTGCGATGAACCCCTGGAACAATGGTAAAATTCCACCTCCGCAAACCATTACCATAAATATTCCGGAAGCAGCTTCCGTATATTTTCCAAGACCTTCAACTGCAAGGTTAAAAATACCACCCCACATTACAGAAGTACAAAGACCACATAATACTAAAAACATCACGCCCATTGGCACTTCAGCTAATCCAAACGAAATATCAGATTGAAAAACAGGCATACTAACTGTGGTTGTAACCGGAAGGAATATTGCCAGCAACACAAATATTATACCCGCACTTGACGCAACTGACAACATTATTTTACTTGTAATTTTACCTCCGATAGCTGCGCCAACAATACGCCCAATCATCATTAAAAACCAATAAGTACCTGTAACAGTTCCGGCAATAGTTGGATCAATCGACAATCCGTTGTGCGCTGCATCCGAAGTCATAAAAAGATTGGCAAAATGAGGGATACCAATTTCGATACCTACATACATAAAAATTGCAACCGCACCAAAAACAAAATGACTGAATGCAAAAGGACTGCTTTCGTGTTTTACTTTTTCTTTTGTTACTAAACGAGGTTCAGGAATGTGCATAATAAAGAGCACCACAAACACAACTGCAAAAATACCCATTGCAATAAACAACGCCGGATTTGCTTTTTCAATTGTACGTTCAGCAGCAGTGGCACCCATCAGATAACCAACCAGAACCGGAACAATTGTAGCAGCAACCGAGTTTAACGAACCTCCGGTTTGAATCAGTTGATTTCCTTTTTTACCGCCACCACCAAGGGTATTCAGCATGGGATTTACTACAGTATTCAACATACACATTGAGAATCCCGAAACAAATGCTCCGGCAAGGTAAACATTAAAACTACCAACCACACCCGATAAATACTGGATACCTACTCCTGCAAAACCAACAGCTACAGCAAGCAACGCAGTTTTTTTATAACCTATGCGCTGAAGAAGTAAACCAGCAGGAATACCCATAAATGCATAAGCAATAAAGTTGGCAAAGAAACCAAGGGTTGACATAAAGTCAGTTGCACCAAACTGGTTCTTCACAATTACTCCAAATGGGGCGGGCAGACCCGTCACAAATGCAATCATAAAGAACAATGCAAACATCATCAGAATAGGTAGAAGATAACTTTTGTTTTTGTTCATGATAAATAGATTTAAATAGTATTTGTAATTAATTCTTTTTTTCTGATTTTTTACAGAACCGGTTTATTTCTGGCTTATGAGCGTAAAAGTAAAAAAATATTGCATCGAAAAATGCTTTTCATAATCATCGCTGAAAAACTTCCGAATGGCGTTATAAACCAGCCTATTTCCGGTATAAAACTGTAATCAGATTAATAAATATTTCTTATAACTCAAGTTTGATTGATCCTTTTGAACGGATAAATAATTTATGACATGAATTCTTTCCGTAAACATGTTCCAGTGTTTTTACATATTCATCCAGCTTTTCCTTTGGAACAAATGCCTGAATGGTTCCACCAAAACCGCCGCCATGAACGCGCCATGCACCACTTCCTTTCAGAATCATTTCACTCAGTGCCAGTGCCAGCGATACAACCTGTTCATCTTTGTGAACAACGTCAAAAATATTCTGATTGTACATATAAGAACTGTAACCCGATTCAACAACAAGTTTCAGGAATGTCTGAAAATCATTATTTTCAAGTGCAGCCACTTGTTCAACAACCCGCTGATTATCACCCTGGAAATGGTAAGCACGCAGCAATGCACGGTCGCCTGTTTTTTTGCGGATTTCCGGAATTTTTGCAACAATCTGTTCCAGGGTAACTTCGCGTAAAACCTTTGCACCCAATTCGGCTGCCACCGCTTTCATTTCGGTTGGCAGCGAAGCATATTCAGCCTGTGAAGCCGGATCATCGTGACCACCACCAACATCAGTGATTACTAACGAAAAACCAGTTGATACAAAATCGAAATCAACTTCTTTTACAACCGGATTGGCCGGGTCTTTAAAATCGATGGTAATCAAACCTCCAACCGAACAGGCAGTTTGGTCCATTAAACCACATGGTTTGCCAAAATAATTGTTTTCAGACCACTGACCAATGATGGCATTTTCAACACCTGACATTTTGCCGTCATTAAACAAAGCGTTCAGAATTGTACCAACAAGTACTTCAAACGAAGCCGATGAACTCAAACCCGATCCTTTCGGAACACGACCTTCAATACAAGCGTCGAAACCACCGATTTTATATCCTTTTTCTTTCATCCGGGCACAAATTCCTTTCACCAGCGACTCTGACGTATAAAACTTTTCCTTGTCAATGCTCAGATCTGAAAGGTCAACTTTAAATTCAGGATAACCAGCCGATTTGATACGGATCACTTCTGTTCCGTTGGCTGCCGCAACTGCAATATTATCAAGGTTTACAGCGCCTGCCAAAACACGGCCAAAATTGTGGTCGGTATGGTTCCCACCAATTTCGGTACGACCCGGTGAACTGAAAAGTTCAACATCATCAGTTCCGTAAACTTTTTCAAACTCGTTCATCAATCCGGCATACCTTTCTGCCTGTTCTTTTAAAGCAGCAGAATCGCTTCCGTACAATTCCTGAAACAGCGGATTTTTACCGTCGTTAATTTTTTCAATCAATGATTTAATTTTTGTCATAATTTTTTGTTTATCTGGTACTTATTAAATATTAATCTTCATTACAAACTATTTCTAACAATAAGTTTTGAGGGGTTTCGCACCTGAATGTTTTTGCGGTTTAACACCATATCGGCCAATGTTTTCCCCATCTCTGAAAAATCGGTCGAAATGGTTGTGATTCCGCCAGCAACAACTTCTTTCAGCATTGTATCGTTAAACGACACAATCCCAAATTTTTTACCTATTTTATAATTATAGTTTTTGGCTGTTTTCACCATTTCAACCATATCGCGGTCTGATGTTAGAAAGTACGCCTCATACAATTCCGGCCTGATCCCGTCAATAGACTTAATAACCTGGTGATCAATACTATTAAGGTTACAAAATCGTTCAAATCCTCTTACCCTTTCATGAGGTTCCTTACCTCCCTGATTTACAAATACAAGTTTTCTGTACTTTTTCAGAAGCTCGGCCCCCTGCGTTAAAGCATCAAAAAAGTCATTCTCAAAATCCTGGTAAACTACCGGATATGCTTTCAGGTCGGCTTTCATCCGGTCGAGAATAAAAATTTTTTCACGCGGAATTTTTGACAACAGGATGCTGCTGTTTTCAAAAGTGGCCGGCATAATTACGTACGAAGTAAAATGCCCGACACTGTCGGAAATAAGGTTCTTAAAAACTTTGTAATTAAAATGATGAAAATAGATATCAACATTCGCCTTTCCTTTCAGATTACTGATCAGCGAATTGTACAAATCTTCCTTAAATGCATTCAGTTCATCGAACAAAACAAAAATATTTTCTTCAGGTTGAAACTCTGTCGTCAAAATATAATAGCCTTTTCCGGGCTGACTATGTAATACTTTTTTCGATTTCAACTCACTGAAAGCGAGCATCACAGTATCGCGGCTCAGGTTAAATTCCGAACAAATCTGGTTAATTGATGGAATCTGATCTCCCTTTTTAAGTGTCTTTTTTTCAATGGCTTGTAATACCGAATTGATGATTTGCCGGTATTTTGGCAAAGCAGATTTCGTATCTATTTTTATTATTCGTTTAGCCATTTTCAGGTTTGATGAACTGCAAAAATAAGAATATATTGAAATGTTGTTTATGTTTTAAAACACTACCGGTACCTACCAGTTTGGTATTACATTTTTTTGCACCTTTGAAAATTGATCAACTTAAATTTTATACTATAATGAAAATAGAAAAACAACCATTCGGAATATTGCCAGATGGCATTGAGGTACAGATTTTTACACTGTCAAATAATCATATTTCGGTTAAAATCACCAATTATGGAGCAATCATAACCGAAATTGAAATGCCTGACCAAAAAGGCAATGTTGAAAATATTGTGTGCGGATTTAAAAAACTGGATACTTATCTGAGCAGCGAATATCTTGGGAGTTATCCCTATTTCGGAGCAATTATCGGCAGGTTTGGCAACCGGATTGCAAAAGGAAACCTTGTGATTGATGGGAAAACTTATCAGATGGCAATCAATAATGGTCCCAACCACCTGCACGGCGGCAAAATAGGATTCGACCGAAGGTTATTCGAAGCAGAAACTTTTCAGAAAGAAAATGAGATTGGACTTAAACTCACCTACAATAGTCCCGATGGCGAAGAGAATTACCCTGGAAACCTGAAAGTTATCTGCATTTATACACTTAACGACAAAAACGAACTGGGAATAGAATACCACGCCGAAACCGATAAAACAACAGTGGTAAACCTTACCAACCACAGTTATTTTAACCTCACCGGTGGCAAGGAAGATATTATGAACCACGAACTTTATCTGAATGCAACACAGATGACAGAAATGGTGGAACAGATACCGACCGGAAAAATTGTTGACGTATTGGGAACACCATTTGATTTCACAACACCAAAAAAAATAAACCATGCCATCGATAAAATGCCAATGGGTTATGATGATAATTATGTATTGGGGAACGAAACCGGTGAACTGAAATTTATTGGCTGGCTGAAAGAAAACATCAGCGGGCGAAAAGTGGAAGTTTACACCACACAGCCCGGGATGCAGGTTTACACAGGTTATTGGAATCCTGAATTAATGATTGAGGGTGAGAAAAAATTCGGGCGCTTCTCGGGAATTGCGCTCGAGACACAACATTACCCCGATTCGGTGAACCAGCCCGGCTTCCCCACCACCCTGCTGCATCCCGGAGAAAAATACAATGAGAAAACAGTTTACAAATTTGTAACAGAATAAAGAAAGGCCCGGTTGTGGGCCTTTTTCATGTTCACATCTGCCAATTTCGTTTTTGCCTTTTTTTTCTAATTTTAGATTATCTAATTCAGATCAAATTATGAGAACTATTATCGAACTTTTTGAAAAAGCAGTAATCAATTATCCGGATAATGTTTACCTCTGGGAAAAGCGTAACGGCAAATATGAAGGAACTACTTACAAAGAAACCCGTGAAAAAGTATTGAACCTGGCAGCAGGTCTTGTTAACACTGGTTTTGAAAAGGGAGAACGGGCTGCGTTGTTAGCCGATGGCCGTAACGACTGGATCATCAGCGAACTCGGGATGATTTACGCGGGTGGCATCAATGTTCCGCTATCGGTAAGGCTCGAAACCAACGAATTGGCTTTCAGGCTGAAACATAGTGGCACAAAAATAATATTTGTATCGAAACAGCAGGCTGCAAAAATCGAGGAAATCAGAAACGATCTGCCCGAACTGCAATTTGTTGTTTATCTCGATGGAAAAGAAAATCCAGGGTCACAGGATTTGATCTACAGCAACCTCATTGAAAAAGGCAAAGAACTGAGAAAAACCGAAGCTGAAAAATTTGATGCAATCTGGGAAAATATTCAGCCCAACGATGTTGTGAATATCTCCTATACTTCGGGTACAACTGCTGATCCGAAAGGAATTATGCTGACCCAGTTGAATTATGCTGCCAATGTCGTTCAGTCAAACGGACTTTTGGATTTACAGACTGATTGGACTACACTTGCCATTTTACCCTGGGACCACGCTTTTGCGCATACCACCTGTTTATATGTTTTTATGTACAAAGGAGCCAGCGTTGCTTCAGTTGAAGTTGGTAACACACCACTTGAAACACTAAAAAATATTCCGAAAAATATCAAGGAAATCAAGCCGACACTGATGATGAGCGTTCCGGCGTATTCAAAAGCCTTCAGAAAAAACATAGAAGCCGGAATAAAAGCCAAAGGCGAAACAACCTACAAACTTTTTGAGTTTGCGCTGAAAGTGGCCTACAATTACAATGGCACAGGTTTCGATAAAGGTAAAGGTTTCAGGTTTTTGCTAAAACCCCTGTTATCAGTATTTGATAAAATTCTTTTCAGTAAAATCAGGGAAGGTTTCGGAGGCAACCTGCAATTCTTTATTGGTGGCGGCGCTTTGCTCGACACAGAATTACAGCGCTTTTTCTATGCAATCGGGATGCCGATTTGCCAGGGATACGGCCTCACTGAAGCATCTCCGGTAATTTCATCGAATGTACCGCATTGCACAAAATTTGGTTCATCGGGGAAACCGGTTAAAAATATGGAACTTAAAATTTTAGATGCCGATGGCAACGAACTGAAACAGGGAGATAAAGGAGAAATCTGCATAAAAGGCGACAATGTAATGCTGGGTTATTGGAACAACCCTACTGCTACTGCCGAAACCATTAAAGACGGATGGCTGCACACCGGCGACATGGGATTTATGGACAAAGACGGCTTCCTGGTTGTTTTAGGCCGTTTCAAAAGTTTACTGATTGGTAATGATGGAGAGAAATATAGTCCTGAAGGTATTGAAGAATCGATGATTGAACTATGTCCCACCATCCAGCAGGTAATGTTACACAACAATCAGAATCCTTATACTGTGGGAATGATTGTTCCGGATATTGAAGCGATTAATCGCGAATTAAAGACAAAAGGAATTGAAAAAGGGAGCGAAACGGCAATTTCTGAAGCATTGAAAATAATTCAGAACGACATCAACCAGTTTAAAAAAGGGGGAAAACACGAAGGAATGTTCCCTGAAAGATGGTTGCCAGCCACAACTGCCATATTACCAGAAGCCTTTTCACCTGAAAACAAAATGCTGAACGCACAAATGAAAATGGTACGCGGAAAAATAAACGAGCACTACGAAAAAGAGCTTGAATATCTTTATACACCACAGGCAAAAAGTATAGAAAACGAGATGAATATTACAGCGTTAAAAAAGTGGTTTAAATAAAGTCATGACATATTGACTCAACTTAAATCCCGGAAGTTTTCCGGGATTTATTTTTTGTACAGATAGTTTGCCGATTATTTTTGTATTTTTGCAGGGCCTTTTTTAAAGGGGCTGACTGGTTTTGACAGCGGGTAGAAGAGGCAGGTAAGCATGCAGGTTTGGGTTGTTGACCTTAAAATAATGACCAAAACAATAATTGGCGAAAATAATTACGCTCTTGCTGCGTAACCGAATCAAGTAAGTTACCTTAATTCCGAAACAAGGTTTTGGAACGAGACATCGCCCGGGTGCTGTTGCCACGAAGCGGCCCGATCAGGCGGTGCAAGTAAATCGGGGCTGGTTTAAGCGAGGCTCTGGCGCTTTAACGAGATAAAAGAGATAAGGTAAACATGGGTGGCCCTGATCCGGTGTTTATTCGAAAACCAAGTCTGGGGATAAGCATGTAGAAAGCTTGTGGCTTCCTCGTTTGGACGCGGGTTCGAATCCCGCCAGCTCCACAAAAAGTGGAATCAAACACAATCAAAAGAGCTGTAAATTATTTCATTTACAGCTCTTTTTTATGTTTGATATTTCAGATTCATTTACCAAAAATCACCTGCAAACATCCGTTTACAAAAATGTTTCATTCATCAGCTTTCAAATATTTCTGTCGGTGATTTCCGGAAGTGCTTTTTAAACACGGTGCTGAAATATCCGACACTGGCAAAACCACACATCTCACTCACTTCGGTCACCGAATATTTCCGGCTTTGCAACAATTCCAAAGCGTGGTTCAGCCTGACTATTTTAATAAAATCAGTTGGTGATGTATCGGTCAATGCCTTCATTTTTTTATACAACAACGAGGAACTAACATTCATCGCTTTTGCAAATTCTTCTTTATCAAATGCTGTATTGGCAATATTCAATTTTACAACCTCCGACAGCTTTTTCACAAATTTGTCGTTGTGCTCATTCTCCAGCAAAGGTTCATTGTAATTGCTGCTGATCATTTTCAGCGCTTTATTTTTTACAATCTGCCGGTTGTGGATAATTGTCCGGATACGCTGAACCAGCAAATTCATATCGAACGGTTTTGTAATGTAATCATCAGCTCCTAATCCGAGACCTTTGAGTTCATTGGTTTTTTCGGAAAGCGCTGTCAGCAATATAATTGGAATATGCGATGTTTCATATGCCGATTTTACCTGTCTGCAAAGTTCAAAACCATCCATTCCGGGCATCATCACATCAGAAACTATCAGGTCAGGCAACTGTTTCTGAATAATTTTCCAGGCTTCAGAACCATCCGCCGTCGTCGAAACCCTGAACTCGGGTTCCAATGTTTTATGCATGAATTTCAACAGGTCATCATTATCTTCAACTACCATGATTTTCAATTCTCGTTCTGATTGTGTTTCAGAATGAGTTTCTATAGTCCCGAAATCCGGCTCCAAATCAATCGTTACCGGCAATGTTTTATTTGCTTCTTCCGGGTTGACAACTGAACCGGAAAGCTCGTAAAAAGGAATGATTACCCTGAACGTGGAACCTACATTTTCCTGGCTTTCAAAAGTTACTTCTCCGTTGTGCATATTCACATACTTTTTTACCAGCAAAAGTCCGATTCCCGATCCTACCACTTTTGAGTTTACCGCATTTTCGCCCCGGTAAAACTCTTTAAAAAGCTGTCGCTGAGCTTTCCGGCTGATGCCAATGCCGTTGTCAATGACCTCCAATTTCCATTTATCAGGCCCACATTTTATATCTATTTTTACTTCCGATCCGGGATTGGAGTATTTAATCGCATTGGAAATCAGGTTATCGATTACTTTTTCAATTTTCGATTCATCGAAACCAGTACGATAACTTTCACAATCGGTATATAATCGAAGTTGAATATTTTTACTTTCGGCCAGTGATTCAAACATCTGAATGCGCCCCGAAACAAGTTTAACAATATCAGAATCAGTAAATAAAACCTGTTCCTTACCAATATCCGCCTTCTGAAAATCCATCAGTTGTGTAACAACTGAGGTCATTTGCCGGGTTTGTTTCAGGGCAAGTTGCAGAAAATATTTTCCATGTTCCGAAAGGTTGTTCTCTTTACTCAGTTCTTCAACAGGTGCTTTTATTAATGTAAGCGAAGTCCGGATATCATGTGCGGTGTTTGTAAAAAATCTTACTTTTTCTTCTGTGTGTTTTTGTTTTAATCCATTAATATACAACAATATGTACAGCACAACCACACATATAAAAATTGCAATTAAAATACCCCAGAACCAGGTTTTTCTCCAAAATGGCGGTACCAGCCTGAAATCAATTGATCGTTCGCTGAGAATGTAAGTCATTGAATTATCCAGCATCCTGACATTCAGCTTAAAACTGCCGCTGGGCAAATTTGTATAGGTAATGGTCCGGTTATTGGCCGGGATTGACCATTCTTTATCAAATCCTTCCAGTTTCCAGGCAAATTTTGCCCCCGGAGGAACGCCAAGCGGAATTAATTCAACATTGATAGTATTTTGAAAATACCTGAGTTTTACCGATTTCAAACTATCTACTGGTGTATTCAACCCGAATGATTGAATCTCTCTTACCGACCTGCCTGAAACAGTGAGGTCCTGAATATAGATTCTACCTGCGGAAGGAATATCTTTCAGTGATTCGGGCGAAAAAATAACAGCACCGTTGTTGGTACCCCAAACAAGTTGTCCGTTTCGTAATTTACAAACCGCACTTTTATTGTAAGAAATTCCAGAAAGAGGCACAATTGATTGAAAAGTATTGGTGGTTTTATCATTGGGATTAAAGCGGCACAAGCCATTTTCTGTGCCAATCCACACATAATCGTCCGAAATGATAATTCTGTTTACAAAATTGGAGGGCAAGCCATTTTCGGTGGTATATTTATTTAACTCCCCGGTGGCGTGGTTGTATTCAAGCAGCCCGCCCCCGCTTGTGCAAATCCAGATTATTTTATCCTGAACCAGAATATCCTGCACCAGAATTCCTGTTAACAGGTTCTTCATCTCACCCGTTTGTTTATTGAGCAGCGACATTCCGTAACTGGTACCAATTAAGATTTGTCCGGGTTCTAATTCGGCAAACGAACTGATTGGCTCTTCAGGGTAAATTCTGAATTGTTTATTTTTTTCTGAATAACATAAAAATTCGCCATTTACGCCACCAATCCAGGTATCTCCATCACTATCCTTTAAAAAATCAAAAATGAAATTACTAACATTTTTAAGGTCTCTTTCATTGCGGAAATAATGAGCTAATTCACGCCCGGTTTTTCTATCAATTATATAGAAACCCGAAGAATAGCTTCCTGCCCAGATTTTTTCATTGTCAATAAGCAATGCAAGAAAAACCTGTGCCTGTTCTAATTTATTATAATAGAAACCGTTCCAACGATTTGCATTAACTTCCCAGCTACTGATGCCATTATTGGTTGCGAACCATATTTTCCCGTCTTTATCTTCAGCGATTCCGTTTACATCGTTATTTACCAGCGAATTTTTTTCGTTTGCATGATGCACAATCTGGGTTACAATGGGCGATGCCAGATCGTAAAAACAAACCCCACCACTGATAGTCCCAATCCAGACACGTTTCCCAGGTTCATAAAAAATATCGTATATACCATTGCCTCTCAACGAATATGGATCTTCAGCATCTTCTTTGTAAACATTCAGTAGTCGTTCCCCCCTTTTATCAAGTTCCCAAACACCCTGCCCATCAATGCCTGCTAAAAATGTTGAGTCGGAAATTTCAGTTAAGGCAAGAATTGGTTGTTGCGGAATTTTTGATCCGAGTATTTGATTTAGCAATCCCGAATCAAAATTAAAACGAAACAAACCTTTTGATAGAGTTCCTAACCAAAGATCATTCCTTGTTTTATCAAACATAAGAGCCGAAACCGAAGCAGGGCCATTATTTCCGAATTTACTGATTTCCTGTCTTTCGAGCCGGTTTATGTCATAAAGAAAAATACCATCATCTGTTGCTGCAATTAATTTTTGTTTGTCATACCAGGTAATACCAATTCTTGAATTCGATACACTGACAATCTGTTTTAATTCACCTGATTTATATCGGTATATTCCCGAATTAACTGCAACCCAAAATGCCCCTTTATCATCAATCAGTAAATGATAAAAATCGAAATGAGTGGTATTGATCAGTTTTCTTAAGTTAACGGCGAACTCAAAATTGTCTGATACCTGGTTGTAAATAAATACCTGCCCATTGTTGGTATAGGCAACAAGTTGCTTATTTTCGTATAACAGCTTTACTGAAATTGCACCTGCTGATTCGTATGGGAGTTGGTAAATTTTATAATCGTCCTCGGTAAGTCTTAAAATACCTGTTTTTGAAGAAGCCCAGATAAAGCCATTGTCATCCTTGCAGATTGAATTGGTTACCCGCATTGAAATTCCAAACAATGAATTTACACTGTAGAATTTAACAGGAGCAGCATCTGTAAAGCTGGATGCAAATAATAAAAGGTATATGATTAGTCTAATCTTCATGTTTTAGTAAGGGTTAAAAATACTTTTATTTTCCCCTTTTAAAACATGAAGATTAAAAATGTTACTATAAATTGAAAATGACCAATAAAAAGGTCTCTATTCAAATTTTACCCAGTCGATTTCAACCGGTTCTCCTTTTTTCGAAACAAAAACCAGATTCTGAACTCCGGGCTGAACACCTGAAACTTTTGCCTTTGAAACTTTCCAGTCGTCGCTTTTTGAAATTTTTACTTCTGCAAGCACCGGTCCGTCGGCTTTGTTCAAACGGATTTCAATGGTTCCGCCTGTTTTTGATGCTGCGTTTACCTGCACCGATTTCAGTTTTTTACTGCCAAAATCAACCGAGTTGTATTGAACCCAGGCTCCGGGTTTGTCAAGAATTGTTTTCCAGCCAGTAAAAGTATTTATCGTGTCAATCAAAGCGATGGCAGCGCCGGTTTCACTTTTTGCACTGTAGCGGTCGATATCGATTTTTTTGTCAGCACCGGTAAGTCCAACGCCGCGGAAAGTTGGCGTCACTTTCCGGATGGTTCCGTCGGCGTTAAAAAACATACTGTCGATGCAAGCCGAACGGTTTTTATCGAATTTCGGCGAGTATTCATTCTGGTGATAAAACAGGTACCACTGTCCGTCTTTTTCGATAAACGACTGGTGGTTGGTCCAGCAGTTCAGCGGCGATTCGTCCATGATTACACCAGTCATTTTGAAAGGTCCCATCGGACTGTTGCCCATCGCGTATTCAAGCCTTTCGATTTTATTTTCGACGTGCGGAAAAGTGAGGTAATAAATGCCGTTCCGCTCAAAAGTCCACGGACCTTCTTTCAATCCTTTTGAAGGAAGGTCAGGAATGGCCACCGGATCGGATTCCAGTTCCACCATATTTTCCTTGAGTTTGGCCACAAAAATATTTCCCATCGAGTAGTAAATATACGCCTGCCCGTCTTTGTCAATCAGAATATTCGGGTCGATGCCAAAAATACCTTTAATCGGTTCGGGTTCTGGAATGTACGGGCCTTCAGGTTTGTCGGCAATGGCCACGCCTATGCCGAAACCTTTTCTTCCATTCGGACCGGCGGCGTTTTTATTGGCCGGAAAATAGAAGTAGTATTTGCCGTTTTTTTCAACACAATCGGGCGCCCACATGCTGTACGACATGGAATCGACCCACGGCACTTTTTCCTGGCTCACAATCACGCCGTGGTCTGTCCAGTCGCTCAGATTTTCCGAAGAAAAAACATGGTAATCGGCCATGCAGAACCAGTCTTTCCTGAGGTTTTTGCCTTCGGGAGCTTTGATGTCATGCGACGGAAAAAGATAGACTTTCCCGTTAAAAACTCTTGCCGAAGGGTCGGCAGTAAACTGGTCGCGGATGATTGGGTTTTGGGCTGAAAGGCTGCTTATTCCCAGAATTGCAGCCACTGTGATAATTAATTTACAATTTTTCATTTATTGATTATTTAGATTTATATGTTTCGTTTAAGAATTCAAATTATCAACCAACTTTTAAAGTCATTTCTATTCTTACGTGACTAACACCGGCATTTATGCCGGTGATTTGAAGTACAGGAATCATCGGACTTTAGTCCTTAATTGGATATTAATGGCTAAAGCCGGTTTCAATCGTTGTTTTAAACCCCTGGCATAAATGCCAGGGTTAGTCAAAATCAATTAAAATCCTATATCTCCTCACTGATTCTGAACCAGTCGAAATCGGCGTAACCTCCGGTATTTTTTGTGGCGTAATTAAACAATCCGAAACGGTAGCCCATAAAATGCGTAAGCAAATATTCCATTTTCAGCTCATCGCCGATGGCCACCCAGGTTTTACCATCAAGACTGTAATAAAAATAAGCCCGGTCGGTTCTGTCTTTAAAATTACAGGCGGCTTTCAGGTAAACCGTGTTTTGTTTCAGCGGGATTTTCTGAATTTCAACGGGTTTTCCGCTGCCGGCATTTACCATCACAATTGATTTTTCGCCGTTTTCCATTTTCACGCCCACTTGTCCGAATTTACTTTGCAGCAAAACAAGGCCTGCAAAATCGCCTTCTTTCATTTTCGAAACGTCAACCGCAGTAGCTCCCGAACAAACCGGACCAATGGTGCGCTGTGTCAAAGTATTTCTCGACAATACAAAAAGCGAATCGATTCTGCCGGTTTTCAGGCGCAGAAAGCCTTTTCGTTCGGTTACCGACCATAGCGAATTATCGGGATTGTGGTTCCACTGCCAAACCAGTGGTAATGCCGGTTCTCCTTTTTTACGCTCAAATTCATCTGAATTTACAATCCCCGGAATCAGGCTTTTGTTGGCAGGCAAATCGAGCGTTTCCGGCACTTTTCCATCAATACCAATAACAGGCCACCCATCTTCCCATTTCATGGGCACGATGTACGGAATACGGCCCACAGCGCCAAAATCGCGGAACAGGTAGGCAAACCATTTACCATCGGGTGTGTCAATCATGCCACCCTGTGCAACGCCCAAATCCTGAAAACCAACTTTCCCTTCCCAGGGTCCGTTTATGTTGTCAGCCCGGTGAATCACCACCGTTCGCATTCCGCCGCGCGGCCAGGCAATGTTAAACAGGTAGTATTTCCCGTTTGCCTTGAACAGCTGCGAACCTTCGCCCAGGCCCACATTTTTACCGAGAGGCGCGTTGGCATCTTCAATCAAAACCCGCTCTGTTCCTTCTTTTACACCCGAAAGGTCCTCTTTCATTTCGGCAATCATCAGTTTCCGCACACTCCAGATGATGTAAATTTTACCGTCATCGTCGAACCAAAGTGTGTGGTCGTGGTACGCCGGAGAAAAAGTGATTCTTTCCCACGGGCCCTTTTCAATGTCTTTTGTTTTATAGATGTAGGTTTTGTTGGTGGTTGGCGCAAAAGTGGAAACAATGTATATCCCCTTGTGATAGCGGATGCAGCTTGCCCACGTTCCTTTTCCATAAGTGCTTTTGCTGTTTACAAGGTTCATGGCATCCACGTTTGCCAGCGTGTCGTAGGCATAATTCACCAGTTCCCAATTCACCAGGTCTTTCGATTTCATGATGGGCACACCCGGCGCCATGTGCATTGTGGTGCTGCTCATGTAATAATTATTTCCGACACGAATCATCGACAGGTCGGGCACGTCGGCAAAAATCACGGGATTTTGCGCTTTATTGGTTTTTACCTGTGCCGTTGCAATTAGCCCCGAAAATATTGCCAGCACAATACAGATGAGTTGGTTCTTCATTATTTTTAGTCTTTAGTTTTTTAAATTCTTCATTTATTGTTGTTTAGTTAAGATGTTAAGTACCCTTCGACTTCGCTCAGGGTGACCGTCAGACTGAGTTGCAACCAAATTTTTATTGGGAACAATGTGAAAATGACAGAAAACCGCATCAACGCTGTCATTTCGACGAGTTCGCGAGGAGAATTCTCTTCGAACAAACAGACCTCTCCTTTCGTCGAGGTGACAACAAAAAGAATCTGTTATTGGTAGTCCCGAGTACTCGGAAAGTCTGTTTTCAGTAACTATACAACTTTTATTTTTCATTTTTCTTTTTATTGCTGACCGATAATCAAAACCCCGCCGTTTGTGGGGATTGTCAGTTCAACTTCCTGGTTTTTATTCATCTTTTCGGTGGTCACTTTTCCGTTCAGACTGGCATCGTCGCTGTATAATTTCAATGCTGCTCCGGCTGAAATCATCGGAAGTTTTGCTTTTACTTTTACGGTTTCCTTTTGCGCATTTACGCCGGCCACGTACCAGGTATTTCCATGACGGCGTGCCAGTACCACGTATTTACCGGGGTAGCCATCGATAAATTTTACCTCATCCCAGGTGGTGGGCACTTCTTTCATAAAACCGATGGCCCAGTCGGGAGCATCGGTGAGATTGTTGGGCGCCAATGCAAAATGCTGCACCGCGCTCTGAAACATCACAGCAGCTGCCAGCGCAAAAACATCGGAAGTGTGTCGTTTTGAACCACGGTTGGGGGTGTTGTTGGCGTTGTAAAACTTGTTCAGCGCGCTACCGCCAAAATCCATGCTGCCCACGGTGTTGCGGATAAATGGGTGCAGACAGGCGTTAAAGGCCTCGGCATCACAGCTTCCCTGCGAAAAATGCAGGTTTTCGCTGGCCAGAATAGCTTCGCTGGCGGCATAATTCGGGTACATGCGTTCCCAGCCGCGCGGCAGTGTGCACCCGTGGAAAATCACCAGCAGCCCGAAATCGTTGGCATCGTACAAAATATCTTCATACACTTTCATGGTCACCTGTTTGTCGCCGCCAAAAAAATCTACTTTAATACCACGCACCCCAATACTTTTCATCCACGCCATTTCCTTGCGGCGGTTGATGGTATTGTCCATGATTCCGCGCGGTCCCTGTGGCGCATCGTTCCAGTAGCCGTTTGAGTTGTACCAAAGAAACAATGCAACATTTTTTGTTTTTCCGTAAGCCGCCAGTTCTTCAATTTTATCGCGGCCAATCTGCGTGTCCCACAGTGCATCCACCAAAACAGTCTGGTAGCCCAGCGCAGCGCTGAAATCGATATATTCCTTCTGCACATCGAAAACCGTGGCACCGTCCATTTTCATTATCCAGCTCCAGGTTCCTTTTCCGTATTGAAATTTCTGCGTTGTTTCGTAGCGGGGTTCAACCAAATCGAAAGCCACGGTGGTTTCCATGATGGGAGCCAGCGTTTCGCCCACGGTGATGGTCCGCCACGGAGTTTCGCCCGGAAGCGGAATGCCCGGCGACGAAGTACCATTGCCGTTGTTTTCATCATCCATCGGGAAACCAATCGTATATAAACCATCGGCTTTGCCAATCAAACGGCTGCCGCAGTAACGGCTGTCAACGCCGGTTTCCGAAATCAGCACCCAGCCGGCATCGTTCACCTTAAACAAACACGGAAAAGTGTAGCCGTTTCCATGTCCGTTTTCGCCCATCGGCGCATCCACTTTGTAGGGAATTTCGTAACTCGGCATGGTTCGTGCAAAACCCACCATCGCCTTGCTTTGTGCTGTCAGAAAAGTGGTGGTTCCAGCAGGAAAAACAAAACCCGAGGTTTCATTTTTTACCACACACGAGCGCGGATTTCGCTGCTGATAAACCTTGTATTTGTAAGCGACATCGTTGTTACTTACCCTGAAAATCACATCGATGACTTTTTTGCCGGCTTTCGAAAAAGTTAAAACACCCTCGCTGGCTTCGTAATCAACCCGGCTTTTTTTGATGTTGGGTAACGAATAACTATCCGTAATTTTTTTGATTGCCACTGTATCATTCAGCGTTAATTCGCTGCTGAAATCGCCGATGTTGGTGTTTACTCCCAGCGGCGATTTTTCCAGAAACTGTTTGTTGTTGAGGCTGACACTGTAAAAAGGCGAACCATTTTCAATAAAAACTGTAACAACCAGTTTGCCATCGGGGCTGGTTATTTTTTTGTCTTCAGCCCCGGCAAATCCAAAGGCCAACATCATGCAGAAAATTAATAAATAAGTACGTTTCATTTTTGGTATTAATTTGATTTAGTGTGGATTTTAATTTCTATCGGAAAATAACACTGTTGCACCAGTTGTGATGACTTGAGATTTTTTTGCGCCAGTTGTATTTGGTGGCATGCCTGAACCGTTTGCACATGAATTGAGAGAAAACAAAAAATGAGGAATAAAAATCCGTATTCAACAAATGGCTGTGTTTTCATAAAACTTGTATGTAATAATTTCATCGTCTTTAAAAAATATTAAAATTAACATCTCGTAAATCTCTTTCGTTTTCCAATCAATATCAAAAACAAGAATGAATTTGTCAACCCTACACAGAATAGAAAATAAAGAAGAATCCACTTGTATCCAATTTTGAAAACTTGTTCTCTCAACACTTTTTCTGCGTTAGGTAGACTCTGAATCTCACCGAGTTCTATTTTCCCGTCTTTAATCTCGAATTTTTCTTGTTTAAAATCTTTAACCAGATTGTCCTTCTCGATTATAATACCCTCAAAGAAACTATCGTCTGTGTCATAGGTAATTTTTTTGCTCTCATTTGGTCTGAGAAAGAATCCAGTACTCTTGATTTTTCGAAAATATGGAGAGCTATTGAAATATATTGGCAAAGAACGAGTCTCTCCTGTGTAAATCTTACCATATGGTGAAAATCTCAACGGAATGTCTGTTTTGTTAATAATTTCAAAATCTGACATGAATAATCCACCAGCAAAAAGTGCTGAAAATATGTATAGATAACTAATTAACGAAATTGGAATTAGTGTCAAGCTAATAATCCAAAGCGTCTTTAGTCTTCTTTTATAGTCCGTTTTCTCAATATTCATTTCGATTTTGTAGATGTCTCGAAAGACGGTTAATATGGAACATTACTATCATATTACTACTGTCTCAGTCGTTAATAATTTTCAATCAATCGGTTATCACATCAATTTCAGCATACCCGATGTTGTTGTTGTTCTCGGTATTTTTCAAAGCCTGAAATTTGATGTAGCGTGCAGTCACCGGCTCAAATTGTTTTGTTTGCCACAGCGGGTTGTTTTTGATGTTAGAGAATTCACCTTCGCTTACTAATTTCCACTTTTTGTTGTCTCCTGAAACATAAAACCGGTAATCGGTAATGATGCCCGGTCCCCACATTGTTTGGTCAGGAAAATACTTGAAACCGCTGATTGTTATTTCTTTACCAAGGTCGATGACCAAATCAGCCGGAAGTTTTGTCTCTTTCCCCAAATGCCATGCAGTTGACTGGTTTCCATCCAGAATCCGATACGCTTGTTCATCTTCTGTTCCCAAAATTTTCCAGTCTTTGCGCGGCAAACCGAATTCTTCAGTCGTTGCCTGACTGCTTTTCCCGGTTGATGGTTCAACCGAAACGGCGCTTATTTTCACTTTCCCGTCGGTTTGAACGGGACCGGTGTATTTTGTAGATGCTTTGGTTGCCTCGGTGCCGTCGAGTGTGTAATAGATTTCCGATTCGGCATCGGCCGGAATAATGCTGATTTCACCCGCCTGGTTCCGGATAATGGTTGGCTGGGTGAGAATTTGCGGTGCATTGTAAACCCCGATATTCGAAATCAGCGGACAAGCTTTTGAATCGTTAATACTGAAACGAAGCTGTGTCGCTGTAACTGTTGGGAATCGCAGGATTCGTTTGTAACCGATGGTGGTGGCTTTGGCGATTTCCTTCCAGTTTCCGTCAACCAGCGCTTCAAGGGTAAAAGCTTTTACACGCTGGCCGAGGCGAATGTATTCCTGCGCCATAAAACGGTTAAAGGTGGTTGGCTTCCCAAAATCGATGGTCAGCGATGCTGTTTTCACCTCATCGTCAGTTGCCCAGTACGAATCTGTTGTTTCGTCGATGGCTTTTGCAGCGCCGAATTTCCGACTGTTTCCGCGGAAATTGCTGGCGTCGGCTTTTGTATTCTTTACAAGATTTACAGCAAAAGCTTCCTTCACAGCGGCGGCCAAATCAAGTGCAGCCTTTTCATCGTTCGGATGAATCAACCCGTTTGGCATGATGGGAAAATTAAGCAGAAAAGTTCCGTTCCGCCCTACTGAATTGTAGTAAGTATCCATCAATTGCGGCAGGGTTTTCACTTTGGTGTCTTCCGACGGATGATAAAACCACTCCGGACGAATGGATGTATTTACCTCGGCCGGAACCCACGAATCGCCGTTTTCAACACCGTAGTGCAGCATTTCGAAAGGCACGTCGCCGGTGGCATTCAGCAAGCTCCAGTTGGTTTCGCCAACCCAACCACCTTCGGTTCCCACCCAGCGCAAATCGGCACGGTCGCCGCCATCGTTCCAGATAACAATGTTGGGTTGCAGTTCGCGCACGAGTTTGTAGGTGTTTTTCCAGTCGTAGTAAGTTGTGCGGTCGATTTTGCGGTTTTCGTTGGCGCCGCCGTACCAGCCGGTTCCGCCGTTGGCGCCGTCGTACCACACTTCAAAAATATCGCCGTAATTGGTGAGTAGTTCTTTCAGCTGGTTCCTGAAATAGGTGATGTATTCCGGCTTTCCGTAATCAGCGTGGTTTCTGTCCCAAGGCGACAAATAAATCCCCAGCTTCAAATCGTATTCCTTGCAGGCGTCGGCCAGTTCGCGAATCACATCGCCTTTCCCCTCTTTCAACGGTGCATTTTTTACCGAATATTCGGTGTATGCCGACGGCCACAAACAAAAACCGCAGTGGTGTTTGGCTGTGACGATGATTCCTTTCATTCCTGCCTCTTTGCATATCCGCGCCCACTGCCGGGCATCCAGTTCTGTTGGATTAAACAGGGCAACATCTTCGTTGCCAAAACCCCACGACTGGTCGGTGTAAGTATTCAGCGAAAAATGGATAAACGCATAATATTCCATTTCCTGCCAGCGCATCTGGTTTTCGTTGGGCACCGGGCCACAGGCCGCCGGAGCTTCCACTTTTTTGCAACCGGTTTCAAACAAAGCAAATGAGAGAATAATTCCGATAAAAAGGCATCGTTTCATAAGGTAAGTTTTAAAGTTTAACTGGTTTTAGTCATCTCACAAATCAAAACTATTTTACCGGTTTTACCCCTTCTTTGGTTTGAATAATTTTCTGAATGGTGCCGTCTTCGTTGTAGTACATGTAATCGACACAGACCGAACGACGGTAATTACTTCCAGTTGGCAGTGCTCCGTTGTGGTAAAAGAAGTACGTATTCCCTTTGTAATCAATGATTCCGGCGTGCGTGGTGGTACTATTTGGCACCGGGTCTTCAATAACACCGCGGTAAGTCCATGGACCTGTTGGACTGTCGGATGTACAATATTCAATGGTTTCCGGAAATTTTGCCGCATAAACAAGGTAATACAATTTGTTGCGTTTGTAGAGCCACGGACCTTCGGTATAATTTTGCGGTTTTGGTATAATTACCACAGGCCCATCGATTTCGGTCATATTTTCTTTCAGTTTTACATACCGGCAGCTCAGGTTTCCCCAGTACATATATGCCTGGCCATCGTCGTCGATAAAAACTGTCGGGTCGATGTCGTCCCAGCCATGTTTTACGTCGGTGGTCATTTCGTTTACAATCAGCGCTTTGCCGATGGCATCCTTAAACGGGCCGGTTGGCCTGTCGGAAACCGCGACGCCAACGGCAAAACCGCCTTTGCTGTTTTCATCAGCTTTATGTCCGACAGCCACATACCAGTAAAATTTGCCATTGCGCTCAATACACTGGGCGGCATAAGCATCATCACCCGCCCACGAAAACACTTTTGGCGATAAAACAGCACCATGGTCTTTCCAGTTAACCATATCGGTGGTTGAAAAAACATACCAGTCGCGCATTACATAGTTAGGTGCATTTTCTGCTGCAATATCGTGCCCGGTGTACAAAAACAGCGTGTCGTTGTACACAATCGGCGCCGGGTCGGCTGTAAAAATGTGTTTGATTATCGGGTTTTGGGCAGTTGCTGTTATGGTTAAAAAAAGAACAACGGCCATTGTTACGAAAGATTTTGATTTCATTGTGATGCTATTTTTATTCGATAATTACTTTTTTGGTAACTGAAAACTTACTTTAAAAATTTAACTCACCCTCTTATCCCTCTCTTCTGGAAGAGAGGGACGATTATTCAGTATAAGAAACGAGTGTTTGTAAATTATGAAACTATTCATTTTCAAACTTTTAGTCCGTGTTTCAGTTTATTCAATAATTACTTTTTTGGTGACTGTATTATTCTCATTATCCTGGATGCGAATCAGGTACAAACCTTTATTCAAATCACCCACATTCAATTTAAACGATGGATTTTCAGCAACTTCTGATTTTACCAAAACGCCCACACTGTTGAAAAGCAACACATTGTACGGCGCTCTGTCGTAATCGATATTCAGCACACTGGTTGCCGGGTTCGGATAAACATTCAGGGTTCTTTCGTCGATTTCAGCATTGCCGACCGGAGTTTCTGGATTGAATATAGCAACAGGTCCAAAAGCCTCGGCTTTACTGCCATCTTCAGCCGTTAAATTTCCTGGGAAATAGGAAACCGAAATATAGTCGCCTTTGGTAACATTCGTGCTTAACGTAAGGATTACGGCATTCGGATTTTCAGGGTCGGGTTGAACTGAATTGAGGCCAACTTTTGTGTTTGAAAAGAATTTGAAGTTGCTTCTTTTCAGCGAACCACTTTTGATGGGTTTGTCAAATTCAAGTTTCACGGCATTCAGATTGACCAGCTTCCTGTTCACCAGTTCAGGTCCTTTTAACCGGGCATCGGTTTCGTTCAGCACAAAAACCGAATCTTTATTGACTTTCAGACAGGGAATTGTAAACACTTTCACAGTATCACCAAAAGCCACTTCAATTTCGTAATCGCCATAAAAAGCCTTGAAATTGAGCGGAGTTTCGCCGGTAATAGCTGCATCGAAATTGGTTGCCCATTTCTTTTGGGTGTAATACAAAAGTGTGTCGGCAGCCAGTTTGGGTTTGTGTTTTGCTGTAAAGAAACCGGTATTTTCGCGCCATGCACCATCATCACTCAAACCCCAACTTATCATTCCATTGATTGATGGGTGAGAAAAAGCGATGGTGAGTACCTTAATAAAGTCGTCAACCTGTTGTTTTTCGGTGAGGTTGGTTCCCCAGTCGTACTCAGTTAAACGCATTGGCAAACCAGCCTGTGCAATGATATTCAGGTTTTTCACCAGTTCGTCGACGTTGGGCCGGCAGCAATCCCAGAAATGCGCCTGTATGCCAACCCCGGTAACCGGACCACCGTTTGCTATAATTCTTTTAATCAGGTCGCGATATTCCACAGCCTGCCCCCAGTTGTATTCCACGTTGTAATCGTTGATGTAAAGCTGTGCATCAGGGTCAGCTTCCCGTGCCCACTTAAAACAGTTCCACAAAATTGAATCGCCCACGGTTTTTCTGAGCCAGTCGGCATGACCGGTCAACGGTTCGTTAATCACATCATATTCCTTCACAACTCCCTTGTAGCGAGAAACTTCGCGCTGCACCCTCATTTTGCAGGTGTCGGTAATTGATTTTGGTGTTGGCAGCGACCGCACCCAATCGGGTGTTGAATGCGCATCGTTTCCACCCCAAAGCAGGGTGTGCGCCCGCAAATCCCAGCCCACTTTCTGAGTCCAGCGCACAGCATTTTCGAAATTACTGTAGTTGGGCGCGGTGTGTTGCGGCTGAATTCCGCTCCATTTGAACGAATTGCCGGTTACGCCATAGTTGAAATACCGGTACATGGCCGACTGCATCCACTGTTCCTTGCTCGCAACGGTATTGGCTTCCGGGTCAAAATAGCCCGTTTCAGTTTTGTAAGCATTTCCGTCGGCAGTGGTGAGTGCCGGGCCACCGCAGTTTATTCTCACGACGTTTGCACCATCCTTTTCGTCGATAACAATCCCTTTTATGGCAACATTGTCTTTTGATGCATTCAATTCAATGTATATGTAACCATCTTCTGCTGTGGCAATTGTGGCAGTATCAACGGCAATATTTTTTCCGTTAGCCGCAGCAAAAACATCGTAATTATCCAGAAAAAGCTGCCCATTCACGGTTACATCGAACAACCTCAAATTTTTGGCGCCGTGATAAATTTCGGTAAATTTCAATGTTACCTTGTATTCTTTTCCTTTTTCCACCGGAATTGCGTAAGCCAGGTTGGCACTCCAGCGTTCGGTTTTGTAAATTTCCTTGTCGGCTTTTGCCTGAATGGTGGACGACGTGCTGTAACTGTTACCCATGCTGGCCGAGCCTTCGTAAAAATCAAAAGCAATTCCGAATGGAAATTCGTGTTTTTTCATTCGAACCGAAACATCGCCGGTAAACGGCTGCCCGTTTTTATCGACTACTTTTATTCCGAAATTGCCTTTCCGCAGGGTGTCAATTCTTTGTTGCGCGCTGTTGTACCAGGCTGCGTACGATTGCGCATTTACCTGGTTTGAAAAAATGTAACTGCCTGATAAAAAAACTATCAGCAGTAAAAGGGATTTGGTTTTGTTTAGTTTCATCTATTTTATTTTTTAAAATTTCAAACTTATTAAATGTCCTTCATTCAGGTTGAAAACTTTTTTTGGGCTTAAGCCCTTTTTTTCAGGAGCATTCAGCGTCCCCGGGCCAAAGCCCGGGATTAGTCAAAATCCATAATTTGTGTTTTGTCAGCTTGCACTAACCCCAGCCTTCAGGCTGGGGAAAAACATCGCTTTCACAAATCCGGACTTTAGTCCGAAGAACAAACCTTATTCAGGCACAGCATTGTTTGCTGAAGTTGCATACAAACCAAGCAGGCACCCGGTAAATCCACCGGCCACATCGGTTGAAAGTATATCGCCCGAAACGGTTCCGCCGAGGTTCACAAAGTCGGTTCCGTTGGTGGAATAACTGAACTGATAATCGTCGCCATTGGCCGCAATCTGCAAACGCACCGGTTTGCTGAGGTCGATTTTGGCACTAGCCAGAATTTTTGAATCCACCTCGCGGCTTCTGAATTTTCCGGCAGTTCTTTCCAGTAAAATGTAATAATCGGCTCCTTTTTTGGTGATGCCAAAAACAAAATTGAACCGTTCACTTTGCAGCGCCACCATTCCTGCCAAATCCTTTTCCGAAGCCGGTTTGTAATCCACTGTAGCGGTAAACGAAAAAGTTTTGTGCATCTGCCGGTAAAACAAGGTTGACGTGGGTTTCACCTCTTTGATGTTGGTTTCAAACGGTTTGATTTTCAACCCTTGTTTTGAAGTTGAAATAAAATCCTCGCGCGGGCCACGCAGTCCAATCCAGCGGTAATCCAGCTTTTCAGTGCTAAAATCTTCTTTAAAAGTGAAATTGCCATTGGGGAAAAAACCCTCTTTTCCGGCTTTGTTTTCGGTCACTCCGGCAGGCATTTTCAGTTTGGGTTCCATTGGTACCAATCCGTTGACAAAAACCGGAAACTCACCCGACCAGTCCACAGGCAAAATGAATGTTTCGCGGCCGGTATTTACGCGTTGTTTGTCGTTGGGACGAACAGCCAGAAAAACGCCGTAATATGTTTTATTATCGGGGCCTAAAACCAAATCGGCATGACCGGCCCAGTCCACTTTATTGACGCGTTCTTTCGGAAAATGACGCTGCGTGAGAATCGGGTTGTTTGGTGCCGGAATGTATGGGCCTTTCGGGTTGTCGCTTACAAAAATCACTTCGCTGTGCCAGTCGCCGGTTCCGCCTTCGGCGCACATCAGGTAATATTTCCCATTCTTTTTGTAAATGTGCGGAGCCTCAATCCAGATGGGCTTTTTAGCCAAATCAACGCCGCCATCCACGATAATTTTATCGGTTCCTGGAATTACTTTGTCAGTTGTTACATCGTACTCCCAGATTTTAATCACCCGGTGACCGTTGTACAACTCTTTTCCCTGGTCAGGCGCATCGTTGTGAATGACATAACCTTTTCCGTTATCATCAAAGAAAAGCGACGGGTCGATTCCGTTGAATGCCAGTTTAATCGGGTCACTCCAGCCTTTCAGCGGGTCTTTTGTTTTCACCACGATGTTTCCGAAACCGCCTGAAAATTCAGTGGTAATCATGTAAAATGTGTCGTTGTTTTTATTGTACAGAATCTGTGGCGCATAAATTCCGGCACTGATTCCGCAATCATGCACAATCAACTGTGATTTTCTGTCGAGCACGTGGCCAATTTGTTTCCAGTTCACCAAATCTTTTGAATGAAAAATCGGCACGCCCGGAAACATGGCAAAAGTGGAAGTAACCAAATAATAATCATCGCCTTTGCGTGTGATGCTCGGGTCGGGATAGCAACCCTGCAAAATGGGGTTGTAAAACTCGCCGGGTTTCAACGGATTGTCGGTATAAACCTTGTCGTTGCCTTCGTAAACAAAACTGGTAAACAGAGGCGAATTTGTCTGACTAAAAACTGTCAGCGAAAACAGCGCTATTAAAACTGTTGTCAGAAAAATTGCTTTTCCTTTGAAAGGGTTGATTGTGAATTGATTTTGTTTCATCTTATTGTAATTATTTGAATTCTTTCTCCTTTTTCCGATATTTCTTCTTAAAATGATATCCCACTGAAAATGAAATTGCTTATTCGATTTTAAAAACCACAGCTGTTGCAAACGGCATTTCAGCCGGACAAGTAATGACAATTCCATCGGCCTCCTGTTTCCATTTCAGATTACCATTGTGCCCCAGTAGTTTTACGTTTTTAACCGGTTTGTCAAGGTTCTTTGAATCTTTTCCAAGTGATTTGATTTTCAATTGTTTTCCGGGTTCTGGCACTGTCATGCAAAATGCATAAAGCGCTTTGTTTTTGCCAACTGTAAAACGAAAATCCTGCGTATCAAATTTGAAATCGGCATGATGACGTTCCAGTTTTCCTCCGGGAAGCATCTTCAATTTGCCATCCACCTGTTCACCTTCACCGGGTATTTTCCAGGCGTGACTTCCATAAACCGCTTCACCGTTGCGGCGCATCCAAACGCCAACTTCCTTCAGCATCTTCTGGCTGCCTTCGTCAAGCGAGCCATCAGGCAAAAGCGAAATGCAAAGGGCAGCATTACCATCGCGGGCAATGGCTTCAATAATATAGCGAATCATCATGCCTGCATCGTAGGTAAAGTTGGGAGCGTAAAACCAATCGCCCACCGGCGCTTCGGCAATCCAGGGCTGGTCGGTTTTGATGCTGGCCGGAACGCCAAATTCTTCGGTATTGACGGTACCATTGGTATTGTGCCTGAATTTCACGATGCTGAAAGTGTTCACTTCTCCACGCTTTTTGAGGGTGCGGTTGTAATAATCGGCCATTACCAGCGGCATAGCATTGGCTTTTATTCCCGTTCCGGTTCCATCGCCAGTGAAAGGTCCCTGCACCGTTCCGTCGGTATAAATAAAGTCGGGGTCGTAATTTTCGACAACATCCATCATTCTGAATGCCCACTGCGTTGTGTACCATTTTGCGTAGTCCAAATGGTTTGTAAAATTGC
>DAINOH010000064.1:0-28052 GCA_036735485.1 Draconibacterium sp. | reverse complement strand
CTTCTTTTAACTGCAAAATATAGTTCTGGATTTCTTTGGAATTTTTCTGGACAATGTCTGCTTTCTGTTTCCACTCCTGAACCTTTGCCGGATTTTCAAGGTAGGCCTGCTCAAAAGAGGAATACATCTGCTGGTTTTTGTTGTTAACAGCTTCCAGTGTGTGGATAAGGCTGGCATCAATTAACCGGAAAGCCTGAAGTACTTCGGCTGCAACATTGAGTGCCAGCATTGCTGTCAGCACAATGTACATCATGTTAATCATTTTTTGCCTCGGGGTTTCCGGGCAATTTTTTGCACCCATAGTCTTACCTGCTTATTTTTTATAACTCATTGCGCCCAGCATATTGCTGTAAATAGTATTCAGCGATTCCAGGTTTTTATTGAGTTGCTCAGCGTTCTCCTTATATTTTTTCAGCTCTTCAACCGACGATACCAATAAACTGTTCATCGCAATCAGGTCTTTACTGAAATTCTGACTTGCCTTAAATTGTTCTTCAGTTCCTTTTAACTGGTTTTCGAAGTTTGCATTTAAGGTTGAAAGATTTGTATTCAGTTTTTGCAGGTTTGCAGAATATTGTTTCGAGGAGTCTTTGATATTTTCAATTTCAGTAGATACCGAAACGCCTGCATTCTGATAAGTTTCAGACAGTTTTTTACTTGTTTCAGCAATAACGGCGGAGAATTTCTCTCCTGATTTTTGCATGTTTTCTATAGCTTCAACACCCGATTGAGACAATTTTTGTGCTGTATTTGAGTAGGAATCAATTAATGTTCCGACCGATTTGTGAATGGTTGCATTTGCCTTGTTATTGATCTCAGCAAAAGTTTCCATCGATTCTGACGCTGTGCTCAGATTTTTTACATACATATCGGTGGCAAGTGTAGCCGAGGAAATATCACTGATTCCCCTGGCAGTATTACTAAGGGTGTTTAAACCTTTGCCTACCTTATCTAATAATTCCGGGGTCAATTCATTGTTGTCGAAAAGTTCATTAAAGCCGGATTTCCCTTTTTTCCCTATTTTTTCATAGTTGGCTAATTCATAATCTTCGCTTAATTCCGGATAAACTTTTGACCAGTCAGGAATTTCGAGTGGCGGTTCGAATGCTGAAAGAAAGAATATAAATGCCTCCGTTATTAATCCAATTGAAAGCAGAATGCTGGATCCTTTCAGGTGTTCGAGTTTAAACAGAGCACCAACCATAACAATAGCTGCACCCCAGCCATAAACATATCCCATAAAGGTTTTCCACCTTTTTGTCTTGATGAGTTCTCCGATATTCATGGTATTTTCAGTAAGTTAAGTTCAATTGTTAAAATTCTTGTCCGAAAGTTGAACGTACACAACGAAATCCAACATATGATTTTGTTGTATCCTGGTATTCATAATTACGGGTTGATACCTGGATGAATGATGCAATGTCTTTCCATGAACCACCTCTGATTACTTTGCGTTTCATAACCTGTGGCTCGTCTTCACGGGCATTGTATGTAAATGTCGGGTTCAAGTCGCTGAAATAGTTATATCCTGCTTCATCATAAGCTGTCTCCGTCCATTCAGCAACGTTACCTGACATGTCATAAATCCCGTATTCATTTGGATCATAACTTCCCACTTTCATGGTGGCAATCCCGCCATCTTCCACATAATTTCCGCGCAACGGCTTAAAATTTGCCAGGAATATTCCTTTTTTATCCCGTGAATAATAGCCTCCCCATGGATACATTGAAAAATCCTTACCACCTCTTGCTGCATATTCCCATTCCGCTTCGGTCGGAAGACGGTAAGAATGCAATGTGGCTTCTCTTTTAGATGTGAGGTAATCATTCTGAATTTTAGTACGCCAGTTGCAAAATGCCAAAGCCTGTTTCCAGGTAACACCCACAACTGGATAATCGTCGAAGCCCGGGTGCCAGAAATAACGTGTCGCGAGCGGTTCGTTGTATGAATAGGTAAAATCCCTGATCCAGGTAAGCGTATCAGGATAAACATGTACCTGGTCCTGCATAATGAATGATGAACGGTTGGTTATCGGAACCAATTCGCCTTCTGTATTATAAACATTTCCTTCGTATTGCTGGGTTTTAAAATTATAGCTGTTGCTTCTTTTGGCAGCCTGGTGCAAATCGATCCACCAGTAAACATAAACCAGTTTTCTCGAATCAATTTCTTTCTTGCCAAAAAATCTTTCGTTTTCAGGAATAAACAGGTCTTGCATGGCCATTTGAATGTCAGGGTCACGCCAGTCAATTTTTTCGCGCCAGTTAATGGTGGGTGGATCGACGGGATTTCCCTCACGATCTTCGGTAATAAGATATTCAGGAAATTGTTCTCCTAACATTTTTCTGGCTATCGAATCACGCACCCAGTTTACAAACTGACGGTATTCGTTATTGGTAATTTCTGTATCGTCCATCCAGAAAGCTTCCTGGGTAACGGTTTTTGTCGGAATTCCTGCCATACTAGCATCCTGGTCGCTGGGACCAATATTGAAACTACCTTTCCTAACATAAACCATCCCATAGGGTTGGGATTCTCTCCATTTTGGTCTGTCCTGAACCCCGACCAATTCACCGTTGCCCGATTTACTGCATCCGGTTACCAGGAACAAACTCCAAAGCACTAAACCAAATAAAACTAGTTTTTTCATCTTTTTGTTAGTCTTTATATCCTATTCAAACTGCTTTCAGAATTTCTGCAGCAGTTTGTTTTTGTCAATTTTATAAGAACCTTATACTTTTATATTTCTGGTTTCGGTTTTTCTCAAGGTTTAACGAATAACTGATAAAAATCTCATGTGACCCATATCCGTATGAAGCAAGTTTCGAAATCGTCAGGTCGAATGAGTACCCAAATCGCAATCCGTTCTCCATTTCCATTCCCATCAGTAGTGCAACAGCGTCCTGTAACCTGTATGTTAAACCACCCCAGAAACGATCGTTATAAACAATATTTGCGTTTAAATCCAACTGCCACCCAGCCAGATCGGTTTTAAACAAGAACGAAGGCCGTAACTCAAATAACGGATCGGACATTTTTATATTGTATCCGCCTGTTAAATAGTAGTGCCTTGCAAGATATGCCGTTGCCAAATCGCTGTATTTTAAGTTGGCCTGGTTAAGGTGAGTAACCGAAGCTCCCAGAAAATACTTAGTTGATGACAAATATAATCCAATTCCCATGTCGAGTGCTACCTGGCTTGCTTCACCTTGTGGAATAGCGGGGTCTGAACCTGGCTGTGTGTAAATCCCGAGATCATCTTCGGGCACTTCCCATTCACCATTAATGTTCTGACTGTAAACACCAAACGATGCTCCGATTCCAAGTTTTCCAAGGCCCACAGTTTTATGGTAAGCATAATTTAAATTTACCTGTGTGTTTTTTGCAAACCCCAGATTATCACTCACAATATTTAAACCAATTCCTCCGGGGGCACCAAAAGCGTCAATTGCTGCATCGGCGCTGAATACCAGTGTAACAGGTGCTCCTTCTCCTCCGGACCATTGGTAACGATTCAAAATAATACCATTTATGGTACCTTCAGTACCTGCATACCCGGGATTTACGCCCAACTTGTAATGCATGTTGTTTGTAAACTGCGGATCCTGCTGGCTAAAGGCTGCTAAATTAACGATTAATAACAAATATAAAAAGGAAAATATTTTTTTCATATGCCTTTAACGATGCAGCTTTTACCGGTATATTCAAATCGCTCAAAGAAATAAAAAATTGTTGTCCGATACAAACTTCTGTTTACTTGTTTGCTTAGAACGCTGGTTTGATTTGATTATTTTACAATTTCGTCAATTTTCTGTATGAATTTCATCCAGATCTCCGGAATTTCATTGTCTGTCGCCTTCATATAATCGTCATTGGTGCAGGCAAAATGAAGCTTTTTTTTATCATAAGTTTCAAATTCCATCCACCACTGTCCGGTTACCGGATTCTTCAGAAAAACGACCGGGTATTCAACTCCTTTCATGTGTACCTGGTACGAAAGCAGTTCTTCGGTCTTATCAGGACCCGCATCACGGTTCTGAAATCCTTCAATAAAATACCAGGCAATTTGTGCTGCAAGTTGCAGTGTTTCAGTTTTTTGATCTTTCTGCGGATCAATCCCGAATAAACCGAATGATTTTACCCGGTTACTCAGCCCGGCAAATTTCGAAAGCTGGCATACTTCCTCACTTCTGAGTCCATTTACTGTTCCGTAAACTGTTCCGGGCGCTTCCGATAATTTCAGTACACTCATGTCAAACGATACAACATCTGAATTCCTGAAAACAGGTTCTGAGTTATTAACATTGTCGCGGATATTTCCCAACCTGATATGTTGATTAATTCCCTGCGTTTTTGCAAATGCTGCCAACGGAACCAGGTGACTCTGGTATCCAACCAGGTTAAATTGAAAGATTGCAGGATTGGAGTTGAAAACTGAAGAAAGAAAATTACCGGCACCAGTAGTTTCACGGCCCTTTTTTATGTCGAGAACTGAATCAATTACGGTGAGCGAGAAAAACTTATCGTTCTGAAAGGCCTCACAAATACCCAGCGTTAAATCCTGACTTCCGCCCAAAACCAGGGTGACAACTTTTAATTCGTTAAAATAGTCGATAATATCTCTGATTGCCTGGTAATTGCCTTTCAAACTCACTGCTGGTTTCAGGTTCCCGAAATCAGCAATATTAATTTTTGCACCTGTGTTGGCAAGCTGGTAAAGTTCAGCTCTGATTTTGTCGGGAATATTTGAGATTTCAGAAGTTTTTGCCGAACTGTTAAACGGAGCACCAATAATGGCAACCTGTAAATTACGGATATTAACCGGATTCAGTGAAGCAGTGTTTTTTTCGATAGTCGCACCCAGCGTATGTTTCCAGTTTAGCGGTCCCTGGTTTTGATGTTTACTGAAATCAACCGGCTCGAAATAAAAACGAATGTCCATTTTTCAAAGTTTTGATTGCAAAATAAGAGGCAAATGATGTTTCACCTGCCTCTTTAGTAATTTATTTTTTTGTTCTTTTTGGTTTTGTTTCCGGTGCCTGACCAATAATTTTCATACAATCTTCAAGCGTCATTTTTTCGGCTTCGCTTTTCTTCGGAATTTTGTAATTCTGCTTTTTAAACGAAATATACGGTCCCCATCGGCCATTCAGAATTTTTACCTCCGGGTTTTCATCAAAAATTCTGATCACTGCTTTGTCGTCTTTATCGCGTTTCGCATGAATCAGTTCAATGGCCCTTGCCAGATCAACGGTATATGGATCATCGGTTTTCCCGAGTGAAATAAACTTATTATCGTGTCTGATGTATGGGCCAAACCGCCCTGTTCCCACCACCACTTTTTTGTTTTCGAATTCGCCTAGATCGCGTGGGAGTTTAAAAAGTTCGAGTGCTTCTTCTAAAGTAATACTTTCAAGAAGCTGTCCTGATTTCAGACTTGAAAACTGTGGTTTTTCTCCCTCGCCGTCGGCCGAGGCTTCACCCAATTGGGCAATCGGGCCAAAACGGCCGATTTTAACAGAAACCTGTTTACCGGTTGCCGGATCGATGCCAAGGATTCTTTCTCCTTTTGACCGCTCCGAATTTTGCAAAGCATTTTCAACCTTTGAATGGAATGGAAGATAAAATTCGTCAATCACGTCGTTCCAGACTCTTTTTCCTTCGGCTATTTCATCAAACTCCTCTTCAACTTTTGCAGTGAAATTGTAATCCATGATCTGCTCGAAATTCTCAGAAAGATAATCGGTTACAACCATGCCGATGTCGGTGGGGAAGAGTTTTCCTTTTTCAACACCGGTCATTTCAACGTTGTTCTTTTCGGTGATTTTGCCATTTTTTAAAGTCAGAATATCAAAAGGACGTTCAGTCCCCGGCCTGTCTTCTTTTACGACATAATTCCGGTTTTGAATGGTGGTGATGGTTGGAGCGTAAGTCGATGGTCTTCCGATGCCCAGTTCTTCGAGTCTTTTTACCAGCGAGGCTTCTGTGTAACGAGGTGGTTTTTGGGAAAAACGACGTGTTGCGGTTACCGAGTTCATCTGCAGTTTGTCGTTTGCTTTCAGCGGCGGTATAATTTCATCACTGCCGTTATCACCCTTTTCGTCATCGGTCGATTCCATGTAAACTTTCAGAAACCCGTCGAATATCAAAACTTCGCCGGTGGCAATAAACTTTTCCCGGTCGTTCGAAATCCCGATTGTAACCTGGGTTTTTTCAAGAATGGCATCAGCCATTTGCGAGGCAATTGTGCGTTTCCAGATCAGGTCGTATAAACGTTGTTCCTGGCTGGTTCCGTCAACGGTTTCCTGCGACATGTAGGTGGGGCGGATGGCTTCGTGTGCTTCCTGCGCACCTTTGCTGCTGGTTTTGTATTTTCTGATCTGAACGTAATCCGGACCGTGCAGTTCCTCGATTTTTTGTTTGGCAGTGTTAATGGCCAGCGACGAAAGATTAACCGAGTCGGTACGCATGTAGGTTATTTTTCCGCTTTCGTACAAACGCTGGGCAACACTCATGGTTTGCGAAACCGAAAATCCCAGTTTGCGGCTTGCTTCCTGTTGCAGGGTGGAAGTGGTGAATGGTTTGGCAGGCGTTCTTTTTCCTGGCTTTTTTACCACATCTTCCACGGTAAATTGAGCGGTTTTGCATCTTTCAAGAAATTTCTCCGCCTCTTCACGAGTCGAAAACCGGGTGGAAAGCTCGGCTTTCAGTTCGGTGGTTTTTCCGTCTTTATCCGTTACTGTGAAAATCCCAACAACCCTGTAAAACGATTCGGTTTTAAAGTTGGTGATATCTCTTTCGCGTTCAACAATCAACCTGACAGCCACCGATTGAACCCGGCCTGCCGAAAGTGATGGTTTTACTTTTTTCCAGAGAACCGGCGAAACCTCAAAACCCACAATACGGTCAAGAACACGGCGCGCCTGCTGCGCATTTACAAGGTTAATATCAATATCACGAGGATTTTCAACAGCTTTTATAATGGCATCTTTTGTAATTTCGTGAAACACGATGCGCTTTGTATTGGTGGAATTCAGTTTCAGCACTTCTTTTAAATGCCAGGCAATGGCTTCTCCCTCGCGGTCTTCATCGGAAGCCAGCCAAACCATTTTAGCTTCAGCTGCCATTTTTTTCAGATCGGCCACAATTTTCTTTTTATCAGCCGAAACCACATATTTGGGTAAGTAGTTCTTTTTTATGTCAATACCAAAATCTTTTTTTTCAAGATCGCGGATGTGACCCATGCTGGAGGTTACAGTAAAATCTTTCCCTAAAAATTTTTCGATGGTCTTCGCCTTGGCCGGCGACTCAACAATTACCAGGTTTTCGTACATGCTTTTTTGAAAATTTTTGCAAATTAAAGCAAATCAATTGCTAAGTTCAAAATTTATCTTACTATTTTTTGATTTCTATATAATTGAAAATGATGATTTTATTTTTATTTAAAATAAAAACTCAATCAATCATAACCACTTAAATCGTTGTTCCGATGGGAGAATCGTATATCTTTGCCTCAGCATTTTAAGGGGCAAATTCATGCAGAATTCAGACAGTAATTTCAGAAAATATATCAGGTGGTTTTGGGGATTGGTAACAGGATTTGTAGTGTTTATATTCCTGTTTTTCTTTCTGTTATCAAAAGGTATCATTGGTTTTATGCCAAGTTTCGAGGAACTGGAAAATCCAAGGAATGTGCTGGCTTCGGAAATGATTTCAGCCGACGGTAAAATTCTCGATAATTATTTTATCCGCGAAAACCGTTCGTATGTTGCCCACAGCCAGATTCCGCAACATTTGATTGACGCCCTCGTTTCAGCCGAAGATGCCCGTTTTTACCGGCATTCGGGAATTGACCTGCGGGGTTTGATGCGGGTGTTTAAAGGAATTATTTTTCTTGATTCAAGCGCAGGCGGTGGAAGTACCATCAGTCAGCAGCTTGCCAAAATGCTCTTTCCGAGAGGTGAACGGTTGAGTAAACCGGAATTGGTTTTGCGAAAGTTTAAAGAATGGATTATTGCAGTAAAGCTTGAACGGAGCTATACAAAAGATGAGATCATTCTTATGTATCTCAATAAATACGATTACCTGAACAATGCCGTGGGAATTAAATCGGCAGCACAGGTTTATTTCAGTATTCCGCCCGATTCGCTGCAAATGCACCAGGCTGCCATGCTGGTGGGAATGGCCAAAAACTCATCGCTTTACAACCCGGTACGGCGCCCCGAAATGGTGCTCGAACGCCGCAACGTGGTGATCAACCAGATGGAAAAATATGGCTACATCACAAAAGATCAGCGTGATTCACTGAAACAGCTTCCGCTCGATCTGAAATACAGTAAGGTGGATTTTAAAACCGGGCCGGCTCCCTATTTGCGCGAATATCTGCGTTTGGCGCTTACCACCAAAAAACCTGATCCGGCGAATTATGCATCCTGGCAACAACAGAATTATATCGAGGATTTGAATGAGTGGGAAACCAACCCATTGTACGGCTGGTGCAACAAAAATCTGAAAGCCAATGGCGAACCCTATGATATTTATGCCGATGGACTGAAAATATATACCACCATCGACTCAAGAATGCAGAAATATGCGGTGGAAGCCGTTGAACAACATCTGCGTTACGATATTCAGCCCATGTTTGACGGAAGCATGAAGGATTTGAAGAACCCGCCATTTGCCAATAATATGACCAGTGAGGAGACGGATGCACTGCTCGACCGCACCATGCGGCAAACCGAAAGATACAGGGTACTGAAAAATGCAGGTAAATCAAAAGATGAAATCAAAGCTATTTTTAACGAGCCGGTTGAAATGACTGTTTTTTCATGGAGTGGAGAAATTGACACTTTGATGTCACCGATGGATTCAATAAAATGGTATCTCCGTTTTTTCAGATCGTCGTTTATGGCCATGGAACCCGAGAGTGGCAAGGTGAAAGCGTACGTGGGAGGCCCCGATTATACCTATTTTATGTATGATATGGTAAAAACCGGGAAACGCCAGGTGGGCTCAACCGTAAAACCATTTTTGTACACACTGGCCATGCAGAATGGTTATACTCCCTGCACAAAAGTGCCGTTTGTAAACCAGCAGTTTCAGCAACCCGACGGTTCGATTTATGAACCCAAAGACTCGGAAGGTGGTGGCGACGAAATGGAAGGAAAACTGGTAACATTGAAATGGGGACTTGCCAACTCGAAAAACCGGATTTCGGCCTGGGTGATGAAACAATTCAGTCCGCAGGCAGTGGTGGAAGTGATGAAACGACTGGGAATTTACAGTCCGATTGACCCTGTAAATTCGATGTTTCTGGGTACTTCCGACGTTACACTGTACGAAATGGTGGGTGCATTCAATACTTACAACAATCTCGGGGTTTTTGTGAAACCGTATTTTGTAACCCGCATTGAAGACCGTTATGGAAACGTGATTGCTTCGTTTACTCCTGAAAGAAGAGAGGCGATTGATGAGCAAACTGCCTACCTGATGCTGAATATGCTGCAGGCTGTGATTAACGAAGGAACCGGCGGCCGGTTACGCGGACCGCGGGAGTACGGAAAATTCAGGATGCCTATTGGTGGGAAAACCGGAACAACACAAAATCACTCCGATGGTTGGTTTATTGGTACAACTCCGGTTTTGACAGCCGGTGTGTGGACTGGTGCCGAACTCCGAAGCATCCATTTCCGCTCACTACAGTCGGGGCAGGGAGCCAACCTGGCTTTGCCCATCTGGGGCTGGTTCTTTAAAAAAGTATTGGCCGATTCAACACTGGGAATCACCGAAGAAATGCAATTCAGAAAACCACAATATTTCAATATCAACCTGAATTGCGAAGATGAGGATCTGAAAAAATCTAAAAAAGAGACTGACGATTTCTTTTAGATTGAAATATCCTCAAATTTAAATTAAGGCAAATATTGTTACATCAAAGCTGTCATTTCGATCTCGCCTCAGGCGAGACGAGGAGAATTGAAAATCAGCGGAGCTAAATCTTTTAAGGAACAGATCTCTCCTGTCGTCGAGATGACAAAACAAATTCTGTTATTAGCAGTAAATCCGGAATTATCAAAACCTGTTCAATTTAATTTTTTCAAACTGAAGGCTTTCAAACGGGCGGCCTGTTATTTCTCTGGTCGAATACCCGATTGTTACAGCACACAAAACCCGGTAGTTTTCAGGAATACCCAGCAATTCGCGGACGTATTGTTCCGAAGTAACCGTTTCGTTGTACATCCGGTAATGAAAATGAATCCAGCAACTGCCCAGTTCCAGCGAGTGCGCCGTGAGCTGCAAAATGATGGCGGCAATCGAACAATCTTCCACCCACGCATCATTCACTGTTTCATCGGCACAGAAAACTACTGCCAGCGGTGCAGTTTCCAGCGGGCTGGTTCCCGAGTTTTTGGCCACCTTCAGTTTTTGGATCGTATCCTTTTCATCGATAAAAATAAACTGCCATGGGTTGATTCCTTTCGACGAGGGTGAGCGCAATACTGCCTCTTTCAGAATTTCAATTTTGTCGGCTTCAACAGGCTGTTCAGTGTATTTTCTGATACTGCGGCGGGTGCGTAAAAGTCCAATCATGATTCTCGGTTTTTGGTGGGTAAAAATAGTCTGTGCATTTTTGATTGCAAAGTTTTTCTAATTTCAAACAAAAAATTTAATCTGAAACCAATGAAGACCAGCCGTATTCTATTATTCTTTGTCGCTTTTTATAGCTTTTCCTGTACAAACAACAGGTTTTACACGATGGGTGACTTTGCAAAAGTTCCCAAAACCGATGCGCATTACCACATTTATTCGGATGGAAATGGTTCGCTGGAACAGGCGCAGAAAGACAATTTCAGCGTGTTGACGATCAATACTTTTTCTGAAGGTTGTGAACATGTTTACAAGGTGCAGCAGATTTCGGAAAACCTGGAAAAACAATATCCGCAGAATTTTGATTTTGCGGCCACTTTTTGTCTCGATGGCTGGGACGATTCGTTATGGGTTGAAAATACACTTGCCTGGCTCGACAGTTGCCTTGCCGGTGGCGCAGTGGCGGTGAAAGTGTGGAAAAATATCGGGATGGAATTCCGTGATAAAGACAGCGCGCTGATTATGATTGACGACCCGAAGTTCGAGCCGGTTTTCCGTTTTTTGAATGAAAAGAAAATCCCGTTGGTGGGGCATTTGGGCGAACCCAGAAACTGCTGGCTCCCGTTGAATGAAATGACCACAAAAAACGACAGCAGCTATTTTGCCCGGCATCCGGAATATCACATGTTTCTGCATCCCGAATTTCCTTCGTACGAAGAACAAATGGCTGCGCGCGACAGGATGCTGGACAAAAATCCCGGGCTCGTTTTTATCGGGTGTCACCTGGCCAGTATCGAATGGAATGTGGACACGCTGGCTGCCTGGCTCGATAAATACCCAAACACAGCGGTTGACCTGGCTGCGCGGATGGGGCAACTGTACTTTCAAACCCGCGATGACCGGGAAAAAGTGCGCAACTTCTTTATTCAATACCAGGACCGGATTTTATACGGAACCGACATTATTGACAGCGGACAGGAAAAGGAACAGTTTCAGCAACAGATTCACCAAACCTGGCTCCGCGACTGGGAATACCTTGTAACCGACCACACCATGACAAGTCCGCTGATTAAAGGCGAATTCAAGGGTTTGCAACTGCCCAAAGAAGTAGTGGATAAAGTTTACAGGTTGAATGCAGAAAAGTGGTACAATCTGAAATAGAAAAGCTGGCATCTCAGGTAAAAAGATGCCAGCTTTTTTTTCGCTGATTTCGAAATATTGTGAAAAACCGGTTATTTCAACCCGCTTCTTTTCAGCAGTGCATCCACAGTGGGTTCCTGCCCGCGGAAACGTTTGTAAAGTACCATCGGGTCTTCTGTGCCACCTTTTTCAAGGATATTTTCGCGGAACGATTTGGCCACTGCTTTATTAAACAAGCCTTTTTCCTTGAAAACACTGAAAGCGTCGGCATCCAGCACTTCGGCCCATTTGTAGCTGTAGTAACCAGCCGCGTAACCACCGGCAAACAGGTGCCCGAACTGGACACTCATGCAAACCTCCGGTATAACCGGGAAAATGCGGGTTTTCGACCAGGCGTTTTCTTCAAAGGTTTTTACGCTCCCGGTGAAAGGCTGCTCGAGTGTGTGCCAGGCCATGTCCATGTACCCAAAACTCAACTGGCGGATGGAGAGATAACCGGCCTGGTAGTTTTGTGCATCCACAATTTTCTTTACTAACTCAGCCGGAATTTTGGCGCCGGTCTGGTAATGCACGGCAAACCTGTCTAAAAACTCTTTTTCCACTGCCCAGTTTTCCATAATCTGCGAGGGCAGTTCCACAAAGTCGCGGTAAACATTGGTTCCCGAAAGCGTGGCGTATGTTGAGTTGGCTAACATTCCGTGCAGTGCGTGGCCAAATTCGTGCATAAAAGTTTCCACTTCGTCGAATGTGAGGAGCGCCGGTTTGGTTGAAGTCGGGCGGGTGAAATTCATCACAATGGTAATGTGTGGTCTTGAATCCACCCCGTTTTCCTTCCACTGTCCCTTGAAATCGTTCATCCAGGCGCCGCCCTGTTTTCCGGCCCGTGGGTGGAAATCGGCATACAAAACAGAAAGGAATTTGCCGTCGGCATCAAAAACTTCGTAAGGAATCACCTCTTTGTTGTAAACCTGGATTTCAGTATTCGGTTTGAACGTAATTCCGTACAATTCGGTGGCAAGTCCGAAAACTCCGTCAATCACTTTGTTCAGTTCGAAATAAGGTTTCATCATTTCGTCGTTCAGATCGAATTTTTCCACCTTTAGTTTTTCACTGTAATAAGCCCAGTCCCAGGGCATGATTTCGCCGGTAAAACCACTTTTCTGAGCAAAAGCCTGCACTTCGGCCTTTTCAGCCAAAGCAGTTTTATAGGAAGCTTCGTATAAATCGTCTAACAATTTGTAAACATTGGCGGGTTTTGCTGCCATGCGGCGTTCGAGTGCGTATTCGGCATAATTTTTATAACCGAGCAGTTTCGCCATTTCAAGACGAAGCGCCGCTATTTTTTCCACATTTTGCTGGTTGTCGAGCTCATTGTTTTTAAATGCCCGCGAACCGTAAGCAATGTACATTTCTTTCCGAAGGTCGCGGTTGTCGGCGTATTTCATAAAAGGGAGGTAACTGGGCATATCGAGGGTGAAAACCCAGCCTGTTTTGTTTTTTTCCTTTGCCAGTCCGGCAGCGGCTTCAAGCGTACTTTCGGGGAGTCCGGCCAGCTTGGTTTTATCGTTGATATTCAGCTCAAAACTGTTGGTTTCTTTCAGCAGGTTTTCGTTAAAATTCAGCGACAGTTTTGAAAGTTCGGTGCTGATTTCGCGGAATCTTTGTTTCTGTTCCTCCTTTAGACTGGCGCCCTGACGGATAAAACTGAAATATGTGGATTCGAGCAACATGGCCTGTTCCGGATTCAATTTCAGGTTGGCACGGTTGTAATAAAGATAGTTCACTCTTTCAAATAATTTCGGATTGAGTGTGATATCATTCTGAAATTTGGTGAGCAACGGCGAAACTTCCTGGGCAATTTTCTGCAACTCTTCGTTGGTTTCCGAGCTCATTAAATTAAAAAATACACCGGCGGTGCGGTTGAGCAATCTTCCTGAACGGTCAAGCGCTACGATGGTATTTTCAAAAGTTGGTTTACCCAAATCGCCTGCAATCTGTTCGATTTCAGCTTCTCCCTGTTTGATGGCTTCCTGAAATGCCGGGATAAAATGTTCGTTTTTGATTTCGTTAAAAGGCGCAGTCTGGTGCGGTGTGTTGAAATCTTTTAAAAGCGGGTTATTCTGTGCGGTGGTTACTTCAGAAATTGTCGTCATAATAATTAATAGTGCGATGAATACTTTTCTCATTTTAATCAGATTTTAAAATATGCTCCATTTGTAATAAAATGGTAAGGTACATTACAAAAAACACTGTGAGATTGTTCAGGAGCCGCGGGAATTTCTATTATTTTTTTCGTTTGTTTTTCTTCTTTTCAACGGTCCAGCCAAACTTACCGATGCGTTTGCCTATTCCGTAATAATGGCCGTGGCTGTAAACAAGCGGCGCAGCTTTGGCAAAACTGAAAGCCTGTTCTTCGTTGAGGTATTCCTCGTCAACCGAAACCGAAACGACATCGGCAACAAACATGTGGTGAGTTCCCAGTTCAACGATATTTTTCACCTTGCATTCAATATTCACCGGTGATTCAAAAATGATGGGCGCTTTCACCACTTTGGCTGGTGCGGGCGTGAGGTTCATCTCTTTCCACTTGTTGTATTTCCTGCCCGAATTGCAACCACACCAGTCGGTGGCTTTGGCCAGTTTTTCGGTGGTGAGATTGATCACAAATTCGCCGGTGCGTTTGATGATTTCGTAGGAATGACGCCCGGGCCGCACCGAAATATAACACATCGGCGGGTCGCTGTTGATGGTTCCCGTCCAGGCGATGGTGATAATGTTGTATTCTTCGGGTGTTTCGCCACAACTGACCATTACCGCCGGAAGCGGATAAATAATCGTACCGGGTTTCCAGTAGGTTTTTGCCATGAAATATCAGTTAATCAACGGGGTCTTTCCAGTCGCCGTTATCGCGGATCAGTTGCTCCAGTTCCTCCACAGCATTTTCGAACAGAATATGGCGTTTTACCGGTTGCAATCCTTTGTAAAGTGCAACCTTGTTGCTGCCGGTTCCCACAAAACCATAATCCACATCGCCCATTTCGCCAGGCCCGTTTACCACGCAACCCATGATCCCGATTTTCAGGTGGTCGAGATGTTTAAAATGTTCCTTGATTTTGAGCGTTGTTTCGTGCAAATCGAAAAGCGTGCGGCCACAACCGGGGCACGACACAAATTCGGTTTTCGACATGCGCATGCGGCTGGCCTGTAAAATACCGAAACTCAGATCTTTCAGTTCGGTGAAAGTGATATTCTCGTTATCGTTTGAAAGACAGATTCCATCGCCATAACCATCGATAAAAAGACATCCGAGATCGGCGGCAGCTTTAATCTGCAAATCTTCGAGCAGACTTTCATTATATCTGCGGTACAAAACAACCGGCACTTTCCAGATGTGTGTTTCCAATGTCATAAAGAAAGCACGGAGTTCAGCCATCGGGTTTTTATTGAAACTTTCGAGAATTAGCACGGTTTTCCGTGTCTGTTTCAGTTTCATGATGATTTCAGGATGTTTGTCCATAAACCGGTCGAATTCCATTTTATCAGTTCTGATAAATTTCATTCGTCCCCAACGGGTGCTTTCAAACAGGTATTCTTCCAGTGAAATTATCGGGTATTCTTCGCCTTTGATATCCAGTATTTTATTGCCTGAAAGGAAATAATCGGGCAACAGTTTTCCGCGGATCGGGATCATTTCGCTGAGTGTGCGGTCACCCAAATCGGCAATTACCACCGGAATCTGTTTTCCTCCCATATTCAGAACAGGGCGGGTTGAGCGTCTTTCGTACTCAAACGGATTTACCTGTCCGATCATCGGTGCGGTTATCGGCTGGTGGTTCTCGTAGCTTTTAAAATGATTGACCAGTTTGGTGGCTACCGGAATTTCGCGGATCGGGCTCTCGGTCAGTGAAACACGCACAGTGTCGCCAATTCCGTCGCCCAACAGGGCACCAATTCCAACGGCCGATTTAATTCTTCCGTCTTCTCCTTCACCCGCTTCTGTAACACCCAAATGAATCGGGTACATCATGTCTTCGAGCCGCATTTTATAGTTCAGTAACCGAACCGTGTAAACCATCACGCGTGTGTTACTGGCTTTTATCGAAACCACAACATTGTTGAAATTCACCTTTTTACAAATCCGCAAAAACTCAAGGACAGATTCTGCCATTCCCGAAGGCGTGTCGCCGTAACGGCTCATTACCCTGTCGGACAGTGAACCGTGATTGGCCCCGATACGAAGTGCCGTATTGGTTTTCTGAAGCATTTCGAGAAACGGGATAAACTGTTCTTCAATCTTGATCAGTTCCTGTTTATATTCATCATCAGAATATACTTTGTTTTTGAAAAGCGCTCTTTTATCGTAAAAGTTTCCGGGATTGATTCTGACTTTTGAAATGCTTTTGGCAGCAATTTCGGCGAGCTTCGGGTTAAAATGAATATCACCGATTAGAGGTGTATTGTAACCGCGGTTTACCAATTCATCCTTGATGTTTTTGATATTTTCGGCATCATAAATTCCTTTTACCGTCATCCGCACATAATCAGCTCCTGCTTTTGCCAGTTTTATCACTTGCTCCACAGTTGATTCTGTATCTTTTGTATCGGTGTCGGTCATCGATTGTATCCTGATTGGGTTGTTGCCGCCAACCGGTACACCACCAATAATCACTTCCCACGTTTTTTGCCGTTCAAAACGGGTCAAATCCTCAATATAATTGAAATGCCTATCTTTCATTTTGTTAACTTGCTATAGCTGTGTGCAAATTTAGTCTAATGGTTTAAATATAAAAAGAATAGACTATTTTTGTTTTCCATTTTAAATATATGAGTGTAGAAATAAGGCAGATAACTAAATTATTTGGAAAGCAAAAAGCGCTGGATGAGGTCAGTTTTTCCATAAAAAGAGACGAATTGGTCGGTTTTTTAGGTCCGAATGGTGCCGGAAAATCGACGCTGATGAAAATAATCACCGGATTTTTGCCAGCCGACAGTGGTGAAGTTTGGGTTGAAGGAGTAAAAACGGGCCCCGATAATCTCGAAATCAGAAAAAATATTGGTTACCTGCCCGAACATAATCCGCTTTATACTGATTTGTATGTACGCGAATTTCTCGAAATAACTGCCGGATTTTATCATTTGAAGAATGTAAAGCAAAGAGTTGCTGAAATGATCGATCTCACCGGGCTGGGCGAGGAGCAACACAAAAAAATCCGAGCTCTTTCAAAAGGTTACCGGCAGCGCGTGGGACTGGCGCAGGCGCTGATTCACAATCCGTCGGTGCTGATTCTGGATGAACCCACCACCGGCCTCGATCCCAACCAACTCGAAGAAATCAGGCAGGTAATCCGCAACATCAGCCGCGAAAAAACGGTGATGCTTTCGTCTCACATCATGCAGGAAGTGGAAGCTGTCTGTTCGCGTGTGATTATTATCAATAAAGGGAAAATTGTGGCCGACGGCGCGATTGATGAAATAAAAAGCGGCAGAATCAACCGCAGCCAGTTGGTGATCGCCGAATTTACGGAGACTGTAAAAGCAGCACAAATCCTTGCAATTCCGGGTGTACAAAACGCTGTTTTGAACGAAAAATTCTGGGAGATTGAATCCACTGGCAAAACAGACATTCGTCCGGCAATCTTTGAATTTGCTGTGAAAAATAAACTGGTACTGCTTACTCTCAGCGAAAAACAACAGAATTTAGAAAGCGTGTTTCATGAGGTGACACAAAAGGAAGTACGCTGAAAATGATTTTACATGTACATTGAATATTTTTCAAATCTTAACATCTCTCCGGTTTGTGTGTCAATGTACAGTCTGTATTGAAGGTCCCATAATGTGAGGACCCAGCATTGCCTGATTTCGATTTTATCATCGATAAAATGGCAAATCAACATTTTATAGGGAACTTCATCAAATATTATCTCTCTGGTATCCTCTCCTGTTAAATGTTTAATTTCACGCCATGCAATTATGGCTGCTTCTTTTGAAGTGTATATTTCGGTTTCGGGAATTGATGCTTCAGGAAACCAGTGCCCCGTTATTAACAATGTTTTTTCCGCTATATTAAACTCAAAATACAGGATTGAACCGCTGAAATAATTTTCATTTATTTTCTGTTGCCTCAATTGTACTCTGAATTGAGGGTAGTAATATTTCCGGTATTCTTCAAACATTTCTTTCCGCGAATCGTCAAATAAATATTCAATTGAGATTTGCCCGTTTGGAATTAAAAAGGGATCGTCAATTAAAAGATCATAGTTAAGGTTAAATGTTTTCACTTTTTCGATACCCAGAAAATCTCTGTAAGTGTTGACGATAGAATCAACAGTAAACAGGATAAATTCTTTTGAAAACAAGTTACTGTCATTTAAGTGAATTTCTCCGGCTGCAAATCCTAATTTGTCTAAAGTGAGATTGTAGGGGTTATTAATTTTTTCAAATTCTGTAAATCGGGTTTTCCATTCTGCTTGTGTCAGTTCTCCATAAACCGTAGGGTAATCTGTTTCTGGCAGAGGTTTTATATCTTCTTCTTTTTGACAGGCTGTTAAAAGAATAGCAAGAGAAAATGCAATTTTGAAGAAATTGGTGGTTGTCATAATTTTTGGTTTTAAATTTAGGTTGAAAGTAGCAAAAATATTTATATAACAGCATTTTATAACTTTTAGCTTCTGTCTGGGTTTTTGAGTTGTCGACATTGGACCCTGAAACAATATAAATAAAATGGTTATCTGATATTGTCCCCAACCCCCTGAAGGGGGCTGTAATCTGGTAAAAACAGGTAACATTTGCTCATCTCACAGCCCCAAAGTCCCCTTTAGGGGATTTAGGGGTGAATTAGCAACGAATTAGGGTATTCATAAAAATAATTCCAAAAACTCTTTTTTTATTCCCGCGAAGAATTGTATTTTTGCCATCGCTACGTGGAAAGATTTGAGATTGATTGCAACCACATGAAAAAAACGCTAAAACAATCGCATTTTTCAACATCAATCGAGCATCCCGCAGTTTTATTAATGTTTAACAAACCCGCAAGGGAATTAAATTTTAGGGATTATGAGTTATTTATTCACATCTGAATCGGTATCCGAAGGACATCCTGATAAAGTGGCCGATCAGATTTCAGATGCAATTCTGGACAAAATTCTTGCTTTCGACCCCAACTCGAAAGTAGCGTGCGAAACTTTGGTTACCACCGGTCAGGTTGTGCTTGCCGGCGAAATTAAAACCGAAACTTACATCGATGTGCAGGAAGTTGCACGCGAAGTGATCAACCGCATTGGTTACACAAAAGCTGAATACCGTTTCGACGGCGATTCGTGCGGTGTTTTCTCTGCCATTCACGAACAAAGCCCGGATATTAACCGCGGTGTTGTGCGCGAAGATCCGATGAACCAGGGTGCCGGCGACCAGGGAATGATGTTTGGTTACGCCAGCCGCGAAACCGACAATTTTATGCCACTGTCGCTCGAACTGTCGCACCAGTTGTTGCTTGAACTGGCTGTTATCCGCCGCGAAGGCAAAGTGATGACTTACCTGCGTCCCGATTCAAAATCGCAGGTTACCATCGAATACAGCGAAGAAGGTGTTCCGGTTCGTATCGACACGATTGTTGTTTCAACACAACACGATGAATTTGATGCAGACGAACCGATGTTGGCCAAAATCAAAGAGGACGTTATCAATATTCTTGTTCCGAGGGTGAAAGCCAAACTACCGGCACGTGTGCAGGCTTTGTTCGGAAACGATATTGTTTACCATGTAAACCCGACGGGCAAGTTTGTTATTGGTGGTCCTCATGGCGACACTGGTTTAACCGGCCGTAAAATTATTGTCGATACTTATGGAGGAAAAGGCGCACACGGTGGTGGCGCTTTCTCGGGCAAAGACCCGTCGAAAGTTGACCGCTCGGCAGCCTATGCTGCGCGCCACATTGCCAAAAACCTCGTGGCAGCTGGTATTTCCGACGAAATACTCGTTCAGGTTTCTTATGCAATCGGCGTTGCCAAACCCATGAATATTTTTGTAAATACCTACGGAAAATCGAAGTTGAATATTCCGGATAGTGAAATCGCTAAAAAAGTGGACCAGATTTTCGACATGCGCCCGAAAGCCATTGAAGAAAGACTGAAACTCCGCAACCCGATTTACGAGGACACTGCTGCATACGGACACATGGGACGCGAACCAAAGAAAGTGGTAAAAACCTTTACTTCTCCGTATTTCCCAACTGTAACAAAAGAAGTGGAACTTTTCACCTGGGAAAAGCTCGACTATGTAAACAAGGTTAAAGAAGCTTTCGGGATTTAAATCCTGGGGGAGTATTAATAATACACCTTTTAGGGCAGTAATTTTTTACTGCCCTTTTTTTATCCCTGCTGAAACGAAACTTATTTCAACACTAACCGAATATTAAGTTGTGCTATTCACCCCTATGTCCCCTCAAGGGGAAAACCGGATTTAACAATTGCCCCCTTGTGGGGGTTGGGGGTGAGTGAAAACCACAAAAAATAAATTAAACTTTAAATCGAAATGCCATGGAAGAAAAACTGATTACCATCGTCACACTTCCGTATTCAAAAGCCCAGTTTCTGAAACTTCGTTTCGATGCGGAAAACATTGCCTGCGACCTTGTCAGTTTCAGCCTGATTGAAGGAGCAGGTTCGTCAACCATCCAGGTGCGAATTCTTGAAAAGGATATTGATCGTGCCATTCCGATTCTTGAAGAAATGCTGGGTATAAAACCTTTTCTTGAAGAAATTCAGCCTGATAAAGCCGACCGGCATATTTTGGTTCCTGTCGATTTTTCAATGCACAGCGAAAAAGCCTGTAAACTGGCAGTGAACATCGCAGCAAAATTGAAAACAAAGATCATTCTGATGCATTGTTACATCAATCCTGTGATTCATTCCATTCCATTCAGCGATATTTATGCTTACGATTCTTCGTTGCTCACAAACCTTGAGTATTCCGAAGAAAATGCCAATGCCGAATTTCAGAAGTTTGTTAATAAGGTGGCGGTAGAAATCGGAATAGAAAAGTGGAAATCGGTATCACCTGAATTCATTATCAAATCGGGTTATCCTGAAAATGATATTCTGGCCTTTGCTCAAAAAAACCAGTCGCAGCTGATTGTGATGGGAAGTGGCGGTAAAGAAGCTTTATACGGCACACTGGGCAGTATTGCGGTGGATATCATGTACAACACCACAGTTCCGGTACTCATTGTTCCGGAAGAAACACCCGAAAATACACTGAATAGTTTTTCAAGTGTTTTATATGCCACCAATTTTGATGAAAAGGATTTTGCGTCTGTTGAAAAACTTTTGGAATTACTGCGACCTTTCAACCTGAAAATAAAGTGCGTTCATGTTGGGCGGAGTTATACCGACGACTGGGATGTTGCGCGGCTTGAAGGCATGAAAGATGTTTTGTGTGAAAAATACAAAGGAATTGATTTTGAATGCAGCCTGATTAATGGCAACGATATTCTGGATGCGCTGGAAGCTTATATCAAAGAAGAAAAGATTGACATTATTTCGCTGACAACGCACAAGCGAAACCTGATAACAAGGTTATTTAATCCGAGCCTGGCGCGGAAAATGGTTTTTCACACGCACACTCCACTGCTGATTTTTCATGGATAAAAAAGCTATTTAAGGATTTACTATTTAGCAATTTACGATTTACGATTTGGTTGAACCGAAAATTTCAGACAGGCAAAAATTCTGAATTCAATGTTTTTCAGAGATTTTAGTCAGAAAATTAAAACTGACATTCATAATTATTCAGCCAGAGGACGGGAATTTCAGGAGTGTTCCTTTTTAAAAATCCTGGCTGTTTGTTTTATTGAATCTGAAACAGGCAGGTATTGAAATCCGAATAAACGGGTTATTTTGCTTCCGTCGAAATTTCTGACCCGTCGGGCATTGGCAGCAGTTTCGCGGGTAATCAGCGGCGACTTCCCGGTTAGAAAACTGATAAAACGGGTAGCCCGCCACACAATTCCAAGTAAAAAACTATTAGCATAAAAAGCAGGGCGTGGATTTCCCAATGCATCGGCAATCTGAAAAAACACCTCACCATAACTGATGTTTTTAGCACTCAGCAAAAACCGGTTGTTTTTTGCCGATTCAAAATTTGATTCCTCCATCAGCAAAATCATGGCTTTCACAACATCTTTCACATCAATAAATCCTGTGACTCCGCGGGTATAAAATTTCATTCCGCTCCAGACGGTTTTAAACATTTTGGCGCTGCCTGTTTCCCAGTTGGCCGGCCCGAGAATAATGGAAGGATTCACAATCACGGCATCGAGACCTTCTTCCATTCCCCGCCAGATTTCGGTTTCTGAAAAGAATTTACTTTCGGAATAAGCAGAAACCTTTTTCGAAGGAACCCAGTTGGTTTCTTCAGTAATCGATTGCCCGTTTTCGAAATGCCCCAGAGCAGCCACCGAACTGACATGACAGATTTTTTTCACCCCGTTTTCCAAAGCGGCATTAACGAGATTTGAGGTTCCTTCCACATTATTGGCAATCATTTTTTTACGCTCTTTCGGGTCGAAAGAAACAATGGCGGCACAATGATAAATTTCGGTGATTCCTTCCAGCAGTTTTTCCAACCCGAAATAATCAAGCAAATCACCATCCACCCATTCAATCAGGTTAAAAAGTTCTTCCGGATTCTCTGAATACCATGAAAAGGTCTTCATAACCAGTTGCAGGTTGCTGCTTTTGCGTTTCAGCGCTTTTACCTTTTTACCCGAACTTGTGAGTCCGAAAAGCAAATGAGCACCCACTAAACCTGTTCCGCCCGTTACAAAAATCATATTTTGCTGTTTTAACTTTTCCACGGAGTTACTGCTTTGGCGCCGAAAACTTTAGCCGATAGCTTGTCAATTTTTACTTTCAGAATACCCACATTCTCCACCGATGGCTTGCTGAATTTAAATTCGCGGTCGCTGTATTGGGCCATTATTTTTTCCAGGCAACGGGTTTTTTCATCAAAATCATTGATAATTGCTGATTTGCCCTCCACAATCACCGACTTCGATTTTACCCGGTAACTGCAACCTACTTTCACATCCTGCCAGGCAATTTCTTCACCCAAAGTCCAGTTGATGCAAACCTGCGGATTTTTTTTCAGAGTTTCCCACATTCGTCCATGTTGCGCCGAATGTAAAATGATATCATCCCCGTCAAGCGCAAAATTCATGGGTAAAACATACGGTATGTTATCGTCTGACATGGCCACCCAGCAGGTTTTGCAGGCTTTCAGAATATTATTGATTTCTTCGCGGTCGGTTATCGGTAAGGTTCTCATAATCAGATTATATAATGGTGCGGTTTCCTAATTTTTCGGCAAGTTCTTTTTCCACTCTTTTCAGGTTCATGTATTTCGATTGTTCATCAATTACCCGGTCGAAATCGTTTTCTGCCGATGCTTTGTCGATTTCTTTTTCAATTTCGGTAAGCATTTGCCTGATCTTTCGCCATTTGTATTCGTTAATCACCTTCGGAACCAACAAATCAAGGATATCTTCCTCGCTTTCGGTAAAACCACCGCCACGTTTCCAGATGTTGCTTTCGTTGTGTTTATCCGAGAGCAGGTTGGTGGCCAGCTGACTGACTTTTGCATTCTGGTGATGAACAAAAAAACGCCACGGGTCAAACGCCGGATTTTCAAGATTTTCCTTCACCCCGGAGAAGATAATGTTGAAAAGTTCGTGTTGCGAAACCAGGTCGTCTTTTTCAATTTCATGAACCATAAATTCTCCGGCAGTTACGGTAACAACTTCGTGCGGATTTTCACCTTCGAGTTCAAACAACTCCAAATGCCCGTATTTCAGTAAAAAGCGCAGAAAAACAAGTTCTTCTTCATTCAGTTTCCCGGTTGTTACAACTTCTTCAATCTTTGGTTGCTGAGCAGCTTTCCGGGTCTCGATTCTTATCTCGTTTTTCTCCAGTTCATCATTTTGTTTCCGTTTTTGTTTCTGAACTTCAGAATAAAGCAATTCTTCGTTTACCTCCAGCAATTTGCTGCATTCCTTGATGTAAACCGACCGTGTGACCGGATCGGGAATCACAGAAACCGAGCGGATTACATCGGTAATCAGTTTTGCTTTGGCAATCGGGTCACTTTCGGCATCTTTTAATAAAAGTCGCGTTTTAAACTGGATAAAATCGGTTTCGTTTTCCCTGATATAACTTGCAAAACCTGCGGCTCCCATCTTTTTGGCAAACGAATCGGGGTCATCACCGTCGGGCAGCAGCAGCACTTTCACATTCATCCCTTCTTCCAGTACAAGATCGATTCCGCGCAGCGAAGCCTTGATACCGGCAGCATCGCCATCATAAATAATGGTAATGTTTGGCGTAAAACGTTTGATCATCCTGATCTGGTCGGGCGTGAGCGCGGTTCCCGACGAAGCCACCACATTTTCAATCCCGGCCTGGTGCATCGAAAGCACATCGGTGTAACCTTCCACCAGGTAACATTTGTCGGTTTTCGAAATCTCGCGTTTGGCCTGGAAAATTCCGTAAACAATTTTGCTTTTGTGGTAAATCTCCGACTCGGGCGAATTCAGATATTTGGCAGTTTCCTTGTTTTCTTTCAGAATACGGCCACCAAAAGCAATCACTCTTCCGGCTAAATTGTGGATCGGAAACATCACCCGGCCCGCAAAACGATCGCGCACCCAGTCGTCGCGTTTAATGGAAAGTCCCGTTTTTTCAAGGAACTCCATTTTGTATCCTTCTTTCTGGGCGGCATCGGTAAAAGGTGTTTTGCCATCAGGGGCGTAACCCAGTTCAAACTTTTTCAGAATATCATCCCTGAAACTTCGTTCGCGGAAATAGCTGAGCCCGATGGTTCTTCCCTCATTTTCGTTCCACAAATAGTTGGTGAAATATTTCTGCGCAAAACCCGAAACGATCATCAGGCTTTCGCGTTCGTCGAGCAACTGTTTTTCTTCTTCCGAATCGCCGTGCTCCACCACTTCGATATGGTATTTTTTTGCCAGCCATTTCAGTGCTTCAGGATAGGACAGATTTTCGTGTTCCATGATAAAATTCACCGAGTTGCCACCTTTTCCACAACCAAAACATTTGAAAATTCCTTTGGCAGGCGAAACGGTAAACGATGGTGTTTTTTCGTTGTGAAACGGGCACAATCCGAGCATGTTAACTCCGCGTTTCCGCAGCGTTACAAACTCCGAAACCACCTCCGAAATCTCAGCAGCATCAATGATTCTTTCTATGGTTGCATTGTCGATCATGCGTGCAAATGTAACGAAATCCGGTTAAAACTTCCGGCGATTTGCATGTTTGAAGGGAATCAATTAAATCGTATTTTTAGGCTGATCTTTTAAAACGAATGAAAAAGCTGGTAGTACTTTCAGGAGCGGGAATGAGCCAGGAAAGCGGGCTTAAAACCTTTCGCGATATGGGCGGATTGTGGGAGCAGTACCGGGTTGAAGATGTTGCCAGCATCGAAGGTTGGTACCGGAATCCGGAACTGGTAATGAATTTTTACAACGAACGCCGGAAACAGTTATTCGAAACACAACCCAACGCCGGGCATTTTGCAGTGGCAGCGCTGGAAAAGGATTTCGATGTACAGATTATCACACAAAATGTGGATGACCTGCATGAGCGCGCCGGAAGCACAAAAGTGCTTCATTTGCATGGCGAACTCCGCAAAGTACGCAGTACTGCCGATCCGGATCTTGTTTACACACTTGATCACTGGGAACTTAAATTTGGTGACAAATGCGAAAAAGGAAGCCAGTTGAGACCACACATTGTTTGGTTTGGCGAGGCAGTTCCGGCATTTTATGATGCCATTCCGATGGTGGAAGCTGCTGATATCCTGTTGGTGGTTGGCACTTCCATGCAGGTTTATCCCGCTGCCGGATTGGTAAATTACGTCAGGCCGGGAGTTCCGGTTTTTGTGATCGATCCGGTCCGCCCTGATTTTTATATGAAAAACGTAACTTACATCGAAGAAAAAGCTTCGGTGGGCATGAATATTCTGAAATCCAAACTTGAAAAACTGAAATAAATGAAGAAAGTATTATTGGTTTTGTTTCTGGCAGTCATTACTTTAACCATAAAAGCGCAACGTTTTAATGGTGGGATTCTGGCCGGATTTAATGGTTCGCAGGTGGAAGGCGATAGCTACAAAGGCTACAATAAACCGGGTGCAGTGGCTGGTTTTTATGTTGAAACGGATATTGCACCGGCAGTTTTTGCAGGAATGGAGTTAAAATTTAACCAGAAAGGTGCCCGCAAAAATCCAACTGCAAAAGATCCAACCAAATATATCATGCGGTTGAATTATATCGATCTGCCTGTTTATGCCGGTTTTCGTACAGGCGAATGGGGGGCTGTGCTGGCCGGCATTCAGCCCGGATATCTGTTAAGCGGAAAAGAGTTTGACGTTTATGGTGAGTTTCCTCCCCAGGATCAGGCCGAATTTAACAGTCTCGATTTGCAGGCTTTAATTGGATTTCAGTTTGATTTTCTGGATTACCTGAAAGCCGACCTGCGATTTGCCCTATCAATTCTGCCTATCCGCGATAAGCCCGGTGATACCAATTATTATTGGCACGACAGTCAGTTTAACAATGTGATTTCATTGGCATTATATTATCAGATCGGGGGAAGATGAAGCAGACAAAACGAAAAATTGTGGTGGCAGTAACGGGTGCAAGTGGTGCTGTTTATGCTTCGGTACTGTTCGATCAGTTAAAAGATTTAAAAGATCAGCTTAGTGAAGTGGGGGTAGTTTTCAGCACCAATGCCCGCGATATCTGGCAATACGAACTGGGTGGTCAGTTTGAGCCGGTTTTCCCGTTCAGGGTTTACGAGAAGAACGATTTTTATGCGCCATTTGCCTCGGGATCTTCTACTTTCGATGCAATGATTGTTTGTCCCTGCTCGATGGCAACGCTGGGTAAAATTGCCGGTGGAATTTCTGACGACCTCATTACCCGCGCAGCCGACGTGATGCTGAAAGAACGCCGCAAACTGATTCTGGTTCCCCGCGAAACTCCTTTCAGCCTGATTCACATCGAAAACATGCGGACAGTAACTTTGGCAGGCGGGATTATTTGTCCGGCAATACCTTCGTTTTACAGTAAACCCGAAACCATTGAACAGGCTGTGAAGACGGTTACAAACCGGGTTTTGTCAATGGCAGGTTTCGATAACAAAGGCTACAGTTGGGGTGAAGAGAAGATAAAAGAAGATTGAATCCCGGGTTACAACCGAAAAACAAATCCGGCGTTAAATTGTCTTTATTTCTGACCGTTTTATAACAACTTTCAACAATGACAAAAAGAAATTATATGAACCCGTATTTCGCAGGGATACTGCTGGGTTTGGTATTATTGGCGGCTATGTATTTTTCGGGTCGCGGACTGGGTGCCAGCGGTGGTCTCAAATACGCGGTGGTGGCAGCGGTAGATGCGGTTGCACCGGAACACGCCAAACAATCGGTCTATTACAGTTCGTATTTCGAAGGTGGTGAAAAACCATTGAAAAACTGGCTTTTTTTCGAAGTTTTGGGGTTGATGGCTGGCGGGTTGATTTCCGGAGCTCTTTCGGGGCGATTGAAATTCACCATCGAAAAGTCACCAAAAATCACGAATAAAACACGTTTGTTGTTTGCCTTTCTGGGTGGTGTGTTTTTCGTGTATGGAGCACAGTTGGCCCGTGGTTGCACCAGTGGTGCCGCACTTTCAGGAATGGCTGTACTCTCGGTTGCCGGTTTCGTTACCATGATGTCGATTTTTGGTTCTGCTTTCCTCTTTGCCTGGTTCTTCCGTAAACTCTGGATATGAGAGTTCAAAGTTTAAAGTTTCGGGTTTCATGTTCAATAATCATTAATAACTCATCAATAATAAATTAGAAATGGGTCCGCTTTCAATATTTAACAACTTTCCCGAATGGGCGAACCTGCTCACAGGTTTTGTCATCGGAATCGGGTTTGGCTTTGCGCTCGAACAGGCCGGTTTTTCGTCGAGCCGCAAACTCGCCGGCATGTTTTATGGCTATGATGCCACCGTGCTGAAAGTATTTTTTACGGCAGCCATTACAGCGCTGGTGGGTGCTCAGTTTCTCAACTATTTTGGGATGCTCGATTTAAGCCTTGTGTATGTAAATCCCTACTATATTGGTGCTTCCATTGTTGGCGGCGTAATAATGGGAGCCGGTTTTATCATGGGAGGCTTCTGTCCGGGAAGAGGGCTTTGCGCTTTGTCGATTGGCACAATTGATGCTTTTCTGTTTTTGGCAGGCGGTTTGGTTGGGGCGTTTTTGTT
>DAINOH010000063.1:4059-28642 GCA_036735485.1 Draconibacterium sp. | reverse complement strand
TTTATCCCGTAAAAGTATTTTTTCCTTGTCTGATTCCATAATATCTCAATTTTCAATGTATTAATTATCACTTAATTTTCAGGCGTTTAAAATGCACAGTTACGGTTGAGTACATGTTGTCGTGGCGGATTTCGGAGAGCGTTACTGTCCGAAGGACATGGAACTGCGAAACGAGAATCCGCAGTTGGCGTACCACCGAACCCCGCCCTGCAATATCTACTGTGTTATGCTTTGTTATTTTTCTTCAATTTATTTCTCCTTTTCGTTGAATTCCTACATAATACAAATCAAACCCACCTTTTCCACCTGGTCGGTTAGACGAAAATATCATCATATCATTGTCAAATTCCCATTCATTTGACCTTACAATTGGTCTATATTCATCGTATGATGAATTTATTTCACTTCCGAAGTTAATTGGTTCACTCCAAGTTCCGTTTTCAAAATATGAATAATACAAATCATATCCACCGAAGCCTCCCTCTCTGTTTGAAGTAAAAACTAATATGTTATTCGTAATTGAAGGGCATATATCATCAAACCCGGAGGAAAGGGTGGAAACTATCTCAACTGAAGCGGTGTTGTTTTCTGATAAAATTTCAAGAATCTCTTTACTATTATCAGTTCGGATTTTATAAATATCGAATTTGCCCCTTCTGTTTGATGTAAAATAAAGTTCAGAATAATCGTTATTGAATGTTGGATATGCATCGTCAAAATCTGAGTTTAAATATTCAACGGGAATAGGCTCTTCATATTTTTCATTTTCGAGGTTCTGGGTGAAATATATATCTTGATTTCCGGCTGAATTGTTTGAGTAAAGGAAAATGTAAGTTTCAAATCTCCTGTTCATATTTGTTCCATTATAATTCATTCCCATGGAAATGAGACAGGGACCAAATTCATCGAACGGCGAATTAATTTTGTTTAATGCATTCCTGATATTTTCATTTTCAATATAAACACTGAGGTTCGAGTGAGTATTATCAAAAATATCAAGATTGCCGTTTTTTTTGGAAAACTCAACTGACATTAATTTGTAAACAATATCAAAGTCAGCTCCTTTACTATTTCTATTTGATGAAAAACAAAATGGGAATGTTTCTCCAAAGATTGGGATGTCGGAATTGTAGTCATCAAATTCAGTATTAAAATCAATCAGGTTTGTTGGTGAGGTAGGGAAATGTCCAATTGAATATTTGTACCCAAAAGTAAAGTAAAATAAGTCACAAGAAAAGAATGTAATTGATGCAAATACTAGGAAAACTAATCCTTTTAAAATTTGGTAATTTTTCATTGTCTTTGGTTTTTTATAATAAAGTATAACTGGTTTATACACGCAATAAAACTTACTGATATTTCCATATTTGGATAAAAAGGCGCAGTTTCATTGCTTCTTTTAATTTGCGATTTACGTGCAAGCGGTTTCTGTTTTTTGTTTCGGTTTTAAAAATAAAAATAATCGGGTTATTATTAAACTGATCCTGAAAATTTTAACAGGCAAAAACGGTGGCCGTGTACTGAGTACATTGGTCGCCCAAATAAAAAGTGAGGTAATGTACTCAGTACATTCGTTCCCCAATTAAAAAGTAGAGCCGTGTACTCATTACATTGGTTGCCCAATCAAAAAGTGAAGCAATGTACTCAGTACATTCGTTGCCCAATTAAAAAGTGGAGTCGTGTACTCATTACATGGCCTGCCCGGTCAGTATGTGAGGCCAATATTATTTAATTACGGGTCGCCCGAACAAAAAAAAAGGGCTTCATTATTTAATGAAAGGCCAAAAACCATAAAAGAAAGCCGTAATCATTTAATGAAAGGTCGCCCAAACGAAAAGTGGAGGCTTCATTATTTAATGATGAACAGAAAAAATGAAAAAGGAAGATGTCATGATTTAATGAAGGGCCGCCCAGACAAAAAGCAGGGTTATCATTATTTAATCACTGCCTGTTTAATCAAAAAATGACACTGAAAATGAATAAACTGACTCATTCACACAATCACTCAACAACCCAATCACTTTACATCCAAACCAAAAGTTCAGTTTTAGAAATCCTTAAACGAAGATTTCCTCACATTAATGCGATACAACTTTCAGCCCGATAATGGACCCGATTAATGTGGCCAGAAATAGTAATCTCAGAAAAGTAACCGGTTCTTTAAACAGGAAAATACCGGTTAAAACAGTACCCACCGCGCCTATTCCGGTCCACACGGCATATGCTGTGCCGATTGGCAGTGTCTGTGTTGCTTTTACCAACAGCACCATGCTGATGCTAAGTGTTACAAGAAATCCGGCGTACCATACATACATTTCGGTTCCGGCACTCTCCCTGGCTTTGCCGAGACAGAAGGCAAAGCCCACCTCAAATAAGCCTGCAATAATCAAAATAATCCAGTTCATTTTTTTATGTAATATTTCAATTCTCCCCAATCCGCTTGCCGGGCCGGTGTCCTGAACCACGGGCAGGGATTTTGGTGGGCGCATCTCCCCGGGTTAATCTCGCCTCAGGCGAGACGGGGCTATTATAATCAAACCCTTTCAGGGTTTCTTTCTCCGGAATCACGATACCTGTGTCATTCGCCATCGTTTATCTGGCTTCGCAATTCCTCCTCAATTACCCAATTACTCATTCACTCAATAACCCACTCATTCATTCACTCAATAACCCACTCACTCATTCACTCAATAACCCACTCACTCATTCACTCAATACCCCACTTACCCAATTACAACCGTACGTGCTCTGCATGTACTTTCTGCCCGATAAACAGGGCGGCTTTTTCGGCAAAGTTGGAAGCCGATTCGGTGGTTTGGTAACGCAATGTTCCACTTTTCGAAAGCCTTCTTTCCATGTCGGGGTGCCTTTGCAGGTATTCCACCAGTTTTTCAGCGGTGATTGCTCCCTGTTCCAGAATATTAATCTGTTTCGAAACATATTTCCGGATGGAGTTGATCAACAACGGATAGTGTGTACAACCCAGGATCAGTGTATCCATTTTGCTGTCTTTTGCCAAAATGTTCTGAATATGGCGTTTGATGAAAAACTCGGCTCCTTCGGTTCCGATTTCGTTGTTTTCAACAATCGGCACCCACATCGGGCAGGCTTCCTGCACTGTGGATACCACTCTCCCGCCCGACCATTTTTCCAGTTCTATCGGGTACGATTCAGAGACCACCGTACCCACGGTTCCTAAAACACCAACATGTCCGTTTCCGGTTATTTCAGAAACTTTTTCAACGCTGGGTCTTATCACCCCCAAAACTCTGCGGTCAGGGGCAATTACCGGAAGATCTAACTGTTGAATATTGCGAAGCGCTTTTGCCGATGCTGTGTTGCAGGCAATAATAATCAGCGGGCAATCCTGGCTGAAGAGGTATTTCACCGCTTCGAGGGTGTATTCGTAAACCACCTCAAACGAACGGGTTCCGTAAGGGTTACGGGCATTATCGCCCAGATAAAGAAAATCATAGTCAGGCAGCGCTTTCACCAGTTCCTTTAAAACTGTCAAGCCACCGTACCCTGAATCAAAAACGCCAATCGGGGCCATTTTCATTGTACTTTAATTGTCAGGTTATCAGAAAAAAGATCGTTTGTGTGATTTATCTTTTTACCACTTCGTTGTAAGCTTTGTCGTAATATTTCCCCAGATTCGACCAGTCGAAATGCAGCGATGTTTCTTCACATTTATACCGTAATGCAATTCTGTCGCGGCGCGACATCTGTACAAATTTGAACATCATGTTGGCCAGGTCTTCGGCAATATCGAAGAAGTTTCTTCCTTTCCGGTTGATGATGTACATGCCCTTTTCGTCGTGATCGGGAATTGAATTGACCACGTAATCGCCAAAACCGGCCACTTCACTGGTAATAGAAGGGATTCCGCTGGCAAGACATTCGAGTGGTGTATAACCCCATGGTTCGTACATACTTGGGAAAATACCCAGGTGACAACCGCGCACAAAAGTGTTGTAATCCATCCTGAACAAGGGATTTGAAGTGGTGATAAAATCGGGGTGATAAACCACCTTCACCTTGTCGTGACGATTGTTTACAAGGTTTGCCTTTCTCAGGAACTGCAGTATTTCGTCGCTGGCATCATCTTTTAAAGTATGAGTGATGACCTTTGGTAACTTATGCGTTTTCCAGCTTTGGATATTTCTTCTGAGTTTTAAACGAAGATAATCGTCCACCATTTTACTTAGATCGGGGAATAAATAGGGTCCCTCGGCTGCAGTAATATTGGTATAAAGTCGTTTTCCCACCTGTTCCTTGATTTCTTCGCAAACGCGCCAAACGTCTTCAATCTGTGCTTTCGACTGCAATACCTCGGGATTGATGGTATAGAATGGTTTTTTCGTCACAAAAAATGTAACCACCGTGGTATCGATATTGGCCACCTGCATTTTGTAATTCAGGCGGGCCAGCGCTTCCAGCGTCACATCATAGCCTTTATTCTGGTATTCATAACGCCCGGAAGTAAAGAAATACAGTGTTTTATCCAAATCGAACGGGTAACTCTGAAAAAAGTGCCCCATCACAAAATCGTGGATTTGTTCCTTGATTTTCACGTGCTGGTTCTGAATCTGGTGCAATGCCTCATAACGCACAATATTTAACCCGTTGGGCAAAACCATATCGGGCGTGCGGCCCAAAAGATGAGTACATTCATTCCCGGTAATTTCGCTCACCGTTGTAAAAATATGAGCACCGTGTGCCGAGGCTCTTTCAATTTCGGCGATGGGTTTTACATTGAATTTTGTGGCTTCAACTTCCCAGTTATAAAATGCCAGGTGATCATAAAATTTCGGATCGTTCATGGCCAGATAACGGCCCAGTAAGGTGGCATGAGTTGTAAAAACAACTTTAATATTCAGTTTGTCTTTTCTGATGGAAGGAATTGGAATGCCCGCCATCCATTCATGAAAATGAGCAATAATATTCGGGTGACCTAAATCAAACTCGGCGATATAATGAAAGAACTCTTTAACGAGATAACCAAAAGCTGCTACTTTGTCCAGCAATTCATCACCGCCGGGCAGTGAGATATTGAACTCTTTCCATAAATAATATTTGATGTCTCCCAGTTTATCATACACTGAGTAAGGATTAAAAAGAACAACATGAGGCCGGCCGGATACAATCCACTGTCCATAATGAACATCAAAACCCCTTTCCTGCAGTTTTAAAACCGCTTTGCCAATCGGCGACGAAAAATCGGTTTCGGGATCAAAATGGGCCGCTGCCTGTTCGGCAAAATAGGGTCCGATCAGGCAATAGTTTTCGTGTCCCCATTTATCAATTACCGAGGGCACTTTTGAACGGATCACTGTATAAATCCCTCCAACCTGGTTACACACTTCCCAGGCAATCTCAAACAAAAAAGTATCTTGTGGAATACTGACTTTGGCCATTTCGCCGTGTTCTTTTTCAGGTGCCATATTCGATTAAGTTTTTTACTGTTTCAAAACTTTTAAATATAGATTTTAATCGTAAAACAGGCAATAAATTCAGACCATTTGTCAAAAAAAAAGCCACCAGTTGAATAACTGGTGGCTTACTGATATTTCGTAAAAAATTATATCCCCAATTTGGTTTTTACCAACGGCAAAACATCAATACTTTCAGTTGATTTATAAAGCAGTGAGTTTACTTCGAAAACATAAATCAAACCTTTTTCCTTGGCAACTTCTGCAATTGTATTCTGCGCTTTGTCATAAATCGGTTTCATGATCTCGGCGTTTTTCTGTTGCAACTGACCTTGTGCTGTTTGCTGGTAGTTCTGAATACGCTGTTGCATGTCCTGTAATTCGGCAATTTTTGCATTTCTTTTAATTTCAGAAACCGAATCACCCATTTGTTCCAGTTCGGTCAGTTTTGCCTGGTAATTTTTCTGCATATCGCTAAAAATATCCTCCAGATCGCCCTGGAATTTATTGAATTCGGTTTCAGCTTTTGCTCTTTCAGGCATTACCTGAATCAAAGCCTGCAAATCAATATGTCCGAATTTTGGCGTTTGTGCACTTACTGCCGTTGCAGTAAAAACGATGAACATAAACGCTGCAATTTTTACTAAATTTCTCATAATCAGTGTAATGTTTTTAATTTTTGGTCACAAATATAATTATTAATTATTTATATCCGAGTTTTTGTAAAACCTGGTCGCTTAAGTCGAATTTCGGGTTTGTAAAGAACAGGGTTGTACCACCGGCTTTGTCAAAAACAATGGAGTAACTTCCTTCGTTGGAAATTTCCTGAACCGCATTAAATACATCGTCCTGAATAGGTTTCACAAGTCCCTGCCGTTTTTTGAAAAGATCGCCGTTGGGTCCGAAATACTTTTTCTGAAGCTGTTTGTAATCCTTTTCCTTGGTGATAATCACATCTTCGCGTTTACGTTTCATATCTTCTGAAAGCAAAACACTTTCGGCCTGAAAATCTTTATACATCTGTTCAATTTCAGCATGAATCGATTCGAGTTCTTTCTGGTATTGCCCCGAAAGCTGGTCGAGTTGATTCTGCGCAGCTTTATAAGCCGGTATATTCTCCATGATGTATTCGGTATCAATAAAAGCCATTTTCTGGGCAACAGAAATCCATGAAAATCCAAAAACTGCCAGGGTCAATAAAACTAACTTTTTCATTTTTCCGCTCATTTTAAATTTATAATACCTTACATTATCATATTTTATGCCAAATGATGTTATCAGAATTGTTGCCCGATAACAAAATGGAACTGACTTCCTGCTGCACCTGATACACCGGGCACATCGTCAAATCCATAACCCCAGTCGATACCCATTAAACCAAACATCGGGAGGAAGATTCTAACACCCACACCAGCCGAACGATGCAATTTAAAGGGCACATAATTCTGAAAACTCATACCGGCATTACCTGCTTCGAGAAAACTCAGGGCATAAATCGTTGCGCTTGGTTTTAATGTAATCGGATAACGCATTTCGAGCGTAAATTTCGAGTACATATTCGACCCGTTGTTCGGACTTAAACTGAAATCCTTGTATCCACGCAATGCCACATAATCGGTACCATAAATATTGTACCCCGACATACCTGAACCACCCACGATAAATCCTTCGAACGGCGATTTGCGGTAAGGATCATAATACCCGAGGAACCCCATTTCGAAGGCCGTACGTAACACCAGTTTTTCGTCTTTCGATACCGGGTTAAACAACTGTCCTTTCAAGAGCCATTTATGATATTCAATCCATTTGAACCGTTCGTTATTGGTCATGTCGGGATTAGCCGGGCTATAATCAGTATCGGTAAACCATGAATAAGGTGGAGTGAGTTTCAGCGAAACCGAAAAACTTGAACCTCTTCTTGAATACAATGGATTGTCGATTGAACTTCTGCCAACAACGGTTTTAAAACTGAAGTTATTAAAAGTACCATTTACCTGGCCTGTTGAATCGGCTAAGAAATAGAAATAACTTCCCATGTTCCTCAGGTTATAATGTTCAAAAGAAACCTCGTGATACATGGTAAAATAGTCGTCAGGATAAGATAAACGATAACCATATCCGAGAGAAAGCGCGGTGGTTTCCCAAATCTGGTCGTCAACTGTATTATTATCTTCCGAGTCGTAGTTATACTGGTATTGCGGGTAATAACTTCCGTATCCATAAGGATCGTAACCATAACCGCCCATAGAGCCATAACCATAACCGCTGTAACCTCCATATCCTCCGTAACCATAAGGGTTATAACCATAACCGCTTGATCCGTAAGGATTGTATGACTGGTAATATTTATTGGCACTGTAATTAATGCGTGAGTGCGAAAGTGACAACGAGAACGAATTAGGTTTTTTGCCACCCAGCCAGGGTTCAATAAACGACAAGCTAACTGTACGATAGTACTTTCCGCTTGTTTGGAACCGAAGGCCTAAAGTTTGTCCGTCGCCGGTTGGCAGCGGCCGCCAGGCTTCTTTGTTAAATATATTGCGTACCGAAAAGTTGGCAAACTTCAAACCAATTGAGCCAACAAACATACCAGCACCCCATCCACCGGATAACTCAATCTGGTCGTTCGCCTTTTCCTGCAATTTGTATTCAATATCCACGGTTCCGTCTTCAGGATTTGGCTGAACATCGGGGACAATTGCTTCCGGATCGAAATGGCCTAATTGCGCAAGTTCCCTGTATGAACGCATCAAATTTGATTTGCTGAACAGGTCGCCCGGGAAAGTATATAATTCACGTCTGGCAACGTGTTCGTGTGTTTTTGTATTTCCTGATATTCTGACTTCATTAATAGTGGCCTGTTTCCCTTCAGAAATTCGCATTTCAAAATCGATTGAATCATTATTCACATTTACTTCAACCGGGTCGAGACTGAAAAACAGGTACCCTTTGTCGAGATAAAGATTATTTAAACCTTCATCATTGTCAAAAAGCCTTTTATCCAGAATTTTCTGGTTAAAAACATCGCCCTTTTTAATTCCCAGAACATTACTCAGATAATCAGATGGATAAATAGTATTACCCACCCAGTTAATATTTCCAAAATAATATTTATCACCCTCATCAAGATCAATATTGATGTTTACACGAGGTTTGTCCTTTCGCCCGACAATAACCTGATAAACCGAATCGTGGGTTATAATTGCATCGCGAAATCCTTTTTCATTATATTTTTCAATAAGGAGTTTCTTGTCATTTTTATATTCTTCCTGGAGGAATTTCTTGGTTTTAAAGAAATTACGCAATGCTTTGGCATTTGTCTTTTTCATGGCCCTGTCGAGCATTACGTAACTGATTTCTTTATTCCCGTTAAAGAAAATATCATTAACCTTTACCTTTTCCTTTTTATCAACAAAAATATCGAGAATCAGGGAGTTGGTCTGCGTGGTGTCGTCGCGTTGAACAATATTAACCTCTGTATTCAGGAATCCTTTTTCAAGAAAAATATTTTTAATGATTCTCTGGGCATTGATCACCTGATTATCAGTAATCTGACTGCCTTTCAGGAGCAGTACTTTTTCGGTAATATCATCTTTTTCCGATTTCGAAACCCCCATAAAATTCACTTCAGCAAGTCGTGGTCGTTCCTGCAGATAAATCTCAAACCAGATATTGCCATTCACTATTTTGGTGGCGGTAATTTTTACATCTGAAAACAGTCCCTGTTGCCATAGTTTTTTAATGGCATTGGTAACACCTTCGCCCGGCACGATGATATCTGTACCGACCTTCAGACCGGAAAGCTGGATAAGTACCGATTTATCAAGATACCTGATTCCGGTTACTTCAACGCCGGCAATTGTGTATTTTGTCGGACTTGAATAATAAATTGAGAAATTAGTACTGTCAGCCTCCTGTGAAAAAAGTGCAGGCGACCACAGTAAAATTATGAAAAACAGAAGAATATTTCGCTTTTGCATTCTGTACATATTTATTACATTGCCAACTGTTCGCTTGTTTTGCCAAATCTTCTTTCGCGACACTGAAAATCGGAGATTGCTTCAAACAAATCTTCCTTTCTGAAATCGGGCCAGAGTTTTTCGGTGAAGTAAAATTCGGTGTATGCAATCTGCCACAAAAGGAAATTGCTGATCCTGTATTCACCGCTGGTTCTTATCAGCAGTTCAGGATCCGGAATTCCGGCGGTGTTCAGATATTGTCCGAACAGTGTATCGTTAATCATTTCTGGTTTTATTTTTCCTTCAATCGCTTCTGCAACAATCCTCCTGACAGCTTCTGTAATTTCCCATTTCGAGCTGTAACTGAGAGCCAGTATAAGATTTAAACCGGTATTTTTACTCAGGGTATCAATGCACCCATCCAGTTTTTCCTTTACCCCCGCTGGCATTTTTGAAAGATCACCTATTGCGGATAACCGGACATTTTTTTCCATCAGTAATTCAGACTCATTTTCAATAGAATGGACCAAAAGCTCCATTAAAGCATCTACTTCTGATTTCGGGCGATCCCAGTTTTCGGTTGAAAATGCGTACAAAGTCAGATGTTTAACACCTGCTTCGCCGGCTCCTTCAACAACCGAACGAACAGCTTCAACACCATTTTCATGACCAAAAATTCTGGCCTTGCCGTGTTTTTCGGCCCATCGTCCGTTGCCATCCATAATGATGGCTATATGTTCAGGTATTTTTTGATTGTCAAGTCTGTTTCTGATCGAGTCCATTGTTAATTTTTACTGTCGTACGCTGCACAAGCCCTTTTTCCTGTGTATATTTTATAGGTGAGATGAAGCCCCAGATAACTTGTCCAATCGTTATTATGCAACGGATCATTATAAATCACCTCTTTCTCTGTACCTGTATTCGGTTCAGTGGTAATATAAGCCAGTGGGTCATCCAAATTGTCGAGTTTATCGCTGAAAAGTTTTCTCATCTGGTATTCAATACCAATACCAAGCCGCTGGCCAATTGTGTATTTAAACCCGATTCCAAAAGGCAAAGTGGCTGTAACAACCGATTCATCAATTATAGCAGTACCTTTATTATGCTCAGGATTAAAAGATGCGATAAATGCAGGATCCATCTGGTAACCAAAATATGCCACACCAAGACCAAAAGTTATATACGATGTAAATGGTGTGTTTTTCCCTCCTAACACATATTTCAGATAATTAATTTCGGCCTGAATCGACAAATCCTGAACCGATTTTGAAAAATTGGCTGAAACATTTTCGATGGTGCCATCGGCTGAAAAGTTACCCATTAAAAACATGGCCCGCATTGCTACCCGTGAATTGAAATTATACCTGTAATAAGCCCCGAAATTTGGATTGAATTTTCCAAAAGTTTTTGAGCCATCAATGTCACCAAAATACGATGATGTGCCACCCCAAATACCGATATCGGCGGTTCGCTGTGCATTACCTGAAAAAGCCATTATGGCGGCCACAGACAACAACAATATTTTCTTCATTTTGGTATTCAAAATCGTTGTTTTAAACTAATTTTCAGGTAATTACAATTATTATTCTTTTTTATTATAACCGACTTTTATTACTTTTAAAATTATGTCAGACGATTCGGTTTAAAATTGCTTTTCAATAACTTATTCGCAACAATAAACTGATTTTCAATATTTTAAGAACATTATTTTCTTGCCTGACAACTCTTAAAAGTGGTACAAAAGTAATATAATTCAGAAAATAACATACCCGAATGTTCTTATAAAACCCAAAAGAACCATAAAAATTGTTAAGTGGTCTGATTTTTTAAATGTTCTGTATTTCTGCAACATCCAGATGTTTTTTCGTTGCGCAGAATACAATTTTCAGTGATAAATTTGGCAAATCTCAAAGAATGCTAAACACCGTTTTAAACCGTGGTAAGTAAAACTCAGTTTCTCCGGTCAATTCCCCACATCAGCTTGCTTCTCAGGGTACTGAAAAATGTCTGATCATTTAATTGTAATGTTTTTACTTTAAAATCAGCTTTTTTCACTGTTATTTCGGTGGCGAGTTCAACCGGTACCGATCTGAAATCGAGGGAAGTCAGAAAATGCGAGCCTCTGCCTTCCACTTTTAGCTTTATTTCATAATTATCCGGAACCACGAGGGGTCTGACAGTTAAATTATGCGGGGCAAGTGGGGTGATTACAAAGTTTGCCGAATCGGGTGTTAAAATCGGTCCGCCTACACTTAAAGAATAAGCCGTTGAACCGGTTGGTGTTGCAATAATTAACCCGTCGGCCCAGTAATTATTCAGCAGGTCATCACCCAAAAAAGCACTGATGTTAATCATCGACGAAGTATCGGTCTTCAGCACCGTCATTTCATTTAATGCAAAATTAAAATCGAGGTTTTCCTGACCCCGAAAATCAACCTGCAACATCGAACGTTCAACAACCGAAAACTTATTTTCAAAAATTTGCGAGAGTGCACCGTTTATCTGGTTTTCAGAAATATCGGCCAGAAAACCCAGCCTACCGCTGTTTACGCCCACAACAGGTATATCAAAATTCCGGATATGCATAACAGAATGCAGGAAAGTACCATCGCCACCTACGCTGAAAATAAACCTGCAATCGGGATTAAAATCGATATGCGAACTGAATACCGAAGTATGATAAGCATCAAGATGAAGTTCTTTTTTTAAAAACTCTTTAAACGGATAAAATAGTTGCAGGTCGATATTGCTTTTTTCAAAATATCTGAAAAATTCGCGGAGCACTGAAGAAAATTCAGTAGAGACTTTGGTCCCAAAAACTGCAACTTTCATAATTATTTGCTAAAGATTCATGAATTTCATAAACTGCTCGAAGCGGTCCTTATATAGATCGCTGAGTTCTGAATTGTCAAAATAAATGGCTTTCACGGTGTAGTCGTATCTCATAAATGCAGGAATCAAAGCGGAAAGATCATCTTTATCGAGTTTTAATATCACGTCAAGTGTTTGTGTTCCAGGTTTTCTATCCAGAAAAAAACTCAGAATTTTAATGTGATTACTTTCCACAATCTGGCTGATTTCAACCATCGAATAATTAAATACATTCAGTTCAAGCACCACAACCGCGCCAATTTCCTGCAATGAAAAAAGTTTGGCAAATCTCCTGGCCAGATCATACAACGTAATGGCCCCCAGATAATAATGATCGTCATCAAGTACCGGCAAAACACTCAGTTTGAGTTTATACATCATGATTGCCACCTCAAAAATATGCTGATTTTTATGAACATGACTTGTATCAAGTTTATCAAGTTGGGTTTCGATAGGTTTGTCGGTAATATTGAGATCATAAATCAGTTTGTCCGACACCAATCCCAAATACCGGTCTTCGTTTACAACCGGAATATGAGATACCCTGAAAACATCCATTCTGTTCAGCGCTTTCTGACCTTTCTCTGCGCTGTTTACAGAAGCAATTCCATCCGATAACAATTTTTCAGCAATCAATTTCAAACTTTTTATGGTCATCCATTTTCGCCGAAAGTTGTAACTTGCGGTGCTAAAAATTAATGCAATGACCAGATTAAGCGTAAATATAAATAAAATAGCAACACTGCGAAATTCGCGCGGAGGCAAGGTACCCAGTGTAAAAGAAGCCACAATCAGATGCCAGGAATTTGGTGCACAGGGAATTACAGTACATCCGAGACCTGATGAACGGCATATTACACGCCATGATGTATATGAAATCAAACCGCTGATTTACACCGAATTTAATATTGAAGGCTATCCCAATGTAGATTTCCTGAAAATGGTTGCTGAGATAAAACCACACCAGGTTACACTGGTTCCCGATTCACATGATCAGCTTACAAGCGATCATGGCTGGGATACCTGGAAACACATGAGTTTTTTGAAGGAAGTAATTGCACGGTTGCAGGAAAATGGTATCCGCACCTCGATTTTTGTTGATCCCGATGTTGCAGCGATTGAAGGGGCCGCTGAAACAAAAACCAACCGTATCGAATTGTACACCGAACCTTACGCAAGCCTCTATCCCATTGAAAGGCACAAAGCCATTGAACCTTTTGTGGAGGCAGCAAAAGCTGCTCAAAAGCTTGGAATTGGTGTAAATGCGGGGCATGATCTGAGTCTTGAAAACCTGAATTACCTTTATAAAAATATACCAAATCTTGAAGAGGTTTCAATCGGTCACGCGCTGATTGCCGACGCATTGTACCTGGGTCTTGAAACCACTATCAGAAAATATCTCGATTGTCTAAAATAGTTTTCAGACAGACAGTTTTCAGACTTTAGAAACTCAGACTTAAATGGAATTATTTTTCAGGAAGGAAGGAGCAGGTTCGCCAGTGGTAATCATTCACGGATTATATGGCTCATCAGACAACTGGCTGAGTATTGGCAAACGACTTTCGGCAAAACATACCGTTTTTATGATTGACCAGCGCAACCACGGCCATTCTCCATTTGCCAGTTCGCACACTTTTAACGATATGCGTAATGATTTGGAAGAATTCTTCAACCTTCATCAGATTGAAAAAGCCACAATCATTGGTCACAGCATGGGGGGAAAAGTTGCGATGTGGTATGCAGCCGATTTCCCGGAACGGGTTGAGAAACTGGTGATTGCCGATATTACACCAAAAAATTATTTGTTGCTGGGTGACGAAAGCCAGTTATATCTGCACCAGAATATTCTTTTGGCTATGCAGGAAATCGATTTCAGTAAAATAAAATCGCGTGCTGAAGTTGAAGATTTTTTGGCACAGAAAATTGATGACGGACGAATCAGGCAGTTTCTGTTGAAAAACCTGGAAAAGGAAAAAGCAAGTCATCGTTTCAGGTGGCGGGTGAATGCACCGGTTTTATACGACCACCTCGATGAAATTGTCAGCGGAGTGAACAAAAGCTGGCTCGACGACCGGATTCCGATTACCAATTATCCGGTGGTTTTTATTCGCGGCCTCAAATCGAATTACATTTTAAAAGAAGACGAAAAACTGATTCGTGAAATTTATCCCGATGCGCAAATCATCGATATCCCCGATGCCGGCCACTGGCTCCATGCCGAGCAACCCGAGTTATTTATAAAAGCTGTTTTGACTTGTTGCTAAAGAAGACATCTTTACCAGAAATTAGCCAAAAGGAAAATAATGGTAAACAGAATTCCGATTAACGACGCACCAAAAAAATACTCGGCATATTTCTCAAGTTTTTCAGCCTTTTTTTCTTTGTCTGATTTTATCGAAAGAAAAGACAGAAAAGAGGAAATTACCAGCAGAAATGCAACTCCCGAAGTTATTTCGTCAACCATAGCATTCCTTGCAGCATCAGAAAGATGAAGCGAAGTGAGAATAAAAAGACAAAAACCAAGCAGATTGGCTGCAGTGTTTAAAATATGTTGCGATGTTCTTTTCAGCATTTCGGTTGATTTTCAAAATGATTCTCACCTGTTATATTTCTCAGTCAAATCTTTCAATTTTTGCTGATAGTCCGGTTTTAACTGGTTCCACTCAAAACGCCAGCCCCAGTTGCCGGTGGCAGTGCCGGGAATATTCATGCGGGCCTCTGTTCCCAAGCCCAGTAAATCCTGCATGGGCAAAACAGCCAGTCTGGCCGTTGATGACCAAACCATTTCAATGGCATTCTGCAACGCCGTTTCTCCTTCGCCCAAATATTTTTTAATCATCTTTTTCTCTTTCTGTTTTGCCGAACTCAGCCAGCCCAGCGTTGTGTCGTTGTCGTGCGTGCCGGTGCAAACCAGGAAGTTGTTTTTGTAATTGTGCGGCAGATTCTCGTTTTTAGCATCGGAACCAAAAGCAAATTGCAAAACTTTAATGCCCATGAGATGAAAATCATCGCGCAGTTTTTCCACTTCTGGTGTAATTACACCCAAATCCTCGGCAATAAAAGGCAGACTTCCATACAAATACCTGAATTTAGCCAACAATTCAAAACCTTTTGCCGGAACCCATTTCCCGTTAACAGCAGTTTTTTCACCGGCAGGAACCGACCAGTAGGATTCCAGTCCCCGGAAATGGTCAATTCTCACCAGGTTAAACATATTCAGGTTGAATTTCAGCCGCGAAATCCACCAGTCGAAATTACGTTCTTCGAGCCGAGACCAGTTGTAAACCGGGTTTCCCCATAACTGCCCCGTTTTGCTGAAATAATCGGGCGGAACTCCACCTACTTCCGTTGGATTTAATTCCTCATCGAGATAAAAAATATCGGTATTGGCCCAAACATCGGCACTGTCGGATGAAACATACAACGGAACATCACCGATGATTTCGATGCCTTTTTCGTTGGCATACTCTTTCAGGTTGTGCCACTGGCGGAAAAAGAGCCACTGGAAAAACTTCCAGGTATCGGTTTCAACTTTCAGTTTTTCAGCATATTCCTGCATCGCTTCCGGCTTTCTGAATTTGATTTCATCGGGCCAGTTATTCCACGAAACACCGCCGAAATGCTCTTTCAAAGCCATAAAAAGCGCAAAATCGTTGAGCCACCAGTCGTGTTCATACTGAAAATAAAAATACTCGTTGATAAAAGGAGCTGTATTTTTCTGGAAATTTTCATACGCCTTCATCAACAAAGGTAATTTCCATTTTCCGGCAGCCTCAAAATCAGCCTTTTGCGCCAAAAAAGCAGGTGCTTTCAAATCAGCTTTTGTAAGCCAGCCCTCCTTTGCAAGCTGTTCCAAATCGATTAGCTGAATATTTCCGGCAAATGCAGAGTAACATTGATAGGGTGAATTTCCATAACCCACCTGCCCCAACGGAAGAATCTGCCAAAGTTTTTGGTTTGATTTTACCAGAAAATCGACAAACTGAAAGGCATTTTTTCCAAGAGTACCAGTTCCTTCATTGCCAGGCAACGAGGTGATATGCAGTAAAATTCCGCTTTTGCGTTTATTCATATTTGAATTTTCTTCTGAATTCGGTTAAATGGGTTGCCGTTTCGCGTACAATCCGCTGAACTGCCAGTCCGTGCTGCAAATCGGGAATAAATGAACGTTCGTCGTTACCGGTGAAAAAACAGTAGTGCGCATGAACCATCGACCGCAGCCAACCCGGTGGAACATGACCTGACGGGAAACTTGTTACCGGCTGGTAATTGCTACCAACCACCTGTTTCACCCACTGGTTGCTGCCTTCGGTATAATATTCAAAATATTCTGAATGCTGCGAAGAATAACGAATCGCTCCTTTTTCGGCATAAATTTCGAGAAACACCAAATCTCCGGAGCCGGAACTGATGCGGCTCGCAGCAAGATTTCCCACTGCACCGGACTCCGGGTCGAACAGCGAAAGCGAACTAAACAAATCGGAACCGGCAGGTACTCCGTCAAAACTTCCTCCCTGCAAAGCACTGGTTATCTGAATATTTTCACCTAAAAATGCCATCAACAAACTGATTCCATGCGAACCCAAATCGGCCATCGCACCGCCATCGGGAGCCGGAGTGAGCCGTGTTACCCGTTTTTCGCGATACGAATTTTGCAGGTAATCGCCGTGGTAATATTTTAAATCGAAATGAATCGGTTTCCCGAGAACGCCTGATTTCCAGAACAAAATTGCCTCGCGAACCGCAGATGTCATCAAATATTGAAACCCAACCTGAATTTTTACAGAGGAACCGGCTTTTTGGAGCAAAGCCTTCATTTTTTCTTCCTCTTCCAATGATGAACAAACCGGTTTTTCGTGATAAATTCTTTTCACTGCCGGCATTTGCAGCGCCAATTGAAAATGGTCGAAATGCACTTTGTTCGGCCCCAAAATAAAAACTGTGTCGATGTTTTTATTCTGAGCGAAATCTTCCACGGTTTCAGCTTTTGCAAACCCGAATTTCTGCGCAAATTTCTCGCGGCTTTCTTTTCGGGCCGAAGCCACCGATTCCCTGATAATTTCTGGAACAATCGGGTAATAGTATTTCTGTACATCCATGGAATAAGCGTGTGCCTGCGCAATTCCACCCGCCCCCAAAAATCCGACTTTTACTGGTTCCATCATTCTGAAATTCAAGTATTCTGATATTTATTCTTTCAGATATTTATCGAGCCAGTTAAAGAAAACCCGCTGCCAAAGAATTCCGTTTTGTGGTTGCAAAACCCAGTGATTTTCTTCGGGCAGATAAAGCATCTGTGCCGGAACACCTTTCATTATTGCAGCGTTGAAAGCTGCCATTCCCTGTTCAGCCGGAACCCGATAATCTTTTTCACCCTGAACAATCAGAATCGGGGTATCCCATTTATCCACAAATTTATGAGGAGAGAAACTGTAACTGCGTTGCGCTGCTGCGTTGGTTTTATCCCAGTAGGCACCACCATAATCCCAGTCAACAAACCACATTTCTTCGGTTGTATTGTACATGTGTTCGAAGTTAAAAATACCATCGTGTGCAATAAATGCCTTGAACCTTTTTTCGTGATTTCCAGCCAGGAACATCACCGAATAACCGCCATAACTGGCGCCCACGGCACCCAAATGGTCTTTATCAACAAATGGTTCTTTGGAAACCTCGTCGATGGCGGTCAGTAAATCCTTAATGTTTTGTCCGCCATAATCTTTTGAAATCTGTTCGTTCCACTCCTGACCAAAACCGGGTAATCCGCGACGGTTAGGCGCTACAATAATATAGTTGTTGGCTGCCATCATCTGGAAATTCCATCGGTACGACCAAAACTGGCTGACAGTGCTTTGCGGCCCGCCTCCATTGTAAAGCAATGCCGGGTACTTTTTTGCCGGGTCGAAATGTGGCGGATAAATCACCCAAACCAGCATTTGTTTACCATCGGTTGTGGGAATCCAGCGTTCTTCCACTTTGCCAAATGTTAGCTGGTCGAGAATGCCTTTGTTTACTTGGGTCAGCGGGTTATCTTTTCCGGTTATTGCATCCACCACAAAAATCTCGGCGGGGTTCGACATGGAAACTTTTTCAGCCACGAGTTTATCGCCGGCAACAGCAACATTCTGGTAATCATGTACTCCGTCTGTAATGCGGGCAATTGAGCCGTCGGCCAGATCAAGCCTGAAAATTTCATCTGTTCCTTGTGCATTGCTGATAAACCAGATTGATTTTGCATCGGCGCTCCATTTCAAACCCGCTGCATTGTTATCAAAACTTTCAGTGTAATCTTTTTTCTCACCGGTTTCGAGGTTGGCAACAAACAAACGGATTTTGTCAGCTTCGTAGCCATCGCGTTCCATGCTTTCCCAGGCAATCTTTTTTCCATCGGGCGAAAAAACTGGATTCTGGTCGTATCCCATCATTCCAGAAGTCAGGTTCAGCGTTTCCCCTGATTCAGTATTATAAAGATAAATATCAGTATTGGTTGAAATTGCATATTCTTTCCCGGTTTTCTTTTTGCAGGTGTAGGCAATGGTTTTGCCGTCGGCACTCCACGCAATTTGTTCAGTTCCGCCGTGTGGTTTGTTGGGCGAATCAAAACGTTCGCCTTCCATAATATCTTTTCCGGTCGTAATTTTTCATCGGAATAATCAGACACAAAAATGTGGTTGTAAGTATAATCGTGCCAGGCGTCCCAATGGCGATACATGATATCGTTTTCGAGACGGGCATTGGCTTTTGGCAAATCAGGAAACAAATCATGAATATCTTTATCGAGTTTCATGGTTTTCAGAAAATAGATTTTTGAAAGGTCGGGAGCATAATCAAACCCAAAGATTCCACCTTCCACATCGGTTACCTGCTTTTTACCGCTGCCATCAGGATTCATTTCCCACATTTGCGAACTGCCCGAAACAGAAGATAAATATCCAATCTTTTTCCCGTCCGGACACCATTTTATTTCTCCTTCATTTTCAGGTGTATTTGTCAGATTTACTGGCTCGCCACCTTCAACCGGAATTGAATATATATCGCGGAACGACTTATTTTTCTCCATATTCACCCAGTTAACTGTGTAAACCGCGGTTTTTCCATCAGGTGAAACCTGAGTTCCAACAACTCTGCCAAACGACCACAAAACCTCGGGCGTCATAATATCGGAACTGAGTTTCGGTGTTTCAGGAAGGTAGTTTTCAGCAACGGGTGATTTTTCTTTTTGCGTGCAGCTTATCACAGCTACAACCATAACCAACAACAGGAATTTCTTCATTTTAAAAGATTTTTTGATGAACCGGCTCAAAATAAACATTTAGAAACTTATTGAGCAAAGAAAATCAGCAGCTATTCTTTAAATTGTTGTATATGGAAATAAAAAAGGCGCCCTCGCGGACGCCTCTTAAATCAACAAATTAACATTAATCAGTTGTTTTCACTGTATTTGTAAACCTTTTCAAAAGTGATTGTTTCGTTGTTGTAGTTTTTACTCGAAACTTTAAACCGTACCGAATCGAGCCCTGCGATTTTCAATGAATCAAGTTTAAAGGAAACAAAACTTACAAATGCAATCGACTGATTGTCATCGTTGTCATTGTGTCGCAATTCCAGTTCAAATGGCTGATCTCCGGCTGTTAAAATCCCCGGCTCTTTTACCAGATTGATGTAATGTTTCTTTTGTTCACCCCAATATTTCAGCTTCAGATTCAATAAATTGTTGCTTACCCAGTGGTCGAGTACAATGATGGGGTCGTTTCCGATACTGTCCTCGATTGCGTCTGTAATATCGAGAATCCCTTTCATCAAAACTTTTTCATAATCATTAATTTTCACATAATAAGCTTCAATTGAGTCAACATCGTTTTTCTTTTCATCCAGCACCGTGTAATTTAAAAATACCCGGTCACCAGTTTTTAACATCGGTGCAGAACTCATATAATCGGAAAATGCCACTGGAATTAAAATTTCGCCTCCATCAAGTTTAATCCTGAACGACTGCTCATCTTCAACTATTCCAAAACCAATCCAGATATCTCCCATTGAATATCCGTCGTCATCGTTTAAACACCCTGCAAAAAGAAACGATACAGTGACTAATAACACAAAAATAACTCTCTTCATTCCAAACTAAATTTTGTTGTTTTCACTGCAATAAAGACCGATATTCATAAAAATGGGTTGCGTCCTATTGTTAAATTTTGTGTGTTTTGTAAATGCAAATTTGTCAGTCTGTCCTGAGATTTATTTTTGGCACGCTCGTTGTTGTATGTACATATCTATATTTTTATATATTTGCAGAAATGAAAAAAATATCAGGAATAGAAGGACTTAAAAATGTTGTAAATCAGCACAAAAAAGTATGGTTATTACTTTACAAAAGTGGTTCTGAACAAAGTGATTGCGCGTATGATAATTTTGAAAAAGTCTCTGTATCAGATTCTGACATACTTTGTGAAGCAGATGTAAATACAACAAGGGATATTCATCCTGAATTTGGAGTAACCTCGGTTCCGTCGCTCCTACAATTTGAAAATGGTGAATTAAAAAATGTAATAAAAGGTTGCCACACAAAAGAACAATTCAGTTCGATTATTACAAAAGCTGTTTCTGTATCTAAATCAGGCAGTGAGGAGAAGCGTCAGAAACGGGTTACTGTTTATACCACACCCACATGTACGTGGTGTAATACCATTAAAAGATATTTTAAAGAAACAGGTATTCAATACCACGAAGTAAATGTGGCGGCCGACCAGAAAGCCGCCGAAGAAATGGTACGCAAAAGCGGACAACAAGGTGTACCTCAAACCGATATAGAAGGACAAGTTGTGGTAGGTTTTGATAAAGCACGAATCAACACATTACTGGGAATCAGGTAAAAAGAAATTATATTTGACAGCAAATTTTTGACTATAAATCAATTGAAATAAAAAAATGAAAAAGTTAGTAATCATTCTGGCCATTGCAGCAATTTCGCTTCAGGGCTGTAACAAAAGCCAGGCAAACAACAACGGAAGCGACACAAGTGGAAAAGAAAATGCTTCGGTTTCAAATGCACCCGAAGGAGGTACTGTAAAACTTACAAAATCCAAATTTCTGGCCGAAGTTTGGGATTATGAAAAATCTCCGAAAGAATGGAAATTCAAAGGAACAAAACCAGCGATGATTGATTTTTATGCTGATTGGTGTGGCCCGTGCCGAACTGCAGCTCCTATTTTGGAAGAAGTTGCGAAAGAATACAACGGTAAAGTGGTGATTTATAAAATCGACACACAGGTTGAACAGGAACTCGCAGCTGTTTTCGGAATACAGGGAATTCCCGCATTTCTTTATATTCCGGTTAACGGAAAACCTTCCATGACATCGGGAATTGCCCGCACAAAAGAAGACACAAAAAAAATGTTCCAGGAAAACATTGAAAGCATGTTATTGGGAAATAAAAAGTAAAAATTTGTTCCGAAACAACGATACAAAATGTATCTGTTAATCCGGACTTTTCAATAAATGTTTAACTAAAGAATTTGTAAAAAATGAAAGAATTACAGCCAATTAACCAAAATGTTTTATTGGAGTTACTGGAAGACAATGCCGAACAAAAAACTGCATCCGGAATTATTATTCCCGGCTCGGCACAGGAGAAACAGGAAGTTGCGAAAGTAGTTGCCATCAGTAATATAGAAAATGCTGAAGTAGCACCCGGCGACGAAGTTCTCTACAAAAGATACGCAGGAACCGAAATTGATTTCAACGGAAAAAAATACCTGTTGCTGCCGTATTCTGAAATTCTGTCGAAAGTAGTTACAACCGAATCAATTTAAGCTGAAATTCAGAATTTTACCTATTCTGCCAAAAGACATTTTTTTTTATAAATTGACACCAAAAGGCCGGAAGTTTGCGCTTCCGGCCTTTTAATTTATTGTGAAACTGTCATTTCGAAGGGGTCATCCATTTTTTTAGGATGTAAATAATGAGTGAATAACAGAAAGCCTCATCAATGCTGTCATTTCGACGAGTGCGCGAGGAGAATTGAAAATCAGCGTAGCTAAATCTCTTCGAACAGGCAGATTTCTCCTCCGTCGAGGTGACAGCAAAAAGAATCTGTCATAAGTAATGAGGCACGAATGAGAAATCTCTATAAAGTTCTTCTACAACCGTTTGAAATCTGTTTCGTTTAGAAACTGAATGGTTTTGTTGATGCCTTCGTACATTAAAACATCAAACTGCACAAATGCCACTTTTCTTCGATATTCAGCAAGAAAATTTTCAAGAAAGGAAGAAGTTTTTACCGGCCTTCTGAAATCCATTGCCTGCGCGGCATTGTACAATTCAATCGCCAATATTTTTTCGGTATTCAACACCACTTTTAATGCTTTTGTTGCAGCGTTTCCGCCCATACTCACATGGTCTTCCTGCTCGTTCGACGATGGAATTGAATCGACAGAAGCCGGTGTGCAAAGTTGTTTACTCTGACTGACAATGGAAGCAGCCGCGTACTGCGGAATCATAAAACCGGAATTCAAGCCGGGATTGGCAACCAGAAACGCCGGCAATCCGCGTTCGCCTGAAATTAACCGGTAAATTCTTCGTTCTGAAATACTTCCCAGCTCGTTCATGGCCATGGCCAGAAAATCGAGTGCCAATGCCAGCGGTTCACCATGGAAATTTCCACCCGAAACAATCAGGTCATCGTCAATAAAAACTGTCGGATTGTCAGTTACAGAATTCATTTCGGTTTCAAAAACCGACGCTGCGTACCGCACTGCATCACGCACAGCGCCGTGAACCTGAGGAATACACCGGAAAGAATACGGGTCCTGAATATGTTTTTTATGCTTTTGCTGCATTTCGCTGTCTTTCAGAATATCCCTGAAATTGGCTGCCGTTTCGGCCTGCCCTTTGTGCGGACGGATTCGCTGTATATTTTCAGAAAAAGGTTCCAATAATCCATCAAAAGCATCGAGCGAAAGGGCGCCAATCATATCGGCCTGGTCAACAATCCTGAAAGTTTTCAGCAACATATAAACCCCGTGCGCACTCATAAACTGGGTTCCGTTCAGCAAAGCAAGCCCTTCCTTTGCCTGCAGTTTTATGGGCTGCCATCCAAATTTTTCAAGAACGAGTTTTGCTTCAGTCCGTTTACCTTCGAAATTAACTTCTCCCATGCCGAGCAAAGGCAAAAACAACATGGCCAGCGGGGCCAAATCGCCGCTGGCACCGAGCGAACCCTGCTCGCAAACCACCGGCAAAACGTTGTGGTTAAACAAATCGATAATGCGCTGAACGGTAATTAGCTGAACCGCCGAATTTCCTTTCGAAAGCGCATGAATTTTCAGCAGCAGCATTAGTTTCACCACATCGCCCGGCACCTCGGGGCCAATATTGCAGGCGTGCGAAATCACCAGGTTTTCCTGCAGTTTACTCAGTTCATCGTTTGAAATTACAATGTTGCAAAGCGCGCCAAAACCCGTATTGATTCCATAAATCGGCTTTTCTGATTCGCTGATTTTGCGGTCTAAAAACTGTTTACTTTTTAAAATCAGTTGTTTCGATTCTTCTGAAAGTTCGAGTTTTATGTCGTTTTCCAGAATGTTTTGAATAATAGTGTAAGTAAGATTTTCAGGGGTGATTTTATGAATTTGCTTTGTCATTTTCCGGTTATTTTGTTTTTGTAATACTTATGTGTTCTATGTGCCTATGTGGTATTAAATGAACCACATAGGCACATAGGGCACAATAGAAATCTCATAAAAGAGATTCTCATGGAAACCGGATGTCGCCACCGGCAATTTTTACAAACCGGAATTTGTTTTTCATACTGAATTTTACGGCAATATCGCCGTTGATTCAGTTTTCCAAAAGGATATTTATCAGTTCTTCGGATGAAACGCTGGTTTGTTCCCCCGTTGACATATTCTTCAAGGTGAATTTTTCAGCCTGAATTTCAGACTCACCGGCGAGCACCACAAACGGAATGGCCTTTTTGTTGGCGTACGTCATCTGTTTCTGCATTTTGGCACTGTCGGGAAAAATTTCTGCATTGATTCCGTTTTTTCTGATTTCGGCCAGAACCGGCAGACAATAAGCTTCTTCGGCGGCTCCAAAATTCACAAAAAGCACTTTGGTGGTTTCAGTTGATTTTTCGGGGAAAAGATTTTTTGCAGTCAGTACATCGTAAATTCTTTCGGCGCCAAAAGAAACGCCAACCCCCGACACATTGGGCAATCCGAAGATTCCGGTGAGGTCGTCGTACCGGCCACCACCGCAAATGCTGCCCATTTCGGCATCTTTTGCTTTTACCTCGAAAATGGCACCGGTATAATAATTCAG
>DAINOH010000063.1:0-3959 GCA_036735485.1 Draconibacterium sp. | reverse complement strand
GCATTTACTTTTTCAAGCCCTATTTTTTCGAGTTTATCGATGGCAACCGTAATATCCACAATCCGCTGGTTTTCACCAATCACTTCGGCAATTCCCGAAAGAATTTTCCGGTTGTTGATTTTCACCACCGTGTCGATTTTCAATCTTGTAAAAACATCGCTGATAATCTGAACCAATTCCACTTCGTTGAGGAGGCTGTTGCTGCCAATCACATCCACATCGCACTGGTAAAACTCGCGGTAGCGCCCTTTCTGAGGCCGGTCGGCACGCCACACCGGCTGAATCTGGTAGCGTTTGAACGGAAACGTGATTTCGTTCTGGTATTGCACCACAAAACGGGCAGTGGGTACCGTGAGGTCGTAACGCAATCCTTTTTCAGAAATTTTTGAAGTGAGTTTATTCGAATTCTTTTCAGCCCAGATTTCATCGGGAACACCACCGGCAAAGTCGCCTGAGTTCAGGATTTTAAACAGCAATTTGTCGCCTTCTTCGCCATATTTCCCCATTAAAGTCGAAAGGTTTTCCATGGCCGGAGTTTCGATGGGCTGAAACCCGTACAACCTGAAAACCTCTTTGATGGTTTCGAAAATATAATTCCGTTTCACCATTTCGGCTGGTGAAAAATCGCGTGTTCCTTTTGGGATAGAAGGTTTCTGTGCCATTGCTTTAAAATTATCAGGGTGGCAAAAATAGGGAATAATTGTGAGGTATATCAAATCAAAATCGAAGAATTATACGATTTACTCTTCTTTGAAAATAACTATATTTGCTGGTATTGTTTGAGTTTTTATTGTCGTCACAAGTAATATTATGAGTTACACAATCAGAATTGATAGTAAAACCCGTAAAGCCAAAAGCATTGTAAATATGTTAAAAGAATTGGCTGAAGATTACCCATTTCTTACCGTTACTGAGGATTCGGATGTTCAGGAAAATATTGTTCAGGAATTAGATGCGAGATATGAATACATGTTGGAACATCCTGAAGATGGTGAAAGTTGGGAAAAAGTAAAGAACGATTTACTTAACTCATGAAACCATATAAGGTTGAAATTTTAAGTGCTGCCAAATTAGACCTTTTTCAAGCTAAAAATTGGTATAATCTTCAAAGAGACAATCTGGGGAATGAATTTCTTTTCGAGATTGACAAATTACAAGCTCAAATTAAAATGAACCCCGAACAATTTCCTAAAAGCAGAAATGAAATTAGAAAAGCAGTGGTAAAAAGATTTCCCTTTTGTTTGTATTTTGTTTTAAAATCAGATACAATTAAAATTATTGCTGTTTTCCATAATAGCAGAAATCCAATAATTTGGAGAGAAAGGAAAATTTGAAAATTTATATTAATGGAAGAGAATAAAAAGGACGGCCGTTACAGCCGCATTTACGAACAACTGGCAACGCTGGTAAAAAAAAGCAACAACACACAGGCCCGAATGGCTACCATTGTTGCTGTGCTTCATCATAAAATGGAGTATTTTTTCTGGACTGGATTTTACCTGCTGGATAACGGCGAAATGACCGTGAATATTTACCAGGGACCGGTTGCCTGCCAGATTCTGGAGAAAAACAAAGGCGTTTGCTGGGCAGCCTTTAACCGGAAAGAAACAATTGTAGTGGAAGATGTTCACCTGTTTCCGGGACATATTGCCTGCGATTCGCGTTCCAACTCTGAAATTGTGGTTCCGTTTAAAAACCGTGACGGCGAAATCATTGGCGTTCTGGATATCGACAGCAAAGACAAAGCCTCCTTTTCGGAAGTGGATGCCCGCTGGCTGGAAAAAATTCTGGAGCTGGTTTATTCCTGATTTCTTACTGCGCCCTCCCCTTTTACCAATGGTAAATACTTCAGCGACGGACTTGGTATAAATTCTCCGATGCCAAGTTCGGGCCAGCGTTTGTTAACTTTATCGATTGTTTCCACATTCATCGTAACCACGTTGGGCCAGTCGCGTTTAAAGTTGTCGTGGTTTTCCGTTTTAAAAGTGGCATCCACAAAAACAATTTCGCACCCGTTTTCTGATTTCAGAATATCAACATCACGGTCGGGCTCCAGGTTTCCGCCAAGCAGCCAGAACAGCGAGAAAAGGTCGATCAAATCGGCGCCTTCGTTAAAAAGCAAAACAACCCGGTAATTTTCAACTCCTTTTGCTTTTAGAACTGCATCGATAAATGCTGATTTCCGGAAACTGTCGTCTTTTTTTAGAGCAATCAGCAAAGCCGGAAATCCATAATCCTGTTGCAAATCATGCCATTTTGCAATCTCTTTGATTTGCGAAAAATCGGGCTGAATATTTTTAACTGGCGTTTTATCTTGCTTAACTGCTTCATCTTTTTCTTCTTCAAACGACCCTGTCAAATCGATTCCGAGTTTTGAACCAAATGCAAATTTCTGCGACGAGTGGTCGAGTACATCAAGCGGACCTTTTGAAAAATGAAAACTATATTCAGGATTAAAATTCTTTAAAAAGGCAGATTTCAAGTCTTCCGGATTTTGAATATTTACCTCTTCATCGGTAACAATCAAAACTTTATTAAACATCATCTGTCCGGCTCCCCACAACGAATGCATCACTTTTACCGCCTGTCCCGGAAAACTTTTCCTGATTTTGACCACGGTAAAATTGTGTGCCACCCCTGCCACCGGCAAATGCATGTCTTTCAGTTCAGGTATCATCGACAAACGAATCGGGGTCAGAAAAATTCGTTCAGTTGCAAGCCCGATATATGCATCTTCCATGGGCGGAACCCCCACAATGGTGGCCGGATAAACCGCATTTTTTTTGTGTGTTATACAGGTGACATGAAATTTCGGGTACCAGTCGGCCAGCGAATAAAATCCGGTGTGGTCGCCAAATGGTCCTTCCCAGATAAAATCTTCAGCAGGGTCAACGAATCCTTCGATAACAAAATCGGCATCTTCAGGGACAAACAAATCGTTGGTCACACATTTTACCAGCTTAACAGGCTTCTTTCTGAGAAAACCTGCAAGCAGGTATTCGTCCATGTTTTCGGGCATCGGGGCTGTGGCAGCGTAAGTGTAAACAGGGTCGCCACCCAGCGTAACAGAAACAGGCATTCTTTTCCCCAGCTTTTTATATTTCTCAAAATGCGCAGCCCCGGTTTTGTGACGGTGCCAGTGCATCCCCGTGAGATTTTTTTCAAAAACCTGCATCCGGTACATTCCAACATTGGGTGCGCCGGTTTCGGGGTCGATGGTATGCACACAGGGAAGCGTGATAAATGGTCCTCCGTCGGCAGGCCAGCAGTGAAGAATTGGCAATTTACCCAAATCAGGTTCCGGCATTGTTATTTCCTGACAAGCACCTCGCCGGGTTGATTTTCGCGGCATCCACTCACTTACTTCTTTCAGTTTGGGCAAAAGTTTCAGTTTATCCCAAACCGTGTCCTTCGATTTCATCAAAGTGGTAAAAAGCGATTCGATTTCCTTTTCAATCTCAAAAACCGAATCACGGCCAAAAGCCAGGGCAATTCGTTTTTCAGAGCCCAGCGCGTTGATCAGAACCGGGAAATCGGTGCCGGTATTTTCAAAAAGCAACGCTTCTCCACCATTTGCCTTTTTTGAAATTCTGTCGGTAATCTCGGTGATTTCGAGTTTGGCGTCTGCAAATTGTTTAACCCGCTTTAAATCACCTGCTTTTTCAAGTTTTTCAATAAAAAAATTCATAATACAAACATCAGAAAAATTGTTCCAAACAAAATTAGTTTTGTTCTTATTTTGACCAAATCTAAATTTCATAATTAACCTTGATTTTCAATTTGCAAGATTTATCTTTAGCAACTTTTTAAATCGAAACAAAAAATCAATAAAAAATGTCAAATCAAAACAGTACTAACATTAAATTTTACCAGGGCGAACAAATTCCTGTTGAACTACATAAAGTCAGAATAGTACAAAAGCTTTTCCTGCGGCCAATTGACGACAGAGCCAAAGCAAT
>DAINOH010000062.1:0-28790 GCA_036735485.1 Draconibacterium sp. | reverse complement strand
CTTTCATCATTTGCGTCCGGTCTTTGTTGCCCAGTTGCAGAAACTCCTGAAATTGTCCCTGCGGAATGATGATAGTGCGCTTGAAATTGTCGTAACTCAGCCCGATTGCCTTTTCCAGTATTTCGGGCTCCACCGGAATCCAGTATGATTTTCATAACGCAAGGCAGTCCTTTCCAGTGTTTTTACATCCTCAAATTTTTTGCTGTTGCGTTTTCCTTTCACAATGGCGCGGTAAGCCGTTTGGTCTTTGCCGGTTTCGAACTCAAAATCAATCAGCATTTCGGCCGATTTCAGGTTCATCATGTTGTAGTTGCGGTTGTCGCCCGAAAGATTGAGCCGGTCGGTTTTGCCATACAAAGCAAAAGTAATGGCCTCAAGAACAGAAGATTTGCCACTGCCCACGGCGCCAAAAATGCCGAAAAGTTTAGCGCCGGTGAGTTTGCCAAAGTCAATGGTTTGCCGCTCCTGATAGGAGTAAAGTCCTTGTATGGTAAGTTTTACAGGTATCATTTTTAACCTTTTATTTTGTTTTTATGTCATTTGAAAAATGGTTCTAAAACTGCTTATTTTATTGGCTCTGTATTAAATAAGGTAATAAGGTTTTGTCTTTATGAAACTGAAATCTACTAAGGTTTAGTTCATAAAATAAGGTTTAAAAAATGCCAAAAATCAATTTACTGTGTAATAAAAATTTAATTTTCATAACCTTATTTTTTTTATCAACCTTAGTAGAACAATTACAACAACCAACCTTAAACCTTATTATTTTGTTTTAATGACAAAACTATTCACCGACAATTTTTAATTTTTATAAATTATATTAATGTTGCTGATTATCAATTTATATTGCTTAAAATTTTTCTAATCTGTGTCCATCCGTGTTATCTGTAGTGTTTTATTCTTCTTCCGCTAAAATTTCGGTAAATAACTGCATGATTTCAGCGTTTGGTTGCTGGCTTTTTGCAAACTGAAAATATTCGCGAAACAGCGCATCCATGCTTTTTCCCGGGTCGATATTTTTTCTGCTGAGCGTTTCTCCTAATCCGGTGTTTTTAACTTCCGGTATCAGCGCCACAATCCCGTCATGCGCGGCGTTCAGTTGTTTACGTTCTGCAGCAGTCAGAAAATTGTCGGTTGCCAAAGTGAGTTCAACCAGACAATCCTGTTTTTGCTGCAACCATTCAAGTGCTGCTTCAACACCTTCAGCCCTGAAACGTAAAAGTTTTTTGCCAGATTTCAATTCCACCGGCGTGACTTTTGCCTGTTGTCCAGGTTCAATTTCAGCCACAAGAATATATTTTTGTTGTCCGGCTTCGGCAAAACTATACGAAAGAGGACTGCCACAGTACCACGCATTCCGGCCGGGCGAGTGCATCCGGTGCAAATGTCCCAGCGCAGTAAACTGAATACTTTCAGGGATGTTTTTTGTGTAAACAGCCTGCACGCCACCCACATGCAAAACCGGTTTCTCGTCATCCGGTTCTTCGGGCATTTCGCCCCCTTCTTCCACCACAAACAGGTGACTTACCAACACATTCACGCCATTGTCATTGCAATGTTTTGCTGCCAGTTCACCCCATTTCTGCTGCAACAAGTCTCGCATTTCCTCTTCACTGTTTTCTTCACCCAAAAACGCTTTTAATCGCAGTGCATTTGCATACGGTGTAAGCAAAACCCGCAGTGGAATGGGATTTTCGGGCAGGTTGATTTCGATAAAACCTTCTTCCGACTGCAAAATCTTTAACCCTGTTTCGAGTTCAAAAGCAGGAACAACAGTAGCCGGATACCCTGCGAAAATGATTCCGCATTCGCGCGCCAGCGGGTCGGGTGCTTCAATCCGGTCGGGTGAATCGTGGTTGCCGGCAATGGCAATCACCGGGCGTTTCCCGTTGTTCGTTAGTTTTTTCAGTGTTTTGTAGAGCAAATCAACGGCCTCGGTCGGCGGATTAAAAGTATCGAACAAGTCGCCTGCAACCAGCACTGCATCCACGTTTTCGTTGCCGGCAATCTTGCAGATTTCGTTCATCACAGCCTGTTGTTCTTCAAAACGCGGAAAATCATCAAGCCGTTTGCCAAGGTGCCAGTCGGAAGTATGTAATATTTTCATGTATATAAATTTTCAATCATGTTTCTATAAAATTGGTAATCAATTTATTATTTCAATCTGCTTTTGCAACCACATGGAATTCTCATGAAAATTTATTTATTCAATATGGGTGATTGTAAAATCTTGCTCATTTCATGATTGAAACCGGGTATTTTCTTTCAAAAGTAATGAATTAAATCTTAGCCGGCTTTTAGATTTTAATTGTGTTATTTTAATCAATGGTAGTTCTTCGAATAATATCTTATGATATTGTATTCTGAGATGAAGGTTATCCATTATTTGTTCAAACCATTTAGTAAATTTTACTTTTTGATCAACAAATTTTGTTAAATGTGATTTATATCACAAACAATCAAAAGGATATATTCCTAAATTGTGAGCTAATGTTCGATGATTACTGATTGATATTGTTTGCAATTAAATAACAGAAGTATAGGAGCAGTGCAGTAATCTGATAAACATAGACTTATTAAACACTATAAAATTTTAAGAGTATGAAACTAAAAACTTTACCTGCATTTTTATTTGTTTTTTTAGTGCTGGCCATATCGGCAGGTGCACAAGTTCCTGAGCGGAATGGTTGGTGGAAATTTGATGATGCGGCTGACCTTGTGAAAGCCGCAACTGGTGATCCGTTGCTTGCAGTAGGGGCGCTTCAGTCGGTTGACGGACCCATTGATGGAAACAAAGGTGTGAAAGTACCGTTGGGCGCTTATTTATTAATGACTCATAAATTGGCTGCCAACGGTGGCGGCTCATTGGTAAATGAATACACATTGCAAATCGACTTTTCAATTCCTGAAGGAAATATCTGGCATACTTTTTTTCAAACCGATCTGACCAACGCCAGTGACGGGGAATTGTTTACCAATACTTCAAATGCAATTGGTGTTGGATCAATTGGTTATAGTTCGAAATCAGTCGTACCAAACACCTGGTACAGAATGATCGTTACCGTGAAAAATGGTGAATTTGTAAAAGTTTATGTTGATGGTGTACTTTGGAATGATGGTGCTTCACAGGATATTGACAGCCGGTTTGCCCTGGCAGAAAAACTGATTGTTTTTGGCGATAATGACGGTGACGACGGTGATATTATTTGTTCTGAATTAGGAATTTGGGATGTTGCACTTGATGAAGAACAGGTAAAATCATTGGGTGGAGCCACTGGTGAAAGGGTTCCGGTTCGCACAAAAATGGGCTGGTGGAAATTTGATGACAGCAACGATTTATTAAAAGCAGATGTTGGTGAACCGCTTGCTTTAACCGGAACACAGCAATCTGTTGATGGTCCGATTTCGGGAAACATGGCTGTGAAAATTGATGCAGGAAGTTACCTGAAAATGAATGCCGGTATATTACCCAACGGGGGTGGAGCGGCTGTTAACGAATATTCGCTGATGATTGATTTTATGGTACCTGAAGCTGGTACCTGGCACGCTTTCTATCAGACTGATATTACTAATGAGTCGGATGCCGATCTTTTTGCCAACACGGGTAACCAAATCGGAACTGCTTCAACCGGTTATACTGATAATACAATTGAAGCAAATACATGGTACAGAATGGTTGTTACGGTTGATAACGGAGAATTTTACCGGATATACATAAATGGTGAACTCTGGCTCGAAGGCGATAAACAGGAAATCGACAGCAGGTTTGCCTTAACAAATGATGTGTTGCTTTTTGCCGATAATGATGGAGAAGATGGATCGATTGTGTGTTCCGAAGTCGCCATCTGGGAAGTTGCACTTACCGAAACAGAAGTTCTGGAACTTGGTTCAAGTCCTGCAAGTCAGCTTCCTGAAAAAGCAGGCATGTGGAGGTTTGATGATGCTTTGAATCCAATGAAGGCTGCCATCGGGGAAGATCTTATACAACATGGTAATGTAACAATAACCACCGGTCCGGCAGCCAACAATATGTCGGTGATGGTTCCATCCGGCAGTTACCTCGAAATGTTGCATGGTATTTTTGGTAACGGTGATGGATTTATGGTGAATGAATATACTCTTCAGATCGATTTTATGGTACCGGAAGCCAGTATCTGGCATTGTTTTATGCAAACCGATCCGAATAATACGGGCGATGGTGATTTATTTACCAACACAAGCAATAAAATCGGGACTGCAGCAACATCCTATACATCCAATACGATTGACGCCAATAAATGGTACAGAATGGTGATTGTGGTGAAAAACGGAAGCTATTTCAAAATTTTTATGGATGGCGAAATCTGGCTTTCCAGCGGCGGACAACCTGTTGACGGACGTTATGCGCTCGCTGAATCGTTGCTGATGTTTGCCGACGATGACGGCGAAGATGGAACTATTTATTGTTCTGAACTGAGTATCTGGGATGTTCCGCTCACCGATGAGCAGGTTGCTCAATTGGGTGATGTAAATACAATCCCGACTGCTATTGCCGATATTAGTATGAGCAACAGTGATCTGGGGCAGAATTATCCGAATCCTTTCAGAAATACCACTACGTTCGACTACAAAATCCGGGAAACAGGAAAAGTAAGTTTCAGGGTGATGGATATCAACGGGAGAATTGTGAAAACAATTGAGAAAGGAACCCAGGATGCCGGCAATTATCGTTTGGAATTAAATGCCGGTGATATGAACGACGGAATTTATTTTATGCAGATGAAAACGGGCGACAAAGTTAGTACCCGTAAATTCATAGTTAGATAAGAGAATAAAATTTAAGGTTTAATGGTTGAGGATGCTTCATCTTTTATGGAGCATCCTCTTTTATAATTATTTATGAAGTTAACTATTTTAAGAATTTCCTTTTTACTTATCCTGGTTTTATCAGTTTTAACATCGTTTTCCCAGGCTGAAATCCCGGAAAGGAAAGGTTGGTGGAAATTTGACAACCCACAGAATTTAACAGTTGCAGAAAATGGTTTTGGCACTTCACTTTTGCTTACCGGAACACAAATTGCTGTAAACGGGCCACAAAATGAAAATGGTGCCGTGCAAATCGGGATTGGAAGTTATTACAAACTAACACATGGAATTACAGCCAATGGCGGCGGAATAAAAGTGAATGAATACTCAATGCAGTTCGATTTTAAAATTGCTGAAAACGGCTATTGGAAATGTTTTTACCAGACTTCTGTAACTAACTCAAATGATGGTGATTTTTTTATTAATCCCAGCGGAAATATTGGTGTTGCAGCAGTTGGGTATAATAGTGTTACATTGAATCCGGGTGAATGGTACCGGCTGGTTATTTCGGTGAAAAACGGGAGTTGGTTTAATGTTTATTTAGATGGGAAATTAGTTACGCAGGGAAATATTCAGGATGTTGATGGGCGGTTTTCGTTGGATAATCAGGTTTTAATTTTTGCCGATGAAGACGGGGAAGATGGTAATATCCAATGCGCAGAACTGGCAATCTGGGATCGGGCGTTAAACGGCGAACAGGCTGCTTCTCTGGGAGGTTACAATCATTCAGCCGTCAAATCAGATTGTTTGGTGCCATACCTGCAAAGTCCGGGCAAAAACCATATGAATATAAGCTGGCATGATACTTTGCCCGCAGAAACCAGTGTTGTTTTGGGTACTTCGTCCGGATTAATCGATAAACAAGTAACCGGAACTTCCGAATTAATCAGCGATTTGTACTATTGGCATACGGTTAAACTCGATTCGTTACAACCCGGAATGAGGTATTTTTACCAGGTTAAAAGTGGCGGAAAAACATCGCCTGCTTACTCTTTTAAAACACTGCCTGACGATGATTATAATAGTAAACTCCGGTTTATTGTTTTGAGCGATACGCACAACGGCGACACAATTGTTTCAGGCAGAATCATCCGGAAAGCCCGCGAAACTGCAATAAAACTTTATGGCGCTGATATTGAAAATCATATTACCGGAATTATTCACTCGGGCGATATTGTAATGAGTGGCACTTCTGCCGACCAGTACTCAAAACTATTTTTTTCGCCCATGAAATCGCTTTCGGGTAATTTACCAACCTTGGTTGTGGCCGGAAATCACGAAGTTGAAAGTCCCTTTTTGTATCAATATCTGAAAGAAGAGGAAATTTCTGCGTTGCCGGGCACTCCTGGTGTTGTCGAAAAAATAATCCAGGTAAAAACCGGTAACACACTTTTTATCGGGTTAAATACCAACGTTTCCGATGAGTATGGAAATCTGATGACTGCCTGGCTCAACAACCGGTTGCGGGAAGTGGAAAATGACAATACTGTTGATTTTGTGTTTCTGTTTTTTCATCATCCGCCCATGTCGGAGTTATGGGACTATGTAAATACAAGCGATGTGTCCTCGGCTTTTGTAAGGAATTCAATCTTGCCGGTTGTGAAAAAATACAGCAAAGTGCAGGCAACCTATTCAGGCCACACACACGGTTATGAAAGAGGTGCCATCCAGTCAACGACACCTGATGGTGATTTCAGAATAATTTGTGGTGGCGGAAGCGGTGGATATCTCGATCCGTGGGCGCCCGGTGAAAATGTTGACATCGATGATATTACCAAAACGATTAGTAATTTCGAATTTCAGATTCTGGAAATTGATATTGCAGACAAATCGTATCAGAATACAGTTTACAGTCTCGGAACTTTAACCAAACCACTTGATGCAGTAGTAATCGATTCGTTTTATAAAAAACTGAATCAATCCGGACCTACGAAACCTGAAATTGAGAAAGTGGAACCAGGAAATAAAAAGATAATTGTTCATACTTCTGATTTTAAAGGAACAGACTCAATTATGTCGGTTCAAATGCAGGTTTTTGCCGACGAGTTTTATTCGACCGTAGTTTTTGATACAGTAAAACACAAAGAAAATATTTACGGCGTGGATAAAAATGGTAATCCCGTTGACCTGAACAAAGATCAGAACATTTATCAGACTTCCATTGCTGAAGATTTATTTACCGCTGGCAGAAATTATTATTTCAGGACGCGCTACCGTGATAATAACCTGAAATGGAGTGAATGGTCTGATTTATATACTGGTTTGGTTACTGCAATGAATGATCAGACTGATAACAGAAGCGATTTTTTACAGCAGAATTTTCCGAACCCATTTACCAACGAAACCACAATCAGGTACAATCTGAAATCGGGCTCTGAAGTTCATTTCAGAATATACAACACTGCCAACACGCTGGTGTATGAAAAAAATGAAGGTTTCAGAAATGCAGGAGAACATAACCTGGTTTTCAGCAATAAAGATTTGCCAGAAGGTTTATATTTTTATGAAATAACAACAGGTACTGCCAGGTTATCGAAGCCAATGGTAATTATGCAAAACCGGTAATTTAACAGATTGAATATCAGCAACAAAACAGTTGATAAGGCTTCGGATTGAAAAATCCGGAGCTTTTTTTTGAAATTCAGCAGTGATTGGGGTAACAAAAATCAGGGTTGTGCGTCGTAAGAGAAACAAAACAGAAAACTATGAAACAGAATTTACTTCTCCTGATTGCTGCGATTTTCATTTTAACCTCTTGTGAATACACACCCGGTGTTTCAGAAGCATTTACAAAATACAGGTTCAAAGATGGCGTATTCACGCTTTCAGTTCCGGGTTGGGTAATTCACCTTGCTTCGAATAGCGATGGTATCGATAAAAATGAGCGCGAATTGCTCCAGAGTATTGATAAAGTGAGAATTCTTGTGGTGGAAGATGAAAACCTGAATGGGAAAATTAATCTGCACAAAGAATTTGCCTCGAAAATTAAAAACAAAAACCATTATGAAGAGCTGATGACAGTGACCGACAACGGTGAAAATGTAGCCATTTTTGGGAAAACCGATGGCGATGTGATTACCGAAATGGTTTTACTTGTAAGCGGCGAAAATGACAACGCGCTGATTTTTGTCAAAGGTGAAATCAGTCCCGATGTATTGAAAGAATCCGTTAAAAACAAAAAGGCAGGAGGATTGCTGAGCCTGAATTGATTGATGATGAAATTCCCATCTGTTTATTAGCCTGAAAAATGGTTCAAATCGTCAGTTTTGAATTTCATTTTTCGGGAAAGCGATGGACAATAAAATACTTCCAATCATTACCGCAGCAATAAAATAGAGTGAATATTCAGGCTGAAATCCCCAGTCTTTCAGTTTTGTATGGAACAACAGTTTGGCGCCAACAAAAACAAGCAAAATGGCCACTCCCGGTTTCAGGAAGCGGAATTTATTTACCAGGTTGGCCACCAGGAAGAACAGCGAGCGTAAGCCGAGAATGGCAAAAATATTGGAAAAGAATACAATGTAAGGATCGCGTGAAACGGCAAAAATAGCGGGTATTGAGTCGAATGCAAATACAAGATCGGAAAACTCAATCATAATGAGCACAAGAAAAAGCGGCGTGAAAAAAAGTTTTCCGTTTTTACGGAACCAAAAGTTGTCGTGTGTGTATTCAGCATGAATGTTCACATGTTTACTGATATATTTTACCAGCCACGAATCTTTGGGATCTTTGCCTTGCTTTTCTTTTTCGAAAAAAATCTTGACACCCTGAAAAAGCAGAAATGCTCCAAAAACCAGCAAAACCCATTCAAATTTCTGAATGATGACAACACCCGCAAAAATGAAGATAAAGCGAAGTACGATTGCCCCCAGAATACCCCAGAAAAGAACCAGTTTATAGTCTTTCAGCGGAACTGAGAAACTTTGAAGAATCATCAGCATCACAAAAATGTTGTCAACAGAAAGGGTTTTTTCAATAAAGTATCCCGAAATATAATTTATGGCCTGTGAACTTTTGTATTCCAGCAACATACCTTCGAAATCATTGGCTTTAAACTCAAGATACGGATTGTACTTTGCCGCTATTTCCAGCAACTTTTCCTTTGAGTCGATACCATGAAGAAAATGCCCGAAATAGTATAAAACCAAATAAAACGATATGCCCAGACTGATCCAGATTATGCTCCAGATTAAAGCTTCTTTCGTGGAAATAACATGTACATTTCGCCCAACCAAAACAAGGTCGATCATCAGAATTGCCAGAATAAAGAGCAAAAAAACAGACAAAGAAATAAGTTCGATACTCATTGTAAAATTGATTAAAGGGTGGTTACTCCACCCGAAACGATAAATTTCATGGCTTCGGCAGGTGAAATGTCAATTTTTGTGATACGTTCTGAAGGCACCAGATAAAGTTCGCCGGAAAAGTTGTAGGAATGCGGAAAATATACGGCTGACAACTCTTTATTCCCGATTTCTTCCATGGTTTCGCGCGTTACAAAACCCATTTTCCAGAGATTGTTTTCTGCATTGAACAGCACTTTTACCGGGACACTGAATTTCTTTTCTTTTCCTACAAAAGCTGAAAAAAGATCATTTAGTGATGAATACAACAGATTCAGCACAGGTATTCTTTCAATCAGCCGCTGAACCAGTTTTTTCAAGGGTCTGAAAAGCGTGGTTTCTCCGATAAAACCAAGCACTGTCAGAAAAATAAACAGGATCAGAATACCTAATCCCGGAATTTTAAATCCGAGTAAAGATTCCAGGTTATTTGTCAGCCAGCCATCAACTGTAATGAAGATGGAGTACACAATATAAACCAGAATAGCCACCGGAGCCACCAGCAAAACACCCTGTAAAAAGTACTGTGTCAATTTTCTCATCTTGATTTTCAGTTGTTTTCGTTTATTCACAAACAGTTAAACATCCTTCTGCAATTTTGGTTGCAGTTTATTTTAACTGATTTTTCAGAAAGTCAGTCATTTTTGTGTAAAGATGCATCGAGGTGTTACCACCACGAATACCATGATTGCGGTTGGTATAAATGGCCATATCAAACTGGACACCCGCCTGAACCAGCTTTTCGGTAAATTCATAGGTGTTTTGCGCATGAACATTGTCATCAGCCGAACCATGAATGATCAGCAGTCTGCCTTTGATATCTCCGGCATGGTTCAAAGGCGCATTTTCATCGTAACCTTCGCGGTTTTCTGCCGGTGTGCGCATGTATCTTTCGGTATAAACCGAATCGTAAAAACGATAGCTGGTAACCGGGGCCACCGAAATTCCGGCTTTGAAAAGTTCACCACCTTTTTCCATGGTCAGCAGTACCATAAAACCGCCGTAACTCCAGCCAAAAATGGCAATGTTGTTTTTGTCAACAAAAGGCTGTGTGCCCAAATATTTAGCGGCTTCCACCATGTCGTCCGATTCGTATTTTCCCAACTGCATGTAAGTTATTTTTCTGAAATCCTCACCACGGGCGGCAGTTCCGCGCGGATCCACACAAACCACCAGGAAACCTTCCTGGGCCAGGTAATTTTCCCAGCCGATACTTTTCCACGAATCTGCCACACTCTGCGAGTTGGGGCCGCTGTATTGTGTCATTACCACCGGGTATTTTTTCCCATCAGCAAAACCTTCTGGTTTAATCATGTAGCCATTCAACTGAACTCCCTGCGATGTGGTGAAACTGAAAAATTCTTTTTGCGGAAGTTGCAGACTTTTTAAAGTATTGTTCAGCACCGTGTTATCCTGCAGAACCCTGAGCTGCGTGTTTTTTGTGTTTTCGTGAACCGTTACAAGCGTCGGTGTTTTGCTGCTGCTGTAAAAATTTACATAGTAATTGAAATTCTTACTGAAAACCACGTCGTTTGTACCCTGGAGTGAGGAGATTTTTCCTTTCTTTTTACCATCCTGGCTGATAAAATAAACCTCGCGGCGCAATGGCGATTCGGCAGCAGCCTGGTAATAAAAGAGTTTTCTCACCGGATCGAAACCATAAAATTTCGTTACATCAAATTTTCCCGAAGTAAGCTGAGCAATCTGAAACCCGTTGTTATCAAACAAATAAAGATGCGACCACCCGTCGCGTTCGCTTTTCACCACCCAGCGGCTATCGTCAAGAATGGTGAATGCATCGAAATAATCATCATCGATGTATCTTTTGTTTTTTTCGGTGAATGCCACACGCGAATCACCGGTAAACGGATTGGCAGCTAGCAAATCGAGCGTATTCTGGTGACGGTTCAGCCGCATCACCAGCAGGTTATTGGCGTCAGGCGACCATTTCAGTCTTGGTACATAAATATTTTTTTCAGTTCCCAGATCAACCGGAGTATTGACTTTCGACCTGATTTCATGAACCAGAACAGTAACGTCAGCGTTCTTTTCGCCGGCTTTCGGGTATTTAAAAGTTACTTCTCCTGGGTAAGTTTTAAATTCGTCGAAAGTTGGTTGATCACCAGCATACATCGGCATCGAAAAATCAGGAACCTGGCTCTCATCAAAACGGACAAAAGCCAGAAATTTACTGTTGGGCGCCCACCACATGGCGCGGTTAAAACCAAATTCCTCTTCGTAAACCCAGTCGGGAATTCCGTTGATGATTTTATTTTTTTCGCCATCCCAGGTAATCTGGCTTTCGCTTCCGAATTTCAGGTTTTTAATGAAAATATTGTTGTTACGCACAAATGCCACTCTTTCTCCATCGGGCGAAATCACCGGCGACATTTGTGCACCTTTGTCCGACAGCGGGGTTAATTCTTCGGTTACCAAATTCCAGACATAGTAAACTGCAGTGAAAGAATGACGATAAATGGGTTTTACGTCGGTTGTAAGCAGGATTTTTGTTTCGTCGGCGCTGAATTCGTAATTACTGAATGATTTGATGGGTGCATCTTTTTGTTTTGTAATATCGAAAACCACGGCCACTTCCTTACCGGTTTTGTAATTGTATTTTACAATCCGGCTGTTGTCTTCAAGCAGTGTGTAATGCTCTCCGTCGCTCATGGAGCGGAGTTCATTTATCGAACTTGTTTTGAAAGTTCCTTTTACAAAAATGTCCTCGAGCGTGATTTTTTGCTGTGCAAAAACCGGGTAACCGATTATTAAAACGATGAATAAAACTGCAAATCTTTTCATTTTTCAATTCTTGTTTTCAATGGTTAGCAAAAGTAAAAAAGTTGGCTTAGCTAAAAAATGATCCTTTCAAATAAGGGCCAAAAACAATGTAAATGCAAAATTCAGAATGCAATAATTGTATAATCTGAATTTTTCAGAAGATCGACAGTCTTGTTTCAGTTGTGAGTTGTTCCAGAAATTTCATGCCGCGGTACGAATTGCCCTTTGCATTCAGACACGGGCTCCACACACCAATGCTGTATTTGCCGGGGTGGATGGCAATAATCCCGCCGCCTATTCCGCTTTTGCCGGGCAAACCCACCTTAAATGTAAATTCTCCCGATTCGTCGTAAAACCCGCAGGTTTGCATGATGGCATTGATGCGTTTTGCCTGACTGGCAGTAATAACCGGAATATTTTCGCCAAACGTTTTGCCTCCGTTTGCCAGGTACAAAAAGGCCTTCGACAATTCCTCGCAGGTCATTTCAATCGAACACAGGTGAAAGTAAAAATCAGTAACAATTCCGGGTTCATTTTCAATATTCCCAAACGACTTGATAAAATTGCAAAGTGCCACATTTCTGAACCCGGTGGCTTTTTCTGATGCAGCTATTTTTTCTGAAAAGGCAAGTTTTTTATTTCCGGTTATTTCACGGATAAATGCCTGAAATTCATATTTCGGGTTTTTTAACTGACTGATGAGAATATCGCAAATCACAAGCGCACCAGCGTTTATGAATGGATTTCTCGGAATTCCTTTGTCGGTTTCGAGTTGGACCAGTGAGTTAAATGCGGTACCCGAAGGTTCAACGCCCAAACGCTCCCAGATTTTTTCACCCAACATTTTATAAGCCATTGTGAGCGAAAAAACTTTGGCAATACTTTGTATCGAAAATTTTTCCTGATGATCGCCCATCCCGATTTCAAGATGATTCAAACTGGTAAGATAAACACCAAATTTGTCAGCTTTTTTTTCAGCTAATTCAGGAATGTAAGCCGAAACCTGCCCCAGATTTTCACCCGAAGTTATTTCGTTAAAAACGTGGGTGATAATACGTTTGTAGTCCATTGTACGTCATTAAATCAACCAAAAATAACCTTTGTAAACCGGGCAGTGACCGACATTTGTCAGCTTTTTCAGAAAAGGCAAGCTGCTGCGTATTTACTTTGGGTGAAAAGACTAATTTTGAGCAACAAATTTTCAGGTTATGAAGTTGTATTCGCCTTTATTTATCGGGCTCAGACTGCTTGTTTATGCCCTGATACTTTTGGGTATTGCCGAAGCCATTTATTTTGATGCAGCACACCCGATGGAAGAAGGTTATTTTGGTGAACTGACCTTTACCGAGATTGGACAGGAGTTGATACTTTTTGTCATGTTTCTGTTCTTTTTGGCAATCAGCCGGAAATGGATGGAAATCAAAACAATTGCCCTGCTGGCTTCCCTGTTTTACCTGGCCTCGTTTATCCGCGAATTCAATTTTCTGGTTGAATACTGGATTTTTCTTGTTTTGCCGGTTTTGGCGTTGGCTGGCTGGATTTTGTATCGCAACAGGAGAAAATTCGGCCAATCACTCGAATCTTTTTTCAGGGTTCCTGCATCAGGTTTGTTGGTTTCAGGTTTGCTGATTACTTATCTTTTCAGCCGGTTATTCGGGCGTTCAAAATTTTGGCGGCTTCTTTACCACGATGAAAGTTACCGGCTGGCAAAAGCTGCAACTGAAGAAGGTCTCGAACTGCTTGGTAACTCGCTGATGCTGATTGCCGCTGCGGAATTCTTCCTGTATTACTGGTTCGAAGTGAAAGGAAAAAATGAGAAAATCAGATAAATATTTTGTCTTCGGTCTTCTGACTCCGGTCTTCAAACTTTCTTTATCATGAAAGTCTGCGGTTTTACATTTATCCGGAATGCACAGAAATTTGATTTTCCAGTGAAAGAAGCCATTCTTTCTGTTTTGCCGCTTTGCGATCATTTTGTGGTGGCGGTGGGCGATTCGGAAGACAACACAAAACAACTGATTCAAAATATTACTCCGGAAAAGATTACAATTGTTGAAACTGTTTGGGATATAAAACTTACCAAAGGAGGTGCTGTTTACGCCGATGAAACCAACAAAGCTTTTGATGCAATTCCTGAAGATTTCGACTGGTGTTTTTATATCCAGGGCGACGAGGTGCTGCATGAAAAATACCTGGATACGTTGAAAAAAGTGATGCAGGAGAATTTAAAACGAAAAGAAGTTGACGGGTTGCTTTTCGGGTTCCGGCATTTTTATGGAACTTATGATTATGTGGGCGATTGCCGGCACTGGTACAACAACGAAATCAGGGTGATCAGAAATAACAGGCAAATTCGTTCATACCGCGATGCACAGGGATTCCGAAAAAATGGGAAAAAACTGAATGTGGTTCCGGTAGCTGCCGAGATTTATCATTATGGCTGGGTGCGACATCCTGAATTTATGCAGCAGAAAATTGAGGCAGTGAAATCATTTTATGATGGGATTTCGGAAGAAAAGGCAAAGCAACTGGCACACGAAAAAGAGTTTAACTATGGTGCTGAATACGATGCACTGGCCCGTTTTGAAGGTAGCCATCCGGCAGTGATGCAGGAACGGATTGCCCGGCTGAACTGGAAGATTGAAATTGATCTGAAAAAGACCAATCTGAAACCTAAATACAAATTGCTTTATAAAATCGAAAAACTTTTTGGCGTGCGGTTGTTTGAATACAGGAACTACAGGATTGTATAAATTTAGTAAATTGGACAAAATTTAAACGTCATGAAGAATTATCAATTTACGGCTGAAATAATCTGGGATAACGAACTGAAACAATACGTCGGAATCGTTCCTGGATTGCCTGGGGCTCATTCTCAGGCATCTACCCTTGATGAGCTTAATCGCCAGTTAACTGAAGTGGTAGAGCTTTGTCTGGAAGAATTATCGGAAGAAGAATTAAATGATCTTCCCAGACTGGTGGGTATTCAGCAGATTAATATTGCCGTATGAGTAAACTTCCCCTGATAACTGTTAAAAGGTTTGAGCTGCTTTTAATTGAATTAGGATTCGAAATTAAAAGACAAAAGGGAAGTCATGTCTTTTATCGTCATAACGATGGAAGGTACACAACCTTGCCACATCATGGGAATCAGGTTTTGTCACGTCCGCTTATCCGGCAAATTCTCCGTGAAATTGACCTTTCACCGGAGGAATACATCAAAATGATTCAATAAAAACGGGATTAAGAGAAAATCTTTCTGGCTGCCTCCAGCTCTTCCGGCTTTCCTACATCAATCCATAAATCAGAATCATCGTAAAATGCCATTATTTTCCGGGTTTTGGCCAGTTCGAGGTACAAATCGATAATAGAAAAACGTTCATTTTCAGGCATTAATCTGAATATCTCAGGTTGCACAATGTGAATACCGCTGAATGCCATTTCTTCTGCATTAACAAAAAGTTCAGGCAGTGAAATTTTTGTTTCACCGGTTTTTTTATTGATCCATCCGGCTAATTGTTTATCGCTGAATTTCAGGTAACGTTGTGTTGCCCTTTTACGAACGGTTAAAGTGGCTAGCGCCCCTGTTTCGAGGTGTTGTTTTTTTACCTGATTAAGATCAATGTTGCTGAGAATATCCACATTGTAAATTAAAACAGAGTCGTCTCCCGAAAAAAAACGGGCTGCTTTTTTCAAACCACCACCTGTATCGAGCAGCAAATCACGTTCGTCGGAAATGTGAATTTTGATTCCGAAATCAGTGGAATTTACATATTGAATAACCTGGTCAGCAAAGTGGTGAACATTAATTACAATTTCTGCAATTCCTGATTTTTTCAGTTTTTCGATGGCATGAAAAAGCAATGGTTTTCCGCCCACTTCCACAAGTGCTTTGGGTTTCAACGAGGTTTCATCCTTCAGCCGGGTACCCAAACCAGCGGCAAAAACCATTGCTTTCATTTCAAAATATCAGGTTTAAAGAATGATAATTTTCCGGGTTTCCACTGAATTATCAGTTTCAATTCGCAGATAATACATTCCTTTCAATTGATCGCCGATACTAATTTCAGATTTTATCGAATTCGTTGAAACAGTTTTTATGATCCGGCCTTGTAAATCAATAATCTGAACCGATTTAACCAATTTCTGTGAATGATTTTCCACCGTGATTTTCCCTTCAACAACAGGATTTGGGTAAACAGATATTGATTGAAGCTTTTCGATTTCACCAACATTGGTTGTGGTTGTGTCGATTCCAAAAGGATAACCAACTGTCGGTAATTCTGACACAAACTCTTTCAGCCAGGTCATTGCCGCACGTTCTGTGCCGTTGCTGTTCAGGATTCCGGTTCCTGTTGCCCAGGTTGCGCCTTCCACATAACCCCAGAGGGTAATTCCGGCAACTGCGGGATGATTCCAGTAAACCGGAAATGCTGTTTTGTAACTGGCAAGTTGCCCGGCTTCAGAAACGGTTTTGCCTTTCATATCGAGTTCGGTAACATAAACCGGAACCCCTGATTTTGCCATGTTATTCAATGCATTTTGCAGAGTTGAAGAGGAAATCCCATCTAAGTTGAAATGATGTGCCTGTGTGCCGAATCCGTCAATCAATCCCCTGTCGCGCAATACTTTTACAAGCGCCAGTATTTCATTCAACCCGGCACCGTTTGTTTCCAGTTCAAAATCGTTGATCATCAGTTTTGCATTGGGGAAATATTGACGGGCTTTTTCAAAAAGCCAGATGGCCCAGTCGTAGCCTGTCGCACCGGGACCGCCCATTCCTGCCCTGAAATAGGGAGATCCTGCTGCATGTTCCTGTTTATTCCAGGTATTCAGGTGCATGTTTTCGTTCAGCACATCAATCTGGTCAATATAAGGATATCTCGATGCCACTGTATCCATATATTCTTCCATTTCAGCTTTAAATTCTTCGGGGGTCAGGGTTTCAATCCATTTCGGGTACTGGCTTCCCCAGGCAATGGCGTGATAACGAAAACTCAGGTTGTTTTTCTTTGCATGGTTGTAGGCAAGATCAGCACCTGTCCAGTTCATTTTGTCACGGGTGGCTTCCACCGAACCCCATTTACACGAGTTTTCAGCCGTAACGCCATTCCAGTATTTATTAAAATCAGATCTTACATTACCTGAAATAATGTTGGCAATATATTTTCCTTTACCGGCGCTCATACCAACTGCCTTTACCGCGTTAGTACCAACCGTAATGATTACTCCGGCAGAAGTGAAAGTTGAATCAAGATTATCGGTTGCCCGTGCTGTCAGCCGATAGGTGCCTGCCGGGACATTTTCCCAGACAAAAGAATAGGTGTTGGAAGTTGCTTCGCTGGTTTCTGCCAGCTTTATAGTGTCGCTGAAAAACTCCACCTTTTTTACACTTCCGTTGGCATAACTTCCGCCAATATCGGTTGAGTAAACCCTGATGGTAACATCAGTTCCCTGTTCGAAATAGGCGTTGCAATGTGGAAAAGTAATAACACAGGAAGGGGGAGTATTTTGTGCCGAGAGCCCCAGTATTTGAGCAAAAAGCACCAGAATTAATAAAGGATTTTTCATCATGATCAGTAGTTTATGAAAGTTTTAGTTCTAATTAAAAGAAAAATATTACCGAATCCGGTTCAGGCTTCGGATGAGCGCTTCATCTTTGCCGATTGCACGGATTGCCAGGTAATCGAGAATAATGGCCACCAGCGGAAATGCAACCGGTATTTTAAAAGTAGCTTTTGCTCCATCGAACCCAATATAAGCGAAAAAGAAGAACATGCCGAAAAGGCCAAGGAGTAAGATGATGGAAAACACGAGCATCCTGATTTGCAGAATTCTTTTTTTGTATTGAAAAATGGTGATCAGATGGATCAGTGTCAGAATGGTTACAAGTATCAGAATCGGCATTCCATTGTATATTCTTTCTTCGCCATTATAAATTCCTGTTGAAATAAATGAGTAAATCTGTTCATTAACAATTAAATCGGCTAATTTCAGCTTGCTTAACAGTGCTATAAGAATGGCAGAAATCAAAAGGTAAACAGTTTGTATTCTTTGAATCATGTTTTTACGTTTTAGTTTCCCGCAAAAATAGTTTTTTTCGGAAAGGTTCAGCATTCCGGATTCCGATTGAACCCTGTTTTAACAGACTTTGATTACTTCGTTTAACTGGAGATACCAAATGTATCCTTCAACTTCAAGAAATCCGGTTTCTTTCAGAGTGCGTGCATATCGCAAAACCTGACGGTTGTATTTTTCTTCTTTCAGATGACCGGTTTTATAATCCACAACAATAGCACTTTGTCCTGAATACATGATTCTGTCCGGACGATAAATATGTTCAGGTGTTAACAGATTTCGTTCATTTAACAAGCTGAATTTTTCGCTGAACCAACTTTCAATCAGCGGATTCGTAAAGCTTTCCTTCAATTGTTGCTGAATTTCTTCTTTTTCAGTTTCTGTAATTTTACCATCCAGAAAAGCACGTTGACAGGCAATATCGATTGAATCGGCACTGCTGACCGAAGCCAGTATTTCGTGTATGATTTTACCCTTGTTTTTTACCGATATTTTGTTCTCGCCAGCAATTAAAAGATCTTCAGCATCCGATTTTTTAATTTTGATTCGTGTGGAAAAATCGGTGAAACTGTATTTTTTCAGCGTTTCAGTCTGCCCGTTTTTTAGTTCCCGGGTTTGATTTGAAAGCGCTCCGAAAACAAAACTTTCTTTTTCTTCTGAAAAACAATGGCTCCAGGTTTTCTGATCAGCCATTTTTTCAAGCGTCAGTTTCAGTACACTTTGCATCGGTTTTGCCGATGTGCTGTTTTTGGGTTCTTTGTATTCAGGCGAATGAATGATCAAAACCGATTTGGCGCGGGTAAAAGCCACATAAACAAGGTTAAAAATATCGATCAGTAAACTGGCACTTTCTTCGATGTACTCTTCCCTGAAATCAGTTTTCAGCAAAGCCGACCCAGATTTTACCGGCAAAAGCGGAAAACGGTTGTAAGGCTCAGTTTTGGGAGTACACCAAAGTATCGGCGCTTTTCCGGGTTCGCTTACTTTCCAGTCGAAATAGGGGATAAGTATTGCTTTGTATTCCAGCCCTTTCGATTTATGAACCGTCAGCAACCTGATAGAATCGATTTCTTCATTGGTGCTTACCGAGACCGAATTTCCGCTTTCATACCACCAGAATAGAAACCCCGAAAGATCGTTGGTTTGTCTGGTTTTTAATTCGCTGGTTTTGTCGATCAGTGTTTGAATAAATGGTATTTCGGTTTCGAGTTCAAATAATCTGAATTCGGAACAGATGTAAACGATCGACTCGTCGAGGGCACTCACCCCGGTTTTTTCTTTCAGATTTTCGAGTTTCTGTTTCAATTCTGTCTCAAAAATGTCACCTGTTTTTTCTGCAAAAAATACTCCTTCAACAACATCTGTTTCATTGTACGTTTCGGGATGCAACCTGGGTAAAAGCCATTTGTTATATTGATTTGCCAGCGATGCTTTTGCAAGCAGGTTGTCAGGATTTACCAGGTATTCGATCACATTCACCGCAAACAAAACAGCCTGCGACGAATACAAAAACAACGACTCGTTGGAGAGCACCGAAAGATTGTATTTGCTGTTTTCCGGAAGTTGGGCTGATTCCATAAAACGTTGGATAATGGGAACACCTTCCTTGTTTTTCCGGATAAGAATTGCTATTTCGGCAGCTTTTATGCCATTGTCCTGCAGTTTTTTAACCTGTTTCACCAAAAATTCAGCCGATACTTCTGTAAAGTTTTCTTCAGGCAAAAAACGTATGTCAACAAGTCCGGTCGGAACGGGATTCTCTTGCCCCGGTTTTTGTTCCAGCGAATCGTAAATTCTTCTGAACCGCGCAACAATTTCTTCCTTTTCATCCGCAAACTGTCTGAACTGCTGCTCCCCGAAAGTGTTTTGCAACTCACTGAAAAACTGGTTATTGAAAGTGAGAATGTTCAGATCGCTGCGCCAGTTTTTTTCGAGAATATTTTCATCAATTTGCTCTGCATTGAAATCGGAATACACTTGTTCAGCTAAAATTTTCCAGTTGCTGTTTCGCCATCGGTAAACCGATTGTTTAACGTCGCCCACAATCAGGTTCTCATTTCCTTCGGAAAGTGAATTCGCCAGCAGGGGCCTGAAATTGTTCCATTGTAAACCCGAGGTATCCTGGAATTCGTCCAACATAAAATGGCTGAAGTTACTACCGGTTTTTTCGTAAATAAACGGCGAGTCGCTTTGTCCGATTATTTTGCTGAGTAAAAGGTTCGAATCAGAAATCTGCAAAACACCTTTTTCATGCAGCAATTCGCTCACCTGTTCTTTCAGGTCGGTAAGAATACCTAACATTCTGATTTGCTTCAGAACAGCGAGTGTGGTGAAATAGGATTTTTCGTTTTTCCGGTAGTATTCAAGTGCTTCAATCAGAACCGGTTGTAGCTGGTCTTCAACCAATCGGTGAATTTTTGCAGCCTGCGGGTGTTTTTTCTGATACCATTTTTCAGGTTCAGTTTCGGCGTCCAATACTCTTTTCCCGGGTTCTTTAAAAACCCCGTTTGAAATAGCGGTCAGATATCCTGCGATTCCGGTTGTTGTATAACTAAAATCTTCTGTAGCGAAGCCATTTTCTGCCATCAGGGCAACAGCTTTTCCTCCCAGTTTTTTTAAAGTATTTTCAATAACCGTCTTTTTTGAGTTTAATTCTTTGATAAACTCATCAAGGTTTTCGCGGCTGTAAACAGAATTGTTTTCTGTTGGGAAGAAAACCTGGAACTTTTCTTTGAAAAGCTCGTGTCCCAGTTTTTTTATGTTCTCTTCAATTCGCTGACTCTGGTTGTCCTCGATTTTCTCGCGGCTGAAATCCTGCAGCCAGGCCAGCAGATTTTTGTCGTTTCCGATATTGGCCAGCAGGCGATCGGTGGCTTCGGCTAATAAAACTTCATTGTCGAGTTCGAGTTGGTAATCGGGTGAAATTCCCATTTCTCGGTTGAAAGCTTTGATTACGCGCTGGGTAAATGTGTCGATAGTGCTGACCGAGAACCGGTTGTAATCATGAAGAATATTTTTTAATACCTGTTTGGCCCGGCTTCTGATTTGTGTTTCATCGAATTTTGTCTCCTTTTCTAAAATGGAAATGTAGTTGCTTTCATGTCCCGAAGCCAGCATATTCAGTTGCTCCAGGATGCGGGTTTTCATTTCGGCTGTGGCTTTGTTGGTAAATGTAACTGCCAGAATATGCCTGTAATTGAGCGGATTCTTTAAAATAAGTTTCAGGTATTCAACCACCAATTGAAAGGTTTTTCCCGATCCGGCCGACGCTTTGTAAATTTTCAGCATAAATTGTTCGGGTTACAGGTTACGGGTTTTGGGTTACAATATGCAATTCGAATAATGAATTCGCAAAAATTGCGGTTATTGAATTCAGAAAGATCGTAAATTGTAAATCGTAAATCATCAATCCTAAATCGTTAATCTTCATTCGTTAATCTAAAATCCCGGATGACCATTTCCCTGCGAAACATTCACACGGGTTTCTATTTTAAAGTTTTTACCCACTTTGTATTGCATAAAAAAAGTGGAACCATAGCGATCGAATGGCTCAAAAGAACTTGGCAATGGCGCCGAAAATGGTGAATTTACACCATAACTGTAACCACCAACAACAAATTTGCTGTTAAGTTGGTATGCACCCTGGCTCAGCAGGGTTGAATTGCCATAGTAGGGTGAAAAATAGGGGATTGTTGATCCCATTGAAAACCCACTAACTGGAATTCCTCCTGAAAAGAATTGGTTGAAACTAAATACATAGTCGCTTTTGAAATTACTTTTAAAATCAAATTTCGGAAACTCAAGTTGGTGAACCATGAATCCATCCGGTATTTGTCCGGTGATCAGTTGACGATATTCAGCCTGCCGCTGAAGCTCAACAGTTGCAGTATCCATTTCAAGGGGTTTCAGAATAATTCCCTGTTGTGCAAATCCTGTAACCGATACAAACAGAAAAAGCGAAAACATCAATGTAAAAACTGCTTTCATTGCTGTAATAATGTTTTCCAAATTTAGGATTTATTCATGAAAACAACTCTGAAAGTTCATTTTGCCCGGTTAAAATTGCACATCAGAAAAAGCGTAGAAAAAAGATATTCATTTCTTAGTCTTCTTGACATGAAAAAAATAATGCACCTCTGTGAAGAAATGAATTAAAAAAATTGTTGCTAACAAGTTTTAGTTGTACTTAATTTTATTCCATCAAAACCATTTTACTTGTTTGCATATTTTCACCTGCTTTTAACTGGTAGAAATATATTCCTTTAGGCAGAGTAGCAGCATCGAAACGTGTTTCATATTTTCCCTGTGGGCGTTGTTCATCAACCAGCACAGTTACTGTTCTTCCAACGATATCAATTACTTTCAACGTTACCTTGCCGGATTCAGCGATTTGCCATGGAATGGTAGTGACGGTACTAAACGGGTTGGGGTAGTTTTGCTTCAACCCAAATTCCAACGGTAGTGATTCCATTTCTTTAATTCCTGTTGGAATAACTGCTATTGTTGTATCAAATGTCCAATACGGCCAGTCATGGCTTGCAACTTTAACAGTCAGGTTAAAATAACCCGGGAAGATGGCCGCATCGTTTGATATAGTGAAACTTTCCGTATTTCTTGGTTGTCCGGGCTTCAGATACGATAAGGTTGTTGAATTGGGACCAATTGACTTAATCCAAGGATCGCTACTTGTTAAATAAATTGTAAGATTGGTTAATACCTTCAATATTCCTGCATTTTTAAGAGTTGGTTGAACTTTATAATTGCCGGTAGAAATCTTACTAAAGGTTATTTTGGAAAGTTCTACCGGGACAGTAGTAATCCGGGTTACATGTTTGTTTGTAAAATAAGTACCATCAGTATTGTCTATTACTTTTAAAGATAACCAGTACACATCTTCGGGAAGGTTTTCGGTTATCCATTTACATTGCCACGAATTATCAGTTGCCGGAACAGAAAACATTTCAACAGAATCAACCATTACACCATTCATGTTTTCAACTAATAGCTTAACCGATAGTTCATGAACATTTGGATTTTCAATAATCGCTTTTAGGGTAAATGTATCGTTGACTGTAGTGGGTGCTTTTTTATCCATTGTTAAAGTGTGTCCATAAGCCAGATTATTTTTCCAGAACAACGGAATTTCTTCGAATACAGGATCAGCCTGTAAAATACCAGACTTAGGACGGAAAGCGACTTCGAAATGAAAGTTATCGGGCTGGAAAAGCACAATTTGTTGCGTGCCACTATTATAGATATCCCCGTCAGATTGGCTGTCGGGGCCATCATCATTATCAAAAGATGCAATCAGTTTCATTTCATCCAACGTTATGGTTTCCCCGTAATTTTGTAATTGAGTCTTTATACTTCCCCATCTGTTCATATTCGACAGGTTTCCTGCGTGATTATCATGATTCCCCTGCAACAGGAACGAATTAACCACTGCCACGGCATCTGCAAATTCCCATGTTATTCCAGTATTTAATGCAGATGTATCGCTTCTTAATGCCCTTTGCATTTTCGTACCGGTTCCGGAGAAATTATTCTCAAGTACTTTTGATGTTTGTCCGTCGGAGAGAAGCACATTATGGTTAAACGGATAGTTTCTCGACGGATTTGTTACATAATTTGCCACATCATTTAATGTACCGTAATTTTCCAGTGCAAATCGCAAATCATTTGTGTAGGAATATTTATCAGTTGAGGAATAAGCTGCACCTGTTGAAGAATCCAGAATACCTGCGAAAACGCCGTTACTGTTAAAACCCGTAATCATTGCCAGGTGACCCAGGTAACCGATCAGACAAATTGATTTGCAGCCATAACCGATTATACAATTTGATTTGCTCTCGTCATATTTAATCGTTGTGACAGCCTGTACCTGAGCGAGCTGATTCTTTACACCGTCAGTCCAGTCCATGATTCTCGCGGTTATGGGATGACCTGTTTCAGAGCGTACCCCGTAAACCGAAATTCCTGAACATTGTGATCCCCTTACCGCATCCGCTAGGAGTTGTACCAAATAGAGTTCGTCCTTTGACACTTTATTGTCACCTATTCCATTTACGTCCCCACCACTGAATTGTGATGCCATACCATCGATTTCATCCTGATATGCCTGGTTCATTTGTGGTTTTATATCATGTACACGGCTTATAAAAACGTTATATAAATACTGATCAAATACTACCTCAGCTATATAGGAATCTATTAACTGCTCATAATCAGGTTTAATCTGTAATATTTTTCGTCCAAGCTCAACTCCCATACCATAGTGGTCGATACCGCAAGTATAGTCCATTGTAACTTCATAATAATTTCCGCGATCGATTATTTGCACGGCATGTTCTGGAATTGATGATATTACTGCCAATGAATCCGATGCCAATAGAGTTTGTTGATTATTAAATACAAATATAATTACGCTAAACAGAACAGTTAAAAGAAGATTTCGAAATTTCACCCAGTTTAAATCAACAGTTTTCAAAGGAATTGGATGTAACTCGCGTAATTTATTCATGCATGTTTGTGAAGCATTTTTATCCGGTAGTTTCATAACCCTAAATTTTAAAGTTGTTAAAATGTAATGTGAAATACTGTTTTTGTTATCAGCCTGCCATAGCATTAAATCCTTTATCCGATTTCTATCCATTAAGTTCTGATTTGTAAATGATTCTATTCAAAAACCAGGTTCCCCTCTATACAAAACCAGAGTGTGTTGACATCAGAGCCAACAATGTCTAATGTGCCTGAACTTCCTTCAAATATTCCAGTCCCGGTTTTTGGCGTTATTTCCAATTCACCGGCAATTTTGAAGTTGTCAATTGACTCATTCGACCAAAAGGTAAATTCACATCCGTCGTTATTTTTCCCAACCACTTTTCCGTAGCCTGTATTTCTGATATATGGAAGCCCATCTTCAGCAATTAATGATTCGGAGTTTTTTATTACATAATAACTATTTTCTTCATCGATTTTCCCTATATAGCTACCTGCTCCACTTACATTGAATCTGCTGTAAGAGTAGTAAACATCTTGTCCTGGTACATTTACAGGTATCAAATCCGAAGTTTTGTCGGGAACTGCCCTGCAATCAATTTTCATTGCAATGGGGGCTTTGGTTATTGTGTCGTCATTGGTACATCCGGCAATTACAAGAATTGCCATGGAAAATATATAAACTAAAGTTTTCATGATGGCATATTTTAATTGGTTGATGAAATAATTTGCAGATTAAATTTCAGAAAAAAAATGCCCCGGGTACTAGTAAAAAATTGAAATAAGCTTTCAATTTTTGATGATTTCTTGTAAAATTTTGGAAAACCTTACAAATTTTGAATCAATGCGTTTTAGAAGATTGGATTAACTGCCGGCAAAAATCTTTTGATTCATTAATCGATGAATTTGGGAATTCAGATACTTAAGATCAATTCAAAATGTAATAATTGAGCGGGTGACGGAAAGTCACCAGCTCAACGTAATTGGTTACACCGGCTCCAAACCGTGACGGATAAGCAGTTTTTTGATTTTTTCGTGTTCTTCGAGGTGCTTTTTTCCCAGTTCACCGGATATTTTCTGAAACTCAGGTTCGTTGCGTATATTATCGAACATCGGGTTGGTTTTAAGCTCGTTGATAAAATTCAAAGGTACGCTTCGCGATTCTTTTATCATTCCCAGGTATTGCAACGATTTTTGCTTATCATTTAAAACAGAGTAAATAAGAGCAAGTTTGAAATGCGACTCAAAGGTTCTTGCGTTGGAGCTGTTTAGTCTTATTTCATCTTCATGATATTTAATACTTCCATTAAAATGATAATCAGCCTTTTCCTTCATCCCGTTTTTTAAATAGGTATAACCGCCATTTTCAAAAACGTGTGGATATGGACCACCATGTAAAACTACTTCTTGCTCATATATTCGTAATGCGTCCAATGCTTTGGCATAATCTCGTTTAAGATTGCTGAACAGTACTTCATAGTACAGATAATCTACCCGTGAGGTATCTTTTTTGTGTAACTGGTAGCATATCGCTAACACTGTATCCCTGCTGCCATAAGTAATATGCCAGTCAGCTTTACGGAATGAGTAAAATAAAGTATCGCAGACAGATTTCAGGATTTCTTCATTTAATTCACGGGCACGAACGGGAAATCCCATAGAAAGATAATCATAGAAAGCTGCATTTGTTATATAATCCCGCGCTGGTATGTCAGGTGGTTTGGTTTCCATATAATTAAAGTATGCTTCCAATTCATGGTACTTGTCGTTTAGTTCACCGAACTCGCCAGTTTTTCCCAAATAATAGACATAGTTTTTAATTCTGTTTTCAGTGATTGGAAGCAACTTATCTGCTTCATTCAACAATCCCTTTCTAATGTAACACATTCTTAAACATTCTGCCGCACTGATATTTTTACTATTGAATATTAATGCTTTGTCGAGGTAAATTTTACCTGTATCGAGATATTTATCTGCAAGGTAAATACCTGTATAAAAATACATTCGGTTAACGTAAATTTGGCCAAGCATTGTGTAGGCATCGGCAAATGTACTGTCAATTTTTATGGCACCTTCACACAGTTTTTTTGCTTTCATAAATTCCTCATACGCCAATTGAATATTTGAGTGTTCGTTAATTCCAGATAAGTCAAGATGATGGTTTGCTTCCTGGTATGCTCGTAAGGCAGCCATATTTTCTGTTGGTTTTTTGGTCACCTCGTCTTTTTCAGCGGGTGTTAAATTGGTTTGAAGTACCTCTGAAATCTGAAAAACCACATCGTTGCAAATCTCAAAAATCCGGTTGATTGCGGCATCTTTGGTTTCGTCAATACCACGTTCATAAATCTCTGATAAAACAGACTGGCCGTTTTTTGCCTCAAGCAATTCGACGTTTAACCTGATTTTATCGCCGGTTTTAATGGTGCGTCCCCGCAGAATGTGGTCAACCATCAGTTCACGTGCTATGTCACTGTTACTTTTTTTGCTGTCGCGGTAGGTTTCGGTGGTCGATTGTGGTACCACCAGCATGTTTTCAATTTTGCCAAGTTTGTTGCCGATTTCAATGCCCATCCAAGTGGTAAAGGGTGCAAACTCTTCACCGCTGTCGTTTATAAACGGCATAATTGCAATGGTGTTTTCTGTCGTGTTCTTTCCTTTATCAAATGGCCTGTAAAAGAAAACCTCACTTGAAATAAAAACTATTACCATTAAAACAATTATTGAAATTACTACCTGCACCCATCGTTTTTTCCGGGCAGGCTTTGGTTCAGGAATTTTTGACTCCTGTTTTATAATTTTCTCCAGAGTGATATGATTTTTTATTTCGCTGGGCGGATATCCAAAATGCTCATGAAAACATCGGGTAAAATAGGAAGGACTACTGAATCCAACTTTGTAAGAAACCTCGGCAGCAGTGTAAGTACCTTCGAGAAGAAACTCATTTGCTTTTTCCAGCCGCACTTCATTAATAAATTGGTTAACGGTAATATACTTAATTGATTTAATCCGGTGGCTTAAATAATTTCGGTTAATACCAGCAGCAGTTACAAGTTCTTTTACTCCAAAATTTTCGTTATCCTGGTTGTCATGAATAATTTTGGTTAGTTTGTCAATAAATTCGTTATCGTCTGAAATATACAGATTCACGGTTGAAAGCTAATTAGATTTCTAATTTACAAATAATTGGCTGGAATTTAATTATATATGAGAATAATATTTAATAGGTTGATAATAAGAATTAGAAAAACAGGTTTAAAAAATAGCTCTTGTTGAGATTGCTGTTAAAAGTTTGATTGATGAAGATTTGAAAATTATTTTAAAAAAACGCACCTCTTTTCAGAAGTGCGTTAAAAACAGGAACTATGAGGAAGTAATGGATTAAATAAAACTTCCGGAGAAATTGCAGGTTCCTGTTTTATTTCATTTTTGAACCCTTTTTATCATTCTGTGATTATCAACTATTGTTGGACCGATTTTCAAACCGGGTTTACCCTTTTTCATGCCGGTGATTTTGTTGTTAACACCCAGATCAATTACATTACCATCGGTTTTAGAACCTACAACGGTACAATCTTTTGATTTTTCGCCCAGGTAAATATTGGCTACAGTACTATTCAGACTTGAAAAATTATTGCCTTGTATCAGAACATTTTGGGCAAATGGCACATCGTCAGGGTCAAGCAATGTAAAGCCGTTAACAGTAATTCCGGTAGTGCAGTTGCCCGAAAACCGGTTGTTTCTGACAACAGCATCCTGACTGTTATTTAAACTGATTCCGTTACTTCCTTTGGCCAACTTGAACACATTGTTTTTGATGTCAATCAACATTGGCAGCCTATCTTCAGGTCCCTGATATACCCAATGGTCATTGGTAATTATGGATGGAATAGAAGGACTGGAGTTGAAAGTATTTCCGTAAACAAAATATTCACATCGTTTTAAAGGATTAATTTCAGTCTGAAATAAAAAGCCCCAGTCATTGTCTTCAATCTGGATATCGCACCATCCGTTTGTGCCGAAAAATGTATTGTTTGCAATTATAATCTTTGAATTGTAATTAGCTGTAAAATAGAAAGGTGTAAAACAATTATTACTTCTGCACGAAGAAACTCTCATAACAGCATATTCGCCCAACGAAAATCCTTCTGCGCCATCCATAACATGTTCAAAAATGCAATCATTAACAACGAAGTTCCCTTTTGTTAATGGATAATCAATTCCATCAGCGGGCCAAAAATAATCAAC
>DAINOH010000061.1:0-28903 GCA_036735485.1 Draconibacterium sp. | reverse complement strand
GGCAGCGAATCGATTTTCGAAGTGGCAACCCGGTTGTGTTCTTGCCACGAAGCCCTACAATACCTGCTTTCGCTGCTCCATTTGTAGCTTTCAATTCCCACTTTCAAATCAACATCCACCGGTTGAACGCCATAATTTACAATCTGAATTTTTACCTTGGTTTTAAAAGGCATCACCCAGCGCGCTTCCATCCAGCCGGTTGTGTCAACCTTTGTAAACCAGGTTTTTGAAGGATGCAACTGGTAACCCGTTCCAAAAAATTCGCCAACCGGAATCCAGACAGTCTGGCTTTCGTCAAACGAAACAATCAGAACCGTCGAACGGAGTGCCTGGTTTAAGTCTGCAGCATTCAGTTTCACTGCAATGCCCGAAACGGCCTTTCCTTTGCCGGAAACTTCGAGTTCAAGAGTCTCGTTCTCTGCCAGTTTCCCTGATTTTTCCTGCATTTCAGAAAGGGGTTCAAAGGGAGCCAGCAGTATTTCAGCAGTTTGATTAATTGCAGGCTCAGCCCTTTTCAGTAAATCCATTGAAAAGCTTTCAACTTGCACATTTTTATCGTATTCGCGGTAGCAAATGTTGTAGTAAATACTGGGCACACGCTTGTTGGGTTCAATTTTTACCGCATCGCATTCATAAGTAATTTTGCAGTGTTTGCTGTAGGGAATTGGCAAATACAGGTTGTGACCACGGCGTTCGGGTTCGGTGATCGGAGAAACCGAAGATGCCAGCGGTTCAATCGCCAGCAGGTTGCCACTCACAATTTCAAGCACATCGCCTTCCACCACAGGAACCGGGTTTTCATCGATATAAATACGGATGGTTCCTGAAAATGCATCGGGCCCTGAGAAAGTCATCCACCAGCGCACCACCGCGCCCGGGCCACTGGCATCCAACAGCACAAATTCTCGGCGGCCTTCGTTTTTTTCTTCCCTTATAAACTGTGTAAAATCGGCATTTGCCCACCAGCCGGTGCTATCGGGCGAAACAGAATTTCTGTCGTAACTGCTGAACTGCTTTAAACGGTAATTGTTCTCCGGGAAATAAGTGAGTGCAGTCCGGTCAGTTTGTTCTTTCAAAAGCGATTCGAGTGTTACTCTTTCTTTGGTACAACTGGTAAAAAGCAGGGTTGACAACACAGCAAGAAGTACTGAAAAACGGTTCATATTGATATTTTTAGGTTGATACAGATTTACAATTTCAGCCTGATTCCGATTTTTGCCAGCAAAGCCGCAAAACCAATCATGGCAAACGCCCAAATTACAGAACCTCCGACAACCATCCACTGCATTTCGGACTGTTGATAGAAAAATACCGGGATGCTGAACATCCAGATAAGATGATACAAAACATCGGGTGCAAGGTAAGTTGTGAGTGAGTCTTGTCCGGCTGGTGTAAATACAGAAGCCCATTTTCTGAGGCCCCACACGTCAATAACCAGGTACAAAATCATAAAAACCAGAATGCTGATTCCGTTACAAACCATTCCCCAACTGGGCGTTCCTTTTATTTTTGAGATGATAAACCAATTGCGCAGTACAAAACCTGCAACCAGCACAACAACTCCCAAAATCAGGCCGGTAAAAATCCATGTTTTCAGGTCTTTGCGTGCAAGCCGGCGCAATATTAAACTGAAAAACATACCCGCAATTACAATCATGGGGATGTTGCCGCTGATTAACACACCAAAAACTGGTTTCAGCGGATTCAGAAAACCGGTCAGGTTTAACTCACCCAAAATATTCAATACAAGAAAAAGCAAAAAGAATAATCCGGTGAACAAAAGGTTCTCGCGCGAAACAAGATAAACCAAAGCAGCCGCCAAATATCCCCATCCAATCAGTCCGAGAATTCCCCACCAGCCGGTCTCCATCCAGCCGGGTGCTTCGGGTGTTCCACTTCTGAAAACTGCACAAAGAATAGTCAAACCAATCACGCCCAAAGCTTTCAGCGAAAAAAGCAAATAGTTATTTTTTATTTTGTATTGGTTCCAAACCAGGAAAACCGAAACCAGCATCAGAATCGCCCAAAGATGTTGACTGATTCCTGAAAGTTCCGGATTCAGCCGCGATGCATTCATCGACAATAAACCAATGATGAGCAAGCTGATTGTGCGAACAATAACATGAACCAGTAAAAGTGGCAGGTTCTCGCCTCTTTTGATGCGGCTTTGCATGGCAAACGGAATTGCCATACCGACCATAAACAGAAATCCCGGAAAGACCCAGTCGGCAAGCCCCATTCCATCAAAATTGGCATCGGTATGCACCATCCATTCTGGCACACCCGGAACAAATAAATCATTCACAAAAAGCATTAGAAAAAGCGTGAGCCCACGCATGATATCGATGGTAAGTACCCTGTTTTGGTTATTCATTGATTCAGTTTGGCCCGAAATTAATAAAATGCCTGTTTCTGTTCATCTTCAGCGCAAATTTTTCTGTTGACTTGCTTATCAATATTCCTTAACTTTAATAAAAAACTGAGAGTCATGAAAAAGTTCTATTACCTTGTGGCTACTCCCGAATCGCTGATTGCCTCACATCTTGCACCTGTTGATTTTGGAAATTACCTTTCGGTGGGAACAAAAAAACGGATTCATGGTCAGAACATTTTTTTTGAAATCGATCCTGAAAAAATGAAAGACATTCCGCATGAATACCTTGAAAAAGAACTGGTTCCATACCCAAACGGAGAACCCAAAAGATCGGTATTTTTCAGTATTTACCGTTGTCTCGAGAAAACACCGCTGGCAGCTTTGAAAAGTCTCTATTTATCGACCGACGATGGAAAAGTTCTTGAAATTTTGTCGTCGCAATTTGAAGAAACCGAAAACGACGAAACACATCTTTACCAGCAGTTCAATCCCATTACTACGCGTGTTGCCAGTAAACTCAGCCCAGAGAAATTTGTGCAGTTTCTTACTGACCCTAAAAAACCTGTTTCGGCACCGAAAGTATTTTTTGCCGAATTGTTACTGAACGAACTGGCCATTGATCCCAATGCATCGCTGCAAAGCCTCCCCTACCCGAATCCCGATCATCTGCGCGATTGCCTGATTAAATTAAATGAAACAAAGGGCAAACGAACCAAAACAGTGTTGCGTTTTATGCAGGGCGACCTGAGTTACAGAACTGTGAAAACAGGTTTTTTTATCGGTGAAAAAGATCGCTTCCTGTTTTATCCGTTCCCATCCATTAACGAACTCGAAGGAAAATATTACACATGGTGGCGGTCGGCACTGACGCAACACTTTTAATGGCCGGTTAATATTTCGATCGAAACAGAATCAGAACCCCCTGACTTTTTATTTATTTTGCCTGAAATAAACATCGAGTCATGAAATATATTCTCCTTTCAGTTATCGCATTGTTTTTGTTAACCTGTTGCACCAACTGCAAAAAAGATTCTCCAGAACCGATTCAGGAAACAACAGAACTTGCGTTTGGCGGCGATCTTTCAATTATAAAAAAACTGGAAGATTATGGTGCGGTTTATAAAGTTGACGGCATTCAGAAAAAAGGGCTTCAGATTTTTAAGGAGAATAATTACACCTGGATCAGGCTGAGAATATTTCACACACCCAATAACGAAGGCCCGGTTTGTAACTCACTTTCCTACACCATAGAACTGGCAAAAGAAGCAAAACAACTGGGGTACAAAATTCTGCTCGATTTTCACTATTCTGATACCTGGGCCGATCCGGGAAAACAATTTACACCGGCAGCCTGGGAAAACCTGGCTTTTAATGTACTGGCTGACAGTGTAAAACTTTATACAACCCGTGTACTGAATTCGATGGGAAATGCAGGCGTATTGCCTGAAATGGTGCAGGTTGGCAACGAAATTAACAATGGTATGCTCTGGCCTTACGGTAAACTTTATTCAGACACAGGAGTAACCAACTGGAAAGGACTGACAGACCTTGTAAAAGCAGGTGTTCAGGGGGTAAAGGATGCATCGGGAGGATCGGCAATTAAAATCATGATTCACGCTGCAACCGGTGGCAACAAAACCGAATCGGAAACTTTCTATAAAGAAATGATCGAATACGGCGTAAACTTCGATGTTATCGGGTTGAGTTATTATCCGTGGTGGCATGGAACGTTTGACCAGCTCGAAAGTAATCTGCAAAACTTATCGTCGAAATTTGCCAGGGAAATTTCGGTGGTGGAAACTGCTTATTATGCCAACAACTGGTACCCTGCACCCGACAAATGGACTTTGGACGTGCAGCCATATCCGCCAACCGAACAGGGACAAAACGATTTTCTGGTTGAACTGGCCACACGAATTAAAAAACATCCCAGTGTAAAAACTGTTTTCTACTGGGAACCTGAAACCGTGGATATTCCGGAATCGAAGATTTTTTACCTGGGCAGAAGTCTTTTTGACAAACAGGGAAATGCCTTCAAAGGAATTTCGGCCTGGAAAGAATAGGATGTCTTTTTATTTTTTGAGGTATTGTCGTTGCTCTTTTCTGGTCATTTCAAGTCCGCGGACTTCATCTAGATGAACCACTTTAATTGTTTGTGCTGAATTTACAATTTCTGTCTTTCCCGGTTCTGTCAGAAATGAGGGGATAATAAATTGTAAAGCGGTTGATGTAAGCGAATAATGATAAATAACAAGCACCAGTTCGTTGGCTCCCGCAGCCACTTCTCCAATCTGTTCTCCTGCCTGAATTTTTTGATTCAGTTTCAGATCATTGTTTTTATCAACCACATTTTTATAGGTGATTAAAGTTCCGTCGGGTTGCAACAGTGTAATGGCATTTGTCAGTGTGTTATACCAGGTTTGTGAATTTCCGGTGCGGCTGGCGCCTGTAATCTCAACAATCTGCCCCTGTCGGGCAGCAAAAACCGGCATTCCCTGCTTCGCCAAAAAACCAGTGGCTTTCCATCCTTTCGGCTCTTCCGGCCCCCAGAATCCGGCAATACTATTAACATCAACCGGTTTTATTTCAGTGCCGGGTGAAAACGGAACCAGGTAGGGAAAATTGAGATCCACCTCCGGAACCGGATCCGAACGAAATGTCTTTATTTCAAAGATAAACTGCGGAGCACCTTCTTCTGATTCTCTAGCTAAAGTAAACAGCGCATTGAACCCCGGGTCCAGTTTCTTTACATACGGCAGTTCTTCCCTGAAACTTGTGTATTCAAGATTTGTAAACCACATATGCAGGTAAAGCGGTGTTTTTGACTGGTTGTGTGCCCCGAAAATGCAATCACCCACGTTGTTGTAATTGTATTCAACCTGAACAAGCTGAGCCCGGACTAAAACCATCTGAAACAGAAACAGGAATAAAACAATAGCTTTTCGCATTTATCAATTTTTAGCAGGAAGATATTTCAAAACTTCTCAAATGTAAATAAAATTGATTTTCTTGCCGAACTAAAACATTCTCAAAACAGTGTACACAAAAGAAGAATTAAAAGAGCTGCAACTAAAATTCTGGGCAGATTTCAGAGAATTCAGCCAAAACCATCCTGATCCTGAATTGCGCAGAAAACGTTGGCTATTGAATAACACGGGAGTCAGCGGTCTGGCATTCAGGTTTGATTTTGACAGGGAGTGTGCGATGGTGATGATAGAATTGCAGCACAAAAACGAAGCCCGCCGGCTGAAAACTTTTGAAATACTGGAACGCTACAAAGTGGTACTCGAAGAGGGTTTTGAGAACGGATTACACTGGGAATTTTATCACCAGCGGGAAGACAACCGCCAGGAAGTATGCCGCATTTTTACCCGGCTTGATGGCGTCGATTTTCACCGGCAAAGCCAATGGCCGGCTGTTTACACATTTTTCATAGAAAATATGATCAAACTCGAAGAAAATTTCCTGATGCTGCGTGAAGTTTTGAAAGAGGAACAGAGGAGATTTACAATTTAACTATTTACCATTGACAATTTTTTAGGAGAAGTCAATAGATTTCCACGCCCAAAATCCATTAGCAATTAATCTCAATTCTTCTCTATCAATCTCATTCTTCCATTCATGCACTGTCATTCCACTGCCAGAATTATGTCACCCAAAAGTTGCTCAAAATTCATTACCCGGTCAGGTTTGGGTGAATAGCCCAATACCACCACAACAAGCTCTTTGGAAGGGATGATGTAAATCTGCTGTCCATCGTGTCCGTTACAAGAATACATATCTTCGGGAATGGTTTTCATATTGCCGCCTTTGTTCAGCCAGAATAACGATCCGTAACCGCCTTCGCTGGCAGACGCGGGAGTTGTTGTATATTTTACCCAGCCTTCGGGCAGAATTCGCTCTCCGGCAAAAACGCCATCGTTCAGATAAAGCAAACCAAAACGGGCGTAATCGCGGGCTGTGGCATAAACATACGACGATCCAACCTGGGTTCCCGAGGCATCTACTTCAAAAACTGCATCAGGTGCGCCAATTTTATCAAACAACCGGGTTTTGGCAAAACTGTAGTAGGCTGCATCATCAGCCAGTTTCTGTCTCATCAGGTAATTCAACACATTTACCGAACCCGAGGAATAATACCATTTCGTTCCGTGTGGATATTCAAGAGGCTGGTTATAGGTGAACTTTGCAAAATCATTTTCGCAATACAACATTACCGTGACATCCGAGCGGTTTCCATAATCCTCGTTCCATTTCAGTCCGCTTTGCATTTGCAGCAGGTCGTTGATGGTAATTTCCTTACGTTCATCCTGCCATTCAGGAATTCCGGCGGGCTGATTTATATCCCACAAACCGTCTTTTACCATAATTCCGGCCAAAGCGTTAGTAAAACTTTTGGCCACCGACCAGCTCAGAAACCGGGTTTTTGCATTGAACTGCGGTTGGTAAACTTCCGCAACCGGGATTCCCTTGTAAACCACCATAAAAGCAAAAGCGTGTCCGTTATATCCGCCATTCATGATTTTTTCAGTAACCCCTGCAAGTTTTGATGTATCTGTTATAATTGCTGTATCGGGCAAAATATTGCCAAGCGGCCAGGCAATTGTATCAGGATTGAATTTCGTTTCAATCGCCGGAAATTGTATTTTTTTCAGCTCTTCAGCCGTAACATCACGCAGGAGAGTGGCTCCGAAACCATTTCTGTAAATGGCTGTCGATTTACCCCACAAAAAACGGCTTGTGACACTCGAATCCTTCAAATTTACTTCGCTTTTCACATATTTGATAAACGAGAAATTCAGGTCCATTGCTTCCACTTCGGCCTGTTCACGCCCCGAAACAAACACTGCCGAACAAAGATATTTAGCGGGATAACCAGTGATAATCGGAATGAGTGAATTGATGTACCAGGCACCAAAAGCCAGCGCCAGAACAAAAATCACCAGGACAGTTTTCAGAATACCTCTCAGAATGCGATTTGCCGGAGAATTTTTCATAGTGAAGAATTTTTAGGTGACTATCTTTTCAAACAGTTAATTAGTTTTTAAATGAAAATTTTATATAATTCAGGTTATTCAAATTCAACAGAATACAACTTTACATTTACAGTTTACTGCTGTTTTTCTAACTCTTTTTTTTCCTTTTTAATGGCCAGATATCCAATTTCTTTTGTTTTGTTCAGCTTGTTATTCAGGCTTGCCATTTCGGCAAGCGCCGTATAAATATCATTAAACTGAAGGTTGGTTTCTACCATAAAATTTTCAAGTTTCTGGTAAAGTTCGGCATAACCAAGAGCAAATTGCCTGAGCGCGATAAATGCCCTGACAATCTGAATGTTTACCTGTATTGCAGTTTCACTTTTTAACACGCTTGCCAGCATTTCAACACCCTGTTCGGAAAATGCAAAAGGTGAATAACGGGTTCCACCCCAACTTGAGGACGCAATTTGCGACCTCAAGATTTCCCATTCCTGAGTCGTTAATTCAAACATAAAATCTGGTGGAAAACGATTGATGTTCCTTCTCACAGCCTCTTTTAATCGCTTTGTTTCAGTGGAATAAAGATTAGCCAGGTCAAAATCAAGCATCACACGCTGTCCGCGTATTTTGTAAATTTTATTTTGAATGAGCTGTAAATCCATCTTTGATATTTCCTTTCAGGATTACTTTTTTGCTTGTTGTGTACCAAATTTAACCATAAAAATGGTTTTATACTCCTGGAGGAGATAAAAGCTAAGAAAATAGAATCCACCGGACCTGCTTTTCGTCTCCCGACTTCCGACTTTTGTCTTTCTTACCCTAAAACTGAAAATAAATAAAAGCCTGCATGTCTGATGAAATGCTTTGATAAACCACAATCACCACAATCGTTGCAATTACAGCTTTTGCCCAGATTGGTGTGGCAATAAACCAGTCTTCGATTTTCTTTTTAAAACCATAACTGAGCCAGTGAATAACAAAACCAAATGCCATTACCAGAAAAACCCATTTGTAGGCTGCCAAAACTTCGGGAATAACCGAAAGCTTGAACGCAGTTCCGATTTGCTTCAGCATATCTTTGACAATTGTAATCGATTCGGAACGAAAGAAAACCCTTGTGAAAGTGATAAAAGTAAAAGTGACAGCAATTTTCCAGATTGTTGCAGCCCAATTATTATAGGCTTCCCAGGGACTGATTTTCCGCCAGAATTTATATACCACCAGCCCGATTCCGTTTAAACCGCCCCAAATGATGAAATTCAGCGAAGCGCCGTGCCACAACCCACCCAATAACATGGTAAGCATGAGGTTGATGTTGGTATCGACATTTCGTTTAAAGCCCGGAGAAAAGTACATTAAAAGAGCAAAAACCCCGACGATGACGGCAAAAACAGGAATCAGAATAAAGTTGCCCACCAGTAAAACCACGATAGCAAGAATAATCATAAGGCTGACATAACTGAAAACCGAGCCGTTCCGGTTTCCGCCAATCGGAATATACAGGTAATCTTTGAGCCACGACGAGAGTGACATGTGCCAGCGTTTCCAGAAATCGCCCACATTTTGGGCTTTGTAAGGCGAATTAAAATTTTGGGGCAAACGGAAGCCCATTAGCAACGCCACACCAATGGCAATGTCTGTATAACCCGAAAAATCAACATAAACCTGGAGCGAATATCCAAACAGCGCCATCAGGTTTTCAAAACCTGTGTAACTCACAGGATTGGAAAACACACGATCGACAAAGTTCACGGCAATATAATCGCCAATAAAAATCTTTTTAATCAGTCCCTTCAGAATCATAAAAATAGCCCAGCCAAATTCGGCTTTTGACACGCTGAAATCGCAATAAATCTGCTTAATAAAACCCGAAGCGCGCATAATCGGGCCCGCCACCAACTGTGGAAAAAAGGAAACAAAAAATCCGTAATCGATCAGGTTTTTTACAGGCTGTGTTTCGCCACGGTAAACATCCACCGAGTAGCTGATAGTTTGAAATGTATAAAACGAAATTCCTACGGGAAGCAAAATCCTGTCGATGTCGAAATGAGTACCGACTGCATTGTTGGCTGCTTTTGCCAAATGATTCACAACCTTAAAGTCTGTGTCAAGCAAAAAGTTCAGGCTATCGATAAAAAAGTAGGAATATTTAAAATATGCCAATACCGAAAGATTCAGCACAACAGACACTGCCAGCAAAAGTTTTCTTTTGGTGCTGTTTTGCGAATTATAAATTCCTTTCCCTATAAAATAATCGAGTATAATGCTGAAAAGCATCAGGAAAAAGAAAAAACCGCTGGATTTGTAATAAAAGAAAACACTCAGAATAAACAGGTATCCAGCCCTGATGCTGCGGTTTTTATTTTTGTAAACCAGCGAATATCCCAGCAAAACAAAAGCAAAAAATCCCCAGAAAAAGAAGCGGGTAAAAATAAGCGGCGCTCCCGGATTATACAGGAAAATGGAACGAAGCGCTGTGCTGATATCAAGTTGAGTCAGAAAATCCACGGTTTATTTTTTTAGTTGTGTCAGTTGATTTTTGCTATCCAGGTATAATTCAAAGTTTTGCATCAGGGCATTGAAAAAAAGATCGCCTAAAAGCAGGTACCCTTCACGCGTAAAATGTACTTTGTCCCTGAGGGCAAGATTATTTTTTTCCCACAAAACCACAGAATTCATTCCACCCATTACTTCGTACATATTCCAGACACCTGCATCAAGTTTTGTGGCCATTTTCAACATACTTTGTTCTACTTTCTGTCCGTTTTTGTTGATGTATCTTCTGTATAAATAGCTGTCGTTGTTGGTGGTGAAAATAATGGCAGTTTCGGGAGCCGCCCTTCTGATTCCGGCAATCAGTTCGGTAAAATTTTCCTCGTAAACTTCGGGTGAAAACTTTTTACTGTAGGCATCATTAATGCCCAATCCCAGAATAACCAGGTCGGGCTTTAAAGCAGCCAGTTGCTGTTCAAACAAATCGCAACGCAAAAACGAAGGAACCTGGGCGCCATTGATTCCGATGCTGTGATAAAGAAAGCCGTTCGGGCCTGACTCGGTTACAATTCCGTAAAGTGTGAAACTTCCGGCAACACCGGCAGGTTTCGATATTTTCAGATTCAGACTGTCGGTTAAATGATTAAGTTCGAACTCAAAATAATCATCGGCTTTAATTACATTTTTTACTGATGCTGAGTCAACAGAAACTGAATACACAGAATCAGGGGCATCAAAAAGAACCTTGATTTTATTGAAACTGTAATCGAGCGTGTTTTCTTTTTCGAGCAGAATGGTCAGTTCAGCAGATTCGGCGGAGGTGGTTGCAGCAATACCGCCAACACCCAGTGTGCAGGTTTTCCGGGTTTCAACATTGCGACAGGTTTGCCAGTTGCCGGTAAACCTGACGTGGTAGCCATAAGGTGAATTGGTGCGGGCCATCCGGTACGGAAACATAAAACCGAAACCGGCATTCATTTCGCCATTCATTTGCTGCAAACGGGTTCTGATCTGTCCCGAAAAAACACCTGCCTGAATGTGCGAACCACCAATCTGGACAACATTAATCCGACCCTCTCCTGTTTTAGCAAGCTTTTCAAGCTTTTCCAGAAAGCCATGTGAATATTTGTCGTTTCCAAAATTATGGAGATGGTTTAAATCGTAACGAATAAAATTATATTGATTAACATGATACAACCAGGGATTTTCCTGTGCCGAAACCCCAAGAAAAGCAAACAAAAGAAGTATGACCAGCTTTATTCTCATTGATGATTTCTGAGGTAGTTATTGTATTCGAGAATAAAGGCATTGTAAAACATATTCGAAATAAGTGTGGAACCTTTGGGCGTAAAATGCACATAATCAGGCCCGGCAAGTGGCGGGTCGGCGTTTACCCAACTTGGCATACTATTGTAACCACCCATTGCCTGGTACATATCCCAATAACCGCTCCCGGTGGCAGATGCTGCCTTTTTCAAACCTTCCACCACAGCCGGAAGATATTCGTAAGTCACAAATTTGTCTTTGTCTTTGGTTGACATATCGCTGGGACCGATTACAATTACTGCCGCTTCAGGACACTGTTGTTTCAGCCTTTTAATCTGACTGGTAAACCATCGCGTGTAATTATCCACTACTTTCTGGTCTTTTGTGTAAGGCATCACATTCCCGCCAAACTGAAGTAGAAAAAGTCCCGGTTTCAGATCGCTGTACATTTTTGCGCTGTGTTTAAAATCCGACTGGGTGAAAATGGTACCTGAACTACCACGCAAAGCAATATTGTCAACGGTTACGCCATTCAAATCGCCCAGTTCTATTCCATAAATATCCGGACTGTCGTATCCCGAAAACTTTAAAGTCACCTCGTCGGTGGCAGGAGGCAACTGACAGGAAATCATATCATAATCAACTCCATGTTTTAATTCAGTGCTGAAAACCGGTTGTCCTTTTGATAAAACCTGGAGATTTGCACTACCTTTCAGATTTCCGTAAAACAAACGCATTTGCCTGTACTCACGGGTTTTGGCAAAACCGATGTTTGATTTGGCAATTGTTATATCAGCCTCATGCAACTGGGTACTCTGAAACGGAATTGAATCAAAAGTCAGCGGTGCATATCTTGAAAATGCACCAATCACACCATACCGGTTGTGGGTTACCAGCGTATCAACTTTTCCGTAAATCGGAAAGCGCATCCAGTTTGGAGTATTGGTTTGCACGGCACTGAAAACAAAATCGTATGGCTGAACAGCCGGACGCAGACCGATCCCTGAGCCGCCAAATTTTGTCTGCAATTTGTTTCTGAAATTGGCAGTAATTCTGTCGCCTTCAAGCTGGCTGTCGCCATAATGCATGATACGTACAGACTTTCCGGTTTTCAGTTTTTCAAAAAACCTGCTCAAATTATTTTTTGCTTCATCCGTCAGTTCAATTTTATGAACCAATTTGGCCAAAGAATCATAATCGGCCATGGCTTTTTCATGAGAAACACCCAACAGGTTTTCTTCCGATTCAGCAATCGAATCAATATCAAACTGTTGATCAACAATTTCTGATATATTGGTGTATTCAACCTTTTCGGTGGAGAACATTTCTGAAAAGGAAGGCATGTGAAATTTGAATTCGCCCACCTGAATTCCATCACCCGGAGTTGCAACCATGGTTCCGGCAAGCAGAACAAAAACCCCGGTCATAAATAACAATGTTTTTAAAGGCTTCATTTTTATCTGTCAGTTTTTCAAATATATAACAAGTGTTTGTCCGATTTGTATTTTCCGGGCATCGCTGATGTTGTTCCATAAAAGTATGTCATCAGGATTAACACCCGGGTATTTTTTGGCTATTACAAACGGCGATTCCCCGCTTTTTACAACATGTTCCACCTTTTTCCCGTCTTTCAGTTCGGTAAAAATTGCTGGTGATGATTTTTTCTGGAGTTCGGCAACCGGGTTTTCCTTTTTTACCTGATTTTTTGCTGAAGGTTTGTTGTCAGCCGATTTATAATCAGCGACCAGTTCCTTGTCAACAAAAATATCGATGCTTTTACCGGCCTGTATTTTTCGTTCGTTTCTGATGTTATTCCAGTACATTAAATCTTCCACACTCACATCAAATTCTTCAGCAATTACCCCCAAAACATCGCCTGATTTCAGTGTGTACCTGATTTTTGTTTTTCCTTCAATCTCAAGGTTTTTCACCGGCTCGCCGGCATATTGCCTGCCTGGTGCCGGCGGATACTCAATTCTCGGTGTTACAATGGCAAAAAGTGTTGAATCAGTAACTTTGTATATTGAATCCTGCCAGAGAATAAAATCATCGCGTTTACCCGAAGGCAAAGCAAGTTTCGATTCCTTGATATTTCCTGGTACAATCTGAAACCTGAATTGCGGATTTAACACAGCAAGCTGGTTTACGGGAATCATTAAAACATCGGTAATTTGCTTAAAATGAAGTTGTTTATCGACAAATACCGTATCAGGTGTTATTCTTTTGGCTAGTGGATTGACTGTTTTTCTGAGTTTATTTTCTGAAAAGAAAATGGCAGAAGCCTGGAAAGCCGCAATCAACTGGCTTGTTTCGGCAGGCAAAACTGAGAGTATGTGATTGAAATCAGCAGAATCGCCCAAAAATTCCAATGCGTTTCTGATTTTTGTATTCCCGTGGAAATAAGCTAAAACAGCCATTTCGGGAGTTTTAAACAACGGGTAATTCTTTTTTATTTCTGCCACAAACGCTTTGGTTGCCAGTTGCGGATTCAATCTTTCGTCAACCAATTGTGTTACCTGGAGACCGTTTATGAATGCCTGAAAATGTGTCAACTGCCAGATTCCGGCTTTTTTCTGGTTACCGGTGGCTGTGCAATTTAATCCGGATAAAGCAGGAGCCAGAAATTTCAATTCAACCGGTAATCCGTTTTTTCGGAGTTCTTTTTCGGTCATCTCTTCATAATAAGCAAACAACCGGATCAGCGTTTGCTTTTGATTCTGAGGTAAATTATTGTAAATCTGAAGATATCCTGCAGAAGTTAAAGAATAGTTTTTAAAAACCGGAACATTCAGACGGGCGTAAAATTCAGCCGGATCGGCCAATTCTGCAGTTTTAATTTTTCCGTACAAAAAAAATGAATCTGCCGGCAAACACAAATCATTTGCTTTCAATAAGTTCTCAGCAAACCTATTCTGAAAAACAACCGCGGAGGAATCTCCTCTGAAAGCAAAAACCTGTGTTTTCATCAAAATCAGCATGAAAACAATCAGACTAAAACGCTTGTATTTATTGATTTTTACGAAATTCAAGACTTTCTTTTTAAGCATTGCAAAAATATCATTTCTATACAATCGAAAAACCTGACAAGAAAGAAATACAGACCAAAGCAATATTTAATTACAGCACTTTAAACTAAAGGTAACAAAACAAAAAAATCAGTGTAAAAACATTAAAAATCAAGCGTTGTTATACAACTGAAAAACAATACAATGAAGATACTTTTAACAGGTGTAACCGGGTATGTTGGGAAGCGGCTTTTGCCGGTACTCATTGAAAAAGGGCACTCAGTTGTTTGCTGTGTGCGCGAAAAAAGCCGGCTGAATATTCGTAAAAACATGCTTGAAAAAGTTGAAGTTATCGAAATTGATTTTTTAAAAGACCAAACAGAAAACGTACTTCCTGTTGATATTGATGTGGCATACTATCTTATTCACAGCATGGCCACCTCGTCTGAGAAATTTGATCATCTTGAATCAAAAGCAGCACTGAATTATAAATCGCAGCTTGAAAAAACAAGTGTAAAACAGGTTATTTACTTAAGCGGAATTACAAACGAGAACAAGCTTTCAAAACACCTGCGATCGAGACGAAAAGTGGAAGAGATGCTTGCGAGTGACAAATATTCTCTCACGGTTCTCAGAGCTGGAATTATTGTGGGTTCTGGCAGTGCTTCATTTGAAATCATCCGCGATATTGTGGAAAAATTACCCTTAATTATTGCGCCAAAATGGATACTTACCCGCACGCAACCCATCTCAATCCGCGATGTAATTGCCTATCTGACAGGTGTTATTCAGCAACCACAGTGTGTTAACAAAACATTTGATATCGGAGGCCCCGAAATTCTGACTTACAAAGACATGATGCTGCAATATGCAAAACAACGAAAACTGAAACGATCTGTTTATACAACACGTCTTATCAGCCCAAAAATTTCGTCGTACTGGTTGTTTTTTATTACTTCGGTGTCTTATAAACTGGCCATCAGTTTGGTAGATAGTATGAAAACTGAAGTGGTTTGCCGGAATAATAATCTGGAAAAAATTCTAAAAATACAGCCAATTACTTATGAACAGGCTTTGAAAAATGCATTTATGAAGATTCAGCAAAACCTGGTTTTAAGCAGTTGGAAAGACTCGATGATCAGCAGTAACCTCGGGCTTTCGTTGTCCGATTTTATTGAAGTGCCGGTTTTCGGTTGTTACAAAAACGAAAAAACCTGCCAAATAACCGATGTTAACCGGGTGATGCAGAATATCTGGTCGATTGGAGGTGAAAAGGGGTACTATTATGCCAACTGGTTATGGAAAATCAGAGGTTTTTTCGATCAGATGGTTGGCGGTGTCGGACTTTTGCGCGGACGCACATCTCCCCGCGAAATTTATCCCGGCGACGCGCTCGATTTTTGGCGGGTTTTGTTTGCCAGTCGCGAGAAACAGCGACTACTGCTTTTTGCTGAAATGAAGCTTCCGGGCGAGGCCTGGCTCGAATTTCGCATCGACGAAAACAACATTTTACACCAAACCGCCACTTTTCGTCCGCATGGAATCTGGGGCCGTTTGTACTGGATCGCAACTTCTCCATTTCATTTTTTTATTTTTGACGGGATGATCAGAAATATTGCAAGAAAATAATCTTGAAAGATTTACTATTTACAATCTATCTATTTACCTTTTATTATGAAGAACTTTATTGTTACAGGGGGAGCGCAGGGAATCGGCAAAATAATTTCGCAGCAGCTTTTAGAAAAAGGGTTTTGTGTTTCTGTATTTGAAATTGATGAAGAAGCAATCAGTGATTTTGAATCGGAAGTAACGACTGAAGAAATTGCCTTTTTTAAAACCGATGTGGCTGATGAAGAAAGTGTTGCCAAATCCGTTCAACTTTCAATTGAGAAGTTTGGCAATATCTCGGGAGTGATCAATAACGCTGCCATTCAGATTGACAAACCGGTTACAGAACTTTCGGGTGAAGAGTGGAACCGGGTGATCGGTGTAAATCTGACCGGCGCATTTTTGTGTTCCAAACATGCAGCTCCATTTCTGAAATCAGCAAAAGGAAATATTATCAATATCAGTTCCACTAGAGCGTTTCAATCAGAAAAAAACACGGAAGCTTATTCGGCAAGCAAAGGTGGAGTTCTGGCACTGACTCATGCCCTGGCTGTCAGTCTCGGACCCGAAATCAGGGTAAACTGTATCAGTCCGGGCTGGATTGATGTTTCGGGAATAAAGAAAAAATCAAAAGCAAATCAGATTGAATTGACAGAAGCTGACCATTTGCAGCACCCCGCAGGAAGGGTTGGAAAACCTGAAGATATTGCCAGAATGGTGTTGTTTTTACTCAATCCCGAAAATGATTTTATTACAGGCCAGAATTTTGTAATTGATGGAGGAATGACAAAAAAGATGATTTACGTTTAACAAGTTATTTTTCTGCACTTGAATGATCGCTGATGATTCGCCAGTCTTTCCCGTTTTTCTGAACCACCAGTGTAAAATGCCCGGCCTGGTTGCTAATTTCGCGGGTTAATTCAAATCTTCCGATCACAAAAAATGTCTTTTTATCGATTTGCGAAATTTTCAGAACTCTGAAATTCAATTGTCCCATAGCAACTTTATCCGGATAACCTTTTTTATAATTATCAAGTGTTGCCTGCCATCCATAAGTTGGTCCGCGCGAACCAACAAAAACCAAATCGTCTGACTTGAGATAGGTTTCCATAAATTTCTCCAGATTACCTTCATTCCAGGCACTTACCTGTTTTTGGAGCAATGCATTGATTTCAGCCTTATACTTTTCATTCACTTTTACATCAACAAAAAGATTCAGAGAAAATAAACCAAATAAAATCAGAACCGACAATGTTTTCATAAGCAAAAATTTAAACTTCAATATTAAAATCAGCCACCGAAAATTTATTTCCGATGGCTGATTTTCAAATAAGATCACTGTTTTAAAGATGAATTTATTTCTTCATAAAACGCATGGTGAAATTACCTTTTGCTGTAATGGCAGTTGCCAGGTAAATACCCGGCGTTAAGTCGCCAACTTCAATAACTTTGGAATTGGTTAAACCAAATGATACAGTTCTAATTTCCTGTCCCTGAATATTTGAAATCCGAACACCAGTCATTTCGGGATATTGAACTGCCATTCTGAATTCAGCAGGCGACGGAAAGATTTTCATTTCGATACCAGCAAATTCCTTGATGGCTGTATTCGTCGGATCCTCAATGGCAATGTTATCAAGATAAACAATGGTGCTGTCAATTTTATTTCTCGATGCCGGAAAATCGGGAAAAACGGTTAAACGACTGTAGATTTTTCCTTTCAAATCCGAGAAATCAAAACTCAGCATTTGCCATTCATCAACAACAGTGTTTGAAACGGTTTTAGATGTAGTGGGTCCACTATTCAAACTCAATTCAAGTTTGAGCACCACCGGACTTTCAATGGTTTTGTAAACCATAATCGAAAGGACGTGCGACTCCTGTGTTATGGATACAGGAAATGCATCAGAATACATACCTACCCACGGATCAGCATCTGGATGTACCACAAACATCAAAACACTATCGGAACTGTTTACGGTGTCCATTGCAGGATTTAATAGAACATTAATGTCATTCTTTGTCCCTAATTTACCATTGGCAAATGGAATCCAGACAGTGGTATCAGCACCATCCTCAAAATCATACAATGTGGTAAACTGCGCATTTGCTGAAATAGCAAATATCAAAACAATCAATAAAGTAAAAATTCTTTTCATACGCACAAGTTTTAATTAATACTGAGTTTAAATTTACTTATGTGCAATTTATGAAATCTTATTTACTAAATAAATGGTTTGATTATAATAAAAATAATGGAAACACAGTTTATATAAATTACAAATAGGTTTATGGATATTTGCAACTTATTAAACAGAATATTATTTCTGCTTTAAAGAGAATATTAACCATACACATTACCGACAACTTGCCAGCTTTTTCAAAAAGTCTTCACACCCCGAAACTTCAATTTCGCTGAAGTAAAAATCATGTTGGTCCTCTGTTATTATACAATCGCAATTTGAATTAATTGCTGAATAGTATTGCAACCCAACTTCAAAATCCCTGATTTTCTGATTATTCAGTGTGTTTTCAGTAATTTTCTGGTTAACAGTGGTAATTCCTATATTTTGACAAAGCAGTTCAATCTTCTTTTTTGCCGCAACTTCACCACTTTTTTTTGTAGCGAAATAAAACGCAATTGCCAGACAAAGTGGTGAAGTAAAAAGCTGGATGTTGTGTTTATTATTCAGGCTTAAAATCCGTGCCGACCAGTTAAACAACGGGTATTCACGGTTAAGCGTGGCAACCAGAATATTGGCATCAACAAAAATCCTCATTTCCGGCTATTGAAATATTCGTCTTTGGTGCTTTTCCGGGTGCGGCGTTTATAAGTTGCTTCGCCTTCGGCAACCTGGTTCACCCAATCGGCGATTGGGAAATCATCAATCGAGATATAATTTTCAGAAGTAATCTGGCGATAAAGATATTCAGTAAGCCTTGAAAGACTGATTCCCCGTGCATCGGCAAAAGCCTTGGCTTTTTCAATCACGGCGCTGTCAAAATTCAATGTTAACTTGGCATCCATATCTTTTTCGTTTTATTACGTCAAAGATAAATTTTTTATACGTGATAAAAAATTTTCAGCCAGATTTTTTACACTGTTTCCCCTTCCATCGAAAAATCGGTAGCCCCGGTAATTTTCAGATCGATAAAATTTCCAACCAGGCTTTTATCATCTGAAGCAAACCTCACAATCAGTTTTCCTTCAGTCAGAGCCGATAAAAATCCTTCTTTTCTGTCTTCACCACGAACAAGTGACCGCACTGTTTTGCCAATCATCGATTTGTTATACTGAATGTTGTGCTTTCTGAGTTCGTTGGTCAGAATATGCAAACGACGTTTCTTTTCATCATGCGAAATATCATCGGCCCAGCGATGACTGGTGGCACCTGGACGCGGAGAATACATGGCCGTGTAACTCATGTTGAATTTGAATTCTTCCATTGCTTTCCGCGTATTTTCAAATTGCTCGTCGGTTTCGCCGGTAAAACCAACAATGATGTCAGTAAAAATTGTGGCTTCGGGAATAATCCTGCGGATTGACTGAATCAGTCCACGGTAACGCTCCATGTTGTGTTTGCGGTTCATGCGCATCAAAACCTTGTCGTCGCCACTTTGCATGGGCAGGTGAATCTGTTTACCCAGACATTTATATTTGGCAATTGCTTCAATCACATCCTCATTCATATCGCGCGGGTGTGGCGAAGTAAAATACACCCAGAATTCCTTTTTCGATTTTTCGCCCAACTCTCCTATTTCGGCCAGCAATTGTGCAAAAGTCAATTCCTCTCCTTTTTTATCAAGCCCGTATGAATTTACATTCTGGCCCAGCAGCGTAATTGATTTGTACCCCTGCGCTACCAACAATGCCACTTCGGCAATGATATCTTTTGAAGGGCGCGAAACCTCGCGGCCACGGGTGTATGGAACTGCGCAGAATGTACAGAACTTGTCGCAACCGTTCTGAATCGGAATAAATGCCTCAAAATTTGACTGGTACGAAGGCTGAACATGCCAGAATTCCTCAATATTCTCGTTGTGCGGATCAATTCCGGTTTTCAGGTGAACAGAAGTTGTAACACCATACTGACTGATCATTTCAGGAAGTTTGGGCAAATCCTTCATCTGAAAGGTAATATCGAAAAGCTTCAGGAATTTTTCGTGATCGTCGGGCAGAATACACCCCGATATAAATGTCACCAGGTTTTTATGGTTTTTCCATTTGTTCCATTTGTGAATCCTGGAATACACTTTATCGATGGCCTTTTGGCGCACCGAACATGCCAGAATCCCAATCAATCCTGCTTCCTCTTCCTTGTCGGTCCAGGTGTATCCGGCTTCGTTCAAAACCGAAATCACCCGCTCACCATCCGACAAATTCATCTGGCATCCTAATGTTATTAAATGATATTTCATAGTAAAAAGTCCGAAGTCCGGAGTCGGAAGTCCGAAGAATTCCTGATCCGAACAATTTCTTATTTCAACAATTATTAATAATCCAACTAAAAATTTTGCAACAGCTTCTCCAGTTTCTCCAATTTGGAGAGATTTAGAGGGGCTTTGCCCGTTTTAAAAATATACCTCTGAATAAATATTTGAAACCGGAATTCCCTTGCCGGTTAAAATATCAAACACTTCGTAAATCATTTCGCTGTTTCCACACAAAAAGCAGTTGGTTTCAATGTCAATTTTTTGGGTGAAAAGAAAATCTGTCACCCTCCCATAAAAATCGCCACCATCATCACCCGACAAACAAAGTGTTACTTTTTCATTCTGAAAATCAAAGTGTTCATATGCTTCTTCCTTTAACCGGACTCCGTGAATCAGTCTGTAATCCAACTCCGGAAAAGTGCGCACAAAACTGTGAAATGGACTGATTCCGGTACCGGTAGCCACAAACAGAAATTTACTTGATGCATACTTTTCGGGATTGAATTTGAAAAAACCAAATGGCCCGTTTACATCGATTTCAGCCCCGGGTTTCAGTTTTTTCAGTTTGCCCGAAACTCTTCCTCCCTCCACCTCGCGAACCAACACTTCCAGATAATCGTCGTTCTCGCCGCTGTAAACCGAGTACTCCCGGTTTTCCAACGAACCCGGTGTTCTCAGCATTACAAACTGCCCGGTCTGAAACTGAAAATTCAAACGTTCAAACCTTACAATAAAAGTTGATGAAGTTAAATTTCTGACTGATATTACTTTATGCTTCCCCACAAATCCAGATCAATTCTAAATAAAACGCTGCAAAAGTAAAAAATATTCCCGTTGCCGCAAGTTTTAGGAAATTGGTTTTAAGGAAATGAAAAACCCGGTACAAGTGCTAAAAGGTTTTGAACCAATCAATACTTCAGCTGAATATGGAATGTTTATTTTATATAAATATCCGTTTAATGACCTGACGCCGAAGGTGTATTATTTCTATAACCTTAGGTCAACGACCTAAGGACATTGAACCCATTGCAAGAACTGCCTGAAAGGCAGCACAAAATTATTCTTTCATAAAGTTTGTTGTAAAGTTTGTCCTGCCTTTCAGGCAGATATAGGTTTGTGTCTGTTTTTCCGCAGGTCGTTGACCTTGCGGTTATGAATATCCTGACTTTTCAAGTCAGTGCGATTCATCTTTCTTTGCTCTGATTTGCTCAATTCGCTGCTTTACAATTTTTATCCCAATAATTATTTGGTGTCTTTTCAAGTTAAAAATATTTTAGACCTAATTCAGGATTATCAAATCATTTTAAATCCCGAAAGAAATCAGCAACGTAAAGAATTCTTTCACTGTTTTTTTTATTGAACAACAAATGCTCAAAATCTTTCTTTTTCACGTTCAGATCAGTTGTTTTCAGCGATTCCAACACCCTTATTTTCAATTCATCAAGATTGCGAATGTTCAGTTTCTGACCCAAAAATGAATAGTCAGGCGGTGTTTGTGCCAGTAAAAACATGGCATCATAAAAATCCCTTCCCTTCCCCCGCGAAATCATTGCCGAAATTTTCATGGAGCAAAGCACACCATCGGGTGGAACAGGAAACGGGAAATAAAAACCGCAACCTTTAATGTTTACCATTGATGGAATGTATATGATCCGTTGATCTTCACTTTCAATCTTTACCAGAAACCTTTCTTCTTTATGACCTGAAAGGCCCAAATCAAAAAGTAACTCTGGGAAAATTAAATTTCTTCGAAATGCAGAAAGGCGGCTGTTTTCACGATCCCTTGCTTCAACCTGAAGTCCGCTTCGCTTTAAGAAATTAATTACAGCATCGGTCATTGTAAGAAATTCAGCTCCAGAGAATTCCTTGCAATCAAAATCAAGATCTTCAGAAAAACGGTCGATCCCTTTTACCAGTCTTAGGTTTGTACCTCCGATAAATACTATTTTTTTTATGAATGGTGTTGTAGAAAGAAAATCAAGAATCAGCAGTTGGATGTATTCTTTCAGCATATACTTCCTGTACAATGCATTTTCTTTGATTTCAGCGGGGAAAAAGTTTTGTATCACATCCAGAGGCATCATAATCCACACACATTTTTCATTAAAATCACCCTTTTTTCGAGCGCTTTATTACCGAATTTCAACATGTACTCGTCCATCCGTTGAATATTAAGTTCATCCTGAATTAAATCCAAATCAAGCCGGAGATTTTCCAGTTCCTTTTCTGTATTATAAAAAGGATACAGATACAGCAAGTCAAGTAAAGCTTTTTCGGGACTAGCAATCTGAAATGATTTCCCGTCTGTTAAAGGTTTGACATCATAACCAAACATTAACTCTTCCCTTACATTTTTATATTCGTAATCACCAGTACTATTTTTAAAACCAGCGGTTTTCAACGAAGTAACACTCGTAATCTGAACCACCGCTTCAGGAATTAAACCATAAAATGCAAGCGCCGTGTGCAGACTTATATATGAGGGGCGATAAATGCGATTTGCAAAAAACAATGTAAATCCGGGTTTGCTTTTATATTCCGGGAATGTGTAATATCCCTGTCGCAAATGAATTAAAAGGCCTTTCTTTGTCCAACGGACAAAGTTATTCCTGTCGAAATCAGTTTTCCATGCATAAACCTGGTGTATGCTAAAACACCCCAAATCGAACATTTTATTTTTGAAATCCAGATAGTTCACTCCCTTTCGCAAAATTCAATTCATGCAATTTATTTCTGTTTTGCATCAAATATAATGCATTTCAGAAATAAAATCAATATCACAAAATTAAAACTTCAGATACCGTGAAATAAAGCTTCTTTCACTAAAATCCGGTTTTGCCTCGAAGTCGGGAATGTTAACTATAAACTTTTTTGTGTTTTGATAAACATCAATGTTACTAACTTTCCCGGTAATTGCTGTCAATGTTGAATATTGCTTTACACCATGTTAATTAAATCAACCTCCCAAGTTATCGCCTACAGTTATTTTCGAAAATATATGCAATTAAAATTGGAAGGCGCTTAGCGGATTTAAACCGCTAAGCACCTTCAACGCAAATTGTGCAAACATAAAAAAAGGGAATCCCGTCAGAAATTCCCCTCTCATCTAAATATTCCCTCCAGCTTATTTGTAAACTTCTTCTGCTTTTTGATAACCTTCTGAAATCACAGTAAGTTTCAGGTTTTCACGGTTCACAATCATCGACGGATGAAACATGGCAGGCACCAGCATTTCGCCATTACTTACCGTTTGAAAAGTTTTCTCACCATCTTCATTTTTTGCCAGTTTTATAGCCAGTTCAGCGGCTGTGGCCGCAAGTTTTTCAATGGGTTTATAAACCGTGCAGGTTTGATGACCAGCCACAATTTCCTGCAAATTCGGCAAATCGGCATCCATGCCAGCCAAAAGAACCTGGCCTTCCAAACCGGCTTCCCGTAAAGCTTTTACAACACCCATGGCAATCGCGTCGTTGGCGGCAATAATTGCATCTACGTTCTGATTTTTTGCCAGAATATTTTTAGTATGTTCATAACCTTCAGTTTCTTCCCAGGCATTTGTGAATTCGTTGTAAACAATTTTGATGTCTCCTTTTTCAACCAGTGGCTGCAAAACATTCATCTGTCCCAGGAAAAGAAACTGACTGTTATTATCGCTTTTGGCACCTCCAATCAAGGCATAATTTCCCACAGGTTTTATTTTTGTAAGATAATCGGCCTGTAATTCTCCGGTAGCAACATTATCAGTCGAAACATAATAGTCGAGCTTACAGTTTTTAATTAACCGGTCGTAAGAAATTACTTTGACATTATTGGCGTGAGCTTCGTTCACAATTTCGGCGGCTGCAAACTGATCGACAGGTACAACCACCAGAACATCAACACCGTTGGTGAGCATTTCTTTTGCCTGAGCCAGTTGTTTTGCGGCATCATTGTCGGCAACTTCAACTTGTACACTACCGCCTAGTTCTTCTACTTTTGAAACAAAGAAATCGCGGTCGTTTTCCCATCTCTCCCTGTCGAGTGCATGAATCAGAAAACCAATTTTGGGAGTCTCTTTTTTTTGATTGGCACACCCGTATGCCAGTAAAAAGATCAGGAAAATCCAAATGAAAAGTTTAACCTGGAAATACATAATATCGATTTTAGTTATGTCAATCTCTATTACGTATTGAAAGCCATTAGAGTTAGAATTTTATCCCCTAATTTTTGATGCTTAGGAACACCAAAATAAAAGACATTCAGAAGCTGATAATTTCGGAATAAAGCTGCTGAACCGGCAGTCCCATTACATTGTAAAACGATCCTTCAATATGCGTGATTCCTATATAGCCAATCCACTCCTGAATTCCGTATGCACCGGCTTTGTCGTAAGGTTTGAATTCATCAATATAAAAATAGATTTCCTTATCTGAGAGTTCCCTGAAACTGACATTGGATATCGAATAAAACGATTTTTGCTTTTCCATTCCTGTGAGACAAACACCCGAAATCACCTGATGTTCCTTTCCGCTCAGTTTTTTTAATATTCTGAATGCATCTTCTCTATCTGATGGTTTTCCGAAAACTTCTCCATCAAGCCAGACAATTGTATCGGCAGTAATCAACAAGTCATTCTCAGCCAGGGTTCCCAAAAATGGTTTTGCTTTCAGTTCAGCTAAAAAAACCGGAATTTCCTCCCTGTAAAGCTCAGCCGGAAAATTCTCTTCAACATCCCTGATTTCAACCCTGAAATCAATCCCTAAATCATGAATTAACTCCTGGCGGCGGGGCGATTTTGAAGCAAGAACATAATTGTATTTTGGCAGCCAGTTCATTTCAGAATGTGTCTTTGATCATTTCGCCTGTAAACCAGCGGTTCTGTGCACGCAGCGTTTGTTCAATCACATCCCGCACACAGCCTTCACCACCATTTTTATGTGAAATATATTTTGATATTAACTTGATTTCAGGCACAGCGTCTTTCGGGCAAACCGGTACACCGACTGCTTTCATGATATTATAATCGACGAGGTCGTCGCCCATAAACAGAATATTTTCAGGCTGAATACCTGTTTTTTGCACAAAATCATTCAAACAAGCAACTTTATCCCGAACACCATCATAATAATGTACAACACCGAGTTTTTCGTGTCGAAGTTTTACGCGTTCCACATTTCCGCCGGTAATAACCGCCACCGGAAATCCAAAACTGATGGCACTTCTGATTGCAAATCCATCTTTAACATTGGCCGTCCGCATCGGGTCGCCCGATTCGTTCAACGGCGTTGTATCGAGGGACAAAACACCATCGACATCGAAAATAAAGGCCTTTACATTTTTAAGCTCTTCCTTGAAAAAAATCATCCATTCACTTTTTTGTGGTGTTCAAAGATACTTTTTGAAATCAATTCGTACAACTGCCGGTATTCTTCAGTATCAGCCAGCTTTGACAGGTGTTTTTCAATGATATTTTTATCGAAACGTACAGCCGGCCCGGTTTGAGCTTCAAAAGGCTGAAGTTCATAAACTTTCAAAGCTGTTTCAAGAATCAATGGTTTTAAAACGTCAAAACCGATGTTTTTTGATTTCAGCAGTTCGCCGGCAATGAAATAAAAATGGTTTACAAAATTGCAGGCAAAAACAGCAGAAATATGGAGGAGCTGTCTTTGTTCAGATTCGGCCACTGAAACTTTTTCAGAAATGGTACCGGCAATATTTTTCAGGATCTCCAAATTTTTAAGTGAATTTGCCTCAATAAAAACCGGAATCTTACTAAAATCAACCTCCCTGCTTCTTGAAAATGTCTGAAGCGGATAAATAACCCCAAAATTCTTTGCGTACTTATTCAAAACCGAAATTGGCTGGCTACCCGAACAATGAATCAATAACTTATCCTGAAAATCAATTTGGGAAAGAACATCGTCGAATGCCGAATCTTTTACTGCAACAATGTAAATATCAGCAGATTTATCAATTTCATCCAAGGTTGAAGTATATTCTGAACCGGTAATTTCAGCCAGTTCTTTTGCTTGAATTTCTGTACGATTATAAATCTGCTTTATTTGAAAGCCTTTTGAATTCAATGCTTTCGCAAGATGAAAAGCCAGGTTGCCAGCTCCTAAAAAAGAAAAATTCAGGCTCATAATTTCGGATTTAAAAATCCAAAAATAACGAGCCTGAATGAAAGTACAATCTCTGATCAATGCTAACCGCCGATTATTTTTTGGCAGCTTTATATCTGTCGTTTACAACATTCCAATCGATAATATTCCAGAAGTTGGTAACATAATCAGCCCTTTTGTTCTGATACTTCAGGTAATAGGCATGTTCCCAAACATCGAGTCCCAAAACCGGAGTTCCTTTTTCTTCCACCACATCCATCAGCGGGCTATCCTGATTAGCTGTTGATGAAACAGATAAATTCCCGTTTTTATCCACCGAAAGCCATGCCCAGCCACTTCCGAAACGAGTCATCGCAGCTTTGGTGAAAAGTTCCTTGAAGGCATCGAACGAACCAAAATCCTTTTCAATCGCTGATTTTAACGATGCAGGTATTTCATTTTTTGTGGGCGTAAGGTTTTCCCAGAACAGGTTATGGTTATAAAATCCGCCGCCATTATTCCTGATTGTTGCTGATTGTTTGCTGATGTTGGCGAAAATCTGTTCAAGCGGCATTTTCAGCAAATCGGTACCTTCGGCTGCCGTCATAAAATTTGTGTAATAAGCTTTGTGGTGCTTCGAGTAGTGAATTTCCATGGTCTGCGCATCAATATATGGTTCCAGCGCATTGTAAGCGTATTTCAGTTCCGGAAATTTATGTCCTTCAAAATTACCCGGGTTAGAAGCACTCAAAACATATGTGGACACAAAAAATGCTATCGAAAATAAACCAATCGACTTTGTAAAATATCCTTTCAATTTCATTGTTAACAGTTTTAAATTAATTCTGAAACCGAAACAATAAAAAAGACAAAAAAGTTCGATTTAAACTGATAAATAGTATCGATGATTCATCAATACTTAAAAAGAAGCACAACTTTTCTGGCTATTTATTATTTACCAGGTAATTCTGATTTTTATTAGTAAGAAACAAACAATAAAATACCAGGAAAAAAGAACTTCCCATGTGCGTTTCAAAATTTGAATCGGCAAAATTGGCGACAAACATAAATACCAGAAAAGTAAGGAATAATGGATCGGTGTAACTTTTTGTTCTAACAACCGGAAATATCAAAAGGAACATGATTATGAAAAATCCCAAAATACCGAATTTCACCATATAATTCAGGTATTGATTGTGTGACGAGGCATAAAGTTGCTTATCAAGTTTTGAGTTATTTTTTTCAAAAGTCTTGCGAAACTCAGCTTTCCAATTGCCGGCTCCCACTCCAAACCATGGATTTTCTTTAATAATGGTTATAGCTGCTTTGGCAAATTCAAGACGTTGGGAAAAAGATTGGTAACTTGGATCTCCGGTTTTTGAATACATATAATACTCCCAGATTGTTTGATAAATCCGCGGATAGGGAGAGTATTTGTTTTTTTCGAAAATGATATTTGTTAAACCTTTTTCAATGTTCTGAATGTCTTGTTCCGATAATGATTTGATACCCTCTGCATCTTTTCGTAACCCTTTTGATGTCATATATCTGACCAGACTTGCATACAATGGGTATCCGGTGCTGATGATACTATCATAGTGTGTATTTGAGATTTTGTTCCATTCGCTTCTCAGTTCGTCGTCGCAAATATACAGGTAAACAAATTTGCCATTCTCTACCGTCGGGTTGTTAAAATCGTGAGTATAAGTATTACCAGAATGCGTGGTCCATTCTATTTTCTTTTGATCCACCTTTTCAATCTGATAAAATCTGACGATGATTGTCCCCAGATAAACTACAGGTAACAAAATCAGTAAAATAATTATGGAAGTTAAAATCAATCTGAATTTTCTGTTTGATAATTGTAAAAAATATACGATAAAAAAGAGTGCGCTTGATCCAAAAGCAATCATACCGGTTAATGATTGCTGAAAGAAAAGAAAAGACAAAAAGTAACAACCTGAAAGAATAATTGCCAGCTTTTGGTGTAACAACAGATTGTAAAAATTACATTTTAGTGAGAAAACTAAAATCCAGAAAACCAAAATAAGTTGAAAACTAAATCGAATATGTGAAATGAGGGTGATTTTGTGAACCGCAAAGTCAGCGGTTCCACGGTTGAAAAACCAATTAAACCAGGCAACTATTGTGGCTCCAAAAACCGCTATCACAAAAACTGTCAACAATATTCTGATTTGCACAATGGTTAGCGGCTTTCCGATTATAAAAGCGAGTGGAATTATGAGAAAAAAAAGAGATTTCTGCAGGTCATAGGCAGAACTTTCCGGCTTTTTCAGTATTAAATAACTAAACAGGTAAATAATGAAAACAGAGGCTACCAGAAAAAGAAGTTTATTTTCTTTTATTCTGTCAATTTTATTTTTGATTGGTTCATCAAGAAATGATGAAAACAGCAATATGCCGCTGGTAATTGAAACTAATGCCTGAGAAAATGGGATAACGGCAACAAATAATAAAAGCGATGCAAAAAACCAGGAAAAGTTTGATTTTAGTTTGTCAGTTAATTGCATAAAACAAGTTTACAAAGTAACGTTTATCAAAAAGGCATATTGTCTGATGAGAGTTAAATTTTCATGCGCGTTTTTATAAAAACAAGAGGGCCCGTGCTCAGAAGAACACGGGCCCAGGTAAGTTGGCAGCGAC
>DAINOH010000060.1:27683-29568 GCA_036735485.1 Draconibacterium sp. | reverse complement strand
ACCTTGTTTTTTACAAATAATTTTACCAATTTTTTACATCGAACTCACGTTATTTACAGTAATTTTAGTGCATATCCATTTCAGTTTTCCTGCAAAATCATTTAAAGCACTTTCGCTAAAACCTCCGGTTGTTATTTTTTTTGAATCCTGAATTTTCATTCTTTCATCGTTAATAAATTTTGCATCCATCATATTGTAATCGCGTCTGAAATCCTGCAATGTTTACAATCGTTTAAAAAATCCGCCGCTAATTTGCTCATTTATTAAACTTTAAACTTTGTGTAATTTCTTTTAACGAATTTTATTAAAGTATTTTTATGGTTTTTCTCACTTTGGCTGTACACCTATCAGGTAGATTATACATCTAATATACCTCAATGAATCACAGAAACGAAAATTATGAAATGTCTCGTAATAAAGAAACAAACTGATCAGAACAGTATTGTTGATTACATTAACACGTTGCCTTTTCTTGAACTTGTGGCATCCTGTAATTCGGTTTTTGAAGCATTCGAATACCTCCAATTACGAAAAATTGACCTTATTTTTCTTGATACCGATTTGCCAAAAATTTCGGGTATCGATTTTATTAAAAGCCTTGATATTAAGCCGCTGTTTATCTTCTTTTCGTCAAACGCCTCGCTGGCAATCGAGGGTTTTAATCTGAATGCGATCGATTATCTGTTAAAACCATTCACTTACGAACGGTTTCTGAAAGCTGCCAACAAAGCTGTTATGTATAATTCATTGTTGCACAGAAACCAGGTTAATTCAGAAATTCTGAATGTTGGTATCAAAGAAACAGCCGAAACGCAGGTACAAAACAACGACATTGTAATGGTTAAAACCGATTACCAGACACTTGTTATCAAACTTGATAATATTCTTTATATCGAAGGATTGAAAGATTATATTAAAATCTTCACCTCGCAAAATATAAAGCCCATTATTACGCTGAATTCGTTAAAAAAACTTCAGCAGAATCTTCCGGCAAAAAGGTTTTCAAGAATTCATAAATCTTACATCGTAGGCCTCGAACATATTAAAGCCATCAACAAAACCCAGGTTCTGATTAACGACCGTTATATCCCGATTGGCGAAAGTTACAAGGGCATTTTTATGAATCAGCTTGATGAAATGAGAATCTGATTGTTTTTACAATTAGCGGGTGATTGAGTAATTGAGTGAATGGGTAAATGGGGATAGATCTATTCTGACTGTAATTGAACAAATTCATGGAAACCACACAACTATTTTTTAATCGAATTTCCGTTTTATAAATGCTAATTCATTCAAACTGAAACCCATCTGAAACAAAACATAGTTTTCACGAGCCAAACCTCCGGCTTTTGTGCCATTTTGCCCCATGCGAATACTCCAGTCGAAATTTGAAATTTTTCCCGGAAGCGGAATACCTGCCCCAAAACTGATGCTTTTATCATCAATCAACTCATTCCCGATTTTCAGGTACGACATCTGGTAATTAACTCCCACACGGTAAGTCCAATTCTGATACCACCTGTTCATTACACGGGATTCCCACGGTTTAAACTCCGATCCCAACGAAACGCGGTGCAAATCTTCAAACTGGTCCTTTTGATTGGGATATTCAGCATCTGACCATTTCTGGAAATTATAATCGAACAAAATTTGCAACCTGTCAGTTTTTCTTATTCCGAGACCTAAACCATAAGATTCGGGCATTACCAGGTAATCAGTGTCGTAAGTTTCGCCCCTGATCAGGGTATAACTGGCGTCGTAAACATTGATGATATGCATCGATTCCAGGTTCTGGCGCGGACTATAAACAGCTCCGGCCGAAAACTCTGTTTTTTTGAATTTAACCGAATATTGCAAACCAAAGTCGAAATAAAAACTTTTCATA
>DAINOH010000060.1:0-27583 GCA_036735485.1 Draconibacterium sp. | reverse complement strand
TTTTTTGAATTTAACCGAATATTGCAAACCAAAGTCGAAATAAAAACTTTTCATAAAATCCTGTCTTACGATTTGTATTTGCGGAACAAGTTCAGTCTGAACAATATTCTCTTCCTGAGTCAGGGGACCAAACAAATAAGATGAATTAACACCTAATGACAAGTGTTTTCCGATTTTAAACGCATTCGAAAAATAAATCTGGCTCACACCGCCACTACCTTTGAAAACCGAGTTGTATTTTGCATTGGTTCCTTCAAGGCTGTTTTCCCGTTTTACCGTGTACCCGATTGTACTGAACGGCACCAGTCCGAAAGATCCTGCCATCCAGCCTGTGTATCTGAACCCAAGCGCCAGGTAATTCAGGTTTCCATTAACTCCCGACTGATTTTCGGTATTTGTAGAAAGGTTGTAATACTTCCCCTGTACCCCTATTTCTGAAATAATCCGGAAAGTATCCATCCAGGCATACGAAGCAGGATTTACATTATTCAGGTGCGAATCAGATTTCAGCGTAATTCCTGCACCACCCATTGCCTGGCTGCGTCCAAAACCCCGGGGCTGTATTTCCCCCGGCCCAAACATCGAATAAGGCGACACCGTGTTTTGAGCGCTGACCGAAAGCACAAAAAGCAGGAATAATAACGAACAAAACGAGCTTTGTAAATAATTCATTGATTTTCTGTATAATTTCTATTCGTAAAAAATAAAATACATTTTCAGCATGGGTCTGTACGAATCGGTTAACCTTGCATCAAAAACCACCCTGTCGAGTGTGCTTTTCAGGTTATCTTCGCTGAAACCAATTACCAGCCCGTTTTCTTCATCCACATAAGCATCGGCAAGTACACTGCTCAAAAAGCTGGTAATATCAAAACAATAGTAGTTTTCTTCGTTATATTGTTTATCGAAACTAAATTCAGAGACAACAGTTTCGTCATCACTGTTAAGCACTTGCGAAACAGGCTCGTTATACTTGTTTGTTGTAAACAGCACCAGTTCCTCAGGGAACGGAACCTGTGCATTGCTTTCATGAACAGGCTTAAAAATCAATTCAGCCTTGTAATAAATGTACCTGTGTTCAATTTCCATAATCCTGTATATCGAAGGGAAATCGATGCGTGTTAATACACCTGTACCAGCCTGAATAAATGTTTTGTTACCTGTTTCTGCCGAAATGATTTCTTCTTTTCTGGTTTTCAGTTTTTCAATTTCAGTACCCTCTCTGTCTGCTTTCAGGTTATTAAAATAATTTCCTTCGGAATAAAGCGGGAAGTAATATTTTACCTCTTTTCTCTCTTCGTTTGTGTAATGCGTGTACAACTCCAGATTCACCAGCGTATCGGTTGCTGCAAAACCGAGCACCGATTGCGTATTGTCTCCACATTTCAGCACAAGTCCGTTCAGGTATTCGATGAAATTTGAATTACTGAGAATTTCATCGCTTTCATCCATCAGAAAATTCATCAGTTCTTTTCCCAAATCATCGCTGAGCCTGATTTCAATATCAGTATCATAATTTGGCCGTGGCCTGAAAGTCAGTGTTCCGAGCGGTTCTTCATCGCAACTGAATGTTGTTGTATTATAAAAGTACTTTTCATCAGGTTCTTCCATTATTTCATTTACCCGGTAAACAAAAAGTGTAAAAGGCTGAAGTGTATCGCCATACACATTTCCGGAGTAATGAAGCCGGATCGTCAGCGAATCGAAAACTGCATTCTCCTGAATGCCCACCGAATCGGGAATAGCTATCTGAAAATAGGCATTGGCGCTGGTTTTACCGAAATAATCATCATTATACACGCCGGTCAGTAATAAATCAGGACTTGTGGTTGAAAACGAATCAAGAATAAAAGTAGAGGTGCTCAGTGTAAACGAATCGACCATCACAATACTTGTTTGCTGATTGATAAAATTCCGGCCTATTGTAAAGGCATCCGAATCTTCGTCGCTACATCCCTGGCTCAGCAAAAAAATCAGTAAAAGCGGGGCAAATAAAAGCAGTGTTTTAAATGATTTATTTTGATTCATTGGTATTTACTGCTTGATAATTATTGAAAAGAATAAAATTAAAATGCGGCAATTTTTCATTCTGCTTATTGAATTCATGGCAACTAAATTGATTTTCACGGGCAAAAAAAGTAAACCCGGTCCAGTTGCAAAAAAATTATATACAATCGCCACTGTTTTACCGACGTATTCCCTGCCGATACATACTTTAAAGTTTATTAACCTTTAAATTAACCGGATAACATGCTATTCATTAATATTATAGATGAATATCACCCGTTCATCTATACTTTTTACAGCATAGTCTAATTTCCTTTTTTCTCACAAAACAGTCGCATAGGTTTGTAACGTGTTATAATGTTTAAACATTTAATTAAAAATTTGTTAGGTCATGAAAATCAATTATCTGTACTATTTTTTATTTCTTTTATCAATCGCCTTCACCGCCTGCGACTCGGATGATGAAGAAGAACTTTACGGGAACTGGAGCGAATTGTATGATCTGGATGGCAACCCGAGAAGTGATGCTGTTTCTTTTGTGATTAACGGGAAAGCCTACCTTGGAACCGGCTATGATGGAGATGACCGCCTGAATGATTTTTGGGAATACAATGCCGAAAAAAACTACTGGACACAAAAAGCTGATTTCCCCGGGCCAGCGCGGAATGGTGCCGTGGGAATGGCAATCAGCAACAAAGGGTACATTGGCACCGGTTACAATGGCGATAATAAAATGAAAGACTTTTATGAATATGATCCCACTTCAAATACCTGGTCACAAATTGCCGATTTCCCGGGTTCAGCACGTTATGGTTCGGTTAGTTTTACAATTGACGATAAAGGTTATGTAGGTTGCGGTTATGATGACAATAACCTGAAAGATTTTTACTATTACGCTCCCTCAACCGGCACCTGGACAAAAACACTGAGTATCGGAGGATCAAAACGACGAGATGCTCAGGCATTTTCAATTAATGGGAGAGGTTATGTTGTTTCAGGACTCGATAACGGAACTTACCTTGGTGACCTGTGGGAATTTAATCCAACGACCGAGGAGTGGACTGAAAAAAGAAAAATTACGAATTATACCGACGAAGACTTTGATGATAATTATTCTACGATTTCACGTATCAATGGTGTTACTTTTAACATAAACGGAAAAGTATACCTGGTTTGTGGGAGCAGAGGTTCATTAGTGAATAATGTTTGGGAGTACGATCCGTCAACCGATTTGTGGAAAGAAAAAACAGCATTCGAAGGTTCCAGCCGGACCGAAGCAGTGGGTTTTGCCATCGGGACAAAAGGTTTTGTTACCACAGGAAGAAGCTCAAGTTATTATTTCGACGATATATGGAGTTTTGATCCAACAGCAGAATATGACTCGAGCTACTAAAATATTAGTTTACATTCTCTCCGCCTTGATACTTACGACAGTTACTGTTCTGCTTGTCGATAGTTTTTATTTTTCTTCTCAAAAATTACAACAATCAGATATCAAGCCATTTACCATTAAAACATTTGAAGTAAATAATGGGTGGGGATATTCAGTTTTAATCAGAAATAACGAAATTATCAGGCAGGAAATGATTCCGGCTATTCAACAACAATCGGCTTTTCTTAACCAGAAAGATGCTTATGTAGCTGCTGTTTTGATGATCAGAAAACTAAGGGAAAAGAAAACACCGGGTCTTACAAAAAATGAGATGATAAAATCAGGCATCAAATTGCCTTAGTTTTTTTATGTTCCATATCAACCAGGGGCAATTTACAGCAAAATGTGTTGCCCCATTTTTATTCCCTGATAATTACAGAAAGCGTATCGGAGCTCCAGGCTGAAAAATATCCCAAAGCACCATTCGAAAAGTTGGTATTCGGATTGGCAGGCGCCGCCGAACCTGGGTTTGTATTGATCAATTCAGCCAGGGTATTAAAATAATCATATGCTTTTTTATCGAGCGAAATAAGTTGTACCCTAACTGTATCATTCAGATAATAGGGATCAATAAACAATGAAATACTAACTTTATTCCCATCAACATAACGGTCGTTAAAAACAATTAAATCATCCATGCTCCTTTTGAGTAAACCATTTCGGTAAATCTGAATTCTGTAATAATTCTCAACAGATGGCGGGTCGGAAAACCAAACATTCAGATAGTATCCCGCATCAAAAAACGAACTTCCTTCGTCATATTCCCAGGTAACGGAATCGATTGTAACCGGCGGATTTAAAACCGATTCAGCCTGATAGATTTCATCCCTTGTTTCAACAATAAGCTTGTAATTCGTATTAAAAACCGGTTTCAGCCCAAATGTTGCATAAACTCCTTTCAGTGTTTCAATCAGCACTATTTTCTGTCCTTTTCCGTCTTCAAGCGAAACTTTTGCACCGGTAACTTTTTCGGGTGATAAAGTATCGAAATAGCTGGTGGTCATGGTAAGTTTCACTTCTGCCACTTTCTGGTCGCTGCTCAGGTTTCCCTGAATTACCAACGCAGGAGAGGCTTCGTTTAAATCAACATCAATCACCTTTTCACACCCCGAAATAAATATTCCAGTTATAATCAGTAATAGAAAGAAATTCGATGCTGATTTCAATTTTGATTTTTCTGTTATTTTTTCCCTGCTCATTTTGTTCATTGTTTAAAATTTAAACTTATAACTGATAGAAGGAATGGCTTTAAAAATTGCAAACTGAACGGCTTCGGAAATATCCAGATTTTCTTCATTCTGCCTGAACTGAATAAAATAGGCATTCTCACGGGCATAAGCATTATACACCGAAATGTTCCAGCTCGATTCAAATTTTTCAGTCTTTTTACGTTGCCATGTCAACGACAAATCAAGCCTGTGATAAGGCGGCATTCTGTAACCGTTTCTTTCGGTATAATATCCCACGATCAGACCATCAATTTCATATTTTCCACTGGGGAATGTAACGGCATTTCCGGTGTAATAAACCCACGTTGCCGAAAAATCGAGTTTCGGGGTAATATTATAAATACCTACAAGCGCCACATCATGAATTCTGTCCTGCCTTGCCGGAAAAGGATTTCCATGGTTTATTTCGTCGAACTGTCTGAATGTTCTGGACAAAGTATAACTAACCCAACCGTTCAGTTTACCAAAGTTACGTTTAAACATAAATTCGGCGCCATAGGCATAGCCCCGGCCATAAACCAATTCGGCTTCAACGGTCGAATTAAAAACCAGTTCGGCACCATTGCGGTAGTCAATTTGGTTTTTCAGGTCTTTATAATAAATTTCCACCGACGATTCAAATTCGTTGTTTTTGAAATTTCTGAAATATCCGGCAGAAACCTGGTCGGCAATCTGCGGTTTTACGTTGTTGCTGCTGGGCAACCACAAATCGGTTGGTGTTGTGGTTGTTGAGTTTGACAGCAAATGCAAAAACTGGTAAATACGGTTGTATGAAGTTTTAACCGAGCTTTTTGAGTTGATGATATAATTCAATCCCAAACGTGGCTCCAAACCACCCTGTGTTTTTACAAATTCTAATTCGTCGATGTTTTTTGTTTCTGAAAGTTGTCCATTTTCACCAAACTCATAAAATTCGCCCGGCCCGATATTGCTGAACAACGCCAGTCGTAAACCATAATACAATTTCAGTTTTTCTGTCAGTTGCTGCGAATTCGAAAAATAAGCAGCCCATTCAATTGCCTTTCTTTTTGTAATTGTTTCCGGATTCACACCCGAGTTTTCTGACGCTTTGATTTCGCCCGGAAGAATATTGTGATAGATCACATTTCCACCAAATTTTACGGTATTCAACGGATTAGCATACCACGTAAAATCCTGTTTCAGGTTAACATCATCAATCTGCGAACCAATTGTAATACTTGCATCGCCGAGTATATTTACATCGTATGAATATTTACTGAAAATCAACGAGGTATTTGAAAATAGTTTTTCACCGAAATTATGGTTCCAGCGCATCGTTCCGGTCATGTTTCCCCAGTCGAAACCAAACTCGTTGTTAAAACCGAAATTATCGCGGCCAAAATAACCCGAAAGATAAATCCGGTTGTTTTCGTTAATCCGGTAATTGGTTTTCAGGTTCAGATCGTAAAAATAGAGGCTTGTATTTTTGAGTTCTTCTTTATTTGAAAATGCCAGAAAAAGGTCGGCATAAGTCCGGCGGCCACTAATGATAAACGATCCGCGGTCTTTTTCAAATGGACCTTCCACTGCCACATTCGACGAAATCAGCCCCACACTTCCGGCCACTCCGAACTCTTTCATGTTGCCCTCTTTCATTTTAATATCAAAAACCGACGATGCCCGGCCGCCATACTCAGCCGGAATTGAACCCTTCAGTAAGCTGGCATCGCGAATGGCTTCGGAATTGAAAATCGAAAAGAACCCCAAAAGATGTGAGGCATTGTAAACCGGCGCTTCATCCAATAAAATGAGATTCTGATCAATACCACCGCCACGCACATAAAAACCCGAGTTCCCCTCCCCTGCCGATTTGATTCCGGGTGTCAACTGCATGGTTTTCATGATATCCTGTTCACCAAAAATCACTGGTATTTTCTCGATTTCTTTGGGAATCATTTTTACATTTCCCATCTCAACCGAAGTGATGTTCCGGTCAGCCTTTTCGCCGGTTACTGTAATATTTCCCAATTCAACCGATTTCTCCGACAGTTCAATATCAATTTTCCGGTTGCCTGAAAGTTCAATTTCCATTTCCCGTGATTCAAAACCAATGTATTGAAATCTTATTTTGTATTTTCCAGATGGAAGCGAAAGGGAATAAAATCCATAACTGTTGGAAACAGTTCCGAGTCCTGTTTTATTGAGCACCAACACCGAAGCACCGGGTAAATCTTCACCCGAAGCAGCATCGCGAATATGACCGCTGATTACAAAATTCTGTTGTGCTTCCAAGCTGAAGAAAAACATTAAAATAATTATGAATGAAAGCACTGATTTCCGTTTCATACAAAGTTTTCAGGCAGACAAAAATAGAAATAATATCAGCTATCACGACTACATTGCAAGATGTAACAATTATGTAACCCTCAATTCATAAATTTTAATAACAAAGCCAAAAAACTTTAGTTTGAAAATTTATTATTACAACAAACATATTACTGTTATTGAATTACTTACAGAAACAAGAATTGATTTATTAAAAATTAATCCACTCATAAACACCAACTTGTAAAATTGTAATTTCGTTGCATTTTCATTATACTTTTTCAACAAAAGAGGTTGGTCTTGCGTGTTAATAAATTATTACTATTTTTGGTGGCCTTCTCCGAAAAAAACCAGTTCGGGTGGCGGATAAAACAAATCAAAAAACAATAATATGAAAGTTTATAAAACTGATCAGATTCGGAACATTACGCTCTCGGGAAATGCTGGCAGTGGGAAAACCACCCTTGCAGAAGCGTTGCTTTTCGAGGGTGGAACCATTAATCGCCGCGGCGAAGTAACTGCCAAAAACACAGTATCGGATTATACTCAAATTGAACAAGACTACGGAAACTCGGTGTATTCGGCCCTGATGTGCACCGAATCAAACGGCAAAAAAATCAACATCATCGATGCTCCCGGAATGGACGACCTTTGCGGAGGTGTTGTTTCGTCGTTGTATGTTACTGATATGAATTTTATTGTTGTGAATGCTTCAAACGGCGTGGAAGCCGGTACAGAAAGTGCATCACGACATGCAGATAACGCACATATTCCGGTTGGTTTGATTTTCAACCAACTCGACCATGACAATTCAAATTTTGAATCGACATTGGAACAGTGCAAAAACTTATTTGGAAACAAAGTAACCGTCATTCAATATCCGGTTGATGCCGGACCTGGTTTCTCTTCAATAGTTGACGTATTGAAAATGAAACTTTACAAATACGGTAAAGATGGCGGAAAACCTGAAGTAACCGATATTCCTGCTTCGGAAATGGACAAAGCCAGCGAGTTACACAACGAACTGGTGGAAATGGCTGCCGAAAACGAAGAATCGCTGATGGAACTCTATTTTGAACAGGGTTCGCTTTCGGAAGAAGATATGCGCAAAGGTATTCGACTGGGTATTTTAAGCCGTAGTTTGTATCCGGTTGTTTGTACTTGTGCCAAAAAGAATATCGGCGTTGGCCGTTTACTCGAATTTATTGGCAACAATGCACCATCACCTGCTGAAAATATCAGGATTAAAGCAACTGATGGCAAAACATTTAAAATGAATGAAGCCGAAAAACCGAGTTTGTTCGTTTTCAAAACTGCCGTTGAGCCACACGTGGGTGAAATTACTTATTTCAAAGTAATGACCGGAAAAATCACCGAAGGTCTCGATCTGATTAACAGCACAACTGCCAACAAGGAAAGATTATCGCAGATTTTTGCCCCGGTGGGTAAAAACCGCGAAAAAGTGGAAGAATTAGTTGCTGGTGACCTTGGTTGTACCGTAAAACTGAAAGAAACAAAATACAACCAGACCCTTGGAACTAAAGAAGTTGATATTAAATACGAACTCATAAGATTCCCCGGGCCGAGAATTTCGGTGGCCATGAAAGCCAAAAACGAATCGGACGATGAAAAAGTAGGTGAAGTACTCAATAAAATAAGGTTTGAAGACCCTACTTTCCTCATCGAATACTCAAAAGAACTGAAACAACTTATCGTTCAGGGACAAGGTGAATACCACCTGAATATTTTGAAATGGTTTTTTGATAACATTCACAAAATTGAAGTGGAAGTTTATCAGCCAAAAATTCCTTATCGTGAAACCATCACAAAACCTGCACAGGCCGATTACAGACACAAAAAACAATCAGGCGGTGCCGGTCAGTTTGGCGAAGTTCACCTGATTATTGAACCATACGAAGAAGGTGCATCACCAAAATCGATGTTCAAATTTGGAGATAAAGAACAAAAAATCTCGGTGCGCGATACACAGGAACACAAGTTACCATGGGGTGGTAAACTCATATACAACAACTGCATTGTGGGTGGTTCAATCGATGCCCGTTTTATGCCGGCCATTCTGAAGGGAATCATGGAAAAAATGGAAGAAGGTCCGTTGACAGGTTCGTACGCCCGTGATATTATGGTTTATGTATATGACGGGAAAATGCACCCGGTTGATTCAAACGAAATTTCGTTCAGGCTGGCAGGAAGAAATGCTTTCAGCAAAGCCTTTAAAAATGCAGGTGCAAAAATTCTTGAACCGATTTACAATCTCAATGTTTGGGTTCCGTCAGACAGAATGGGCGATACCATGAGTGACCTGCAGGGACGTCGTGCCATGATTATGGGTATGGGTTCTGAAAAAGGCCTCGAAAAAATTACTGCCAGAGTTCCGTTGAAAGAAATGTATAAATACACCACTTCGCTGAGTTCAATCACTGGCGGACGCGGATTGTTCAACATGGATTTCAGCGAATACGAAAAAGTACCATCTGATGTACAGGAAGAACTGCTCAAAGCTTATGCTGAGGAGGCAGAAGAAGAATAGAACATTTTCTAATCCATTTCACTATAAACCAATGAAAGACCCTGGCTCAACTGAGCCGGGGTTCTTTTTTTATAAATTGTTGATTATTTACAACAAAAATGTTTAACGATTTTGTAAATTGCATAAACCTAAAAATAAACTGCCATGAGTATCAGCTACAGCGAGCCTCTCGTAAAGGGCTTCAACCGAATGAAGAAATCCCTTTTTCAGCCTTTTAATCTTTCGAAATGGATAAACGTTGGTTTTACAGCATTTTTGGCCGGATTGGCCGATTGTGGTGGTGGCAGCGGCGGCGGCGGAAACAGTAATATTGGTAACAAAATGGAGAATTTTGACTGGAATGAGTTTTATTCGTTCCCTTCAATTGCTCAGAATTGGCTGATTGAACACCCTTTCTGGTTTGCACTCATAATCACCGGACTACTTTTTCTTGTTGTAATTGCGGTGGTAATTACCTGGGTAAGCTCAAGAGGAAAATTTATGTTTTTACAAAACGTAGTTAAAAATGAAGAAGAAATTGTAAAACCCTGGAAAGAATTCAGAAAAGAAGGTAATTCTTTGTTTTGGTGGCAGTTTATTTATGGGTGGATTGTACTGTTGATTTTTGTCTTGTTGGCAATTTACGGTTTTGGCGTTGCAAAAAACATACACAATGGCGTTCTTCCTGAAGTGTCGAAAATCAGCTTTATAATTGGGTTTATTGTAACCATCATCGCATTGTTTATAGTTTTTGGATACATTTCACTTTTTCTGAATGATTTTATCGTTCCGATCATGTACAAATACAGAATCAGCGCTACAAAAGCATGGTCAAAACTGTTATCGCTGACACTCTCGAACCCTGGTTCTTTTATTGTTTACGGCTTGTTCGTATTTCTATTAACAATTGCCGTTGTAATTGCCGTATTGATCGCAGCCCTTGCAACCTGTTGTATCGGACTGCTTCTTTTAATGATACCTTTTATTAATGCCGTTATTTTATTGCCAATAAGTTATACATACAGAGCATTCAGCATTGAATTTCTGGCTCAATTCGGCAGTGATTTCGATTTAATTGACAATACAGAGCAAGTTCAGATTATTGATTAATACTTTGGTGTTTTTGACAGATAGACTGTTCAGATAAAAATGACAGTCAATAAATTAATACACTTTTTCTGTGAAGAAATTTCACCACAATTAAAGAATAAATTCAGAATTTAATCTGAAAGGATTTTCAATATTGAAACTCCTCGAAGCAAAGCTGACGAGGAATCCGATTCCGTCAAGGACTTTTTTAGTGTCTTGTTCGCTACCCACCCATCAAAGCTGACGGGGAAACTGCCCGACTTTGTCATTCAGGCGGGTGCGCTCATCGGAATTCAACAGAAAGATCCGGATGAAATTATAGAAGCAATATTACATTCGTTTAACGAAGCCTGATGTTTCAGTCTTTTCCCCGGAACAGGTGAAAAAATCCGTCTTTGTGTCGTTTGGCACCGTCTCGGCCCAATCCCGAAACTTTATAAAAATATACACCAGGACTTGCCATGCGCCCGCCCATTCCGCGGCCATCCCACACGGTTTGTGTCCAGGTTTGACTGAATCCTCTCACATCGCCACTCTCCCAATAATGTATCCGTTTTCCCCAACGGTTAAAAATATCGATTCTGACACTTTGCATCGACCAGAATTTCACCACAAACAAATCATTGGTTCCATCTCCGTTTGGTGTGAAAACATTTGGCACCGAAATAAACGAAGTGTCAGCTTTGATATAATCTTCGAGATAAAAAGTATCAACACAGGTAATTCCTGAGGATATTTTCTTGGAGACGAGTTTTACCATGTAAGTTCCCGAGGCTTCATAAGTATAAACCGGGCTGTCGTCATAAGCCACAATCATGATACTGTCAACCGAAGCTGAGGTACCTTCAGATTCTTTCTTTATTTCATTCAGGTCGCGGAAAAAGAACCATTCATAAGCACCGGCAGTTCCATTTTCAGAAGTATTACTGAAAGTAACAGTCAGCGGGGCTTCACCTTCTGCATTATCAATCGTGAAGGAAGCTTTGGTTACAATCGACTCATAATTTACCAGTGCAGTTCCCTGGCAATCATATTGGTCATAGACCCTGAAAGTATAATCGGTATTCTTTGTCGGAGGGTTGGTTTCATTAAAATCGGCAATGGTGGCAACAATATCACTTCCGGTTATCCACTGTACTTTCACCTTTTTATTCAGTAAAATTTCTGCATTTGTCGAAAGGTCGTAATATTTTAATTCGCCGGTTTCATGTTCCGAAACAAGTCTGAACCCATCGCAGGTCGAATTTTCAATACCAGCAGTGGCGGTAAACCAGTTATTCAAAATCCAGGCACGGTAAATTTGTGTATTTCCACCCTGGGTAATTGTAACTCTGTAACATCCCTCTCCAAGGTTGCTAATTTCGGAATTTGATGAGCTTGTACTTTCGGAGAAATAAAACTCAAAAGCGGAAGACGACAGGTTATATTTTTCCCAAAGAAAAGTTTTTGTTTCAGAAAAAGTGGTGGTTGCCCTCAACGAACCTTCAGACACTCCCGGTTCCTGCACACAAAAAATAAAAATACTGTCGGTTTCGGTAAAAACCGGGTATTGCGTTTTGTCGGAACCAGAAGCACCCGGAGCGCTGATCTGCGCTTTCAAATCAACCGATAAAAAAATAATGAGCAATAAAATCAGAAATTTCGGAAAGGCGTTATAATTCATTTCTTCAACCATTTGTGCTGCAATATTAACGTATAATTTTTATTAAATTGTTTGCCGGCGGGTAAAAAACAACCAGTAAAACCGCATCATCTGACAACTTGTTAATAAAACATTCTGAACAGCGGAAAAATTGCCCGGAACATCTTTTACTTTTGTGCAGAATAAAAACTCAGGCAGTGCCGGTAAATTATTTAAGCGAATTAAATCCATCGCAATACGAAGCAGTAGTAAGAACAGAAGGTCCTTCGCTGATTATTGCAGGGGCAGGATCGGGCAAAACCCGGGTTCTGACTTATCGGATTGCGCATCTTTTAAAACAGGGAGTGCGTCCGTCAACCATTCTGGCGCTCACTTTTACCAACAAAGCAGCGCGTGAAATGAAAGAACGTATTTCGGCGGTTGTGGGTGAAAATACAGCGCGTTTTCTGTGGATGGGAACTTTTCACAGCATCTTTTCACGGATTCTCAGAACCGAACACGAAATACTGGGCTACCCGTCCAATTTCACCATTTACGATAGCGACGACAGCCGCAGCCTGATCCGTTCCATCATCAAGGATTTTGACTTAGATGATAAAACCTACAAACCCAACGTGGTGGCCGGGCGGATTTCGATGGCAAAAAACAACCTGCTGACACCGGTGGTTTATGCCAACTCACCCGAAATCAGGCTGGTGGATAAAAACATGAGAATGAGCGCCATCGCCGAAATTTATAAAGAATACGCCAAAAGATTGTTTCTTTCAGGGGCGATGGATTTTGATGATTTATTGTTGAAAACCAACATTCTGTTCCGCGATTATCCGGAAATTCTGAATAAATACCTTGACAGATTTGATTACATTCTGGTTGATGAATACCAGGACACCAACTATGCACAGTACCTGATTATCAAAAAACTGGCATCGAAAAACAACAATATCTGCGTGGTGGGCGACGACGCTCAAAGTATTTATTCTTTTCGCGGGGCAAGGATTGAAAATATCCTGAATTTCAAATCCGACTATCCGGACCACAAGATTTTCAAGTTAGAACAAAATTACCGGTCGTCGCAAACCATTGTAAATGCTGCCAACAGCATCATTGCCAAAAATAAACGCCAGATTCCGAAAAACGTTTTTTCAGAAAAGGAAGAAGGAAAGCCCATAAAAGTACTTTCAGCACTCACCGATAACGAAGAAGGATTTCTGGTGGTGCAGGAAATTGCTGAAACACAACTGCGCGACCATTACAAAAACGCAGATTATGCCATTCTTTACCGTACCAATGCGCAGTCGCGTATTTTTGAAGAGGCGCTGCGGAAACGGAATATTGCCTACAAAATTTATGGCGGCCTGAGTTTCTATCAACGTAAAGAAATCAAAGACCTGCTTGCTTATTTCAGGCTGACAACCAATCCGGCTGATAACGAAGCATTGAAAAGAATCATCAATTTTCCGGCGCGCGGAATTGGCGACACAACACTTGAAAAACTCGAAACAGCAGCTAATTCAGCCGAAACATCGGTTTGGAATGTAATCAGTAAACTCGAAGAAAATAATGTTCCGGCCTTAAATAAAGGCACAATTACAAAGCTGCTTTCGTTTTACAACCTTGTTCTGCGTTTTCAAAAGGCAGCACTTGAACAGGATGCTTTTTCAGCTGCAAAGATTATTGCCAACGAGACCGGTTTGCTGAAAGAATTTTACAACGACAAATCACCCGAGGGTGTCAGCCGTTACGAAAATACGCAGGAGTTACTCAACGCCATCCAGGAATTCAGTTTGAATGCACTTGAAACAGGAGAACCCGGGAAACTGGAAAATTACATGGCCGATGTGGCTTTGCTCACCGACCAGGACAGCGACAAAGAGGAAGACCGCGATAAAGTGACTTTAATGACCATTCACTCAGCAAAAGGTCTTGAGTTTAAAAATGTTTTTGTGGTTGGGTTGGAAGAAAACCTGTTTCCTTCGTTGCGCCAGGAACAGAAACAAACCGATGATTCGCTCGAGGAAGAGCGGAGGTTATTTTATGTGGCGCTCACGCGTGCCAAAGAAAACGCATGGCTCTCGTATGCCAGCCAGCGTTATCGCTTCGGAAACCTTGATTTCTGCAATCCCAGCCGTTTTCTTTCCGAAATCGACGAGAAATACATCCTGGTTCCGGGCTCGTCATTTAAAACAAACCTGCAAAAAGACAGGGATTTGGATGAAACATCGTTTCATTTTAACAGGCCAATTAAAAAATCCCTTATCACAAATCAGAATAATCAGTTTTTAAGGAAATCTGTTCCTGAAAATCAGCAAAATAACAGTTTTGAAGCCGATGCTCCTGAAAAAATTCTGCAGGGAATGACCGTTTTACACCAGCGTTTTGGCGAAGGAAAAGTGATCAGAATTGAAGGAAAAATGCCGGATGCCAAGGCAACTGTTTTTTTCCCGGCACATGGGCAAAAACAACTCCTGCTGAAATTTGCCAAACTGAAGATTATAGCCTGACAGCTAAAATAAAATTGCGTATTGCGCGGAATTAATTAGTTTTGCATCGTGTGTAACCCGCCTGAAACTCTTTATTCCGAACAAAGTAAAATATAGAAAACGAATTACAAAATGGATTATAATACACAACGTAAAAAACTCCCGCTCCCCGAATACGGCAGAAATATTCAGCATATGGTGGATTATCTTTTCACCATCGAAGACCGCGACAAACGCAATAAATCGGCCCAGGTGGTGATTGATGTAATGGGAAATCTTTATCCCTACCTTCGCGATGTAGCCGAATTTAAACACAAACTGTGGGACCACCTTGCCATCATGTCGGATTTTAAACTTGATATCGATTATCCTTACAATCCGCCAACTCCCGATATTCTGACCGGAAAACCAAAACGTGTTCCCTACCCTGTAAATAACATCAAATACAGGCATTATGGTTATACCATGGAACTGATGATTGGCAAAATTTCCGAAATGGAAGGCGAAGAACGCGATATTCTGATTGAACAGATTGCCAACCAAATGAAAAAATCGTACCTCGCATGGAATAAAGATGCGGTGGAAGATGAGAAAATCTTCAAAGATTTGAAAGAACTTACGAAAGGAGAAGTAAACATTGACGCTGACACAGTTCAGCTTACCGATACAAAGTCAATCGTTGGCAAACCCAATAAAAAGAAAAAACAACAGCAACAACACAAAAAGAAATAACCCGAAAACATGTCAACGTTCACCATTGAAGGCGGTTGTAAACTAAAGGGAGAACTCGAACCGCAAGGAGCAAAAAACGAAGCATTACAGATTATTTGTGCCACGCTCCTCACCAACCAGGATGTGTTTATCAGTAATGTTCCTGAAATCAGCGACGTACTAAAACTGATTGAAATACTCGGTAATCTAGGTGTTGAGGTTGACAAAATTCAGAAAGGTAAATATCGCTTTAATGCAGCGAATGTTAACCTCGATTTTATGAAAACCCCCGAGTATGCCAAAAAAGCGGCAAGTCTTCGCGGGTCTATCATGATTATCGGTCCGCTGCTGGCACGTTTCGGGAAAGGATTGATTCCACAACCAGGAGGTGACAAAATTGGGCGGCGCAGGGTTGACACGCATTTTATCGGGTTACAAAAATTAGGAGCCAGCTTTAAATTCGACAATGAAAAACATTGGTATTCGGTAACTGCATCGAAACTGAAAGGTGCTTACATGTTACTCGATGAAGCTTCAGTTACCGGAACAGCCAATATCCTGATGGCAGCAGTACTTGCCGAAGGAACCACCACGATTTACAATGCGGCCTGCGAACCCTATTTGCAGCAACTCAGTAAAATGCTGGTTTCAATGGGTGCAAAAATATCCGGAATCAGGTCAAACCTGCTGACTGTGGAAGGAGTCACATCACTGAAAGGATGCACTCACTCCATTCTGCCGGATATGATTGAAGTGGGCAGTTTTATCGGGCTGGCTGCTATGACGGATTCTGACATCACTATTAAAAATGCAGGAGTTGAGCACCTGGGAATCATTCCATCGTCATTCCGTCAACTTGGAATCAGAATGGAACACAAAAACGATGATCTGATTATCAGCGGAAACAGACATTACGAAATTGAAAATTATATCGATGGTTCAATTATGACCATTGCCGACGCACCCTGGCCAGGGTTGACGCCCGACCTTCTGAGTGTTTTTCTGGTTGTGGCAACGCAGGCAAAAGGTAGTGTGCTGATTCACCAGAAAATGTTTGAAAGCAGACTTTTCTTTGTAGATAAACTGATTGACATGGGAGCACAAATTATCCTCTGTGATCCGCACAGGGCAACAGTCATCGGGTTGAACCGGACACACAGTTTGCGTGGAACTAAAATGAGTTCACCTGATATCAGGGCGGGAATTGCGTTGCTGATCGCTGCAATGTCAGCAAAGGGAAATAGTGTAATCGAAAATATCGAGCAAATCGACCGGGGATACGAAAATATTGATCAGAGATTAAATGATTTGGGGGCAAAAATCACCCGCGGCTGATTAACAGGAATAAACTTTCATTATGTTTGAATGTTTAAAGATTTGGGTACTTAATCCTGAAAAAGTAAAATATTAAAATAAAAATTGAATAATGACGAATATGAAAAAAACAGGTTTAACAATTTTACTGGCGCTGTTTGCAGTTGTTTTTGCGATGGCGCAAACAATCGGAACCAATATTGGCAATAAAGCCCCTGAACTTACAGGCACTTCGCCTGATGGTAAAACAGTTAAATTGTCTGACACAAAAGGTCAGTTGGTATTGCTTGATTTCTGGGCAGCCTGGTGTGGCCCCTGCCGGCGTGAAAATCCCAATGTAGTAGCTGCTTATAACAAATACAAGGATAAAAAATTCACCAATGCACAAGGATTCACCATATTTGGTGCCTCACTCGACAAAACAGCCGATGCATGGAAACAGGCAATTAAACAGGATAAACTGGCGTGGCCCTATCACATCAGCGACCTGCAAGGTTGGAATTCAAAACATGCGGCAATTTATGGAGTCCGCAGTATTCCGGCTAACTATCTTATTGACGGAAACGGAGTGATTCTGGAAGTAAACCTCAGAGGGCCTGCATTGGAAGCCGCACTTGAGAAATACCTGAAAAAATAGGACAAGTTCCTGTCAGAGTCTGCACAAATTGACATTCATTCTGCTGTAATGAGTGTCAATTTGTCTTTTCAGGCTACATGGCAATATTTTTGTATTAATCAGCCGTCATCTATTAACCAAAAATTATTTAACACATAAAAAATGTTTGGAATGACTTCGAAAAAACAAAATAAGGAAAAACAGATTACTGAAGAACAAAATGTTCAGGCACAGGAGACCGTTGTGAGTGACGAATCAGCTCAGCCGGAACAAGAAGAAGTACATGAAGAAACCAAATCTCATAAAAAAAGTCATCCGAAAAAAGATGCAAAAGACGAAGCAATAGAAGAACTGAATGCCAAACTTGCAGATTTATCGGACAAACACCTGAGGTTGCAGGCTGAATTTGACAACTTCCGTAAACGTACCATCAAAGAAAAAGCAGAACTTATTAAATCGGGCGGCGAATCGGTTTTAGTAAATATTCTGCCGGTAGTTGATGATTTTGAAAGAGCACTCAATTCATTGAAAGATATTCCTGAAACCGATGCAGGGAAACAGGGAACTCAGCTTATTTACAATAAGTTCAGCGAATTTCTGAAACAAAATAATGTAAAGGAAATTGAAGCTGTCAACCAGGAATTTAATGTCGATTTGCACGAGGCAATCACCAAAATTCCGGCACCGGCAGATGAATTAAAAGGCAAAGTGGTGGCAGTGGTTGAAAAAGGTTATGTTTTAAATGATAAAGTAATCCGTTTCGCCAAAGTGGTGATTGGAGAATAAACAGGCTGAACAGAATGGCAAAAAGAGATTTTTACGAAGTACTGGAGGTGAGTAAAAACGCCACACCGGAGGAAATAAAAAAAGCCTACCGGAAAAAAGCTTTACAATTCCACCCCGACAAAAATCCGAATAATAAGGAAGCTGAGGAAAAATTCAAGGAAGCTGCAGAAGCTTACGAAGTTTTAAGCAACCCTGAAAAGAAACAGCGGTACGACCAGTTTGGCCACGCCGGTGTTGGGAGCGCTGCTGGCGGTGGTTTCAGCGGTGGCGGTTTTCATGATATTGAAGATATTTTCGCTTCGTTTGGTGATATTTTTGGTGGCCATTTCGGTGGATTCGGAGGATTCGGAAGCAGTTCGCGAGGCGGTGGACGCCGTGTCAGCCGTGGATCTGATCTCAGGGTAAAAGTTAGCCTCAATCTGAAAGAAGTTATCGAAGGCGTTGAAAAGAAAATCAAGGTAAAAAAACATGTTGCCTGCGACCATTGCAACGGAACCGGCGCCAAAAGCGGATCATCATACACAACCTGTAATACCTGCCGCGGATCTGGCCATGTTACCCGGGTTACAAATACCTTGTTAGGACAAATGCAAACATCCTCAACCTGTCCGACTTGTCAGGGTGAAGGAAAAATTATTACTGATAAATGTACACACTGTGCAGGTGAAGGAATTGTCCGCGACGAAGAAGTGATTAGTATCCGTATTCCGGCCGGCGTTGGAGAAGGGATGCAACTCAATGTTTCAGGGCGTGGCAATGCTGGTCGCAGAGGCGGCATCAACGGCGACCTTCTTGTAGTTATTACAGAGGAAGAACACGCAGATTTACAGCGGGATGGAAACAATCTTATATACAACCTGTTTCTTTCATTCCCCGAAATTACGCTGGGTACAACTGCCGAAATTCCGACTGCGGAAGGAAAAGTGAAAGTAAAAATTGATGCCGGAACACAACCTGAAAAAATTCTCCGGCTCAGAGGCAAGGGAATTCCTGATGTTAATGGTTACGGAAGAGGTGATTTGCTGGTGCGCATTCATGTCTGGATTCCTAAAAAACTGAATAGCGAGGAGCGCAAAACACTGGAAAAACTGATGAGTTCTCCCGGATTTCTGGAAGGTCCTTCCGCGGAAGAAAAATCATTCTTTCAGAAAATGAAAGATATGTTCGATTAAAACAGGATTTTTACTTCTTGTTTTTCCCTGCCGAAGTTTTTACATTGTGATATTTGTTTACTTTTAAAAGCAGATTTTATCAAACAATTAAAAACTTCTACTTATGAAAAAACTATTGATTCTCTTTATTGCAATTGTACTGTCGTACCCATTATTTGCCCAGCCAGATTTTAAACCGGTTTTAGGGAAATGGAAATATATTGTTGACACGGGCGGACAGGGTGAAATGACCGGAGTTTTCAGAATTTCGGAAGTTGATGGCAAACTTACCGGCGATGCAACCGTTGAAAATTACACGATTCCATTTACAAAAATTGAATTGAAAGAAGGAAACAAACTTGTAATTGAAATGAAAACAGAATCGGATCATTACAAGGTGGATGTAAAAGTGGAGGGAAATAAATTTACAGGAATGGGGTCCTCCTACCAGGGCGAAGCTCCCATCATGGGTGAAAAAATCCCGGAATAGTACCGTCAAATCCGGAAATCCAAAAAATATTTACTGTTTATATTCTTTATGATTTGAATGCAGGATTTTTATAAACAATACTATTTTCTTGAAAAACCACTTCAGGAAGAAATCGTTTTAAATGGCACTTATAAAGTGTTTCAGCCAAATGAAGTACTAATTCGCGAAGGCCAGTTTATTTCCAGTTTCCCGTTGGTTTTGAATGGTTTAATTAAAGTAACAAGAAATAATAACGAAGGGAATGAACTGCTTTTGTATTTTCTGAAAAAAGATGAAGTTTGTGCCATGTCGTTAACGTGTTGTATGACAAATCTGAAAAGCACCGTCAATGCGGTTGCAGAAGAAGAAACAAGCGTTATTTTACTACCGGTTCACCTGCTCGACAATTGGATTTGTAAATACCCTTCGTGGAAAAATTTTGTAATGCAGACCTTTCAAAACCGTTTTCGTGAATTAATCGAAACCATTGATTCAGTAGCGTTTTTAAATCTTGATGAACGGCTTGTACGGTATTTTACTGACCGTTTTAAAAAAACCGGACAAACCACTTTAAATGAAACGCACCAGGAACTGGCATTAAAACTGAATACTTCAAGAGAGGTAATTTCAAGGCTGCTGAAAAGGCTCGAAAATGACAAAAAGATAAAATTATCACGAAATTTTATTGATTTTTCTCCGCTTGTGTGACATAAATTACATTACACAAAAATGAATGTTCTTTTATTTGCAGCAGATTATTCATGGTAAGTAGTTAAAAGCTATTACTTCATAATTTTTGGGTTATAAAATCGGTTAGTAGTTGAAGGTTATTAAGTCAGTCTCAGAAGGAGGCTGACTTTTCTTTTTTATAGCACTGTGGTTCCTGATTCTTACTTTAAAAATCACTTTCATCTATGTTAATTTCAGCTTTTAAAACAGATTTTATTGACTGACAATGATCATGTTTTTCGATAAAATGCACATATTTGCGCACAACAGTTACAAGAAAAATCTACCTTTTAAAAAGTAAACCAAATGTTTAAGATTCAAACGTTAAATAAAATCGACACTGAAGGCTTAAGCCTTTTCCCTTTAAACAAATACGAAATTGCCAGCGAACTGCCAAATCCCGATGCAATTGTTCTGCGCAGCTTTGAAATGCATGGAATGGAACTTCCTGCAACATTAAAAGCAGTAGCCCGTGCCGGTGCCGGAGTTAACAACATCCCGATTGATAAATGTACCGAAAAAGGTATCGTGGTATTTAATACACCTGGTGCAAATGCAAATGGTGTTAAAGAACTGGTAATTGCCGGTTTACTGCTTGCATCGCGTGATATTACAGGTGGCGTTGAATGGGCGAAATCATTGGCCGGACAAGGCGACCAGGTTTCCGGCCTGGTTGAAAAAGGAAAGAATAATTTTGCCGGAAACGAAATTCAGGGAAAAACTCTGGCTGTAATTGGTCTTGGCGCCATCGGTGTTTTGGTTGCCAATGCCGCCACCGCCCTCGGCATGAAAGTAGTGGGTTACGATCCGTATATGTCGGTTAAACAGGCACTTAAACTCAGTCGTGAAGTAAATTGGGTGGAAGGCATTCAGCCACTTTTGTCACAGGCCGATTTTGTAACCATTAATATTCCTCAAACATCTGAAACAAAAGGATATCTCAACAAAGAGAAATTCAAAATGATGAAAAAGGGTGTTAAAATCCTGAATTTTGCGCGTGGCGGTCTTGTAAATAATACTGATCTGTCTGAAGCTATTGCAGAAGGAAAAGTAGCCCGCTATATTACAGATTTCCCGGATGAAACTACCCTGAAAATGGACAAGGTGATCAATATTCCTCACCTGGGTGCTTCAACCGTTGAATCAGAAACCAATTGTGCCATCATGGCGGTTAACCAGGTAAAAGAATATCTCGAATGCGGAAACATTATCAACTCGGTTAATTTCCCTGAAGCGCAAATGGAAACCCATAACGAAGCCCGTATTTTGGTTGCCAACCAAAATGTTCCAAATATGGTCAGCCAGATTTCAGCGGTTCTTGCTGCTGAAGGAATCAATATCGACCAGATGTTGAATAAAAAACGGGAAAACATTGCCTACAATATTATTGATGTTGACAAAAAAGTGATTGATGAATCGATCAGGGAAAAACTCCTCGCTATTGAGGGTATTTTTATGGTTCGTATCATTCAGGCTGAATAAAAACTACAAATTTTATATCCAAAATAACTGAATTAATGACAAAGAATATCGAAACAAAAGCTGCCGATAATATACGGATTCTGGCAGCATCAATGGTAGAAAAAGCAAAATCGGGTCATCCCGGTGGTGCCATGGGTGGTGCCGATTTTATAAACATCCTTTACACCGAATTTCTGAATTACGATCCATCAGACATGAAATGGATCAACCGCGACAGGTTTTTCCTCGATCCGGGTCACATGTCACCCATGTTGTACTCGGTTCTTTCATTAGCCGGATTTTATACGCTCGAAGATTTAAAAAATTTCCGCCAATGGGGAAGCATCACCCCGGGACATCCTGAAGTGGATGTTCTGCGTGGAATTGAAAATACTTCCGGTCCGCTTGGTCAGGGTCATACAATGGCAGTTGGTGCCGCAATCGCCGAAAGATTTCTGGTTCAGCGTTTTGGTGAATGGATGAGCCATAAAACCTACACTTTTATTTCAGATGGCGGCGTTCAGGAAGAAATTTCGCAGGGTGCAGGCCGCATTGCCGGTCACCTTGGGTTGAGTAACCTCATCATGTTTTATGATTCAAACGATATTCAGCTTTCAACCACCACCGAAGAGGTTACTGCTGAAGACACAGCAAAAAAATACGAAGCCTGGGGCTGGCGTGTTGTTACAATCGATGGAAACAATGTTGACCAAATCAGGGCAGCTTTGAAAATAGCCATTGCAGAAACTGAAAAACCAACGCTCATCATTGGCAAAACAATCATGGGTAAAGGCGCTGTAACTGCAGATGGTTCAAGCTACGAGAGAAAGTGTGCCACACATGGAATGCCGTTGGGTGAAGCTGGTGCTTCATTCGAAAAATCAATCGAAAACCTGGGTGGAAATCCTGAAAACCCGTTTGTTATTTTTGACGATGTTCAGGCTTTGTATGAAAAACGCAAAGCTGAACTTGTAAAAGCAGCGGCTGCAAAAAAAGCAGAACAGGCTAAATGGGAAGCTGCCAACCCTGAATTGGCTGCCAAACTGAATAAATTCTTCTCGGAAGAAGCTCCTGAATTTGATTTCAAAGCAGTGGAACAAAAAGCCAACTCGGCCACAAGGGCTGCATCGAGCACTGTGCTTGCCGCATTTGCCGGTAAAGTTGAAAACATGATTGTTTCTTCTGCCGACCTTTCAAACTCCGATAAAACCGACGGCTTCCTGAAAAAAACAAAAGCCTTCACAAAAGGCGATTTCAGTGGCTCGTTTTTGCAGGCGGGTGTAAGCGAATTAACTATGGCTTGTATTGCGAACGGGCTGGCGCTTCACGGTGGTGTGATTCCGGTTTGCGGAACCTTCTTTGTTTTCAGCGATTATATGAAACCTGCAGTGCGATTGGCTGCATTGATGGAGTTACCGGTAAAATATGTGTGGACTCATGATGCTTTCCGTGTGGGAGAAGATGGTCCGACTCACCAGCCGGTGGAACAGGAAGCCCAGATCAGGCTGATGGAAAAACTGAAAAACCATAAAGGCCACAACAGTACTTTGGTGATACGCCCGGCTGATGCCGATGAAACCACTATTGCCTGGAAAATGGCGCTTGAAAACACCCACACTCCTACTGCCCTGATTCTTTCGCGTCAGAATATCACAAGTTTACCAGTGAGTGGTAATCGCTATGAATCAGCATTGCAGACTGAAAAAGGAGCTTACATTGTGGTGAAACCTGAAAGTAAACCCGACGTGGTGCTGGTTGCCAGCGGCTCTGAAGTTGCCACCTTGGTTGATGGTGCCAAACTGCTTGAAAACGACGGTTTGAAAGTACAGGTTGTTTCAGTTCCATCAGAAGGACTTTTCAGAAACCAGCCAAAAGCTTACCAACAGGAAGTTCTTCCGGTTGGAGTTCCACGTTTTGGTATGACAGCCGGTTTGCCGGTAACACTGGAAGGCGTGGTGGGCGAAAACGGGAAAGTTTGGGGATTGGAATCATTCGGTTTCTCGGCTCCTTACACCGTTCTTGATGAAAAACTTGGTTTTAACGGCAAAAACGTTTACACACAGGTAAAAGCAATGCTGGCTTAAAATTCAAAAAATATTTGGTTAAAAGCTCCGCCTGATTTTCAGGACGGGGCTTTTTTTGCATTATGCGAATAGATAAAAACACTCTGTAACAATCGAATTTAAACTGTGCCTGTTTCTCCCGAAATTGCATTATCGATAAAAACATCTGAAAGATCCTCAGATAACTACCAAATCCTTTTCATTTTTTGAATCACAATAACGCTGAAAACACAAGCTTTTGCGCAAAAAGTCCATGTACGCGAATTTTTGATAACGTAAGTTTGGTTCAGGAGGAAACTGAAAATCCGTTACAAAAGAGTAGGTACATCAAAAAATGCTGAAAAATGAAATTAACTGTACAAAAAACGGGAGGAATGGCGATGATTTTTATGTTTGTTGCAATGGGCCTTTTAATGAGCAATTCTGTTCAGGCACAAGACAAATTCATTCTTTCCACCACCGAGTTTGTCGTAAAAAGCGGACATGAAAGTAAGTTCGAAGAAGGTGTAAAAGCATGGAAAGCCTGTTACCTGGAAAATAAAGGAACATGGACATGGACAATGTGGAAGAGATACAACGGGAAAGGATCTGTTTATACCTTAACATCGAGGAGTCAGAATTGGGCTGAATTGGATCAAAGTGACGATGCAGGAAAAAAATGCTGGCAGGTAGCGATGGATAAAATCGTTCCACACGTTGAGAGTACAGAAGATAATTTTGGAACATCGATTCCCGAATTCAGCCGGGCAGGCGCTTCAGAATGGGGTGTTGTCTGGGTATCGTTTTTCAGGGCTGAAAATAGCGTTTTGTTTAGAGAAATAGTGAAAGAAACCAGTGAGATTATCAAGAAAGCAGAAGGAGATTTCCGGAGTTATTGGTATGTTCAAAATGGAGGAGGTCCTGATGCTGCTGATTTTTACGTTGTAACCCCTTTCAAAAATTTCGCAGCTCTTGATGTTGAAAGAGATGGCGTGTGGAAAATGGTTGAGAATGCAAAAGGTAAAGAAGAAACCGATAAATTGCGGGCATCATTCAGAAGCACGCTTATCGACTCCTGGGCCTACATGTACAAACGTATGGAAGATTTAAGCCACGACCCTGTACAATAAATTAATCATGATAAAATTAAAGGGCATTTTAAACACCTCCGGGGAAGTAGTTTTTCAGTATGGAAAGCCACTTCCTCTGAGCACCCTTTATCATCAATCAATACAAATACCTGTTGAAATCAGCCTCGAGCTTTCCGTTACGGTTGAGTTAAACACTTTAATCTCCGGAATTGATGGATTTGTGTGGGCCACAAAAGACAATTGTCAGGCTGAAATAATATGTAATGCGCTCAACGTCCAAAAATATAATGCAGAAATTATAAAAGGTAAGCTTGAAAAAAAAGCGTTGTATTTAATTAAGGTTAACCGCGAAGAAGATATAAAAGAAGTTATTGATTTTATTCAAAACGATGCTGGCGGACTACGATTAAAACCCGATTGGAACTATCCTGAAGGTGAACGCAATCAGAGTTTTGAACAGTGGGTAAACGAATAAACTGAATAACAAATAATTCAATTTTAAAATCCATAAAAAAATGAAAAAGTACAAGATTAACAAAATGGTGATGATTGCACTGTTTCTTGCATTTGCTCTCACATCATGTACAGGCAATCAAAAACCTGCCGGGAACAATTCAACAAAATCTGAAACGCCTGAAGATATGGTAAAACGTGGCGAATATCTGGTAACAATTATGGGGTGTAACGATTGTCATTCACCCAAGAAAATGGGACCAAACGGCCCCGAAATTATTCCTGAATTACTTTTATCTGGCTATCCGTCGGACAGACCAATCGTAAAATTTAATGATCCAAAGCTTAAAGAGGGTTTCGGTATGTTTTATCCCGACCTCACAGCGGCAGCCGGCCCGTGGGGAGTTTCGTTTGCCGCCAATTTAACACCTGATCAGTCGGGCATTGGCACATGGACAGAAGAACAATTCAAAAAAGCGATTATACAAGGAAAGTTTAAAGGGATTGAAGGTGCGCGCACACTTTTACCACCGATGCCCTGGTTTAACTTTATGTATTTAAAAGATGAAGATGCAAGTGCCATTTTTGCCTACCTCAAAAGTCTGAAACCAGTTGTTAACGTCGTGCCCCAGCCAATCCCACCCGATCAGATGTAAAAAACAAAAACGGGAAAAGCCGAAAACCGCAAAGAGTAGGCAATAATATTGGCAAAATGAAATCAAAAAATATCAAAGAATGGGGAAATGGATTTGATATTAATTCTGTCCTGAAATATTATTACTCTGGCTTTAAAGGTATTGTTGTTTTTATCTTTCTCGTTTTTTCAGCTAAAATCAGTTTTTGTCAGATTCCCGAATGGGACTGGGCTAGCAGCGGTACAGGAAACGGTACCGTCGAAGGGAGTACTGTTGCAACCGATGCATCAGGCAATATTTATGTTTCGGGGTATTTTACCAGTAACACACTTACCATCGGGACCTATACACTTCAAAACGAAGGGTTGAGTTTTACTGACGGGTATCTGGCAAAATACGATCCGTGGGGAAATGTTCTCTGGGCACAGCGATTTGGCGGATCAGGCAACGACAGAGGGACTTCGGTTACAACCGACAAAGAAGGAAATGTATTTCTTACAGGTTTCTTTTACAGTCCAAAAATTGGCTTTGGTCCCGATACTTTAATTAATGCAGGTAATGTTGGCGACATTTTTATAGTAAAATTTGATAGCTCAGGAAAAATTCTGTGGGCAAAAAGAGAAGGTGCTGTCGCTCTCGAAATTCCACATTCAATTCATGTCGATTCAAACAACAATATTCTGGTAACCGGCAGGTTTTCTAGTAATTCCATAACATTTGGCACCACTACTCTTTTGCAGGCTGGCAGTATGGATATTTTTTTGGTGAAATACAATGCAAAAGGTGAAATTTTGTGGGCAAAAGGTGCCGGTGGCGGATCGAACGATGAAGGTTATTGTGTAAAAACTGACGGAGCCGGATATATTTATGTAGCCGGATATTTTACACAACCTTCAAATTTTGGTACAATAAAATTAACATCAGCCGGCCAGGCCGATTTGTTTCTGGCCAAATACGATCCAGACGGAAATGTACTTTGGGCGAAAGGAGCCGGAGGAAAAGGTGACGACCGTGCCACCGGATTAAAGACTGATGCTGCAGGAAACAGTTACATTACAGGATTTTATACAAACGACTCCATTTCGTTTGGACAATTGATAATACCCAATGACAGCATTGATAATTCGTTTATTGCAAAATACGATACCAACGGCAATTTAACCTGGGCAAAAAAAATTGGTGGCGACTGTGAGGCAAAAGACCTTGCGCTGTTTAACAACAACATTTATGTCAGTGGACAATTTAATGCTAAAACCCTGAATTATGGCCCAAGCACATTGACAGTCAACGGCACTACAGATTTCTTCCTTTTAAATTGTGATACAAACGGCAATGCAAAATGGGCAATTAAACAAACTGCTGACGGAAAAAGCGGAGAATCTGCAATTTCAGTCGCAACCGACAATACCGGAAATGTAATCATTACCGGATTT
>DAINOH010000059.1:0-30066 GCA_036735485.1 Draconibacterium sp. | reverse complement strand
CCGATTTTTACCAGCGCAAAAGCTGTTGACCAGAGCCAGCAAACAAGTATTGCCAGAAAAGTGGTGCTTTTAAAAAGATTCTTCATCCTGAGAAATAATGGCTGCAAAGGTGTGAAATTTTTCGAATCTGTGGGATTCATTTAAAAATAGAACATACAGGCTAAAAATTCAGTTGGGTTTTCAGTTTTACTGATAATTTAAGGTTATTTAAAGCTATATTGATTTTAGCACCGCTAATTCATTTTATCTTCGTCGATATTTAAAAAACTATGGAAAAACGGATCATCAATAACTACGAAGAATTTGCTGCGCTGCTCGGACAGGTAATCGGCGTTTCAGATTATATTACCATTACACAGGAACAAATCAACAAGTTTGCTGAAGCCACGCTCGATTTTCAGTGGATTCATACCGACCCGGAAAAAGCGGCCACCGAGTCGCCGTTCAAAACCACCATTGCGCATGGTTATCTTACTTTGTCGATGCTTACTTACCTGTGGTACAATGTTGTTGATATCCGCAATGTAAAAATGGTGGTGAATTATGGGATCGAAAGCCTGAAATTCCAGCAGCCGGTTTTGGTAAACGACCGTATTCGTGCCACTGTTTCGCTCAACGATATTAAAAATCTGCGGGGAGTAACCAAAGTTCAGGTGAAAATTATCGTTGATATCGAGGGACAAAAAAAGCCGGCGTATGAAACACTGGCCAATTTCTTGTATCATTTCGAATAAAATCTCAGGAAAGCCTTTCCAATAATCCTTCACAGGCATCTTCGAGCAGGTCGAGAACCAGTTCGAAGCCATCGCTGCCGCCATAATAGGGGTCTGGGATTTCGGTGTAATTTTCTGTTTTGCTGAAGTCGGTCATTTTGCTGATTTTGGCAACATCTTCCGGGCTGCGGGCCATTCGTTTCAGGTTCGAAACATTTTCATTGTCCATCGCCACCACCCAATCAAATTTATCGAAATCAGTTGCCGGATTAAATTTTCGCGAAATGCTGGTGAGGTTAATTCCTCGCTTCCGGGCATGTTGCTGCATTCGCCGGTCAGCTGGCTCCCCGGCATGGTACCCGGCTGTTCCGGCTGAGTCAATTTCGAAAGCATATTCCAGTCCGCGTTCTTTGACCTTGTATTTAAAAACGCCCTCGGCTGCGGGCGAGCGGCAGATATTTCCGAGACAGACAAACAGTATTTTTTTCTTTTCCATAATCCGCAGAAAATTATTGTGACTAATTGAGATTGGTTGGCGTGGTTGTCGTGGTTATCGTTGTTGTCATGTTATCGTTGTTATCGTGGTTGTCATGGTTGTCATGTTATCATGGTTATCGTTGTTGTCATTATTGTTGTTAACCTGCAACTCGCAACCTGTAACCCGTAACCTGCAACTCGTAACCTTTTTTCCTCATTCCTCATTCCAGATTGCATACGATTTTTCGGCCTGCAGCAGCAACATTTCGTAGCCGTTTTTTACCGTGGCGCCTTTTTCAAGTCCCAGCGACATAAACCGGGTTACCTCCGGGTTGTAAACCAGGTCGAACAACAGGTGATCGCTAGTCAGATACTGGTACGGAATATCCGGACAGCCCTCCACTTTCGGGTAGGTTCCGAGTGGCGTGGCGTTGATGATCAGCAATCTTTCTGAAATGACTTTCTCATCAATATCCCCGTACCTGATCTCGTTTTCCTTCAGTTCTTCAATCGATGCCGAAATAAATTCAATCCCCAGTTTTTTCAGCACATATTTCAGGGCTTTCGAAGCGCCGCCGGTGCCGAGAATCAGCGCTTTTGTATGGTGCGGTTTCAACAGCGGTTTCAGCGAATTTTCAAAACCATGCGTGTCGGTATTAAAACCCTTGAGTTTGATTCCGTTTTCCGTTCTTGTGATTTTTACAGTATTCACAGCGCCAATTTCACGTGCCGAATCATTGAGGTCGTCGAGATACGGGATTACCTTTTCTTTGTAAGGAATGGTTACGTTCAGCCCGATCAGTTCAGGGTTTGAGGCGATAACTTCCGGGAATCTGGTGATCGAATCGATTTCGTAATTCGAATAAACCGAATCAATTTTTGCGGTTTCAAATTTTTCGGTGAAATATCTTTTCGAGAAAGAGTGGGTGAGCGGGTAGCCGATTAATCCGTATTGTTTCATTGATTGAATTTGAATTTGTTTTCAGTGCAGCCAAAAATAATAAAAATGGCGAATTTGTTTTGTTTTGAATTGAATTGCAAAATTGGCGGTGTGATTGATGACAGGGATTTTACGTGGATTTTGGCGCGGTTGGTTTGCGTATCGTAGAGACGCGATGCATCGCGTCTCTACGGACATTCGAAAATTTCAAAACCATCAAATCAGAAGAATTATATCCTTTGAAAATATCGAAAGCACCAGACCGGGCTATTTATACCTTTCGAAAATTTCGAAACAATCGGACCGGATGATTTATACCCTTCGAAAATTTCGAAAGCATCAGACCAGATGATTTATAATCTTCGAAAATTTCGAAAGCATTATTCAACATGCACCGGATGATTCTGCAAATACATGGAATTAAAAATTTTCAGAAACGATGCCACAGGCAGAGTCAAATAATTCTCTGAAGCGGGAGGGGTACTTCCGAAGTTCAACGTTGAAGTAAAAAGGTGCAAATGAGAGGTTCTGAAGTTGGGAGGGGTGCTTTCGAAGTGGAGGGGGGTACTTCTGAAGTGGAGGGTGGAGTTGCTACATTTGAGTGGACATTAAGTTAAGATATGATTGTTTAATAAATTATATCTTAGGAATATGAAACAGGAAAGGAGAAGATTTACACGAGAATTTAAGTTGAATGCGGTAGAATTAAGTTATTCACGTACGAATGTAGTAGAGCTTGCAAATGAGCTACAAATCCGTCCAGAGTTATTGTATCGGTGGAGAAGCGAGTTTGGCAGTTATCAGGGGAAAAGCTTTCCGGGCAACGGAAAGCCAAAGATGACAGAGCAAGAGACTGAGATTGCACGATTGAAGAAGGAATTGAAAGAGATGCAAATGGAGCGCGATATACTAAAAAAAGCGGTCAGCATCTTTTCCAGGAGCGATGGGAAATATATCGGTTTATAGCCGCTAACAGCTCCCGGTTTCCCATTGAAATGATGTGCAAAGTATTAGGAGTAAGCAGAAGCGGGTATTACTCGTGGATAAAGCGAAAGCCATCCAAAAGGGCAATTGAGGAACAAAAGTTAATGGAACAGATTCGTCAGGTATATAAGAAAAGCAAATACACTTACGGAAGTCCACGCATAACCGTAGAACTTAAGAATAATTATGTTCACGTGTCACGGCGACGTGTCGCCCGGCTGATGCAAAAAGCTGGCATCCGGAGTATAACGAAGAAGAAGTTTGCGGTAACTACCGATTCAAAACACAGCTATCCGGTAGCACCCAACCTGCTAAACAGAGAGTTCAGGGTGGAAGTTCCAGGCAAAGTCTGGGTATCGGACATTACCTATATCCGGACCATTGAAGGTTGGGTGTATCTGACAGTAATCATCGACCTGTTTGACAGAAAAGTAATCGGATGGTCCATCAGTTCCACATTAAAAGCATCTGAAACAATAGCACCCGCATGGATGATGGCTTTACTGAACAGACCCGTGACAAATAAGCTGATTTTTCATTCAGACCGGGGCATACAATATGCCTGTGGAGAACTGAAGGAACTCATTAGAAATCCGCTGGTCATTCAAAGCATGAGCCGTAAAGGAAACTGCTGGGATAATGCAGTGGCCGAAAGCTTTTTCAAAACCATAAAAACAGAATGGATTTACCGTTTTGTTTATGCGACAAAAAAACAGGCAATTATATCTGTTTTTGAATACATTGAAACCTGGTACAATACGCGAAGAAGACATTCTGCTTTGAACTACTTAACACCAGATGAATACGGAAAATTAATGAACAAACAAAAAATTGCAGCATGACTTAACTGATTGTCCATTTTTTTGTTGCAAGTTCAGGGGGGTACTTCTGAAGTGGGGGGGGTGTACTTCCGATGTTCAGCGTGTGGAGTTGCTACATTTGAGTGGACATTAAGTTAAGATATGATTGTTTAATAAATTATATCTTAGGAATATGAAACAGGAAAGGAGAAGATTTACACGAGAATTTAAGTTGAATGCGGTAGAATTAAGTTATTCACGTACGAATGTAGTAGAGCTTGCAAATGAGCTACAAATCCGTCCAGAGTTATTGTATCGGTGGAGAAGCGAGTTTGGCAGTTATCAGGGGAAAAGCTTTCCGGGCAACGGAAAGCCAAAGATGACAGAGCAAGAGACTGAGATTGCACGATTGAAGAAGGAATTGAAAGAGATGCAAATGGAGCGCGATATACTAAAAAAAGCGGTCAGCATCTTTTCCAGGAGCGATGGGAAATATATCGGTTTATAGCCGCTAACAGCTCCCGGTTTCCCATTGAAATGATGTGCAAAGTATTAGGAGTAAGCAGAAGCGGGTATTACTCGTGGATAAAGCGAAAGCCATCCAAAAGGGCAATTGAGGAACAAAAGTTAATGGAACAGATTCGTCAGGTATATAAGAAAAGCAAATACACTTACGGAAGTCCACGCATAACCGTAGAACTTAAGAATAATTATGTTCACGTGTCACGGCGACGTGTCGCCCGGCTGATGCAAAAAGCTGGCATCCGGAGTATAACGAAGAAGAAGTTTGCGGTAACTACCGATTCAAAACACAGCTATCCGGTAGCACCCAACCTGCTAAACAGAGAGTTCAGGGTGGAAGTTCCAGGCAAAGTCTGGGTATCGGACATTACCTATATCCGGACCATTGAAGGTTGGGTGTATCTGACAGTAATCATCGACCTGTTTGACAGAAAAGTAATCGGATGGTCCATCAGTTCCACATTAAAAGCATCTGAAACAATAGCACCCGCATGGATGATGGCTTTACTGAACAGACCCGTGACAAATAAGCTGATTTTTCATTCAGACCGGGGCATACAATATGCCTGTGGAGAACTGAAGGAACTCATTAGAAATCCGCTGGTCATTCAAAGCATGAGCCGTAAAGGAAACTGCTGGGATAATGCAGTGGCCGAAAGCTTTTTCAAAACCATAAAAACAGAATGGATTTACCGTTTTGTTTATGCGACAAAAAAACAGGCAATTATATCTGTTTTTGAATACATTGAAACCTGGTACAATACGCGAAGAAGACATTCTGCTTTGAACTACTTAACACCAGATGAATACGGAAAATTAATGAACAAACAAAAAATTGCAGCATGACTTAACTGATTGTCCATTTTTTTGTTGCAAGTTCAGCGTTGAGGTAAAAAGGTTCAAAGGAGTACTTCGGAAGTGCAACGTTGAGGTAAAAAGGTTCAAATTAGTACCTCAAAGGTTCAACGTTGAGGTAAAAAGGTGCAAGTTAGTACTTCGGAAGTTCAACGTTGAGGTAAAAAGGTTCAAATTAGTACTTCAGAGGTTCAACGTTGAGGTAAAAAGATGATAATTATAGGATCTGAAGTGGGGGGGAGTACTTCGGATGTGGGGAGGGGTACTTCGGAAGTACCCTCTAAGGGTAAAAAAGGGCAGCATTGTTTTGCCCTTCCCGTTTTTTGCATTGATTTACATAAAAATCCTGCAACCAGCGATATCACCTATCCATCAATTTATTAGCTTTGGAAAAATTAACCAGGCATGAACAAAAAGCCTCAGATAAATATCGAAAATAGGTACAACACCTGCACAAAAGTACATTTACACACCCAAATTGGAGTTATAAACCAACCTGACAATAGCGATATAACCCAACTTGTTGGGATACATGTACGTTATGCGTCATGTTGAAATAATCACAAATAAAATAAAAGACAAAAACATCTTAAATACAAAAAAAATGGATTAAATTTAGATAAAAATAATTTTATGAAAAAGCCATATTGTTTTTACGCATTATTCATATTTCTAGTAATAAGTATCAATGTAAGAGGACAAAACAACGACTGTGGTTGCGATATAGCACTTAAAAACGCTTTGCGAGATGAAATCACTTCTATTTACAATGTAGATTTGGAAAGTTCATTCAAAATGATATTTAGTAAAAGTTTTGAGTATTGGGAAACAGGAGAGTGGGAAAAAGATATGAATATGCAGTCTGGGGGACAGGCATATTACGATCTGTTTAGCGGGTTTCTAAATGGAAGTTATAACGAAAGCGAAAAACGCGCAAAATTTCAACGAGATAGTATTGCGTTTCAAGTAGACAAAAAATTGTCATTTTCCCAGTACAAATATTTATCTCAGAAAACTGTTTCGTTAACTGCTTATACAGCATGGAGTAATTGTATGCATGACTGTCCTAATTTTGAAGGATGCTTTATTACAAAACACCCGGAAATTGACGGGCAAGTTACTATTGATTTATTTTGCAAATCAATACATCAATTTTCCCCAATTAAAATTACTCAAATTGAACATCCGAATGTAATAATTATAGGCGGTCAGTTAAAAGAAGGGAAAAAAATTAAATGGGGACAGGAGTACTCTGGAACTTTCAAATTAATTGACCCTAATAAAGATGGCATCGTCAAAATCAATTTAGAAAATAATTGGAAAACTGATGAAGTAATTATATCAAGCAAAAATCAGATATTGAAGAAACCTGTAACTGACAGCACTATATATATATCAAATGGTTTTTTAAATGTTAATTCTAAAATGAGTGGTAGCTGGGGAACAATAGCACCGAATCCAGTAAATCAATGGTTGGCTATTCCCGTAAATGATGAAAGCCGGAAATACGATGCTGCATGGTTAAGGACAAAAGCCGCAGTAACATCTTTTTTATCTACTAATTTTTATAGCTGGACACTTGACATTGAAAATGTTTATGGTGCTAGAACTAGTCCAAATGGAAGTGGCTTCGGCAACTCTTATGTTTATCCAGAATATAGAACAATTATGAATCTACCACTACTTCAAAATTATACTGATATGAATTACTCCGTTTTATTGAAATGCGAAATGAACGTTGACTATTTGCATCCTCCTTATCCTCCCAACTACCAATATAAAGGCAGAGTTGAAATTAGGGGTAAAGATATGGATAAAACATTTTATGTTCAATTAGATAGTAGTTCTATGGCAAGCATGCGAATTGACGATATCCAACCTGGAGTTTATTCGCTCGAAATGAAAGGTTATAGTGAGGGAGCATCTGTTGCGGGCTTTGCTGTACCAACTAGTTTACCTCAACAATCCTTAGAGGGGGCATATAAAATTAAGTTAGAAGCAAACATTACTAAACTTGGTAATTATATTCAACCTACAACAAATTCTGCTGGCACTGAAAAAAAACATTTTGTTTTATATTTGATTGTAGCTGCAATCGTAATTGCTCTAATTCTATTTTGGTTTTTTTATCGTAGACAAAAATGACTTTCTAAAAAGAATTCAAATCAGAAAATTTAGAAAGAATTGAAATAAACAATAATTCTTAACAAGATTAATAACTAAATCCAAACTAAAATTGGACACTATAACACTAAATATTTCTTGAACTTAAAAACGCACTTTCATATGCGATTAATTTATAATGACTTATAAACACGAACGCATAACAAAGTGCATATTTCAGAGCGGGGTTGGTAGTGCGCCATCTGCGGATTCTCGCATCACCGTACAGCCCTCGCGGACATGAACGATCTCCGAAATCCGCTCCGCAACATGCACCAACCGTTACCGCCAAGTGTAAAAAGACAGAAAACGAACGGACAATTTGCTACTAAAACAAAAACCAAATAATGAAAGCCAACGCACAAAACAGCACATTTGCAAGCCCCAACACTCAGGCTGACGCTTCGCTTGCAAAAGAGCTGTTTTCCTGCCACCGCGCCCACAGATATTATTATCTTTGGAGAAATAAACGAAAATCAAAACGACATAATGCAAGATAAAGAATTACAAGTCATTACAGTGCCAGAAGGAAAACTGAGAGACTATATTGATGGAGTATTTAGAAAAGACACTCCCGAAGAATATGTTCGACAAAATATTGAAAAACGACTTGTAAATGAGCACCAATATCCAAAATCATTAATCAAGATTGAGCTCCCAATAAAAGTTGGCTCAACTAACAAAAGAGTTGATATTGCCATATTCACAAAAGGATGCACCGACTTTTCCCAAGAAAATATTCAGCTAGTTGTTGAATGTAAAAAAGAAAACATTAGCCCAAACGACAAGAAAGAAGGTGTCGGACAACTTAAATCTTATATGCAGTCTTGTGGTAATTGCGAGTGGGGAATGTGGACAAACGGTAAAGACAAGGAAGTTTTTAGAAAATTTACAACTTCAAAAGGAAAGATTGAATTTGAAGACTATATCGATATTCCTTCTTTTAATACACCCATTGAAGAAATAGACAGACCAAGTAGAAAACGTCAACAAAAAGCAAGTGGTGACAATTTGCTTTACGCTTTCAAAAAATGCCACAACCATATTTACGCAATTGACGGACCTCAAAAACAAGTTGCATTTTTTGAGCTCTTAAAAATAATCTTCTGCAAAATTGAAGATGAAAGGAATTTATTTGAAGAGCCTGAATTTTTCGTTTCTACCAAAGAAAGAGACAATCCAGACGGACAGCTAACAGTAAAAAAACGTATTGAAAAAATTTTCGCTAAGGTTAAAACAAAGCACAAACAGATTTTTTTAGCAAATGATGAACTAATGTTATCGCCAAGAACCATTGCATACGTAGTTGGCGAACTTCAACGATATAGCTTTCTCGATACAAACATTGACGTAAAAGGCAAAGCCTATGAAGAAATTGTAGGTTCAAATTTGAGAGGTGATAGAGGCGAATTTTTCACTCCAAGAAACGTGATGAGAATGTCCGTTGAAATGGTTGCACCTAAAATTGGTGAGTTCGTTTTGGATAGTAGTTGTGGTACAGGTGGTTTCTTAGTTCAGGCGATGAACTTTGTAATTCAACAGATTGAAAATAAGATTGCTGATAAATTAGGGAAACCAAAAGATAGATGGTCAGAAACGCACAAACAAACTGCAAACGAAGAGATAAAAGCAATTGCAAGTAAATATTTTTTTGGTTTTGACATTAATCCTGACTTGGTAAAAGCTACCAAAATGAATATGGTAATGAATAATGATGGTAGCGGAAATATTTTAAGAGCCAATTCATTACTGCCGCCACACGAATGGGATTTAGAATTTAAGAAGACTCTTGCCGACAGATTTGGATTAGATTTCAAAGAAATTAGAACAGCCAAAGACATTGCATTATTTGACGTAATCGTTACTAATCCACCCTTTGGAAGTAAAATTCCAATTCAAGACCCTGCTATTTTGAATCAATATGAAATTGCTCAAGGTAGTAACTCAATGTCACCGGAGGAATTGTTTGTCGAGCGTTGTGTTCAGCTTTTAAAGCCTGGTGGACGTCTTGCAATAGTTTTACCTGACAGCATTTTAGGAGCACCCGGTAAAGGATTCATTCGTCAATGGTTAATAAAAAATTGTTACATAATAGCGAGTGTAGATTTACACCAAGACACTTTTCAACCGTCAACTGGAACTCAAACCTCTGTTTTGATAGTGCAGAAAAAGACGGAGAAAGAAAAAAGAGAACCCGACCACAGCTACAACATTTTTATGACTTTAGTTGATAAAGTTGGACACGACAAAAGGGGTGCGGATATACTAAAAAGAGATAAAAACGGAGAAGTATTATATTTCCCTCGAACACAGTTAAATGAAAACGGAGACATTGAAACTTTTGAAGAACCTGAATTGGACGACCAAACAGTTGAAGTGCCAGCTATTTTCAAACGTTGGAAAAAATACGAAGGAATACAATGGTAGAAACAATAAAATATGCTAGTGTAAGCATTGAAGAAGTTATTGCTGCCAAACTTCGTTTAGAAGCAAATGTATTCAATGTTGAAGCAAGAAAAGCAAAAGAAGTTTTACGTAATTGTAAATGGGACATATTACAATTAAAAGACTTTATGACCGATTGTTTTTATGGCGGTCGTGCAAAAAGGAATTATATTTCGAAATACTCGAAAGGTGCAATTGGCTTTCTTGGTAGTGCTGAAATGTTAGAAACAAACCCACAGCCTGTGAAATTTTTATCTGCCCTTTCAATGAATATTAAACCTTTTAAAGTCAATGAAGGAACTGTATTGATTTCACGGTCAGGAACTATTGGTAATGTTACATTAGTAAATAAAACTTTATCGAAATTTCTAATAAGTGAGCACGCAATACGTATAATTCCAAAAGAATATGGTGGGTTTATTTACACATATCTAAAAACAGAAGTTGGCAGAACAATTGTTCAAAGCAACAGCTTTGGTGCGGTTATTCTACAAGTTGAGCCTGAACATTTAGAAAACATTGTTATTCCTAATCCTTCAAAAGATTTAAAAGAAAGAATAAATAAATTAGCAAATCTATCATTTGAACTACGTGATAAGTCAAATGAACTTCTTGTTGAAGCAGAATCAATTCTCAAAAAAGAGTTAGAGCTTCCTTCATTTCAAAATCTGTCACCTGCTTTTTTTGACAAAGAAGCGAGTGTTAGAACATTTTCCATAAAACTTGAATTTTTAAATAATCGTTTTGAAGGCTCATATCATAATCCAATTGTAACAAGCATATTGGATTGTCTTTTAGATACCTCTGAAAACATAAAACCATTAGGCAAACTATGCAAGGAAATTACAATGCCCGGTATTTTCAAGCGTATTTATGTTGATGAAGAAAATGGAGTGCCTTTTTTAGGTACAAATGATATACTTGAACTTAATCCAAGAGTTGAAAAATTCCTTTCAAAAACAGGTCACAAGAAACTCATTGAGAAAGAACTTTCAGTAAAAGAAAATACCGTCCTAATAACTGACAGAGGAACAATTGGTAATGTTGTTTTAGTTCCTGAATATTATGAAAATGAGAATTGGACAGTTAGTCAAAATTCAATTCGTATTGTTCCAAATTCAAAAGACATTGCAGGTTATATTTATATTTTCCTAAACAGCGACTTTGGTAAAGCATTAAGCAAAAGAGAAACCTACGGAGCTGTTATTGATATGATTGACCCAAGTAATGCAGGACAAATTCCTATTCCAATTTTAAAGAATAAGGAAGCAATGAAAAAGATAAATGACCTTGCATTGAAAGCAAACCAATTAAGGACAGAGGCATATTACAAAGAGAAAGAAGCAATCAAAATAATGAATGACGAAGTAATTTATGCAACTGAAAATTAACTATAATCCTGCGCAATTGGTGGCACATTTGCAATTCGCACCAGCCGACACTAAAACCAAAAATTGCAAAAGAGCCACCAAGCACAACGTACGGTAGACCGAGATACAGTAGCAAATTGAAAGATAAAATGACTGAAAAAATAAACACCAGGCGGTAACAATCTGTATATGTCATAGCCGGTTTTGTGGGTAATTGTAGGTTCATCACCCGCTTCTACTTCATCTCGGTTTGACAGGAAAGTATCCCGCAATCGGCTACGCCACATACAGTTAACCGTTAGCTGCAAATTGAAAAAACCAAAGACAATTTCAATTTATGGATAAAATCGAACATAATGATTCATCGGAAAATCTGAGATTAATAAAGGATTATTTACTATTCCCATTAATAATTGGATTCATATTATTTTCCTTGTTTCACTATTTTGACAACACTCCAAAGGACATTGAAAATTCATTGACATTCGGATTAAAATTTGCAGTTGGATTCGCTCTCATTTCAGGACTGTTCATGATTGGTGGAATTAAATTTTTAAGACCTCTTTTAACGAAAAAATATTCAAGACATAGAAATCTTGAGAGCTTTATTATAAAGGGATTTAAATGGAATAAAGAAGAAGAAATCTATGAGGGAAAATATGACAACTTTGACATTCAACTATTTTACTCATTTAATGAATCTAAGATTTTGAAATCAGAATTCCACATTCTTGTTAAGTTTAAACAAATCTCAAGAGAAAAACATAAGAGGATGAAACCTGGAAAACGATTTGCAAATACTGTATTGTTTGCTGACTTTATCCAAGGTAATCACGAGTTTATTTTAAGACCAACATCTAGTCAAGACTTAATGGATGACATAAAAAATTATTGTGCTTATTTGAGAGAAAACAATATAAAACCTCTACAAAGTGACTGAAAAAAATGAAACAAATAAAAATACTACCTACAACAAAGGTAACCGTTGCACAACCCATTAGTTTCCCTTGCTGGCGCAGGTCTGTGACCTGTGTCTTGCTTTGAAAAAGCAAAAAGTTATTTGCCCTTGTGGGGTAAGCACGGTTTACACCCCGACGGTTCGGGGCCGTGCCAGCGGGGTAACGACAAGGCGCAATTACGAAAGCAAATCATCCAACTCCTACTGAGTTGTTGTTTTCATCATTAGCTGTGTTTACTAAAATCGAATGACTACGTCATTCAGTTTAAAATGGTTTGAAATCCTTTTCGTGTTTTTCAACGCCAAAGCGTTGGTTTATTGTATTACCGGCTGCCCAGCGTGATGAATAAAATCCCGGCCAGGATTCCCAATAAATAAATTCCTTTTTGTTTCAGGTTTTGTTCCCTGAAAATAAGAGCGCCCAATGTAAAAGTGAGCAAAACACTGCTGCGGCGGAGCGCCGAGATCATCGAAATCATCGAACCTTCGAGACTAATTGCGTAGAAATATAAAAAGTCGGCAATCACCAGCGAAACGGCAATGGCAACAATTGTCCAGCGCCATTGAAACGGCGTACTGTTTTTGCGTTTCGGGTACCAGAGAAATAGCAGAATGGGAAACATAATAGCTGCCTGGTAAAACGAAAACCACGCCTGCACCGCAATCCTGTCGATGTGTTTAATGATGAATTTGTCGTATAAACCGCTCACAGCGCCCAAAATGGTGGCCATTACAATAAAAAATATCCATTTGTTTTTTCTGAATTCGATGCCTTCTTTTTTTCCGGCTGTGGAAAACAGATAGAAAAACATGAGCGTGAGCGAAACACCCAGCCACTGCAACGGGTTCAGCTTTTCGTGAAAGATCAGGAGGGCGCCAATCAAAGTCCAGAATGGCCCGGTGGAACGAATAGGCGCAAAAATGCTAACGGGCAGGTGTTTCATGGCAAAAAATGCCAGGATCCAGCTCGAAACCACGATCACCGCTTTCAGCAAAACATGCAAATGTTCGGTAAAAGTAAGCGAAGGCGCAAAAAGCCCGATGGATTGAAAAAACTCAGGATAAAATAAAGAGCCGGTTACAACCGGTAAAAAGATAATTGTGCTGGTGAGCGTTGAGAAAAACAGCACCGGAATCACCGCGTTTCCGTTTAACGAAAGCTTTTTGAAAATATCGTAAATACCCAGGAATAAAGCGGAAAGCAGCGCTGCAAATGCCCACATGGGGAGGAGTTATTAATTTATTATTTATGAGTGATTATTGATTATTGGATGAATGCTGAATAACGAATGTCGATTAACGATTTTTGATGGCAGATTTTTAAAGATTAGTTTCCGGATCTTCGTCGGGCAGGTTGATATTGTTCTTTTCCAGGAAATCGCTGATCAACTGGTTCACCCGTTTGTTTTTGATGGAATTCGGATAAATGTCGTGCAGAAAACTGAGTTGAATAATATCCTGTTCCAACGCTTCTTCCAAAACTTTTAAAGCTTCTTTTGTTTTTCTTTTTTTCAGCAAAACCGCCACAAGCCTGTATTTCAGCAGTGGGTCGTTATTTTTCGTGATGCCTTTTTTCAGTATCCGCAATGCTTTGTCAGCCTCGTCGAAATTCTCGTAAACATCGGCCCAGGTGAGCCAGATTTCGGTATTCGAAACTTCAAGCCGGGCGGCGTTTTTCAGTGCCACAACCGCAGCGTCGTAATCATTGTTGTCGTTGTGGATTTTCGCAACCGTGAGCCAGTATTCAGGATTTGTACTGTCAATTTTAATAGCTTTCTGAATATAACGGATGGCATTCTCGAGGTTCTGTTCAATCCAGAAAATCAAACCGATTCCAAACCAGGCGGCATCGTTATTGATATTGATGTCGAGCGCACGTTTGTATTTCAGCCGCGCTTCATCATAATCTTCAAGATTGAGGAAACATTCGCCGAGGTAACAATAGGCTTCGTCGCTATCGGGATTCACCACGAGGTATTCATGGTATTTTTCCACGGCTTCGGTATATTTCCCTGCATTGGCCAGTGTGTTGCCTATGTTCAGCAGTGCCATCAGAAAACCGCTGTTGATGGTGTAGGCATATTCGTAGGCTTCCACAGCCTTGTCGTACTCACCGGTTTTGTTGTAAATCGTCCCCAGGTTAAACCATACATACTGGTTAAACGGGTCGATATCGAGATAAAGGTTGTAGTATTTTATGCTTTTGTTAAGATTTTCCTGCTGATCGTAAAAATAACCCAGATCATACAATGCCATGTCGTGGTCGGGGTTTATTCTGAACGTTTTTTCGAAATAATAAAGCGCTTTTGTAATCTTTCCGGTCTGGATATAAGTTGAACCGATTTGGTAGTAAACTTCATCCAGATCGGGGCCGGCCAGGATGATTGCCTTTTTAAAAGCCTGCATTCCCTCTTTTTCTTTGCCGAGAACCGTGAGGGCCGAACCTTTTAATAAATGTACATCGGCGTTGTTTGAGTCCACTTTTTCAGCGGCTTTTATATAATCGAGCGCTTTTTCGTAAAGCCCTTTATTGATCAGGATCTGCGCATATTTCAATTGCAGTGGTATGGAGTTGGGATGAATTTTGATGCCCTGTTTTGCAGCTATTTCCGAAGCCTGAATATCACCTTCCTCCAATAACTGTTCAACAATGCCCTCGAATTCCGAGACATCGAAATAACGGGACCTTCCCGAAATCAGCGAACGCCTGAAACGGTTTACCGCTTCCAGTATTTCTTCGTCACGGTAATTATCTTTTTCTTCGTTCATGTGTCAAAAAATAAGCCTGCGAAGTTAGTAATTCAGCCCGAAAAATAAAATCAGTCATTCAAATGCTGATCCCTCAAAAGATCGTTCACCGTTTTTACCGGGTTAAAAGTTTCAATGGGAACTTCCACAAACAGTGTGTTCCAGTTGCTCATTGCCCCATTCCACAAACCTGGTAATTCCTGTGCTTTCAGCTCTTTTCCGTCCTTCGATTTTATAGAAATAAAACCAGTGGCCGGGTCGGTAAACTGTGTCAGATCGTATTTTTCTCCTTTATAATTTTTAACGGCACAAACCAGATCAACCGGGTTGAAGTGCGTGGCATGTTTTGCAATATTTTGCTGCTGAATACTTCCCGGATCGATCTGCGAACTTTCAACCACCTGCAACGAAACAGTGCCGTCGCTGTTCAAGGCCCAGAAAGGCCCGCCTCCCGGTTCTCCTTCGTTTTTCACCATGCCGCAAACACGCAACGGGCGGTTGAATTTTTCTTTCAGATAATAGTAGAGTTCCTCTTTTTCGGTATAATATTGGTTTCCGGCTGGTTTTGTGTTCAATGTGTTTTCCAGGAACGAAGCGGCCGAAGCCAGAAAAGCACTGTCAAGCGCTATTGGGTGTTTTTCGTTCAGTTCCTTCTGGTAAAAGAAAAGCTTCTCAAGATTTTTGAGCAAAACACCGGCAATCGCTTTTTTATACTGAACAGTGGGTTCTTTCAATCTGTCGGGCACTACATTGTCGATATTTTTGATGAAGATAATATCCGCATCGAGGTCGTTCAGGTTCTCAATCAGCGCACCGTGCCCTGCCGGACGGAAAACAAGGCTCCCGTCTTTTTCGCGGAAAGGTTCATTCTCAGCGTCAACGGCAATCGTGTCGGTTGATGGTTTCTGCTGACTAAAACTCACATCAAGTTTTACCCCGAGTTCTTTTTCGTAATGACTTTTAACACCGGCCAGCAATTGCTCAAAAAGCAGCTGATGTTCGGGCGAAACCGTAAAATGCAGTTTTACAATCCCTTCATTGTCTTTTGCATAAAGTGCGCCTTCCACCAGGTGTTCCTCGAAAGGCGTGCGGTTTTCACCGGCGTATTTATGAAATTTCAGCAATCCTTTGGGGAGAGCACCATAATTCAAACCCTTGCTGTTCAGCAGAAAGTCAATCCATTTTACACAGCCCGGAATATCAGGTTCCGTGCTTACTTTTTCAGCCAGATCAGCATAAAATGCAAACTTTTCGCGACTGGCCAGAAATTTACGTGCCGCTTCGTTGCGAATCAGCGCATTGTCGGAGCCATTTTGGGCCCTGCATTCATCCAGAGCTTCAAACAAAGCTTTAAACATGCGGCTTGCAGCACCCGAAGCAGGAACAAATTTCAGTGGTTTGCAACCGTTCTGTATTTTTTCGTCATAAAGCGCAACCATTTTATTTAGTTCATCGGCATTTAACCGGATGATTCCGCTATCAACCGAAGCGGCTTCCATGATTTGCAGATAAGGAAATCCCTTTCTGAAATTCTCCACCTGATTCGTAACTTTTTCAAGTTCGCTCCCCCTGCTGGTAATCTGCCTGATATCGTTGTCGGTAAACATAAATATGATCTTTAAATAGGTTTAATAAAATTAGAAATCTTCGCTGATATATTTGAACAGCCACCGGAAAACAGTTTTAAAGTTTTCAGTATTTTTTCAACATACGTTGCTTTCGGTTGCTGCGTTGGTTTTTTCCTATTTTTGCCAACTGAAGAATAAAAGATGACACAGGAGTATATTTGGGGACACAGCAAACGGTACAACGATTTTTCCACCTTTTTCAGAAATAAATTCTCCGGAAGGGTGCAGAAAATATCGATTGACGCTGGTTTTACCTGTCCGAACCGTGATGGAGCGAAGGGAAAAGGTGGTTGCACCTATTGCAACAATAAAACTTTCAAACCCTCCTACACCAATCTGAAAAACAGTGTCACACACCAGATTGAAGAGGGCATTACATTTTTTTCGAAGAAATATGATTCAATGCAGTACCTGGCTTATTTTCAGGCTTACACCAATACTTATGCATCGCTGGATGATTTAATAAAACTTTATGATGAAGCGCTTTCACATCCGAAAATTACCGGACTTGTACTTTCAACGCGCCCCGATGCTGTGAATGATGAAATACTGGATTACCTGGCTGAACTCAGCAAAAAGGTTTATGTGATGGTTGAATTTGGTCTTGAATCGCACCTTGACCGATCTCTCGAAGGAGTTAACCGCTGTCATACTTTTGCCGATTCGGTAAAAGCCATCGAAGAAACTGCCCGACGGGGAATCAATAACTGCGCGCACCTGATTTTGGGTTTGCCCGGCGAAACACGCGCCGACTGGCTGGATCAGGCAAAAGTGATTTCGAAACTTCCGGTAAAAAACCTGAAACTGCACCAATTGCAGATTCACCGGCAAACAATAATGGAGAAACAATTCAAAGAGAATCCTGAAATGTTTCATCTGTTTACAGTTGAAGAATATGCTGAACTGGTGGTTGATTATCTTGAGCTGCTGAACCCGGCCATCATTGTTGAAAGATTTGTGAGTGAAGCACCTTCAGAAATGGTGGTAGCGCCCAACTGGGGATTGAAAAACTTTGAGTTTGTAGCCAAAGTTGAAAAGTTGCTGAAAATGCGGGATACCTGGCAAGGGCGGTTGTATGAAACAAATAATCAAAAATAAAAACGGGAAGTTCTGAAGCTTCCCGTTTTTATTATCGTTTTAATAGCGGTTTTGATCTTTATGAAATGTGTAACCCAGTGTCCATTCAAAATAATCGGCGACGCCTGCGTGAGCTTTAATTGTGACACCCGCGCTTAAATGATCGGTAACACGATAGCGGATTCCGGCCCGTTCATAATATCCGTACTTTTCATCATTTTCCACATTGCGGTGTAAATAAATACCGATACCCAGCGGCACATATAATCTTTCGGTAATAACCCATTCCCAGTTGGGAACAATCGCATACGAAAATGCATCTGAAAATGAAGCGGTTCCCGATTCGGTTCTCAGTTCTGAAGCACCAGAGTAAAACACATCAAGACCTACCCCGATGCGGTATTTGTAGTTGACGGCCCGTAAAAAGTTGATGCCCATTGTCATTTTCAGATAATTGGGGTCTTCGTTAACATAGTTTTTGCTGCCAAATGCAACTGTCAGATTCAACTGGTTGTTTTTGATAAATTCGGGTACCGGACGACTGTAATGTTCAATTTTGTCGTCACCCACTTTATAAGTAACACCCAGGGTTACGGGAATCAGGTTTATTCCGTAATTGGGTTTCTTAAACGAACCGTTTGAGAAATGTTTGAATCCCAGAGTGGCGTTGGCCTGCCATTTCTCGCTGAATTTGTAATTGGCTTCCAACCCTAAATGAACGTAACAATTCCGGTATGAACCGACAAAAATATTAGCCGGATTCTGAATCGAATCAAAAGGATTGAAATTGTAGGAAAGTCCGAATGCTCCGGAGTAATTAAACGTGAGATTTTTGTCCTGTTCGAATACGAAAGGAATCGTCATAAAATAGTACAATGCATTTGGTTTCCCGATGTCCTCATTGTGAAATGTGGATGCATACCACCCGATACCCATGTAAGGTCTCCGGTAAACAGTACCGTAAATATCATCGGGATTTGTTTTTCTGAATCCGAGGCGCACGTCGATGCCGTTGTAATAAGAACTGTTGACAAGCTGGTCGCCCAATTCAGTGTCGTTACTGAGCATGGCGCCGTTTTCAAAACGAAACTCAAGATATTTCGCATACTTTTTATCTTTTTCAATGCTGATTTTAACTGAGTCCTGGCTGAACCCGGGATGAAAAGTGCAAAGTGTTAAAATAATTATGGTGAATAATCTTTTCATAAATGATTAATAAGGTTGTTTTAATAAGTTTTTTAAATGAGCGACAAAAATATAATTTTTAAGTTCAGAAAACTGAACAGACACGATTACTATAAACATAAGGTATTGGCATTGCAGCTATAATAATAGGAGCAACTTAATAAGCGTTTGGATCTTTATGAAACGTATATCCCAATGTGAATTCAAAAAAGTCAGCAATATCTTTGTGAGCTTTAATACTCAAGCCGGTGGAAAAATTATCGGTAATCCGATATCGTACCCCAATTCGTTCATAATATGGCTGACGTTCTTCATTCTCAGGATTTCGGTGAAGATAAAGACCAATACCAATCGGAATGTATAGTTTCTTTGTCAGTATCCATTCCCATTCGCCCACCACAGCAAACGAAAACGATTTTGAAAAATTCGATTCATTGCTGTCGTTTCTTAAATCAGATTGGGCTGCATAAAACATATCCAACCCCAATCCGGCCCTGTATCTGTATCCGAATTGATATAAATAACTGATTTCAAACATTGCTTTTAAGCAGTTTGGCTCATTGGCTTCATAATTTTTGCTGCCAGTTGCAGCCGTCAGGTTAAATAAACTAAAGTTTTTAAAATCAGGATTTTGAATTTTGTGTTTTGGAACATTGTAATCGGAGAATTTGTAACTAACCCCAAGTGTAAACGGAATTATATTCAGACCGTAATTCGGAAGTTTTAAGGAGCCGTTAGAGAAATGTTTAAGCCCGATTGTTCCGTTTAATGCCCAATTATCACTGAACTTATAATTAGCCAGAAATCCGATGTGTATGTAGGAGTTTTTATAAGAACCAATTAAAACGTTGGCCGGATTTTGGATTGAATCATAAGGATTAAAATTGAATGAAATTCCTAAAGCACCTGTATATGAAAATGTCAGATTTTTATTGTTTTCAAAAGTGAATGGGTGGGTAAAAAACATATAAATCGCATGAGGATTTCCCAGGTCGCTGTTTCTGAAAGTCGAAAAATAAAGCCCAACACCCAGGTATGGATGGCGATAAATATTACTGTAAACATCACCGGGATTTGAATTGCGGAATCCAAGTCTGAAATCGATGCCGTTATAATACGAACTGTTCAGCAATTCGCCACCTCTTCCGTTTTTCTGAATCATTACCCCATTTTCAATCCGCAAATCGAGGTATTTAATATATTTTGGATAATGATTATTCCAAAACGAAACAGTGTCGCTGGCATTGGTTGTAGTTGTGAAAAAAAAGAAATTAAATATCGCCAGAAAAACACTAAGGTTTAATACAATTTTCTGATTGATTCGATATGTGTTTGTTTTGTTGTACATTAATCAGGAACAAATTTAATCATTTCAGCTACCCTGAATTCTGAAATGAATTGCTTGAAAAATAAGCTAATGATAATTTAAAAGATGGGTAAGATGATTAAAGTGTTTTGAAGTTTGGCTTGTTTTCAATAAACCGGATGGGAACTCCCTTTACAAATGTTTGCAGCCATTCAGCACAATATTCCATTCCTGCCTCTTCCGATTTAATATGGCCCAGAAAAATCACCGCTTTGTTTTTGCCCAAAGCAGTTGCATCGCTGGCATATAAATAGGTTTCCCATTCGTTGGCTTCTCCGGCCAGAATCACTTCCACATCTTTGTTTTTCAACATCTGAATGTGTCGCTGTCCGCCGGGGGCACCCGCCATAAAAGCCAGTTGTGTGAATTTCAAGTCAGGATTGCCAACAATTCTGATGGTTTCAAGATTGAGTGTTTTTTTCAGTTCACTGCAATATTCAGCAACCGTTTTTTCGGGGAGTTTGAAAAACGTATCGGAACCTTTTATTGAGTAGTGCTTTAAACCAAGTTTCCTTATCATTCCTTCTGAGATGCCGTCAGGTTCAGTCATGTGAATGTGGTCGTGAAATCTGAAAACCACCAGGTTGTTTTCCTGAATGTATTTTGCTTTCTCCTCAAAAACCGGGTCGCCGGCGAGTGAAGTTGTTTCGTCTAAATGACTGTAAAAAACAGGTTCGTGTACAATGATAAAATTGCAGTTTTGCCGCACTGCTTCGCGAAGTGTTTCCATGTCGGCAAACATACATACGGCAATACCTTTCAGCGGAGTATTAGGATTCCCGGCTTTAAAAACATCCACCGTTTCGGTTGCCCATTTACAGGTGACATTTTTCTTAATCAAATCAACAACTTCCTGCGGTGTTTTAGGTTGTGCACAGGCCAAAAAGGGAATCAAAAGTGCAAAAACTAATATCTTTTTCATTTCTAAATGGTTAAGTTTTGAAAAAATCCAGCATCCAATATCCAGCATCCCTGTCCGACCGGGTCGTCCGGGCGGGCAACATCCGAAACCTGTTTCTCTAAACCACCCGTCTTCCAAAGGGTGTCAGTGCCAGCGACATCATTTTAAAATGCTGGGTTGCCCAAGGAATTCCGATGATGGTTATGCCCAGCAAAATACCAAAAAAGAGGTGTGTCAGTGCAATCCAGATTCCTCCGATGATCAGCCAGAGAATATTCATAATCGTGGAAAGACATCCCGGTGCGTAATCCATGTATTCAATTTTCTGACCAAATGGCCAGAGAGCAAGTATTCCCAGTTTGAATGACTGAAGACCAAACGGAATACCGATAATTGTCACACACAAAATAATTCCGGCCATCATGTATTCCAGGAAAATGGCAAAACCTCCAAAAATCAGCCAGAGTAAGTTTCCAAGGATTTTCATCTTAATGCTATTTCAGTTTCTTTCAAAATTAATGGTTTGCTATTCAATCTGCGAAAATTTGATAATTATCTTTGAAGAATTCAAATTAAACCGATCAGTATGAAAACAAATCCGGAATATTACAAATGGGGATTGTTTTATTTTAACCGCGAAGACCCGCGTATTTTTGTACCAAAGGTTCACCGCATGATGGGCTGGACACTTAATTTTGCCCGTCCCGAATCCTATATAATTATTGGCGCTTTTATTTTTCTGATGATTTATCTGACCCGCTAACCAGATTATTTTTCAAACAAAACAATTATCACACAAGTATCTTTTAAATTATGGTTTTTCAGAAAGAAATCACACTTCCTGCATTTCGCAGAGGATATCATTTAATAACCCGTTTTATTTCGGAACAACTGTCCGAACTGCCGGAAACCGGTCTTTTAAATATTCTCGTAGAACATACGTCTGCCGGAATCACTATAAATGAAAATGCCGATCCGACTGTCCGCAGAGATTTCGAACGGTTTATGAACAAAATGATTCCGGAAGGCGACCCGGTTTATGAGCATACCGACGAAGGAGACGACGATATGCCTGCTCACCTGAAATCTTCTGTTATCGGGGCTTCCATCAATATTCCGATTACCCGTCACAGGCTGAACCTGGGAACCTGGCAGGGAATTTATTTCTGTGAATTCAGGAATTATGGAGGTCCAAGAAAATTAGTTTTAACAGTTCTCGGCTGAGAAATGTGATGCTCCATCTGGTTAAAATTTTTCTAAACTGAGATTTGATAGCCTTTTAAAGGCTGATAAATTCTAATTTTCGGCCCTGAATAAACAAAAAACCATGCAAAGAAAATTACTGTTGGGAGTTGAAGCCATCGGACAGGCGGCAATTGATGCGGGTATTTCAGGCGTTTATGCCTATCCCGGAACTCCTTCAACCGAAATAACCGAATACATTCAGGAAAACATTACAGCCAAAGAGCGCAACATTCACCGGCTTTGGTCGGCCAACGAAAAAACTGCCATGGAATCGGCCCTGGGTATGAGTTACGCCGGAAAACGGTCGCTCACCTGTATGAAACATGTGGGTTTAAATGTGGCGGCCGACGTTTATATGAATGCTGCAATCACCGGAATAAATGGCGGAATGGTGATCGTAGTTGCCGACGACCCGTCGCAACATTCGTCGCAAAACGAACAGGATTCACGCTTTTACGGGAAATTTGCCTTGTTGCCGGTTTTTGAACCATCAAACCAACAGGAAGCTTATGACATGACTTTCGAAGCCTTCGATTTTTCTGAAAAAACAGGACTGCCGGTGATGATCAGAATTACAACGCGGCTTGCTCATTCGCGTTCAGGGGTTATGGGAAATGAATTGCAAGCTGAAAATGCATTAAAACTGCCTGAAAATCCGCTGCAGTTTATGCTGCTCCCGGCCTACAGCCGGAAATACTACCAGCAGTTGCTCGACAAACAACCCTTGTTGCAGAAATATTCAAACGAATCGGAATACAACACCTTTATCCACGGAACCGACAAAGGACTGGGGATTGTTTGTTGTGGAATTACTTATAATTATCTGTTGGAGAATTATCCGGATGGAAATTGTCCGTATCCGGTTGTGAAAATTGCACAATATCCGGTACCCGAAATCTGGCTGAGAAAACTCGAAAAAGAGTGTGACGAATTGCTGGTACTGGAGGAGGGCTATCCTTTGGTGGAAGAGTTGCTGACCGACTTCTTCGAACGCGGAAAGAAAGTTCACGGAAGATTGAACGGTGCTTTGCCACGTCGCGGTGAGTTGAATCCCGATCATGTATTGAAAGCACTGGGTCATGAAAAACCCGAATCAGCCGAACTTCCACTGAATCTTGTAAACAGGCCGCCATCGTTGTGTGCCGGGTGTGGACATCAGGACACTTATGTTGCACTTAACGAAGTAATTGCTGAATACGGAAGTGGTCGTGTTTTTTCCGATATCGGATGCTACACTTTAGGCGCTCTGCCTCCATACAATACAATAAATACCTGCGTTGATATGGGAGCCTCCATCACCATGGCGAAAGGCGCTGCCGACGCAGGTCTTGAACCGGTTTTTGCGGTCATCGGCGATTCAACTTTTACACACTCCGGAATGACCGGACTTCTTGATTGTGTTTATGAAAAAACAAATGTCAACATCATCATTGTCGATAACGAAACAGTGGCCATGACTGGTGGTCAGGATTCGTCGGCAAAAGGGCGTATTGAAAAAATTTGTGCCGGAATAGGAGTGGAGCCCGAACACATCCGGGTTTTTGTGCCGCTGAAAAAGAACCATGCCGAAATTGTTGCCATCATGAAGGAAGAAGTGGTTTACAAAGGTGTTTCGGTTTTGATTGGCCGGAGAGAATGTGTGCAAAGAGTTAGTCGTGTTAAAAAAATGAACAGGGAGGAAAACGTATGAAAACCGATATAATATTGGCTGGAGTTGGCGGACAGGGAATTTTAACCATTGCAGCCACTTTGGGAGCAGCCGCATTAAACGAAAACTACTTTCTGAAACAGGCCGAAACGCATGGAATGAGCCAGCGGGGTGGGGAAGTGGTCTCGCATCTGCGTATTTCCGACAAACCTGTTTTTTCTGATCTTATTCCGCTGGGAACTGCCGATCTCATTCTCTCGGTGGAGCCACTTGAATCGTTGCGGTACCTTTCGTATCTGAAAAAAGACGGCTGTCTCGTTACCAATATTACCGAATTCAGAAATATTTCCAATTATCCTGAACTGAAGAAAATGTTCAGCGAGATTGAGAAAAAGGTTAAAACAGTGCAGATTGATGCCGATGAAATTGCCCGAAAATGCGGCAATCCGAAAGCTTCAAACATGGTCATGCTGGGAGCTGCGTCGCCGTTTATTTCAATTCCTGAAAATGTAATTGTTGAAGCAATCGCCACAGTTTTTCAGACCAAAGGACAAAAAGTGGTGGAACTGAACCAGCTGGCATTTAAAGAAGGAAGACATTTTGCACTGGCTGAATAGCTTTAAACCCGAGTAAATATTTGTTGCTGTAAATTCTTTCTTTGGAAGAAACTTCCCGGGGAAAAGAGTTTCATGTAATAATCCTTTTATTTTTGGGGTTCAAAAAAATCAAGGTTATGCTGTCACCTTTATTTAGTCCGTTGTTGTTGCCCTTTATTTTGGCCATGTTTTTAGCCATTAACATGGGTGGCAGCGGAACGGGTCCTGCGTTCTCAGCCGCTTATGGCGCCAATGTACTGCGTAAAAGTCTGATTCCCGGATTATTCGGGATTATGGTATTTCTGGGTGCAATTCTGGCTGGTAAAGGAACCGCACAAACTATCGGAAAAGAACTGCTTGATCCGCAATTCATGACAAGAAATGTGGTTTCTATCATTTTATTTTCGGTTTCCATTTCACTTTTGGTAGCCAATCTTTTTGGAATTCCGCAGTCAACAAGCCAATCGACTGTACTTTCTGTAGCCGCAGTTGCCACTTATTTTCATGAGTTGAACCGGGAGAAACTTTTTACTGAAATTATTCCTGCCTGGTTTATTCTTCCGATTATTTCATTTGTAATCAGTTTACTGATAGGTAAATTTATATACCGGCCCATGCGCCGGAAAGGTTTAACAATGCCCCGGGCGCAAAATGCCAACCTGAAGCCGGTTTGGAACGGACTTTTAATTGTAATGTCGTTGTATGTGGCGTTTTCAATTGGCTCGAATAACGTTGCAAATGCCGCCGGCCCCATTGCATCGATGACTGCCAACCAGTTGAATAAACCGATTGACGAGAATTTTATTCTGATTATGATTCTTTCTACATTGATTGTTGCTCCCAATTTTGGGATCGGAAGCTCGATTTTCGGGCATAAAATTCTCCAGAATACAGGCAAGGAAATTGTGCTTTTCGGCAAATTCGAGGCTGTAATCATTGCGTTTGTTTCGGCCAGTTTGCTTTTATTTGCTTCTGTTTCGAAAGGAATCCCTACCTCACTCGTTCAGTTAAATGTGGGTGCAATCATCGGAATTGGTGTGGCAAAACTGGGCTACAGTCACATTTTCCGAAAAACCGAAGTACGAAAATTCTTCCTGATGTGGATTATTGCCCCAACCATTGCATTCTGTCTTTCGCTTCTGTTAATCTGGCTGGCTGATATTTACGGATTTTTATAATTCAACCCATTTTAACCTGAATTTTAAACAAACTGCTGAATTGGTTTGTATTACTGCTGAATCAAAAAAATACTGAAAATGATACTGACCCTATTTTTAATGATTGCAGGTTTTGCGTTTTTGATTAAAGGCGCCGACTGGCTTGTTCATGGTGCTTCTGCTTTGGCAAAAAAACACCAGGTCTCGGATATGGTAATCGGGTTGACAATTGTTGCATTTGGTACTTCAACGCCCGAACTGGTGGTTAATTCGCTTGCTTCGGTACAAAGCCATGCCGATATTGTTTATGGGAATATTTTGGGAAGCAACATTGTAAATTTGTTTCTGATACTTGGTATTGTGGGCGTAATTGCACCTTTTACAGTGAAAAGTACTACAATCAGGAAAGAAATGCCCATTTCAATATTGGCTGTCGCTTTAATCTGGATTCTTTCAAACCAATTGCTGCCATTTCAGCAAAACATACTTTCGAGATTTGATGGTTCAATTCTGCTGCTGCTTTTTATGCTGTTTCTGGTATATATTTTCAGGCAAATGAAAAGGGATAAAATGAATGCGGAGCCGGTTGAAGACGAGCATTTGCCCAACTGGAAAATCTGGGGTTTAATTTTTATTGGCCTATCAGGCTTGGTGCTCGGTGGAAAACTGGTGGTTGACAGTGCAGTGAAAATTGCTGAAGCGCTCAGTGTCAGCGAAAAAATAATCGGGCTCACCATTGTTGCCATCGGAACTTCGTTGCCCGAACTTGTTACTTCGGTGGTGGCAGCCCTGAAAAAGAACAGCGATATTGCTTTGGGAAATGTTATCGGGTCGAATATTTTTAACGTATTGCTGATTCTTGCAACAAGCGCACTTATAAGGCCCGTTCAGTTCAATCCTGAATTTAATATCGAAATTTACCTGCTTGCAGTTGGTACCTCATTACTTTTTGTGTCGATGTTTACAGGCACCAAAAAGAAACTCGACCGATGGGAAGCGTTAATTTTGCTCGTAATTTATTTAGCTTACACAGGCTGGCTGATTGCAAAGGAAATCTGATGTGATTAATTGAGATATTTAACGATAACACCCGTGAAAAATGGAAGATTTATCTTCATTTCTCACGGGTGTCATTCCCTATTTCAACTTTTAATGGGCTATGATCATTGTTTAACTTCCCACCCGAAATCAATATATTTCCAGGTAAAGTTTTCTCCGTCAACATCAATTTTCAGAAATCCTTCCTCCATGCCGTAACGGGGACCATTCCACCATTGCGCCGAAACTGCCCCGCCGGTAATATAATGGATATCATTGTATAAAATATCTTCCAGAAAATGAAGGTGCCCCTGTAATACCATTTTTACATTGTATTTTTCAAGTATTTCCCTTATTTCGTTGGCATTGGTTATCACCGAACCTTTTGAAAATGGTTCAGTGGGACCTTCCATTATTTGTGCTCCAATACTGATGAGCGGAATATGAGTAATTACCGCCACGGGTTTCGAAGTCCCGGTTTTTTCAAGATCGGCTATCAGCCATTCAACCTGAACCGAATCGATTAACCCGAAATAGCGCCAGTCTTCCGTAAAACCAATTCCATCAAGCACAATAAAATGCCAGTTTTTTTCATCAAACGAATAATAGGGTTTTGCCAGTCGGTTTTCGTACATTTTTTTTCCGTACAACTCATTGTAAGGATCAACACCGCTTTCTTTATAAAGCCCGAAAACCTCGTGGTTTCCCATTCCATGATGGGCCGGCATTTTCAGGTTCTTCATCAGTTCAATGTACAGGTTGTATAAACTGTCGCTTCTTTCCTCTGTCTGACCCAGGGCATCCATAATATTGTCACCGCCTGTAATCACAAAATCGGGTGCCAGTTTGTTGATGGTGTCAATCGCCTGGAGCAATCCTTTGTCTGCATTTTTCTCCGGACAAACATGAATATCGGTCATAAATACAAACGAAAATTTCTCCTGATCGCCGGCAGACTGTTTTGGTGTTGTTTTTACGCAACTTGCAATGGCAATAGAAACTAAAATCAGTAATACTGTTTTTTTCATAATTTTTTTGTTTTACTTCTTCCCCAAACTTAGTGTTTTTATGAAACTGACTGATTCAGACTGATTAAAAATCTGTTAAAGTTTTTATTTGGAAATTGAATAACCGAATTGTATTTTCGCCAAAAATAAAGCATTATGAAGATTGAAGTTGACAGACCGGATAACGATGAATTAAAGGAAATGGGAGTTGAAAGCTGGCCGGTTTGGGAGCATGATGAAGATAAGATTGAAATGTTTTACGATAAAACAGAACGTTGTTATATTATCTCAGGTGAGGCTACGGTTGTGTCGGAATTTGAGACGCTTACGATTAAGCCTGGCGATTTTATCACTTTCCCCGCAGGTCTGGAATGTGTTTGGGATATCGATAATACCATCCGGAAACATTATATGACGGAATAGAAAATCATAAAAATATAATAGTTGGAATCCATCTTGAGAAAGATGGATTTTTTTTTATAGTCACGTTTTGTTTATTTTCGGAAAAAATAAGGGAACATGAAAAAGATCTTTTGTTTGGCGGTTTTGGCCATTTATTCGTTGAGTTCGATGGCGCAGGATAATCAGAATCCGATGGATAAAATGAAATGGTTTGACGAAGCCAGGCTGGGTATTTTTATTCACTGGGGAATTTACGCGGTGAATGGAATCGATGAAAGCTGGTCGTTTTACAATGGCTACATTTCATATCCCGATTATATGAAGCAGTTGAAGGGGTTTACTGCCAAAAATTACAAGCCCGGAGAATGGGCAAAACTGATTGCTGAAAGCGGGGCAAAATACGCGGTAATCACCACCAAACATCATGATGGAGTTGCGCTTTGGGATACAAAATGTGGCGATTTGGATGTAGTAAAACAATCGCCTGCCAAAGCGGATCTTATTCAGCCTTTTGTTTCGGAACTCAGAAGAAATAACCTGAAAGTGGGTTTGTATTATTCGCTGCTTGACTGGTCACATCCTGATTATCCGAATAAAACCAGGACCGAAAAGCGCTATGAAAACGATTCGGCAAGGTGGGAGAATTTCACCCGGTTTAATTTTTGCCAGTTAAACGAGTTGTCTTCAAAATTTAACCCCGATTTATATTGGTTTGATGGCGACTGGGAACAATCGGCAGAAAAATGGAAAGCTGCTGAAATCAGCGAAATGTTGAAGAAATACAACCCGGATGTAATTTTAAACAGCCGGATTCAAGGGTATGGCGATTATGCAACACCCGAACAGGGTTTGCCGGTTACCCGCCCGGAAAGCCGATACTGGGAGCTTTGCATGACCATTAATGACAGCTGGGGGTTTCAGCCCAATGACAAAAACTATAAAACACCCGGGCAGGTGATTAACATACTGACAGAGTGTGTCAGCAAAGGTGGAAATCTTTTGCTCGATATCGGTCCGAAAGCAAATGGTTCGATACCCGATGAACAGGTTGCCATTCTGAAAGAACTGGGTCGCTGGACTTCAAAACATGCCGAGGCAATTTATGGAACACAGGCTGGTATTCCTGCTGACCATTTTTATGGCCCGACTGCATTGAATAAAACAGGAGACATTCTTTATCTTTTTCTGCCCTACAAACCAATTGGCCCGATAATGCTGAAAGGAATCAAAAACAAAATCAACCGGATTTATATAGTGGGTAATGGCACCAAACTTAACTGGGACATCAAAATGAAGCAATACTGGAGCCAGGTTCCCGGCATTGTTTATATCGATGTTCCAGAAACTGTTCTCGATCAGCAAATGACGGTTATTGCTGTTTTATTGGAGGGGAAAATCGACTTGTATCGTGAAAAAGGCCAGGTAATCGAAAGCAATTAATGCTTTATCTGCGTTGCAAATTCCTCAACTGTTTTGCGTGTTCTGGGTGCCAGTTCGCGGTTCATCAATTCATCCGGAAGTTGTCCGGCATTTCCTGGAAATCCGACAGCAATCACTGTCACAGGTTCGTATTTTTCACGATCGAGTCCAAGAATTTCAGCAGCTTTGTCTTTGTCGAAACCGCCCATTTGCCGCACCTGTAACCCCATATGGGCAGCCTGTATTGCCAGCGAAACATTTGCCGCACCCAAATCATGCAAAGCATTATTATTTGGACGGCCGTTGTAATCGTAAAATTTTCTTGCCACCGAAATAATCAGGAGTTGTGCATCTTTTGCCCATTGTGGATTGATGCCGGTCAATACTCCCAGTACTTTGTTAAACGCATCCGGATTATCTTT
>DAINOH010000058.1:0-30792 GCA_036735485.1 Draconibacterium sp. | reverse complement strand
GCAACATTACAGGTTTCGCCACAGGCCAGGCATATACTGTAAAAGCAAAGAATGCTTCCAATTGCGAAAGTGCAGTTTCTGCATCGTTTACAATCGAAGAAGCGCTGGGTTCACCGACACAACCAACAGTATCTGTTGTGGCAGCTACCTGCGGAACTGCAGGCAGTGCAAGCATCACAAACTACAGTTCAGGCAACACCTATACATTTGCCCCGACAGGACCGTCAGTTGACGGCAGCGGCAACATTACAGGTTTCGCCACAGGCCAGGCATATACTGTAAAAGCAAAGAATGCTTCCAATTGCGAAAGTGCAGTTTCTTCATCGTTTACAATCAATAATGCGCTGCCCATACCTGCAACTCCGACAATCACCGCCGGAGGTTCAACCACTTTCTGTGAAGGAGGCAATGTAACATTGACTTCAAGTGAAGGAAGCAGCTATTTGTGGTCAACAGGAGCAACCTCACAAAGCATCACAGTTTCCACTGCAGGCAGTTACTGGGTAAAAGTTAAGAATGCCGCAGGATGCGAAAGCGGGGTATCAGCCAGTACAGTGGTAACAGTAAATGCCTTGCCAGTAGTAGATGCTGGTATAAATGTGACTATTGCAAACGGAACAAGTACAACACTTAATGCAACTGTTACAGGTGAAGGTCCATTTACTTATAGCTGGGCACCTTCTGCACAACTAGTAAATGCTTTGGTGGAAGACCCAACAACTGTAAATCTTTTTTCAACAACAATTTTCACGTTAACGGCTACTTCAACAATAACAACATGTTCCAACAGTGATGCAGTTACAGTAACGATTACCGGAGGTGCATTAAGTTCAATACCAACCGCCACCCCTGAAATAATTTGTGCCGGAGAAAACGTACAATTGAATGCAGTAGCAAGTGGTGGTTCAGGTTCTTATACTTATACCTGGACTTCGATTCCTGCCGGATTTACATCATCACTTTCAAATCCAACAGTAAACCCTACATTAAATACAACTTATCATTTATCCGTTTCTGACGGATTTAGTACCGTAAGCTCACAAGTTGCAGTAACAGTAAATGCCGTGCCGCCACAACCGACAATCTCCGCCGAAAGTACAACCACTTTCTGTGAAGGAGGCAGTGTAACACTGACTTCAAGTGTTGGCAGCAGCTATTTGTGGTCAACAGGAGCAACCACACGAAGCATCACAGTTTCCACTGCTGGCAGTTATTGGGTAAAAGTTAAGAATGACGCTGGATGCGAAAGCGTGGCATCAGCCAGTACAGTGGTAACGGTAAATACTAAACCGACAGAACCGCCTGTATTAAACTGCTGGGATGAGTTTGTGTTCAACAACCAGACCTGTGAATGGGACAACATCGGTGTAAAAGAACCAATGCCACCTGTAGTAAACTGCTGGGATGAGTTTGTGTTCAACAACCAGACTTGTGAATGGGACAACATCGGCAAACAGCCGGAAGTTCCTATTGTCATCTTAACCCACCCAACCTGCTATACAGCAACCGGAACGATTAAAGTTACCTCTCCGGTAGGGGTTGGCTATACCTATAGTATCGACGGGATTAACTATCAAGCATCGGTTTCTTTTAGCGGGCTAATACCCGGAAATTACTATGTAACGGTAATGAATGGAGCAGGTTGCATTTCGCAGGCATATCAGGCAGTAATTAATCCACAGCCAACTGATTGTATTACAACTGCCGGAATTTACCATACCGAGGCTTCCTGCAGTGACTTTAGTGCAGGAGGGAGTATGTATAAACTGGAACAACTTTGTTATACAATCAAGTCGAACAAAGTTTTCAATGTAACACCCGGAAAGTTTTATTATTATACATTTATTACCGCTCCTTCAAAAAGCTTCTGTATTGATGTTGTTCAGACAAAATCAAATTCTCGCTTCAATTTCTTTGCAATACATCAAAACGATCAGATTATTTTGTGGAATGCGAATTGCATAAAAGTTGCAACAGGAACAACTGTGACAACAGGGCAAGGCAGAATTTGTATTAATAATGCTGTTCCGGGAACCAAGTATGTGTTGTCGGTAAAATATGATTCAAAATCTGTAATAGGTTCAACCGGAAGCGCTCCGTCTTACACTTTCGAAAGTTTAATTAATGGTGTGCCTGTTGCTGGTAGTAAAGCCAGTATCAATATGCTTCCAAATTGTAATAGTACACAACCCGAAGTACCAACAGCACCAATAATTGAGGCCATCACCCAACCAAACTGTGAATCAGCTACAGGAAGCGTTGTATTGAGTGGTCTTCCGTCAGGAAACTGGATCATCAACCCTGGAGCAATTATCGGAAATACCACCAGCATAACCCTCAGTGGTTTGACAAAAGGGACTTACAATTACACCGTTACCAATGAAGCAGGTATTTCTCCGGCTTCAGTTGATGTTGTTATCAACGATTACATTCCTTTGTCAGTAAGTATATCGGCCGGAACAATTGCATTAAATGGCGGAACAACAACACTTACAGTAACAGCAAAAGGCGGAGTTCCACCTTATCAATACAGTCTGAATGGCGGAACATTTCAAAATAACAACACCTTTAACGTCGGTGCAGGTACCTATTCTGTTTTAGTTAAAGATGCTGTTGGCTGCAGTGTTGAATCAAAGACAATTTGCGTTACACAACCGTCTGTATGCAAAAATGGAACAATACTTATTTATACAAGTGATAGATGTGTACAATATGGTTCGACAGTAACCTTGTCTGCTGTTTTATTTGATACAAGATACTGGAAAGGTATAAGTGGAAAAGTAGTTACATTCACAGTTGGCGGACAAACAAAAACTGCAATAACTAACAAATATGGTTTAGCGATTACAACCTTACAAATTTTGCAGGCACCAGGATTTTATAACCTGTTCTCGACCTTTTCCGGTGATGCAGTTTACAGGCCATCAAACGACAGGGATCTGTTTCACATAACACCTAAACCTTTAATTGCGGGATTAACCGGCACTGTAATTAAAAATTACGATGGAAACTCTTATGCAAATCTGTTACCAGAAAATTATTATCTAAATGGCGTAATAGAAGGAGATGATGTATCATTGAATAAACCTGCAACAGGGTATTATGATAATAAAAATCCTGGCAATAGAAAATTGGTAACTGTAAAAGGATTATCGTTGAATGGCACGATGGCCCGTTACTATACACTTTCAAATTCAATAGTAAGCGCAAGATTAGGAATTATAACTAAAACAAAATCAGGAATAATTAATGAAGATGCTGTCAATGTTATTAATCTTGATTCAGATAATATTATTATGAAGGTTTATCCGAATCCATTCAGTGACAGGTTGCGATTCGAATTTATGTCACCAGAATCTGTTGATGCACGTATTGATTTATTCGATATGACAGGCAGACTGGTTAAAACAGTTTTCGAACAACCTATTGAAGGAGGAGTAAACTATGAAGCAGATTTCAAACCAGAAACCATGATCAGTGGAATTTATATCTACCGCATGACTATGGGAGAATCGGTTTACAATGGTAAAGTAATATTTAAAAAAGAGTGATTCAAAGCTGAATGCTCTGACAGGCAAAAGGAGAAATGGTGTGGAATTTAATTCTGCTCCATTTCCCAAATGCCTGGAAAACAGTTCAAATTGGCCGAAGAAATTCACGATTTAATTGTACAGGATAAAAATGTTGATTAAATATTTTTAAAACGAAAAAAAATCAGACGGGAACATAAAGTTTAATTTTTACTGAAATTTTTTGATTTAGAAAAGCACCTTCGAGTAAAATCGGGGTGTTTTTTTTGTGCCCATATACAAGTAACAGCAATGCACGGTTAATATTAACCGGTGATAATTTTAACATCAGTAAAATTCAGTATTTATTAGAATTAAGCTTGAACATTATTTATTTCTGCTTTCATGAAATGAACTGTTTTGGATGAAAAAGTTAACCATTCTTCAAAGGATCGAAAGAATTGAAGAAATGCATCAAAACATATAATAATTCGAAATTTAGAATTACAACACATTTAAAAACTTCTTTCATTTTATAATCATAATGAGTTACCTGGAAAATATTTTTTTAAATTTGAATCAATGCAATCGATAGGAATAATATCAGATTTCCACCTCCGGTTTTCAGTAAAAGCATTTAATTTAAATCATCTTTATTTTGTTCCATTAGTTTATAAAAATTACTGTTTTTGTTTAATGTTTATGCTAACTAACAAATTATCAGCTTATGAAAAGTCAGAAAATTGAACCCGGTTATCTGTTTTCAAAAGGTTATACCAACTACATTTTCGTCCTCCTGTTTCTTTTGTACATGTTCGATTATATCGACAGGATGGTGGTAACTTCGATGTTTACCTTTATTGAAGCCGAATGGGGAATCAGTCACACCCAAAGCGGGATGCTTGTTTCTGCGGTTTACTGGTCGATTGTATTACTCACTTTCCCCGTTTCTATTCTGGTTGATCGCTGGAGCCGCAAAAAAACAATCGGCATTATGGCGGTTCTCTGGAGTTTGGCAACATTGCTTTGCGCGTTAACCGGAAATTTCACACAACTGTTTTTGGCACGCATCCTTATTGGCGTTGGTGAGGCCGGATATGCGCCCGGAGGAACAGCCATTATTGCCGGCCTTTATCCACAAGAGAAAAGAGCAAAAATGATCGGGTTATGGAATGCTTCCATCCCATTGGGAACTGCCTTGGGCGTAGCACTGGGTGGAATTATTGCCTCGACATGGGGATGGAAACATGCTTTTGGAATTGTTGCCCTGCCAGGTTTAATTGTGGCGATCCTGTTCTTTTTTATAAAAGATTATAAAACGGTTAATCTGGGAAATTCAGGGGAAATATCCGGCAGCAAAAAACTGGGAATTGGTAAGATTCTGAAAGAATTCTCGGCAAAACCTTCTTTGTTTTATACCTATTTCGGGATTGCATTTGTGATTTTTGTTACAACTGCCATGATTACCTGGCTGCCCCGCTATTTCCAGGAAACATTGAATATTTCAGAAAAAGCGGCTGGTGTAAAAGCCAGTTCTGTTATGGTGCTCGCCATAATTGGGGCCCCGCTTGGCGGTTATCTTTCCGATCGGTGGAGAAAATACAAAGTTCGTGCACGACTTTTGTTTCCCGCCGTGACCACCACCATTTCCGCAATCCTGCTTTTTGTGGCTTTTAACTTTCTGACCGGATTTTCGCAATACATTTGTCTTTTAATGTTTGGGACCATGGTAACTGCATTTATTTCAGCAGCAGCCGCTGTAACACAGGATGTGGTCCATCCCGGATTGCGTGCTGTTTCCTATTCATTTGCTGTGATTGTACAAAACCTGTTGGGAGCATCAACAGCGCCGGTTGTAATCGGGGCTATTTACGATGCTACAAATATTGCCACTGCCATGAAATTGTTGCCTGTTTCTCTGGTTATCGGAGCAATTTTGTTTTTCATCGGATCAAGATTTTATGAGCAGGATTTGGCAAAGGTTGGAAAAGTGGAACTTGTTGCAGAGTAAAAATTCCTGAATATAATATCATTCAGAATTGACTTACGTATTTGTATTTCATAACTTTAATCTGAATAAAAGATTTATCGTATGAAAACAAAAATCATTTGTCAAATCATTCTATTAACGACAATCGGCCTTTTTCTATCATGTGATTTAATTGAAAAAGCCGATGATGTCAGTTTCGACACTACACAAACTGTATCGTTTCTGATAAATGAAACAGACAGTAATCCTTCTGGCAAAGCGGTATAAAATACAAGTACACTCAATGTTGCCAGCGATCCGGATGTGGCTAAATATGCCAGTAAGATCAAGGAATTCAAAGTAAACAAAGTAACCTACACAATTGCCGGGGCTAATCCGGTTTCTGTTAATTTCACCAATGGGAAGATTACCACTTCAGGGTTGAAAACGATTGCCAGCGCTTCTTCAATTCCATTGACGAATACGGCTGAAACCCAATTAACAACTGATAATTCAGGGATTAACGACCTTGCAGCATCACTTCTTGCTGATAAACAGGAACAAATCACGCTTTCCGGTAATCTTTCATCAACTCCGGTGACTTTTATCGTTAACGTAAAGTTTTACCTTACAATTACAGCAAATGCTCTTGATTAACTGAGATTAACAATAAAAGGAAAGGGCTGAAATTTCAGCCCTTTCCTTTTATTTCACTTTCACCAGCACAAACGGTTCCATTAAACCAAAACCAGGCAAGTAAAAATCAGCAGCACCGGGTAGTTTTCCGGGTGAAAAGTTCCAGGAATGTGGCCCGTAAATCCAGTTGTTGGCCTCCTGGTAAAAGAAACCAAATGTATTTTTCAGGCTGCCGGTTACTTTCACTGTAATTTCATTTTCTCCTTCGCTGAGATGAGAAGTGACATTACATTCGTAAGGTTTCCAGGCAATTACTCCGGCTGGTTTTCCATTGACAAACACTTCGGAAACTGTGCCGTTCCATTTGCTGAGCTGTACAAGATAATTTGCACCTGCCTCTTTCTTAATATTAAAGTTCTGCTGGTACGCCACTTTCTGCGAATAAAACGGCAACCCGTTACTTTTCCACGAGCCCAGCGAATCGGGTTCGGCTTTTGCCATTTCGAAGCCTGTTTTTGCCGGAATTACATCAAAATCGCCCAACAGGTAAACCGGCATCACCTCGGCCAGAATATGCATTCGCGGCGCTTTGATTGTCAGGGTGTTTTTGCCAGTTTTCAGATATTCACCAATCGCAAATACCGGGAATTCATTTTCAATCCAGAAAGTATCGGGAATCTTCTGTACTTCGTTGCCATTTACAAAAACCTTCCACAATTCAGGTCTTTCAACCACCGCCCTCACTTTTTGCAGGCTTTCGGCATCCATGTTTTGGTTAATTATGAAATGATAACTTGCTTCAAACCACGAATCAGCGTTAAACAGTGAATCCATTTCGAGATAATTCTTTTTGTACTGAATTTTATGTTGCCATGGATTTCCCATTTCAATGCCGTTTTCGTTGAACAAACCAATCAGTGCATCCATAAAATAAACGTCCTTTTTCTCACTTTTGGCTGTTTTTAAATCGAGGTAATTCACCATCAGAATATTGTCAGATTCCCTTTTTATCTCTATCGGACCTGTTGCTTCAATAATTGTTTCTGCTCCCGAAACTTGTTTAAACTCCGGTTCATCGGCTTTTTGTCGGTTAATGGCAAACAGGGCGCTTCCTGCTGGCTCCAGTTCAATGGGAATTGTCACATTTCCATTCTCTGCCAATGCCGGGTAACGGAAAGTTTCTCCGGTTACCAGATCAAGTTTTGAAACATATTTACCACTTATTGTAAGTTCTGCGATTGCCTTTTCTGATGGATGTGAATTCACCACAAAAACAATTTCGCCATCATCCAGCTTTCTGCGCTGGTGATACAACATTCCGTTAGCAGTTTTATCTGTTAGCCTGAATTCATCATTTGTAAGCAGTTTCAGGGCTTGCGGATTTGCAAGCGTGTCAACAGCAATCCAGTTTTCTGCTGCTTTTGCAGCCAGTTCATCAACTGCATTTGACTCAGCACCGTCAAGAAGTGGTACCGTTTTCCTGAAAGAGAGTACTTTCCCACCACCGTCGATATATTTACTGAGCAAAATAAAAGTCGAACTGTCAATATTTTCCATCTCAGCAGGAATCACCACCAACGAATAGTCGCGTTTGCCTACTTTCAGGTTTTTGCCATTTACACTGCCCAAATCGCGCAAAACTTTTTCCGAACCCAGGTCATATTCAAGGTGTTGCTGTTCCATCTGATAAACAAAACTTTTAAACCCTTTTCTAATCTCCTGAATGGTTGCATTTTTCTGTTTCCGCGAGAAATACATCCAGGCGGTGGTATTGGGTTGCAGTACCAGCGTTTTATTGAATTGCTCGCCTGCCGACATTGCCATACTGACACGGCCAATATAATCACCCATTAATTTATAGTTATTCCACCAGGGTTCGTGATACGAAAACGATGGCGGATAATCAAATTTGCGAACACCATTCAGCGAGTAATACGATAGATGCTGGTTGACAAAGTTCACACCCAGAACGCACTGCCAGTCCACAAGCCTTTTTTGTGTTTCAAAACTCATCTCCCAGCCGCCTCCACCATAAGTTTCACTTAATGTGCGTTTCCAGCCGGCCTGGTTGGCAGCGCTTCGCAATTCACGCACAGCACGGTCGTTTCCGAATTGTCCGCCCAAACCGGCGGTATCAAGCCGGTTGCCCAACATATCGATTCCGGGCATCTGGTGCCAGATATAAAAAGCTGCCTCATCCATTCCATCGGTGGGTTCGGGCCAGCCGTGTTCCCAGTAATGACCGGTCCAGTCAAGATTTTTTTCTTCGCAGTACTGATGCCACGGTTTTGCCCAGCGATCTATAAAAAGTTCCACCAGCAATTCGTAGTAATCGTGCCGCACCTTTTTCCAATTACCGGTTTCTTCCACCAGCGACGGAAGATTCACTTTCAGATCGTAACCCCAGCGTTGCTGAAATACGTCAAACAAATCGGGTGTCCACCGCAAAACTGTTCCTTTCGACATTGCCGCTTCGAGGTTGGGTTCGTCGGTAAAAGTTCCGGGTAAAGTTTGCCCGAAATCAGCCAGATTCTTTTCGTAACCTTTGGTCATCGTCAGTTCCAGAAATTTTTCAGTGACACCCGGATAAATCAGATCGACATAAGTAAACTCGCCATACCACGGCGATTTCGCGGGATACGTTTTCCTGAAAACATAAAAAGTTCCCTCTTTTCCGTTTTCAGCAGCGATTGAATTTGTAATATCCTCAAAACCGGTTTCTGTTTTTCTTAAAACCACGCCAATGGTATCAGTTAAAACCACATTGAGTTTTTCCTGTATTTCAAGACTCATCCCGGTTCCATGTTTATACGAGTCGGGCATTTCGGCCGGAACATGGCCACCTGCAAAACCCGACGGGTAGGAATTTTCATCATAAATCCACACTTTCATGCCTAGTTCCTTTCCTTTTTGCACGGTGTAGTCAAAAAGGTGAAACCATTCATCAGACAAATATTCGGTGATTAAACCCGGGCGCGGATGTACAAAAACACCACCAATCCCGGCTTTCTTAAACTCTTTCATCTGAAAATCAATTCCCTCTTCGGAAATCTGTTCATTCCAGTCCCACAAAGGCGCACTGCGATATTCTGCCGGTGGGTCGGCAAAATGTTTTTTCAGTTCAGCAACCGAATTAATTCCTTCCACAGCAGCAGGTTTTTTAGTGCAGGCCCAACCTGTAAAAAGCAGAAGGATTAAGGACAGAAAATTGATTAAGTTTGATTTCTTCATTGGATTATTTTTTAAATCTGATTTTACTTTTCCCCAAATCGACCGATGTTGCCACCGCAATTCCGCGTTGATTTTTTGTGTTTACCGCGCAGTAAAAATGATAAACCACGTCGTTCCATTTAACAACACAGGGTTTATGAGCATATTGATTATCAAAATCTTCGGATGGCTGAATGAGATTTTCCCCATTCCAGTCGGTCCAGTGAATAAGATCGGTTGAACAGGCAAACCTGTTGAAAGCGCCCTGCGTATTTTTCCAGAAAGCGCCGAAATAAAACATCACGAAAACCGAATCGATTTTCTGCATAAAAGCATCACCGGTGATTCCCTGGTGATGGTTGAGTACCGGGTCTTTGCCCAGCCTTTTCCAGTTTACCATGTCATCAGAAACAGCCATTCCGATTCGTTCAGCACCTTTATCGGGTTGCAAACTGTCGCCTTTTGCGTTGTAAAACATCACAAAACGGTGGCCCGTCAGTTTTGACGAATCCTGAATGACAGTGCTTTTATAAATGGTTTTGTTTTCCCACCAGCGAACATTATGATCGGTTGATTTCAACACCGGTTTTTCCAGACGCTGCCACTCGTGCGGAATTGCCGGATCCGTCGCCGAAAAGGCAATTCCCACCGAAAGCAACCCGGCTTCATATCCTTTGCTGTCGCCACCGAGGTAACTCATCCAATATCGATTCTGAAACGGCTGCCATTCGTAACCGCCGCCCCATTCAGTATCCTGCAGCGCGATGTAACCGGCTTTCTGCGTGCTGTCCCAATCGCTATCTTCGGAAAATGACAACAATTTCCCGGTGGTTTTCCAGTCCAGCAGGTTGTTGCTTTCAGCTAACCAGGTTTCGTAACCAGTTCCGTCAAAAACGATGTAAGTCATGAACCACTTTTCGCCCTTTCGGAAAACGGAAGGCGAATCCACCATTTTTGTATCGTCATCAGGAACTAATACCAAACCGTATTTGAAAGGCGTTTTCACTTCGTTGTAAACAGCCTCCATCACCGATTGAGAAATCGTTGAAGGTATTTGCTGTGCAACTGTTTCAGCCAAGAAAACATTTGCAGACAAAACACTGGCTGCGATAAACCGTACCCATTTTTGCATGCCAACAAAATACAAAGCTTTAGATGAAACCGGTTGTTATATTTTACCCTGTTTCTGTGGTTTTTATTCTGAACAAAAATTATAATCTTTTGATTTCAATCTTATTAGAACCCGGCTTTAATTTCAATTTCCCTTGTTTTGTTTCAATTGGTCTTCCATTCAGCGAAATGCTTGCTGTTTTTGCTTTGTCGAATACAAAATCTCCGGTCATATTAGCCGGAATTGCCAGGTTGAAAACTTCGGTTTTATCATTCATTTTTCTGAAATCCCCGGTTATCTGTCCCCTGATTGTGGGTACCGTGATCGAACTGTATTGCAGATTGCTCATTTGCGGATAGATCTGAACTTCAGCAAAACCGGGTTTTACAGGCTGAATTCCCCACAAAAACCTGGGAATAATGTTGGCCGGAGCAGCACCCCAGGCATGATTCCAGTCGGAATTGGGTTTGTATTTCATATCCCAGGCCTCCATGGCAATGGTGGACCCCACTTTTATCATGTTGTACCAGCTCCGGTCGTGGGTAGCAGTCATCAATTCAAGTGCGTAATCTTCGTCTCCTCCGTTATAAACAGCTTCCATCAGAAATTGGGCACCATAAACACTGCAGGCCATTCCGCGGGTTTTGATATAGGCAGCCACTTTTTGTTTGTATGCTTCAGGCACTATTCCGAATGCCAGCGGCAACATGTTGGCATGAACCGAACCATGATTGGTCCCAATTCCATCGGTATAAAATCCACCGTTTTTATTCAGTAGTTTTTCGTTGATTGCCTTTTTTGCCTTTTCAGCCCGTTCCCTGAATTCCTTTTCTTCGCCGGTTTTTCCCAGAATCCGGGCAAACTCAGCCATAATTTCCATGTTTCTGAAATAAAAGCTGTTGATTACCGTGTTTACCGGCATAAACTCAAAACCGTCGCGCTCGCCCTGCTGCCAGTCTTTGGGCAGTTTCCAGCCTGTATCTTTTTGTGCCGGAGGCCAGTCAACAATATCCCGAATCCGTTGCGTGGTATCAGCAAAACCCAATTTGGCCATGAATTCTCCATTCAGTTTTGGCGATTTTGTGCTGATTAAACCGGGTTCCACTTCCAGTTCCATCAGGGTTTTGTGTTTCAGAGGCTCGTAGTATTTTTTAATCTGTCCGGTGTTGCCGGTGTACATATAATCCTGATAAAACAACAATGCCACATGCAATTGCCACTCTGTAGGCCAGGTAGGGAAATTCATAAAATACTCAATCGTTCTGCGGGCAATGGCGTACTCATTATCCACCGAATAATGACTGAGCTGATTGAGATAGGCATCCGCTTCGTATGGTATCCGTTCGCGGTCGCCATCAATGTAAACTCCTGCAAAAGATGTGGCTTTCTGCGAATATTTGCACATTTCCCAAACCTGGTTTAAAACCGTGTCGGAGCTTGTAAATGCACTCGCATTGTCATCGAAATAATTGAAATAAGCAACCTGTGTTACATCTTCCCCTTTCAAATCTGAACTGCATTCTATTTCAACATAACGAAACGGGGTGAGCACCGGGAACGAATCGGGCAACGCCACTGCCGCCGGGCCAGTATTTCGTTTGTCGGGAACCAGTTGAAGCTGGTATTTTGTTTTCCCGGGTTCAACCTGTAAATCAATTTCTGAAAAGCGGATGGTTCCGCCCGGATTTCTGTCAATTTTTCCTTCCAATAATTTTTCGCCCAGTCTGATTTTCAAAGTTTCAGGCTTCGCGGTTTTATAATTGATTTCAAGCGTGGCAAAAGCATCTTTTCCAAAGTCGGCAAAATATGCTCCGTCATCTGTTTTTCTGAACTTAACCGGCTTTATCCGTTCAATCTGAAACCAGTTGTGTGAAGTAAGTTTTTCACCAAAAGCTCCGGTTTTAAATAATTGCTTTTCTGAATATTCAGATAAACGGTTGTCAATATCAAAAATGCGCACTTTCCAAAAATAAGTTGAATTTTCATTTAATGGTTCACCTCCAAATTCAATCTCAGTCGATTTATTGGATTGAACAATACCGCTGTTCCAAATGTCACCAATGTTATTGTCTGACAATTCTTTATCTGATGAAACCAAAATCTGGTAAGCTTTCTGCCACCCAGCACCATCAGGGACCAACCAACTGAATTCGGGTTTATCGTCGATGATTTTTGTTTTTTCAGGTTTCCGGATGGTTTCCACAGTGAGACCGAACGGAATGCATAGAATGGGATCAGCATATTTTTGTGTCAGCTTATCAGTCTTATTACGAAGGTTTTCAAGCACATTCTTGTACTCAGCATTTTGCACCAGATTGCGAATTTCGTCAGGATCATTCTCAAGATTGTATAGTGCTTCCAATGATTTGTCGTTCACATACCTGAAATATTTCCATTTTGCGGTTCGAACTCCTTCGCTGGGTGGAATATTCTTAAATTCCCAGAGGTGTTCAATTAAAACAGTATCACGGTTGAGGCTTTCCTTTTTACCTGAGACAAGAGGCACCAGGCTTTTCCCATGCCACGACTTTGGTTTTTCAACACCAGCAAAATCAAGAATGGTCGCCGGAACGTCGATATTCAGTGCCATTAAGTCGATATCACGGTGTTTTTTTTCACGAGGGTCGAAAACAATCAAAGGCACTCTTATTGAATTTTCATACATCAACCATTTCCCTGCCAATTGTCGCTCTCCCAGAAAGTATCCATTGTCACCCATTAAAATGATGACGGTATTTTCTTCCAATCCTTTTTCTTTCAATTTTTCGCGGATTTTTGCGATTTCGTTGTCGACTCCTTTTATCATCCGGTAATAACCTTTAATGCTGTGCTGGTATTTTTCGGGAGTATCAAAACGCCATGTCCAGCGCAGGCGGTTAAAACCTTCGCGGACGGCCAAAGGCAATTCATTAAAAAATGTATCGTCAGCCATTTCAGGCCCCGGAATTACTGTATTTTTAAAAAGTCCGTCGGTTTCAGGGGTCCAGATATATTGTTCCGGAGCATTGTCGTGGGCATGTGGAGCGCTGAAACTCAGCGACAGACAAAAAGGTTTTTTATCATCTGCGCTCTCAATAAAATCAAGCGCCTGTTGTCCGGTGTAGCGGGTGAGATGAACGGTATCAAATGCCAGCATTTTGTAATAATACCCGCGGCGATCGGGGAAAGTGCCGTTTCTGTCATAATCGTCAATTACATCAAACAAATCTTTTTTGCCTGCAAAATTCACCCCGAATTTTCCAAAGAATCCAGTGTAATAACCTGCTTCTTTAAGAAGTTTTGGATAAGATTCAGCCATGAATTCCCAACGGATGTCCCCAGTTTCAAACGTGTACCGGTGCGTGCGTTCGTACAGTCCGCTGAAAATGCTGGCGCGGCTTGCTGCACAAATTGGAGTTGTTACAATTGCATTTTTGAAATAAGCTCCCCCTTTGGCCAGCTTATCCATTTCTGGTGTCTGAATAATTGGGTTTCCTGCGTACCGCAATGCATCCCAGCGCTGATCGTCAGTCAGAATAAAAATGATGTTTGGTTTCTTTTCGATTGAATTACTTTTTATTGAGCTGGCAGCAAAACTATATCCGCTCCAAAAAAAAAGGATGATAAAAACGACAATCAGGTTTTGGTTCATCAAAAATGTTCTTTCGTTTGAAGATAAAAATAAAAAAACAGATCGAAAATCAATGCCTATTTGTTGCCAATTTGCCAGCAAGAAATGCCATTGGTAAATAGGCGCCAATCAAATCAACAAGCGTAAACCACAATGGCGATGGTAACATCAGAACATTGCCAATGCCGCCGGCCAGAAAAAATACACCAATTATCATAGCAAAAAGCAACTTGCGGTTTGTGGCAATAAAAGCCGTCAGCAATGCCCCCACAAAAGTACCCAAGGCATGAGCCAGAAACGGAAACAAAAAATGTTTGGGCTGAAAAAGGTGAATTCCGGCTTTCAATCCCTCAACCGTTGTATTATCAACACCTTCGGGAGGAGGAATAATGGTACCGCTAATCATGATAATACCCATATTCACCAAACTACCTACGACAACGCCTGCAATTACTGACAGAATATTTCTAATCGTTGTGTTCATAAACGTTCTACTTTGTTCCCAGATAAATGTAAGCAAATAGTCAACTACAAAAATCCTGAATAAAAATAATTTATTTAACATACTGAATCAATTTAATAGGTCCGGTCAGTCCTGATGGTTTTAAAGGCATCTCTTTATTGAGGATTTCTGTAACAGGTGCGGTTGTAAAAATGCTTTTAATCTCACCAAATTGTTGTAAATCGCCAATTAAGCGATTTCTGCATACAACAGCAACAGTTATTTCCAGAGTGTTTTCTTTTTTCAATAAACCAGTAACAGTTATTTCTGATCCTGGCAACCATAAATTATTCAGAAGTTTGCCATTTAGCCGCACCTCAGCAGTGGCATCAAAATATCCGGGATTTAACTGAACGATGTTTGAGGTCGTTGCCAAACTTTTATCAACATCGAACCAAATGGTGTATTTTACCTTTCCGGCAAAATATTTAATGTCCGGATTCTCAAATTCGGTCAATGATTTTAGCTTTTTTACTTCAATTGGTTTAACATTAGCAGATGAAACTGGAAAAAATTCAAGTCGTGCACGATAATTTTCAATTTCAATTATCTCCGGTTTTTCCCGAATTTTCCTGAAGGTTTTTCCCGAACTTGTTTTGAAAGTATATTCTCCGCTTTCGCTTACAATAAAGTCATTCAACCCGTTTATGATGGTTGGAATTGTATTTATATTTTCAAGACCATCCTGCATTTTTGGAAAAATCTGTTTACCGGCAAAATATGCTTTTTCGATATGATCCTCTGTAATTGCTTTTCTGAAAACAAAAATCATGGCTTCATTTGGTTTGAATGCCACAGGAATGCGAACCTGTTTATCTTCAAATGAAAAAATTGATGGTAGTAGAATTGTGCCATTTTCAGGATACCAGATTTCAGGTTGTTTCCCTTCAACCCGAAATAACAATTCGCGGAATAATATTTTTTTCTGTTGATTGAAAACAAAATATACATCGCAATCAATCAGTTTTTTATGAATAAACATCAGTTCTTTTGAATCTGATGAGTTGTACTCAAAATCTGGTAATACTTTAATTTCTTTGAGCACTTGTCTGATTGGGTTGCCCGAAATTATGCGACCTTTTCCGTATGCGTTTTCACCTGTATTTCCCCACAATTCGCTGACAAGTTGTTTGAAATCAGAATAGTTGTTTTTCAAATCTGTCACAGATAACATGGAAACAGGTATTTTCCCAATTACAACCAAACCCTCATTAACCAGTTCAGCAATTTTTTTTAATGTTTCAAATTTCATTTCCTCACTATCAGGAAGGATGAGTAATGAGAACACCTGTTTACCACCAAACGAAAGTTTGCCATTTATCGCTTTTGCCTGATTCAGTAACATCTCCGAATTACAAAAAGCGGCTCGATTACCCGGAGGCAAATCATAAATCAGATTGACCGGTAAATACTGCGGCAACCTGTCGCCTGTATAAAAAACCACATCGGCAATCGGTTCACCTTTTTGCAAAATATATTGAATCCTCGATTGGTAGTTCATCCAATCCTGCGAGTATTCCCACCAAGGATTATTACGGTTGAAATGTGCTGCAAACTTGAATAAGGTTATTCCGGGCTTATTGTCAGTTGGCTGGTGCACATAACTGTGTAAAATCATCTGATTTACTCCCGAACAAAAGGCTAAATCACCAAATGGTTTTAAATCGGCCGGCGATTCACTGTAATGTGCATAACCTGTATAAGCCTCAGAACCAATAATCTGTTTATTGCTGGCAAGCGATGAGTAGGCAGGGAAACCTGGTGTAGGATTGTTTACTGGTTCGTATTCAGGTATCTGGCTGGCATTTGGAGTTGCCCAAAATTCAGTCATTACAAGGTCAGCATATTTGTTTGAACGCAATGCATCAATTGGCGGATACATTCCACTGTTTGCATAAATAATCTCTGCATGCATTTCGAGGTTACTTCTATGACATAATTGACTGAAATGTTTGTAGTATTTTTCGTCAATCAAATCAGAGATTGTTTTTCTGAAATCATGCAAAAATGCTTCCGAAAGTGTATCGTTCTCCACTATTTCACCACAGAGTACCGGAATCCAGTTTTTTATTTTATAGCCACGTCTGCTTTCAAATTCTTCAGGAAATTTCCTGGTCCAGTTCTGAAACTGACACTCCCAACTGTCAATCAACAAAAACTTAAACGTGTTTCCGGTAAACTCGCCGGCGGTTTTGACACATTTTTCAGCAAATCCTGCATAATGCAAGTTCAGCGCTGTGGTATCCATTTTATCCACTTCAAGACCTGTTCCTTCCGGTGTTGCCGGTCCGTTTCTCACCCCGGTCGTAGTGTAACCAAAACGAATAATTCTCCATTTTCCTTTAGGCGCAGTCCATTTCAAAAAACCATCATCAGCCAGTTTATCGGTAATATCAATAACTGCATTTTCAGGAATTGCTTTTTTGCCATTAATTTTTTCACGACTAAAAACATTTTGACTGACATCATTTATAATGGCCGTTTTTTCGGGCAACGATGATATTGCAGGAAAATAGGATGGATCTTCACCACTTTTTAAAATCTCAAGTTCGGCAACCGGGCAATTTGCAGTATAAATACCATTTCCTTTTACAAACTCAATTCTGAAATGCCGGGCTTTCGTTTCCGCGAATTGAGCTTTAAAAGTTTTGTTTACCCCAACAAATTCGAAATCAGCAATCTTTGTAAAACTTATTCCGTCATTTGAGGATGACAGCGTAAACTGGTTACTGATTTTTGCCATATCATCCCAGCTAAACGTCATGCCGGGATAAAGTACCAGTTCAGAAGCAGCAAAATCTTTTTTAAAAGTAATATCAATGATACTGCCCTTTTCAAGATTTATCAGGCTTTTCGGATTTCCATCATAAAAGATATTTCCGGCAGAAACCTGGTTCACTGAAATACCGGGCTGAGCTTCAGCAAACGAATTCGGCCCTTTATCATACGGAATTGCCAAAACAGCAACATCGCGGTAGTAGTTTTCAACCACCGGTGGTTCCGGAAGTTTTACATTGATTTCCTGTCCGCCGTCAATAAACGAATTGCTCCAGACATACTGTTTCATTGACATTTCAGGTGTAATCCATGGCCCCCCGCTTGTACTCCAGCCATCGCAGTTATGAACTCCGATTTTTATGCCCAATCTTCCGGCTTCCTCCAAAGCCCAGCGAAACATGGCGTGCCATTCAACAGAATTAAAAATAACCGGTGTAACTGGCAGGTTTGCACTTTGCCCGCCACCAACATTCAGAATAGTTGCCTGCACTATTCCTTGTTTTTTCATCGATTCCAAATCTTTTGTAATTCCTTCGCGGGTGATTATTTTGTCAACCCAATGCCACCAGGTATGTACTCCAAAGTTTTTGGGTGGCATTTTAAATTCGGCCTCGTTCAGTAAAGGTTGCGCAACCACCAGATTTGCATTGCAAAAAAGCAGTATGAGTAAAAAAAATAAAAGGCTTTTCATCGAATATCGGGTTTATTGATTTGTAAACTATAAATTCATGCTGGCTGTCAGATTCCGGGATTCAATTTCTGAAAAAAAATCGGGCAGGCAAAAAAAACAGGAAAAAAGGAAAACATAAAATGAAACTGTGATGACTTTTTGTCCATGATTTTAATACAAATAAACATCTCATTTACAAATTACTATTTAATTGTTTTTCAGAAATTCATCGTTTATTGAATCACCAGGCACCTATGAAAGTTTGATTTTTTTGAACTTTAATATCATTTATGATTAAGCTTGTTATTTCAGTTTTTAAGCCCAGTTTTTTTCTGATTTACAATATTACCGTGACAGGCATCACGTCATTCGATTTCCCTTTAAAAGCCACTTTCCCATTTTCTATTACAGCAACTTCAGTTATTTTGCCATTTCTGGCAACTTCGATATCAAATATTTTCCCAAACGCCTTGATATTCTTTAACTTCATATTATTCCACCCCTCTGGCAACCTTGGTGAAATTTCGAATTTATTCAATCCGACTGGTGTAATTCCAAACAAACCTTCGGTAATCACCCGGCAATACAATCCGCTTTCGGCTGATAAATGACGCTGGTTCCCTTCCGGCCAGGCTTCCACCGGGTAGGGAACATGGTCGCCCAGCAATCTTCGCGACGAATAATAAGCAATGTACGGCATCACCCGTTCGGTGGCTCCTGAATTCAACAACCCGCGAAAAGCGTACAAAGTGGAGCGGTCCCAGAAAGTTGTGCTGCCGGATTCTGTCAGAATACCGTTTTCGGTCCATAAATAGGGTGAAAGCAGGGCATTGGCAGTTTCATCTTTCCTGTCATTAATTCCCATCGTCAGCGGCAGACAAATCCACGAACGCAGTTTATCGTTTCCGTCGAAATACCGGTACGTATTGAATCCCTGCACGTTTGCACCGAAATATTTTTCCATTGCCTGTTTCAGAATTGCTGCTTTTTCAAGATAAAGTCGGGCTGTATCTGCTTTTCCCAGTTCGGCGGCAAGATGCGATGCACTGATGAAAGCTCCGTACGTCAGCGAGTTGGTGGAAAGATTGTATTTCCCGGCGGGAAACCTTCCTTCCAGTTCATCGGAATCAGAGGCAATCACACCATCCTGTCCTTTTTGTTTTTCGAGATAGACCAAACACCAACGAATCAGCGGCCAGAATTCTTCTGCAATCCCCCGATTTCCATAAGCAAGAGAAAAACGGGAAGCGCCGTAGGCAATCATGGCCTGGTCGCCACGGTCGCCGGCACCATTCCAGATGTCAACCCCTTCTGCAATTATTGAGCTCGGAATCGGCTTATACTTAGGATTCATAAAACGGGCAAAATGGCGGTAACTGTTTATGGCCGATTCGTTTCCTGCAAGATTTCCGAGAAATGGAAAAAACGGATTGACATATTCAGCCTGATCATTGGCCCAGATGGCTGCATAATAGGCGCCTCCACCCGGCCCGTGCATCAGCCCGCCTTTTGTATCGTAAATGCTTTCGGTGGCGCGTATTTTTGCAAAAGCAAATGCTTTATTAATTGTGTCATTGGGAGTAACCAGCACCAGGTTTTCAAAAATCTCATCAACAAACTTTTTGCGTTTCGAAAGTTCGTAAACCGGCGAAAAATTATAAGGTTGCTCAGTCGCTTTCCGCCCTGAATAAATCAATCCGAAAGTTATTTCGGCACCGGGAATCAGTGTAATCTCATCAGGAATTTTTGCGTTCACTTCAACTGAATATTCGCCGTAAACTCCTTTGTCAGCGGGTGTTGTAATGCTGGTCGGTGTAAACTGAATTTTCACATTCCGGGGTTTGGCAGACGGGTTTTGAAGCGTGATGATTTCGACCAGCGCAGCTTTGTCAATCGAAGGAAAAATGGAGCGCGAAATTACAAGTCCTGTATTAGTAGAGCTTTTTACTGAAAGAATTCCCTTCAGATTGAATGATTGCGGAAACTCTTCGACCAATGTTCCATCGACTATAAAACCCGGTTGCTCAGTACCTTCAAAACTTTTTGTCAGACTGGCATGTGTATCGTTGGGTATGGTACGCAACATCGGAAAAACCAGCTTTTTCCGGTTGACAAGTTTTCCCTTTTCATCAACTCCGTAAGTAACTATGGCTGAAATATTAAATCCGCTCATTTCGATATGGTCGGAATGAGGTTGTGATTTCTGAACATTCCAGGTAATACTTTCATCTGGTGAAATTTTCCAGGTAAGTTTTGAATTCTGGCTATTTGAAATCAGATAGCAGAAAAGGAACAAAGCGATAATTTTCAGTTTCATAATCCAGGTTTTATCAAATACTTTTAAATCAGTGCAATTTGAATTAAAACACCCTCGTTCCGAAAACAAACCTTTCGTTCCACCACGAATTACTCAGTGGGGTTTTGGTAACACCAGCTGATGAAGAGGTGTGAATAAACATTCCATTTCCGAGGTAAATTCCAACATGCGTAATAAAATCGGATGTTTTGTATGATTTTGTAAAAAATACCAGGTCACCCCTTTTTAAATCGTTTCTGTCGAAAATAAGATAGCCATATCGCGCCTGTTCCTGCGAGTTGCGGGGAATCTGTATTTTGTTTTTTGTAAAGGCAAGGTATGTAAGTCCTGAACAATCAAGACATTTCGAAGAAGTTCCACCCATACAATGCGGAGTTCCGAGGTACTTTTCTGCTGATTTAATCACCCGTTTGGGCTTTATTCTGCCTGTCTTTAATTCGCGCTCAATTCCCCCCCTCACAAAAGCCTGCATTTCACCCGTAAACTGTTCGGGATTATATCGTTTTGAAGCAACCGGAATCTGTTTGCGGGAGCACGATCCGAGAACTAATAATGTTGCGATGAATAATAAAAAAAACAGATTTTGTGAATTCCGGTTTTTATGATTCGCTTTTCTCATGGAACAAATTAAAGAATATTATTTAACAGGTTTCTCATTCAGCCAAAGTAACGGATTGCGGATGGGAAGATTGCGTAAAACCTCAGCTGTTTCGGGGTATCCTTCCAGTTTTTGCCAGAGTTCAAAATATTCTTTGCTTTTGTATGCTTCTCCGGCAAAAAGCAGAAAGGGTTGACGCACCGGCCATTCATCAAAATACATAACATCGGGCGGGTACGGCCATTTCGATTTATCGGCAACAAACGGGAACAGAAATTCTGCTCCTTTTTTCAGATTCAATCCTTCGGGAGTGGTAAAACTGAAAAGGTTTTCCTCAGGTGTTGAGAGAATTTTGGCCGTGGTAAAAAATGCATCAAGATTAAAAAGTGAATAACCATATGGTTTTGTGCGTTTCAGTTCGAGCGGGAAGGAACCATCTTGCAACATTTGTCCGGGAAGTAAAACTGTTTTAAATCTTTCACGGCAGAAATCAAGTACTTTTTCGTTACCGGCCAACCTTGCAAACATGGCAGTTTGCATCACCCAGCAGGTTCCGTGATTGTTTTTGGCGTTCATTTCATCGATTCCGTACTGGTGAGTGGTTAGCCAGTCAACCAAATCACCAAACCAGACTTTTACTTCCTCAACAACTTCAGGAGAAATCGCCTTTTTTTGTTCCAGAATCTCCACCGAACGTGCCACCTCAATCAGGTGAATGGCATCAATAATTCCGATTCCGCGGCCGGTGAAACGCCCTTTGATGGCCTGAACATATAAAAGAGTTGGATTCATGCAGGTTTCGGGATTGATAAACCATGCTTCCAGATGTTTTTGAGTCGCCTTGGCAAATTTTTTATCGCCGGTCAACAGATACGCCGAAGTCTGCATTCCCACAATCCGGCTAAATCGAACCATCGCCAGCCGGTGAGCCACAAAATTTGCCGGATTGGTTTCACCATCGCGCTGAATATAAGGCCCATCGGGATTCTGCGGGTCGGGCCACCAGTAATCACCTTCAGAGTAAAAATCGTGAATACTGCCGGCGCTTCGCTCACAAAAAGCAGCAGTAACCGTTACCGGCAAACTGTCGAGGAATTCTGTTGCAGTTTTGATGATAAATTGTTCTTCGGGAAAAGAAATAAGAGAAATTTCCTGTTTTTGATATGTATCGGACAGAATCGACAAAAGTATTACCAGCCAGATATTCATGAATCTTACAGACAGGAAATTTCTCTTTCAACCTTAAAACTTAGTTATTCCCAGGGAACTAATTTTGATTTGTAATAATCGATTCCCAGTGCTTCAAACCGTTTTCCGTGTTTTGCCAGGCGAAGTTTATACTCGTCCCAGTTGCGGTTGGCCGGGGCAGTCCAGCCGATTTCGGCGTATCCGGGCAATCGCGGAAAAACCATGTATTCCACTTCGTCAATGTTGGTCACAGTTTCCGACCACAATGGCGCCTCGACACCCAGAATTTTATCTTTGGTAATGGCAGGAACGTAGGAAGCCGGATCCCAGATGTAGGCAGTGTCCACTTCAATGTAACCAGCCCAATGCAAACCAAGATGTGTGGTTGAATCATATTGCATATCGAGATAAGCTTTTTTGGCGGGAGACATAATTACCTGTGCGCCTTTTTCAACGCCCATTGTTGTATTTTCCACATCGGCCCAAAACTGAACGATGGCGCCGGCTACCGGGGTTGCATTGGCAATTTCATCCCAGCCAATTACCTTTTTGCCATATTTGGTTACAATATCCTGAGCACGGTTAATCAGCATGATATAATCCAGCGAATCAGTCACATGCGATTCGTCGCCGCCAATATGAAACCACGGACCGGGGGAAATGGCCGAAATTTCGCGCACCACATCGTCGATAAACTGGTAAGTAATTTCCTTTTTTGCCCACAAAGTACTGAAACCCACTTCTGTTCCGGTATAAAGTTCGGTTGCTTTGTCGTTTTTGTTGAGTTCGGCGTAGGATGCCAGTGCCGCATTGGTGTGTCCCGGCATATCGATTTCGGGTATGATAATGATGTTGCGCTCCTGTGCATAATTCACCAGTTCAACAAATTGTTCCTGGGTATAAAAACCCCCGGGGCCACCGCCCACTTCTGTGCTTCCGCCAATTTCGGTAAGTTTTGGCCACGATTTGATTTCGATTCTCCAGCCCTGGTCATCAGACAAATGCAAATGCAGGATATTGATTTTGTAAGCAGCCACATAATCGATGAGTTGTTTTACCTCATCAACACTAAAAAAATGACGGGCCACATCGAGCATCACTCCCCTGAAACCAAATTCAGGATAATCTGATACAGTTCCTGTGGCGATTACCGGAACTTTTTCGTCGGCAGCTTTCACCGGTAAAGTTTGCAACAGCGTCTGGATTCCGTTGAAACAACCTGCCGGCTGATTGGCTTTAATTTCGATAAGTTTTTTACCAATCACCAGTTCGTAACCTTCGTCGCCCAGCTCGGGTTTTCCGGCAGAAAGCGACAGGTAAATTCCATCCTCCGGAACTTCGGCCGATGTTTTTACTTCGAATGTTGCCCCGGTAATTTTTCCAAGCGATTGGGCCAGGTAATTCCCGGTTTGTTCCAAACTTTCCTGTACATAAATTACGGTTGCATTTTCAAGTTTGAAAGCCTGACCGGTTGCGGTAACCGAAACAGGTTTCGGGATGAACGGTGCTTGTGTAAGGTCGGTTTTCACCTGGTTACAGGATATCAGCGCCAGCAAAAAAACGGCTGAGATAAATGCGATGAATCTGTTGTTCTTCATTTTTTGTATTTTTTTTGTTTTATGGGTAAAAATAGGTTTTTAAACCGAGAAAAGTCAAGTGAATCGAATATGCGGATTTATTTTTTGTACTCTTTCGGAACTACTTCTCCCCGTGCCACCAGCAGCGCATTCATGGCGAGCGCTTCCAACTCGTCTTCGCCCGGATATATAAAAATGGGTGCAATAAATCCAACTTTCTGGTTCATATAAAAACCGAGGGTTTTGTTGTACGCCATTCCGCCGGTAAAGATAATTCCATCCACTTTCCCCTCCAGCACAACCGCCATTTCTCCAATTGATTTAGCTACCTGGTAAAACAGTGCTTCCTGGTAAAAACGTGATTTTTCATGCCCCGAAGCAGCCAGATTCTCCACTTCCTGGGCACTGTTTGTACCCAGAAAACTTACAAATCCACCCTCGCCAACCACCATTCTGTCAACCTCGCTTTTGGTATATTTCCCGCTGAAACATATTTCAATAAGTTGTCCGGTTGGTAAACTCCCCGATCTTTCGGGGCTAAACGGTCCCTCGCCATTCAGTGCGTTGTTCACATCAATCACACGTCCATTTTTATGTGCTCCTACCGAAATTCCACCCCCAAGATGCACCACAATCAGGTTCATTTCCTCGTATTTTTTCCCTGATTTCAGGGCATGCGAACGTGCTTTGGCTTTCTGGTTGAGTGCATGAAATATGGAACGGCGTTCAAAAAGTGCATGACCTGAAACACGCGCCACATTTTCCAGTTCGTCGGTTACCACCGGATCGGCCATAAATGCCTGTGCATCCGGAATCTGCAAAGCAATATAATCGGCTAAAAGCGGTCCCAGATTGCTGGCATGTTGCCCCATTACACCTTCGCGCAGGTGTTTTAACATCAGGTTATTTACCTTGTAAATCCCCGATTCAACAGGATAAGTCAGACCACCTCTTCCAATGATAAATTTCAGCGAATCAACCTCGATACCTTCGTCCACCAGTGCATCAATAATCAGTCCCTTGCGAAAATCAAACTGGTCGATGATGGTTTCATAATGAAAAAGATCATCAAACGAATGACGGATGGTTTTGTTCAATACGCATTCCGAATCGAAGTAAACTGCAAACTTCGTCGAGGTTGAACCAGGATTGATGGCCAGTATCCTATGCATAATCAGCTAAGCAATGAGGCCAGTGCCAATGAATTGAGTTTTGTCCGTTCGCTGTCGCCGCGCGACGAAACCACCACCGGCACTTTTGCACCCGCTATGATTCCCGACATTTCGGCGTTGGCAAGTTTTGAGTTGGCTTTATAAAAAACATTGGCTGCGTCGATGTTCGGGAAAAGCAGGCAGTCGGCATCACCAGCCACAGGCGAGGTAAAACCTTTTACTTCGGCTGAATAGCGGTCGAGCGCCACATCGAGCGCCATCGGGCCATCCACCAACCCTCCTTCAATCTGCCCATGTTCATTCATTTTGGCAATGGTGGCGCCATCCATGCACGATTGTATTGAAATGATAATCTGTTCGGTTGGTGCAATCACTGCCACTTTCGGGTCAGCGATTCCCAACCTGTGTGCGGTTTGAATCAGGTGGCCTGTCATCATAATTTTCTGTCTCAGATCGGGATATGGAATAACCGCTGCATCACTGAAAATAAGCAGTTTGTGGTAATTCACATTGTACATTACCGAAATATGGAATAGTGTTGAGTTGGATGGCAGCAACCCGTTTTCCTTTTTAAGCAATACTTTCATAAACTTGTCGGTCGAAATCAGTCCTTTCATTACAAGGTCGGCTTCGCCGGCGTTTACCAGTTCAACCGCACGATCGGCGGCATCTTTGGCGGTGGGTGCATCCACAATCCGGTATTTCACCGGGTCGATTTCCAGGTTTTTCAGTGCCTGTAAAATTTCGGTGGTGTCGCCTGTTAAAATGGGTGTTACAAAACCCATTTTCACGGCTTCGTTTAAACCTTCGAGCGTACTTTCGTCAACACCGTTTACCACCACCACCCGTTTTACTTGTCGCTGGCAGGCTGTTTCCAGCATATCGGTAAAATTTCTGATTTGCATTTTTTCCTGTTTTTTGCGCGAATTTAGACCAATCTCAGGTTCAAACTTACAACATTTCTCAGGTTTTTTTGGACAAAATCCTGCACTAAAAATCGCTGAGTTTTAATCTGATTTTCAATCAGAAAAATGTTGATAGAAATGTTATCAGAAATAAAATTTTGCTTTGATATTATCCGTTGAAGAGCAATTATTTTTACAATTAAATTTCGGGTTCAATTTCATTTTTTTAATCTTTTATACACCTTACCGATCGAGCTTCATTTTTATTACATCCTCCCCACTCTTCTATTTCAACTAAAACATGGACTGCCCTAACACTCCATGCATTTGTATTGTCTGTTTCATCGGTACACCACCAGGTGCCCAGATTGCCAATGTCGTAAAAATCCCCAAGATCATTCCTATTGCCTCCCGGAAGCGCGCAGAAACCTGATTCATTTGTTGCACCATTATTTGGGTTTTTCCAATGCAATGTTCCTGTTTCCTTCAGCTTGCCGCCTGCAATCTTCCAGCCGCCCAGGTAATCCCATAAAACAGTCCACTCCTGGTGGCTTGGTACATGCCAGCCTTCAGGTGCAAGCTTACGGTTGTCGTTTACTACAAACCAATTGTACAAAGCGCCATAAACGGGTTTGTTTTTGTTATCGTTGTTATACCAGCAATATCCTCCTGTTGTTAGTGACTGCCAGGCAGTTTTATCGGTAATATTTGGTATCGGGTCACCATTTCTGTACCGGGTAGTGCGCAGGTTTTCAACCATCCAAATCTGATCTCCAATCTGCACTGTGTGATAAATATTCCCATCAATATCGGTAACAGTCCCGGTTCCCGATTCTTTTGTTTTAAACGAAATTTCATTCCCGTAAGCTGTTCCGGCACTGTTGGTCGCAAATGTTCTTGCGTAGTAGGTTGTATTTTCCGTCAGCCCCGTGATATTACAGGTAAAAGTATCACAACCGGGTCCAACATCCATTTTGGTGTCTTTAATATCCGGATTTTGACTGGTACTCCAGCAAACGCCTTTGGCAATAACCGAAGAGATTCCTTCTTTAAATACTTCTCCGCTGATTGTCGCTGAATTTGCTTTGATATCTTTTACCTCTTCATCGGTAGTCAGTTCAGGCAGCGCGTTAAATTGAAAATCAGAGTTTTCAATAAACTGTTCGATGTATTTTTCAAAATCAGGAATCGTAACATTCATATTTAATGCCTTATATCGGTCTTCCAGGTTTTTTCTAATTTGAACAAGGTCAAGCTTGTGCGCATTAAAAATCAGCTTCTCACCTGAAATCTGGTCTGTCAGCTTACCATCTTCCTTCAAATCATTACTGATGTTAGCAATCAATTCCGACAATTCAGCCACCGGCAAATGTCCCTGCAAAATGACAGAAATGGCCAATAAAATTGCATTGTCGTCGCCGGTTGCTGTAATATCAAGTTTTTCCGATTCCGATATATCGGGTTTGCTGATCTCAAAAATTTCCAGAATTTCTGCCTGTGCCTGTTCTTTTGCCTCAACAAAAGTTTTTCCAACTGAAACGAGATATTCAACCCGCACTTTTTCAAGCGTTGACATCACATTGATATTCAAACTTGTTTTGCTTGTAAGGTCAGACATTGCGTATAAAGTTAGTTGAGCTGCCGAACTTTCATTTGCGACCTCATTGAAATAAAAACCATCTGCTTTCAGCATTACATATTCCGAAACCAATTCGACATTTTTTACTTCAAAAGTTCCCATATTATCCGAAATCTGTGATGGGAAATTTTTACCAGTAGCCACCAGGCTTTCCGACAATTCATAAACTGTAACTGATGTCCCACTCAAAAAAGGCCCTTTCTGAACATATCCGTTTAACTTTTCGAGTGACAATCCATCATCAATAACGTCATCCGTTTTACATGATGCAATTAATAAAAGAGTTAATAATTGCAGTAAAATAAGCTTTTTCATATTGTTGTTTGTTTTAATTTTTGTTTGTTCATTGGCTTTGGTCAGCAACTGGTTTCCGGCTTGTTAAAACCCCAAAATATAAACAAAAATAATCAGAATCCATCATTCTAAACCTTTCTATTATATTGTTTTACAACATGTTTAAAATATGCACGTATTTCAGATTTTATGCTAAATTCATAGCCTGATTTGTTTTTACGCATAACAAAATCATTTTCAAAATCAGTGTATGTGGCAATTTGAAATGAAGCGAAAAGCAACCCTATACAAAAAACTGTATGATATTTTTTCAACTGCACAAAAACGTTCGAACGGAGTTTTTTGTTATAGCTGACAACTGCTTTTAAAATACAGCTAAATTTTGAATGCAAGACTTACTTAAATCACTTATAAAAATCATGTTGTTATGGTAAATAAAATCACAAGTCTGGCCGAATACTTTCAGAAATACCAGGAAAGTGTGGCCGATCCCGAAGGATTCTGGGGTAAAATTGCGGAAAGTCATTACTGGCATAAAAAGTGGGACCGTGTGGTCGACTGGCGTTTTTCGGGGCCTGGTGCGCCTGATGTAAAATGGTTTGTTAACGGCAAACTGAACATCACCGAAAATATTTTCGAACGAAACCTGTTTACGCGGAAAGACCAGGTGGCGATCATCTGGGAGCCCAATGATCCGGCCACACCGGAAATCCGTATTACTTATGGCGAATTATTCGAACAGGTGAAACAATTTGCCAATGCACTCAAAAACATCGGAGTCGAAAAGGGCGACCGCGTGGCCATTTACCTGCCCATGGTTCCTGAACTGGCAGTTGCCATGCTGGCCTGTGCACGAATCGGGGCCATTCATTCAATCGTTTTTGCAGGCTTTTCTGCATCAGCTCTGGCCGACCGGATTGTTGATGCATCGGCCAAAGTGGTAATTACTTCCGACGGCGCTTACCGCGGAGCAAAAAGTATCGGTCTGAAATCAATTGTGGATGAAGCGCTCGAAAAATGCCCTTCAGTGGAAAAAACAGTGGTTTTAAAACATACCGGAGAAGATGTTTTTTTTGACAATAAACGTGACATCTGGTGGAGCGACCTGATCAAAGGTGTCTCATACGAAAATAAGGCAACCGAAGTGGATGCGGAGGATATCCTTTTTATACTTTATACCTCGGGCTCAACCGGTAAACCCAAAGGCGTGGTGCATACCACAGGCGGTTACATGGTTTATGCTGAATATACTTTTAAAAATGTTTTTCAGTACAACGAAGGCGATATGTACTGGTGCACTGCCGATATTGGCTGGGTGACAGGCCATTCGTATATTGTTTACGGACCACTGCTTACCGGAGCCACCTCCATTATGTTCGAAGGTGTACCTACTTACCCCGATGCCGGACGTTTCTGGCAGGTAATCGATAAATACAAAGTCACCCATTTTTATACTGCACCTACCGCCATAAGGGCATTGCTGGCGCAGGGCGACCAATGGGTTACAAAACACAAATTAAGTTCGCTGAAAGTTTTGGGAACCGTTGGCGAACCCATTAACGAGGAAGCCTGGCGCTGGTACCATGATGTTGTCGGAAAAGGTAAATGTCCGATTGTAGATACCTGGTGGCAAACTGAAACCGGTGGAATCATGATTTCGCCATTGGCAGGCCTCACCCCCACAAAACCTTCGCTGGCCACTCTGCCGCTGCCGGGAATACAGCCTGTATTGGTTGATCCCGAAGGAAGAGAATTAAAAGGTAACGGCGTTGAAGGAATCCTTTGCATCAAATATCCGTGGCCGGGGATGTTGCGTACCACTTATGGCGACCATCCACGTTGTTTCCAGACTTATTTTTCGGCTTTCCCTAATTTATACCTTACAGGTGATGGCGCCAAACGTGATGAAGAAGGGTACTACCGCATCATTGGCCGAATCGATGATGTGATTAATGTTTCAGGACACCGTATCGGAACTGCCGAAGTGGAAGACGCCATCAACCAGCATCCGAAAGTAGTGGAATCGGCAGTGGTGGGGTATCCGCACGAAATTAAAGGCTCAGGAATTTACGCCTATGTGATTTGCGATGACCTGACTGACGAAGAAATGAAAACAATCGAGGAAGAAATCAGGTCAACCGTAACCAAATTTATCGGAGCTATTGCCAAACCTGATAAAATACAGATCGTGCATGGTTTACCAAAAACAAGATCAGGCAAAATCATGCGACGTATTCTTCGTAAAATTGGCGAAGGCGATGCCACGAATCTGGGTGATACTTCTACATTGCTTGATCCGGGTGTGGTTGAAGAAATCATTGCCGGCGCCAAGGTGGAAGTAAAACGATAAACTTTCTATTACCCGCAAAGACGCGAAGACGCATTTTATTTTTCTTTTTGCGCCTTTGCGCCTTTGCGAGAGTCTTTTTTCTCAATCAAACCAAAACTTATAAAATATGACTGAAACAAAATCAAACCGTGGAATGGTGGTTTTTGGTGCCATTCTCATTCAATTGGCCCTCGGAAATCTTTATGCGTGGTCGGTTTTTACAAGCGACCTGGTACAGGAAGGCTGGACAAAAGCACAAACCCAGGTCGTTTTTTCGGTAGGTGTGGCGGTTTTTGCGGTGGTGATGGTGATTGCCGGAAGACTGATGCCCAAACTGGGCCCCCGCAAACTTACAATTCTGAGCGGAATCGGACTGGGACTTGGGTACATTTTCGCCGGATTGTTCGGTGCAGAAAACTACCTGACCACCCTGATTTTTGTCGGGATTGTGGGTGGAGCCGGAATAGGATTCGGATATGTGGTTCCAATCGCAGTATCAATGCGCTGGTACCCCGATAAAAAAGGGCTGATTACCGGACTTGCAGTAGCTGGTTTTGGCTTCGGCGCCACACTGTGGATGACGCTTGCAGGTAAACTTGGTGCACTCGGTGGTGCCGAGCTAATTAAAAACATCGGGATGTCAAACACATTCATTGTATTGGGAATCATCTTTTTTGTTATTATCACACTGGGCAGCTTCTGGATGAAATTTCCGGAAGCCGGATGGAAACCTGCTGGCTGGAACCCCGAAACTGCTTTAAAAGCAGCAGCAAAAGCA
>DAINOH010000057.1:0-31383 GCA_036735485.1 Draconibacterium sp. | reverse complement strand
GCAGCAAGGTATTGTCCATATCAAAAACGATCAGTTTGCTTAATCCCTGCAGATGATTTTCGAGGGCAAAATCCATTTGCGACCTGATTTGATTGAGAACGCCCAGTTCTTCGAAGTTGTAGTTGGGGTTTTGCGAGAGAGATGCTTTCAGAATAATACATCCGGCTACTTCGCGGCTCATTCTTCCCAGTGCCTGCCAGGGTTTGCTTTTGTTTTCGATGTAACCGATTTCCACTTCCTTCATCCGCACATTGGCCAGGTACATATCAATAAGAATACCGATATCCACCCCATAATCTTCACGAAATTCGATATGACTGAACACTTCTTTTTTCCCGGCAATCATGCCACTCAACGGCTGACTGAACCTGAGCAGATCGGGGAAGAATATACTCAGTAGCGGTTTGGCCACCAGTTCAGTCACCCTGCCGGCATTACGGCTGAAAGAAGCTTTAACAAAATCGACTTCTCCCTGTATAATGGGTTCGGTGAGGAGTTTGATGGTGAAATGAGGATAGGGATCGATGTCGCCATCCAGAAATACAATAATGTTGTTGGAGGCACACATGACTCCTTCTTTCATCGAAGTTCCTTTGCCAAGTTTTGTACTTGTAACAACTTTTGCCCCACAATTACGCGCAATGGTTACGGTATTGTCAAGCGATTTATCGTCAACAACAATCACCTCGGTTACATTAGGCTGGTTGAATGCAAATTTGATCACGTTTTCAATATGTTCTTCTTCATTGAGGGTGGGTATAATTACTGAAATCATAATTGTACTTTTTGTTTCTGTTCTGAACCTGTTTTACAAGATACGGTTTTTGTTCAAGATAAGGTTTGCCTGGATATGGACTTATTTTTTGTTTGATTACACCTGATCAAAATAACCGGTTCGAAAAAATAATAAAAAGAAATATTTATTTAAGGGCAATCTGAAGTGACGGAACGAAAAACTAAAATTTATCTGCAGTCTTTTGTCACTGAATAAGGGCAATCCTTCAGAAATTTTTACTGAGTACAGCTTATCCCAAAATGATTCAGTTTATCATATAATTACAAATTCAATGTTTTGTTTGTCATTAATTTATGGGGGAACTAAATTGATAAAATTATTCCAGTTCTTTCATCGGGTCCCAGAAACGCTCTTTAAAATTTAGCATTCGTTCGTCTTCGTCAAAAAGCAATCCTTCGTTTTCGAGGAGTTCGCGCATGGCATCGGGCGTGTCGAAATGGTGTTTGCCTGTGAGCAATCCGTTGCGGTTTACCACACGGTGCGCCGGTACAAAATCAGCACTGTGGTGCGAGGCATTCATGGCCCATCCCACCATCCGCGCAGCTCCCGGCGAACCCAGGTAAGCCGCAATGGCACCGTAAGAAGTTACTCTTCCCGGTGGGATGAGTTTAACCACTTCGTAAACCTGGCTGAAAAATTCGGACATCTCTGTTTGATTATTAGATTTTAGTAGTGAGTAATGAGACAAAGAAATAAAATCTGACTGAAATTAGCTGAATCTGATGAAACAACAATTTATTTTCTCTCAATTCGCTTAATTTCAGAGATCAGCTTTTCAAACCACGGGCCGGTGAATTGGAGCGGACCTGTCCCCGGGTTAAAACCCGGGGTTATTCAAATTTAACCCCTTCGGGGTTGCCGCCAGTGCCAGAACCCTTCCGTATATTCTTTGCGTTCGCTCATTTTTTCAAATCTTTTTTCACTGCCAACTACCAACTGCTGCTTTTATACTCACATCTCACGACTCAAATCTCAATACTGATATTACAAATCTCTCGCGCTGCGGCCAAAACTGCGATATTCGTCGCGCTCAATTTCAACTTCAGGTTCTTTTATTTCCCCGTTATGAAGGCTGAAAGCGATGTATTTGATTTTGATGCCGCGGTCGAGCCACTGTTTTTCGTAAAAAGTTTTAATCTGAAGCAACTCGTTCAGGTAAGCCGAATCGTACAGATCCGTTGTTTCTGCAACGACTTCAAACTTATTAAAATGAACCAGTTCGCGGGTGTACGAAAACTGAAAGTTGCTGTCGGTTTTAAGGTGAATAATTCCACCAGGCTGCAAAATCCGGCGGTATCTATCGAGAAAATAAGAGGAAGTAAGCCGGCGGCTTGTTTTTTTCATTTGCGGGTCAGGGAAAGTAAGCCATATTTCAGCTACTTCACCTGCTTTGAAAAACCTGTCGATGGCTTCGATGTTGGTCCGCAGAAAAGCCGCATTTTTCAGGTTTTTTACGATTGCCTGTTTGGCCCCGGTGAACATTCGCGCGCCTTTTATATCAACTCCGATAAAATTCATTTCCGGATATTTTTCAGCCAACTGAACGGTGTATTCCCCTTTTCCGCAGCCCAGTTCTAAAATGACCGGATTCTTGTTGCCAAAAATTTTTTCGGCCCAGATTCCTTTTAAATAAAAATCATCGGAGTTTAATTGCCTGAGCGGAGCCTGAATCACATTCTGAAAATGCTCCATTTCGGCAAATTTTGCAAGCTTGTTTTTACTCACAGCAAAAAACTTTTGTTGATTATTCAGACTAAAACAGTAACATAGCACTGTTTATTGTTGTTCGATTTTGATTCCCACATCCGAAATACCTTCGAGAATTTTTCCCCTCATTCCATGTTGTATTTGAATCTCGTAAACACCGGATTTTGGGAAATAAACACTGCCCCGGTAGAGATTTTCGGTGGTTTTGAACCCGCCAGACCCGGAGCCCAGCCACTTTCCAGCCGGGTCAGCCAGTGTAACTTCAAAAGTGTCGGTAACGGTGGTGTCACCTGGTTGCGTAATTTTTACAAACAGCCAGAGATTGCTGTATTTATAATCTATATCATTTCGCACATTGATAAAAAAACGGTGCATTTTCAGCGTGTCGGTAACAGGGACCTCAAATTTCAGGAGTGAATCTTTGTTCCAGGTTGTGTTGGCAATCGGGGTGAAATTATTATAAACCACCTTTTTATCGCATGACGAAATAAGGGTGAACAAAATGATTATCAGGGCAATATTAAAAAGTGATTTTTTCATCTGTTCAAAATATTAATCCACTGATTAGTTGTTGGTTATGTAGCATTGCATCTATCGACTTTTTCACCCGATGGAACTCACATGTAGTTTGTTCATTGGTATTTGAGTTTCTCTTTAAACATGTTCGTTTCATTTCTGGTTCTGACCTGAACGACGTTGTACATTTCTGTGAATATTGCGTTTCTTTTTCCGGTTAGCACTTTTGGGTTTGTCAAAACGGGTAAGATCTCCCTGTTCAACAACATTGTGGAATGTATCGGGTTCTTTTTCCTTGTTCACAACCGGTGAATCTTCTTTTCCCATCAGTTTTGCAGGTTTTGCTCCCCTGCGGTTCATTTTCTGAATTTCGGTAACCCTTGCAACGGGTACATAAACCTGGTCAGAAGGTGTATTCCCATGTTTGATGTATAGATACACACCTCTGAAAACATCGGCTTTCAGGTAGAAAAATGTTCCTGCTTCGGTTTCGAGCGGAATATTCGTTGGAGGAAAATTTCTTTGTGCATCAACATACGAAGCCAGTTCGAAATTGAGGCAACATTTCAGTTTGGCACACTGCCCGGCTAATTTCTGCGGATTGGGTGAAATATCCTGGTAACGTGCGGCATTGGTGGAAACCGAAATAAAATTGTGCATCCAAGTCGAACAGCAGATTTCGCGTCCACAGGGCCCGATTCCGCCAATTCGCCCTGCTTCCTGTCTCGCCCCGATTTGTTTCATTTCGATGCGGATGTGGAAAGTTTCGGCCAAAACTTTGATGAGTTGTCTGAAATCCACACGGTCGTCAGCAATGTAATAGAAAATGGCTTTTGTTTTATCGCCCTGGTATTCCACGTCGCCGATTTTCATGTTTAAATTCAGTTGCGCGGTAATCTGTCTCGATTTGATCATCGTTTCGTGTTCCAGCGCAATGGCTTCTTTCCATTTGTCAATATCGGTGGGTTTGGCAAGGCGGTAAATTTTTCTGAGTTCACCATTCACAAGCGTTGGTTTGTGCTTTTTCATCTGCAACTCAACCAGCGGGCCCACCAGCGAAACAATGCCGATATCATGTCCAGGGCTGCTTTCAACAGCTACCAGGTCACCGGTTTTAATGCTCAGGTTGTTTGAATTCTGGTAATAATCTTTTCGTGTGTTTTTAAACCTGACTTCAACCACATTGTGCAACTGCAAAGGCGACTGTACATCATTCAGCCAGTCGTTTACATGAAGTTTTGCACAACATCCGTGTTTTGTTTTACAATAACCCCTGTCAATGGTATCGATATCCTGATCGTGCATAGATTCAAATTGAAAGCCGGGAAACTAGGTTCCAGAAATGCAAAAGTAATGATTAAATGCAATTTGCCGATTGATTGACCATTTTTTAAAAAGAGTCTGAATAGTGAAACCCGATTCTGGAAACTTGATCCTGAATTTCAAATCGTAAATTGTAAATAGATAAATCGTAAATATTCCTTTCTACTTCTTAATCAGCCTCACCATTCTGAGTGCCGTGTCAAGAAAGATAATCCGGGGCTGTCCGTTCCAGGCTATTTGTTTTGTGGCGGTATCAAATTCGTTATAAAGCTGAATCACATTCTGTTCGTTAATAAACGGCGCAAATTGTTTTCCCCAGTTTTTTTCTTCTTCGTTGAGGTAAACCATTTCACTTTTGTTAAAATTCATCATAAAATATTCGCGCACAAGTCTTGAGGCAAACGAAAAAAATGCTTTTTGTTTATCACGTCCGATTGTTGCCATCTCATTGGCCCATTCCATTTGTGCCAGCACTTCGCGTTTGTACGCCTGTCTCATCATTTCCTGAAATTTTCGGAAATAAAATTGTTCGTCTTCATTGGGAATAACATATTCCCGGGCTTTGATAAAATTTCCCCCTGCAAGCCTGATTGCATCACTGATTTGTGACGGGTCGGCATCTTCAAGCGATTGAAGTGCCAGCCGCATCGATTCATCGTCGATAAATGGAAATTTTACCGGCTGCGTTCTTGATCGAATGGTGCCAATCACAGCTTCTTCGTCTTCTGTGATCAGTATAAAAAGTGTTTTACTCGGTGGTTCTTCAATGATTTTCAGGAGTTTGTTCGCACATTGGTTGTTCATTTTTTCAGGTAACCAGATGATCATGGTTTTATACTCAGCCTCAAACGATTTCAGGTTCAGCTTCCGGTAAACCACATCGCTTTCACGTTCGTAAATCATTCCCTGGGCATTTCCGGCTTCAATAAAATCGAGCCAGTCGCTGAATGAAAAATACGGGCTCGTCAAAACCTTTTCCCGCCACTCAGTAATAAAATCATCGCTGATGGGTTTGCTGTTTTTGGAAGAATTATAAATCGGAAAAACAAAATGCAGGTCGGGGTGAGCCAATTTGTTGTATTTATGGCACGATGGGCAAACGCCACAAGAATCTGTGGCAGAACGATTACTGCATGAAATGAATTGTGCATAAGCAATCGCCATCGCCAGCTTCCCTGTTCCCGAAGGCCCCGCAAACAAGAGTGCATGACTGACACGCTCATCATGAACCGATTGAATCAACCGCCTTTTAATACCTTCCTGTCCTATTACATCTCTGAAAAACATGACGCCAAAAATAGCGTTTTAAAAACTGAATTTACAAGCTCCCGATAACTAAAAAAAAAGAGGAATTTTGATTTTGGATACTGGATTCTGGTTGATGGAATTGTGATTGTTGGAGATTTGGATTCTGGATGGGAAAGAATGAGATTGATAGAAATTGATTGTGATTTGGATTTTGTAATTTGAGCTTTGTAATTTGAAATCCTGATCGGGAATTTCTGTCAACCCGAAACCTGCAACCCGGATCTTTATCAAGTTACCTGAACATTAAATTCTTTTAAGGTGAAATTTGGGCACTGTTTCGCAAAAATTAATTTTTTATCTTTGGTTGATTTTCTGAAAACCAAATAAATAGAATAGTATGCAAACGATTAGCACTTACAATTTTAAAGGAAAAAAAGCCTTGATCCGCGTTGATTTCAACGTGCCACTCAACGAAAATTTCGAAATAACCGACGACACACGCATTGTTGCAGCAATTCCAACCATCAAAAAAATTATTGCTGATGGTGGTTCACCCATCATCATGTCACATTTTGGCCGCCCGAAAGATGGCCCGAATCCAAAATATTCGATGTGCCACCTGGTAGGCCATTTCAGCAAATTGCTGGGGCAGGAAGTAAAACTGGCTCCCGATTGTATTGGTGCCGAAGTTCAGGCAATGGCTGCCGACCTGAAACCGGGTGAAGTGTTGTTGCTCGAAAACCTTCGCTTCCACAAGGAAGAAGAAAAAGGCGACGAAGCTTTTGCTGGTGAACTGGCAAAACTGGGCGACTGCTGGGTGAACGATGCTTTCGGAACTGCACACCGTGCACACGCCTCAACTGCCGTAATGGCAAAATTCTTCCCGAACGACAAAATGTTTGGTTACCTGGTAGAAAGCGAAGTGGAAAGTCTTGACAAAGTGGTGTCAAAACCGGTTCGCCCGATGACGGCGATTATGGGTGGAGCCAAGGTTTCGACCAAAATCACCATCATCGAAAACATGCTGAGCAAGGTTGACAACCTGATTTTGGGCGGCGGTATGACTTTTACGTTTGTAAAAGCCAACGGCGGTAACATTGGTAACTCGCTGGTGGAAGACGATTTCCTGGAAATGGCATTGAACATTCAGAAAATTGCCAAAGAAAAAGGCGTTAACCTGGTAATGGCAACCGATGTTGTGGCTGCCGACGCTTTTAGCGAAGAAGCCAACACACAGGTGGTACCGGCCAATGCCATTCCTGAAGGATGGATGGGTTTGGATGCCGGTCCTGAAAGTATTGCCAAATTCAAGGAAGTAATCGAAAATTCTGGAACCATTCTGTGGAACGGTCCGGTAGGAGTTTTCGAAATGGAAAAATTTGCAGTGGGTACAAAAGCTGTGGGTGCTGCTATTGTAACTGCAACCCAAAAAGGCGCTTTCTCGCTGGTAGGCGGTGGCGACTCAGTGGCAGCGGTGAACAAATTTGGCATTGCCGATGGTGTTTCGTACATCTCAACTGCCGGTGGCGCCATGCTCGAAACTTTGGAAGGCAAAGTCCTTCCGGGTATTGCAGCGGTAAGGGGAGAATAGAAAGTCCCATTGATCTTCTGCAGGGGAGAAACAAAAAGAAAAACAATTCAAATGTAATAGTGAAACCCGGGGTTTTGGCTCCGGGTTTTTAATTTGAATGATGTTAAAGTGTTTATATTTCAAATAATTGTAAATTTGGGTAAATAAAAAAACAAAGGAGATGTTTGATTTATCGTTACTACCGCAAAAAGCGCAGGAAGAGCTGAAGGATTTTTATCAGTTTCTGGTTGAAAGATATGGACATAAGAATGAAGTAGATTCAGAATCAAGAAAAAAAAGAATACAGGCCTTCTTTGATAAATACAATCTTGATCTGAGCAATTTTAAATTCAACCGGGATGAGATCTATGAACGTTGAATTTACTGTTGATAGCAATATCCTGATTTATGCTTTTGGAAGTCAGAATGAAGTTAAAAAGAGGATAGCGAAGTCAATTTTATCAGATTGTCAGGCAGTCAGTATTCAAACCATTAATGAAACAGTTTTTATTCTTCAGAAAAAATTTAACTATTCGTTATTTGAACTGAGTGAAATAATTCAGTTTTTTAGAAATAATTTTCTAATTCGTGATTTAAACGTAAGTGTTCTGGAGAAAGCATTGTATCTTCTAAATACATACAAATATAGTTTCTGGGATAGTATGATGCTTGCTTCAGCATTGATTAACAATTGTGAAGTAATATATTCAGAGGATATGCAGCATAATCAGATTATTGATAGCAAATTAAAAATTGTTAACCCTTTCCTGGAATAAAATAGAAAACCTTAACAATGAAATCAAAATCACTGCTTGTTGACGAACTGTTTTCAAAATTCAATTGTGCGCAAACTATATTCAGTCTTTTTGCACCGGATTTAGGTATCGATGAAAAAACAGCGCTGAAAATTGCGAGCGGTTTTGGCAGCGGAATGAATTGCGCCGAAACCTGCGGCGCAGTGACGGGCGCATACATGGTAATTGGCATGAAACACGGACATTCAACTCCTGATCCCGATAAAAAAGTCAATACAAAAATGATGATCCGCCAATTCAATGAAAAATTTAAAGAGACCCACGGAAGCCTGATTTGCAAACAACTGATAGGTTTTGATATTTCAACGCCCGAAGGTTCGGCTGCGGCAGGCAAAGCCGGAGTTTTTGAAACACACTGTCCTGCCTTTATTAAAACCTCCTGCCGTATTCTTGAATCAGAATTCTGAAACTATTTTTCAAAGATATTGTTTACCTGTTCAGTAGTAACTTAAAACAAAATTATATGAAATGTAATGTGGGTTCAGTTGACCGGTTAATCAGAATTATTCTGGGTCTTGTGATTGCTATTGCGGGTGTTATGTACGACAGTTGGTGGGGTTTGATTGGTATTGTGCCGATCGCAACCGGATTGTTTAGTTTCTGCCCTTTGTATCTTCCGTTTAATCTTTCTACACGGAAAAATGAGGCATAATTAACCGGGGAAAATTTGTAACTGATTTTCCCCGGTTTGATTTTTGGCCCGATGAATCCCCGAAAATATTCAGCATTAATGCATAAATTTCTAATTTTGACGTTATTGTTTCAATTATTATATCAACTTAAACTCGAAAATGAAGAAAAGCATTATTCTTTCAATGTTGGCTGGTTTTTTAACCTGGGGTTGCGGCGAAAGCGGTCCTGAACTCATGATAAAAAAGGAAATTAATGAGAACTGGCAATTCAGTCAGTCCGGAAAAAATGAATGGTTGCCTGCTAAAGTACCGGGCACAATTCACACCGACCTGATGGACAACGGAAAAATTGAAGACCCGTTTTACCGCCTCAATGAACGCGATGTGCAGTGGATTGATAAAACTGACTGGGAGTACAAAACCACTTTTTTTGTTGATGGCGAAATCCTGAGAAGAGAGGTTGCAGAACTTGAATTTGAAGGTCTGGATACTTACGCCGAAGTTTCGGTAAACGGAAATGTGGTGCTGAATGCCGACAACATGTTCCGTACCTGGAAAGCCGACGTGAAAAAATACCTGAAGGGAGGAGACAATGAATTGCATATTGTTTTGCGATCGCCAATCAACGAAGGCATTAAAAAATACGATGCACAGGGTTTTGAAATTCCGGTTTCGGATAATGATCTGGCTGCAATCGGGCAGGTGGAAGGCAACAAAAAAGTGAGCGTTTACACCCGCAAAGCCGGTTATCATTTTGGCTGGGACTGGGGTCCGCGTCTTGTTACCAGCGGAATCTGGCGGCCGGTGACTTTGAAAGCCTGGGACAGGGCAAAAATCGAAAACCTGCAGATTGTTCAGAATTCGGTAGCCGATGAAAAGGCTACACTCACTGCTGTTTTCGAGGTAAACGGATTAACTGAAGGTACTGCTCATATTGCCGTTTTAAATGACGGGAAAATGTTAGCTAACAAAAAAATAGAACTAAAAAAAGGCGTTGAAAAATACAGTATCGATTTTGAAATACTCAATCCGCAATTGTGGTGGACAAACGGTTTGGGCGAACCTAACCTGTACAACATCACCGGCGAAATCAACGTGGGCGGTGGAGTTGATTCCAAAACCGAAAGAATCGGGATTCGTACACTCGAACTCGTGCGCGAAAAAGATGCCGATGGCACTTCATTTTATTTCAAACTGAATGGCCACCCGGTGTTTATGAAAGGCGCCAATTATATTCCGAATGATGTTTTTCTGCCGCGCGTAACCGAAGAAAATTACCGCAAAGTTGTTGAAACAGCAAAATTATCGAACAATAACATGTTGCGCGTATGGGGCGGAGGTGTTTACGAAGACGACATTTTTTATGATTTATGCGACGAAGCCGGAATTCTGGTGTGGCAGGACTTTATGTTTGCCTGCGCCATGTTTCCGGGAGACGATGCTTTTCTTGATAACGTGAAACAGGAAGCCATCGACAATGTAAAACGTTTGCGGAACCACCCAAGCATGGGTTTGTGGTGCGGTAATAACGAGATTTTAGCTGCCTGGAAAGGGTGGGGCTGGGAGAAAGCCGAGATGGAGAAAAACCCCGAAAATGCCGCCAAAATCTGGAAAGCTTACGAAGATATTTTCCACAAAGTTTTACCCGATGTGGTGGCAGAATATGACCCGCAACGGAGTTACTGGAGCTCAAGCCCGTCATCGGGCCCCGGAATTCCGGCCGATCTGAAAAACGGCGACGAACATTACTGGATGGTTTGGTGGGGAAAAGCTCCTTTTCAGACTTACGCCACACACCTGCCACGTTTTATGAGTGAGTATGGTTTTCAGTCGTTTCCCGAAATTGCCACGGTTCGCAAATATGCGTTGCCCGAAGATTACGATATTTTCTCGGAAGTGATGAAATCGCACCAGCGCTCGTCAATTGGCAACGGAACCATCGAATTTTACATGTTGCAGGAGTACAACAAACCAAAGGATTTTGAGTCGTTTTTGTATGTCAACCATGTTTTGCAGGCCGAAGGAATCAAATTTGGATTGGAAGGACACCGTCGTGCAATGCCTTTCTGTATGGGTAGTTTGTACTGGCAGATTAACGATTGCTGGCCGGTGGCTTCGTGGAGTTCGACTGATTACTATCAGAAATGGAAAGCGCTGCAATACTACGTGAAAAAGGGTTTTGAACCCGTTTTGGTAAGCCCGTTTACGCAGGGCGACACACTGAAAGTGGATGTGATTAACGATAAATTGGAACCGATTAATGCTGAACTGAAACTGAAACTTATTGATTTTAACGGGAAAGTTATTTGGGAAAAGAACTCACCAATTACGGTTCCGGCTAATACAAACACCAATTTCTTTGAAGTAAATAAAACAGCATTTCTTGCTGAAACCGGTAATCTGGCTGATCAGGTTGTTTTGGTTTGTGAACTGTTGGAAAATGAAAATGTGATTTCGAAAAACAGCATTTTCTTCAAACCTTATAAAGAACTGAAAATTGAAAAACCACAGGTTTCGTATGAAATTGCAGGTGCTGCCGGCGGTTTCGATATCATTGTAAAAACCGACAAACTGGCCAAAAATGTGTATTTGCAGATTGGTGATGAGGAGGGATTTTTCTCGGATAATTATTTCGATTTGTTGCCTGCAGAATCTGTTACAATACATCTTCAGTCTGAATTATCGGAAGAAAAGCTGAAAGAAGTTCTTACACTCAGAACATTGGATAGTGCGTTTTAAAAAATAACGGCAGCAGGATTTTTAGCCTGCTGCTATTTTAAACTAAATGGCAGTATTTCCCGTTCTTAGTTTATCGAAAAAGCTGATTATTGAGATTAAATTTTACAGAAAACAGAAACACAATGAAAATCACACTTTTTATAATTATGCTGTTTTGTTATTCGGTAACATCAGCAAAACCAGCATCAAAAGCCAGGCTGAGTCTGGAAAACGGGACAGGTACTGCTTTGATTGCATATCAGTTAACCGGGGAAACCGGGTCGGCAGTATTTGGATTTCTTGATCCGGGATATTACCAGTTGCTGGTTGAATTTCCGCAGCAGGAGGGAAAATACATGAAAGACAATTCAAAACATACAACGCTTACCAAGGTGACTTACAATGGCAAAAAACGAATCTATTATTACCAGGGCCTGGAAGGTTATTTTGCGGTACGACTGAGTGGACTGAAAAAAATGAACAAAGAAACCGTGCAGGCGGTTTTCAGGGAAAGACACAAGGAAGACAAACTGCAGATATTGATGGCACAGTTTGAAGCCGCCAAAAAGGGAGCCTCAATTTCTGTTACTGTTGAAGCCATTACTGCAGCACAGTTTAAAAAGGCTACCGACAAGCTGGGAAGCGATATTTCAACGATTTCGATACAAGGTGTTAAATAAAGAAACCCGGAAGCAATTCCGGGTTTCTCATTTTTTGTCTGTACAAGTATTAAGATTTGATTAGTCCAAGATTTTTCCCCACCCTGATAAATGCCTCAACAGCTTTATCAATTTGTTCGGGGGTGTGCGCTGCCGAAAGTTGCACCCTGATGCGGGCTTTTCCTTTTGGCACTACCGGGAAAACAAAACCAATTACATAAACGCCTTCTTTCAGCAACTCGTCGGCGAATTTTACGGCCATCGGCGCATCATAAATCATTACCGGAACAATGGCCGTATTTCCTTTCACGAGGTCGAATCCGGCGGATTCCATTTTGGTGCGGAAATGCACGGCGTTTGCCATTGTTTTTGCCGGAAGTTCATTTCCTGATGAGAGCATATCAATCACTTTCAGGGTGGCTCCCACAGTGGCGGGTGCCAGTGTATTCGAAAATAAATAAGGACGCGAGCGCTGGCGCAACATTTCAATAATTTCTTTCCGACCCGAGGTACAACCTCCATTTCCGCCACCCATTGCTTTTCCGAAAGTGGTGGTGATAATGTCGATTTTTCCCATCAATCCATAATATTCGGCGGTTCCGCGACCTGTTTTGCCAATATATCCGGTGGCGTGCGAATCGTCAACCATCACCAGGGCATCGTATTTTTCAGCCAGTTCAACAATTTGTGGCAGCGGGGCAATATCACCGTCCATTGAAAAAACGCCATCAGTTACAACTATTCTGTATTTCAGGTGCTGTGAATCTTTCAGACATTGTTCCAACTCTTCCATGTTGGCGTGTTTGTACCTGAAGCGTTCTGCTTTACAAAGCCGCACTCCGTCGATGATGGAAGCATGGTTCAGTTCATCGGATATAATTGCCGAATCTTCGCCCAGCAGCGGTTCGAATACTCCGCCGTTGGCATCAAAAGCCGCGCAATACAAAATGGTATCTTCGGTTCCCAGAAACTCAGAAACTTTTTGCTCAAGGTCTTTGTGAATCTGCTGCGTACCACAGATAAAACGCACCGACGAAAGACCAAAACCCCAGTCATTCATGATTTCCTGAGCTGCTTTGATTACTTCCGGATGGTTGGCCAGCCCGAGGTAATTATTGGCGCAAAAGTTCAGCACTTCGTTACCATTTCCCACTGTAATCTTCGAACTTTGCGACGAAGTAATGATTCTTTCGGTTTTGTACAAACCTTGCTGTTTCAGTTCTTCGAGCGTATTTTGCAAGTCTTGTTTAATCTTTCCGTACATCTCTGAAATATTAGAAGATTAGAATTTCTGAATATCAGAATCGGTGCAAAATAAGTAATTCGACAGTTTAAAATTGGTGATAAAAGGCAGAAATGTTGAAGGAAAATTTCAGTAATAACACTTTCCTCTCATTCTCGGATTCATACATTCACTCATTCATGCATTGTTTTATCTTTGCACCGATTTTAATTTTATATCAATGAGCCATTCAAGAGTAAGGGTGCGTTTTGCGCCAAGTCCAACGGGGCCGCTACATATGGGCGGTGTTCGTACAGCTTTGTTTAATTACCTGTTTGCCAAAAAACATGGCGGTGATTTTCTTTTGCGTATAGAAGACACCGACCAAAACCGTTTTGTTCCGGGCGCTGAAGAGTACATTATCGAAAGCCTGAAATGGTGTGGTTTGCATTTCGACGAAGGTCCGGGTGTGGGCGGAAATTATGGCCCGTACCGCCAGAGCGAACGCAAGTCTCTGTATAAACAATACGCTGACCAGTTGCTCGAATCGGGGTGGGCCTACTATGCTTTTGATACTCCCGAAGAACTTGAAAAACTGCGGCTGGAGGCCGAACAGAAAGGCGAGGTTTTTTCGTATGGAATACAGACCCGTGGCGCACTTTGCAACTCGCTTACTTTATCGAAAGAAGAAGTTAAAGCAAAACTGAATGCTGGCGAACATTTTGTGGTTCGTTTTAAAATGCCTGAAAATACGGATGTTACAGAAAACGATATTATTCGCGGCGAAGTAACTTTTAATACGTCGGTACTCGACGACAAGGTGATTTACAAATGGGATGGAATGCCAACGTACCATCTGGCCAACGTAGTTGACGACCATTTGATGGAAATCACACACGTTATCCGCGGCGAAGAGTGGTTGTCGTCGATGCCGTTGCATGTTTTGCTGTACCGTGCGCTGGGCTGGGATATCCGCCCGCGGTTCGCGCATTTGCCACTGATTCTGAAACCCGTTGGCAAAGGAAAACTCAGTAAACGCGATGGGGACAAAATGGGATTCCCGGTTTTTCCGCTTTTGTGGAACGACCCGGCTTCGGGTGAAACTTTTCATGGATACCGTGAAGATGGATATTTCCCTGAAGCTTTTATTAACCTGCTGGCGTTGCTGGGCTGGAATCCGGGAACCGAACAGGAAATATTTTCAACCCAAGAACTGGCGCAGATTTTTAGCCTCGAAAGGGTGGTAAAATCGGGCTCAAGGTTCGACCCCGAAAAAGCAAAATGGTTCAATCGTCACTATTTTCAGCAAAAGAGTGTTGAGGAACTTGCAGGGTTATTCAAACCTGTTCTTGAGCAAAAAGGAGTTAACGCCGGCGATGAGAAAATTGAAAAAGTGATTGCTGAAATCAAAGAGCGTTGCGGTTTTGTTTCCGAATTGTGGGAGCAGAGCTACTATTTTTTTGTGGTTCCTGAAAGTTACGATGCCAAAACCATCGAAAAGCGCTGGCTTCCCGAAACAGCAGCTCAACTGACTGAAATCAGCACCGTGTTTAGAAGAGTAGAAAACTGGGAACAAGCGTTGATTAAAGAAGCTTTCTCAAATTTCATGAATGAAAAAGGCTGGAATTTTGGCGCCATTATGAATCCGCTGCGACTTTGTCTGGTTGGTGGAAATGTGGGCCCCGATTTGTTCAAAATCTGCGAAATTCTGGGCAAAGAAGAAACCATTACAAGAATTCAAATTGCCATTGAAAAAATAGCGAAATAGATTTCTGTTTCAGAAATATCTTATTTCTTGTAGACTTTTATCCGTGAAAATTTAAAATCAAAATTTAAATATTCACGGATATTTATTTATATTTACCGTGAAAATTTAAAATATTTCCACGCGACACGGGTTTAAATATATGATTAAGAGAGTATTGATAAATGAATTATTGCGATCGATGGATTTCTTTCCTGTTGTATCCATTATCGGTCCCCGGCAGGTTGGAAAAACCACACTGGCCAAACAAATTATGGCTGAAATTCAAAAACCATCCATTTATCTCGATCTTGAATCACCATCAGATTTGTTTAAATTAAATGATGCAGAACTGTTTTTATCGCAACATTCAGATTATCTGGTTGTAATCGATGAAGTTCAGCATAAAAAGGAATTGTATCCAATATTGCGTGCTTTGGTTGACCAGAACAGGATTCCGGGACGGTTTTTGCTTTTGGGTTCGGCTTCGCCGGAACTTATTCGCCACTCCTCTGAATCGCTGGCCGGACGTATTTCCTATCACCAGCTTCACCCAATCGGGCTGACAGAAATTCCAGATTCAGTATCGCAAAACGACCTTTGGATAAGAGGAGGTTTCCCGTTGGCCCTGTTTGCTCAAAATAGTGACTTGTCGCACAGTTGGATGGAGAACTTCATCAGTACGTATCTAAACCGTGACCTGATTCAACTGGGATTAAATGCTTCGCCGAAAATTATCGGTAATTTGTGGAGAATGATGGCACATTTAAATGGACAATTATTTAATGCGTCGGCGCTGGGTAATTCGTTGGGTGTAACATCTCCAACATTAAAAAAGTATGTCGATTTTCTGGAAGAAGCGTTTCTGCTGAAAAGCTTGCAGCCATTCTCATGGAACATTTCCAAAAGGATTGTGAAAACGCCCAAAGTTTATCTCACTGACACAGGCATTCTTCACCATTTGATAGGTGTATCAAATCTTGTTGAACTGTCAGGAAACCCAATCGTCGGAAGTTCATGGGAGGCTTTTGTAATCAACCAGATAAATGCATTAAAGAGCAACCGGATTGAAATCATGTTTTATCGAACTCACCACGGTGCCGAAGTTGACCTTGTGTTTGCCAAAGGTTTGACTGTAGTTGCAACTGCTGAAATTAAATATTCAAATTCGCCGCAACTCAGCCGCGGAAATCTGCAGGCCATGGAAGATTTGAATTCCCCGGTAAATTTTGTATTGACACCTTCATCAGATGATTTTCTAATAAAAGAAAATACCAGGGTTTGTTCGCTGAAAACATTTATAAATAATTATTTACAGAATATCTGAACTGATTTTTTTGAAATAGTAACTTGTTTTTTCTGCCTTGGAATCGTAATTAAAAACTTCTCCATCCCGGTATTTGTAAAACAGCGAAAGCAGGCCGATGTCGCCGGCGCAAAAAAGACTGTGGGCACTCATCACAAAAATCAGGAAATAAAAAACCGGGTGATGAAAAAATACTATGATTCCGGCCAGAGTTATCAGCTTTACCAGTACTAACGGAGCCAGCGCAATAAAAGCAAATTGACGGCGATTGATAACAAAACGGTCGGCTTCGGCATAAAAAATAAATTTCCGGAGGTAGCCGCCAAATGAGACTTTTGGAGCGCCAGCAAGTTTTAAGGCCAGCCCATGAATTAATTCGTGAATAACAACCAAAACCGTTAAACTGAAAACAAGTGCAGCAGCAGTGTAAATAAGTTCAGTTGCTGTGTATTTAAATGCCAGAATAACCGACCTGACTAGGAAAAATGTACCAACTGCAATCATGGCAACCTGGTAGTACATGTAATACCTGATTATATTACCGTCGGAGGTAAGTTGTTCAACAACAAACTCTTTAATTTGCTGATGATTAATCCGGCCGATCAGTTCAAATCTTTCAGAATTTTTCAGATCTTCAATGGATGGATTTGCATGCTTCACCTCGACATGATAATTTTGATAATATCCTTAAAATTAATAAGTCGCAGTAAGAATGCCACCGGAACCGATAAAAAAAGCAGAAAGAAATAACCCAAAACCCAGTTTGTGAACATTTTCGAAACATAAGCAAGAACAGTGACGCCAATTGCAAACAATAAAAGTCTGAAAATAAACCGGAAATCAGGTTTAAGTTTAAAAATAGTCATGGCGATAAATGCCTGCGTAATTCCTGCAAAAAGTTGAGTGGCAAGGCTGGAATAGGCCGAACCAAATGCCTGGAATTGCGGGATCAGAATCAGGTTAAGAACCACATTCAAAACCATTCCGGCAAAAGCCATGATGTTGAGTTGCCGGATACTTCCGTTGGCTGTAAGCAATGTTCCGTAAATGTACGACATGGCGATTCCGAGGAAACCTGTCATTAAAATTCCCAATAATTCGGATGAATGAGCTGTGTTTGAATGGTAAAGCGCTTCCATGATTTCGACATCGTAAAAAATGCTTGACAAAGCAATAACAATAGCCGGAATCATCAACAAAGTAAACGACAACCTGACCATTTGCCCTACATGATCTTTTTGTTTGATCATTTTTGCAAAAATCGGCAACAACAAACCGGCAACCAACACGCCAAACATCGAAACAGCGTCAAGCAGCCTGAATGCCTGGGCATAAATTCCTGCCTGCTCTTTACCTATTTCACCCGGTAAAAGCCGTTCTAACATCACTGCATCAATCCGGTTGTAAAACGACATCAGCAAAACAAGCAATGCATAGGGGTAGGATTTCCTGAGAAAAACGGTGTAAAATTTCGGGTTAAAACGGATCGAAATACTTCCCGATTTTTTCAGGACAATCAGAAAAGTTACAATGGTCGTAATCAGATAAGCGGCAGTTTGAGCATAAACAAACAATTCGATGGTAAAATGAACCTTGAAACGTGCAGAAAACAGCAGAATACTGCAGATTGCAATCATCAGGCTGCGATCGAGAACAGAAATAATACTGTCGGTTTTAAAAAGATGCAAAGCACTGATGTTGGACCGCAGATATAAGGTGAATGATATAAGAAACTGGTTGAAAATCAAAAAGAAAAGCAGGTGAAACTGTACTTTGCTGTAACCCATAACCGCAGCCAGCACAAGCGTGAAAACAGTATAAATAATTGCCAGAAGAAATTTCAGTACAACAATGTTTGAAAAGTGTTTTTTTAGAAGGAAATTGTGCTGGGCAATATTCCGGTTATTAAAGTTGGTAATACCTACATCCAGCAATATATTCAGCAAAAGAGAGAAATTAAACAGGGCAAAATACATTCCGTAAGTGTGGTCTCCCAGCAGGTTTTGAACATTACGGTCGATTCCAAGAATCCAGAAAGGTTTGATAAGCAGGTTCAGGGAAAGTAATAATATAAGATTTGTTATAAACTTGCGTTTCAAAGCTTTCAGTTAATTAGTTAGTTTCCGGAAACATAAGAGTAATGGTACTTAATACCGTTTAACAGGTACACCCTCATCGCTGCCTGTTTTATTAACGAAAAATACTCAGGCTTATTTAAAATACAGGTACTTTTTTTTCTGGGTTCTTTAAAATGCAATTGTGAAAATTTAAAGATAAGATCAGAAAAACCGGTAAGTTGCCTTTTTGTTTTTTGAAGTATGTTTTTGCTGAAAGTCTTCATTAACTTCTAACTTTGACAGGCAAAGATATCAGAAATAATTTCTATTTTACACCTTGCTTATGAGGATTGCCGTAAATACAAGATTGTTGCTGAGTGGAAAACTCGAAGGCATCGGATGGTTTACTTTCGAAACACTTCAGCGTATAACACGTGACAACCCGGAACATGAATTCATCTTTATTTTCGACAGGCCCTATAATCCTGAGTTTATTTTTGCCGGAAATGTTACTCCGGTAGTGGTGGGACCACCGGCCCGGCATCCGTTTTTGTTTTATCTCTGGTTTGATTTCAGGATTCCGGGAATTTTAAAAAAATACAAGGCTGATATTTTTGTGTCACCCGACGGCTATTTGTCATTACGTACAAAAGTGCCGCAATTAGCGGTAATTCATGATATTAATTTTCTGCACCGTCCCGAAGATCTTCCCTGGTTAATGGGACATTATTACAATTTCTTTTTCCCGAAATTCGCTCAGAAAGCCAAACGCATTGCCACTGTTTCATTTTACTCAAAGGAAGATATCGTTCGTTCATACAAAATCGATTACGATAAAATTGATGTGGTTTATGATGGGGTGAACGAGATTTATCGACCGATTCCTGAATCCGATAAAATAAAAATCAGGGAAAAATATACTGGTGGAGAAGAATATTTTCTTTTTGTGGGGGCACTTCATCCGCGTAAAAATATAAGCGGGTTGCTAAAGGCTTTCGATGCTTTCAAGTTTGAAACCAATCATAAAATAAAACTGGTGATTGTGGGTGGCGAAATGCACAAAACCGGCGATATTTTTGAAACTTTTGATAACCTGAGGTTTAAAAATGATGTGGTTTTTACAGGCCGGGTTTCCACTGAAGAATTACGCGATATTTTCGGGGCCGCTTTCGGTTTGACCTTTGTTCCGTTTTTCGAAGGTTTTGGAATTCCGGTGGTGGAAGCCATGAGCGCCGGTGTACCGGTAATTTGTTCAAACACCACTTCGCTCCCGGAGGTTGGCGGAAATGCAGTTTTGTATGCCGACCCCATGAAAACAGGGCAGATTACCGAAGCGATGATACAATTGGCATACGATGACAAACTGCGGCAATCACTGATTGAAAAAGGATTCGAACAGAGAAAACGATTCAGTTGGGACGAGACCGCCGGACTGCTCTGGAAAAGCATTAACCGGACTTTGCAGTGAATAATGCATGAATGCTAAAATTAGGAAAGAGGAATGTCGAAATTACTTTCGTTTTATAAAGAGAATATTTTGGAAGCCGGGTGCGACGAAGCTGGCCGCGGTTGTCTGGCAGGGCCGGTTTTTGCTGCTGCTGTAATTCTTCCCCCCGATTTTGAAAATGAAATCCTGAACGACTCTAAACAGCTATCAGAAAAACAGCGGTACGAACTTCGCCCGGTAATTGAAAAAGAAGCACTGGCCTGGGCTGTTGAAGCCGTATCGAATAATGAAATTGATGAAATAAACATTCTGAATGCTTCGTTTCTGGCAATGAACAGGGCTGTGGCTAAACTGAAAATCAGACCGGAACATCTGCTGATTGACGGGAACCGTTTCAGGCCACAAACCGATATTCCGTTTACCTGCATGATAAAAGGCGATGGCCGTTTTCTCTCTATTGCTGCCGCTTCGGTGTTGGCAAAAACTTATCGGGATGATTTTATGAATAGCCTGGATAAAAAATTTCCGGGTTACAACTGGAAATCGAACAAAGGTTATCCCACTGCCGAACATCGCGCAGCTATTGCACATCATGGGATTTCTGAGTTTCACCGGAAGTCGTTCAGATTACTTAACGAACAACTGTCATTGCAGTTTTAACCTGTTTTATCTGCCTGAAAATAGTACATTTGTACTTTGGGTAACCAAATCATTTTCAACATGAACAACCTTTACGATGTAATTATTGTGGGTGCCGGTCCTGCCGGCATTTTTACTGCTTTCGAACTGATTAAAAACAGGCCAGAACTGAAAATTCTGATGCTCGAAAAAGGCAACGGAATTTACAAACGCAAATGTCCGAAACATACAAACGGCGGCATTTGTGTTCACTGCAAACCCTGCAATATTACAACCGGCTGGGCGGGTGCCGGCGCTTTTTCCGATGGAAAACTGTCGCTTTCACACGAGGTTGGGGGCACTATTTCAGATTATATCGGGGTGGAAGCGGCCAGCGAAATGATAACTTACACCGACGAAATTTATCTTGAATTCGGCGGCGACCCGAAAGTTCACGGTGCCGAGATTTCGCCTGCCATGCGCGAGATTCAGAAAAAATCAATCGAGGCAAACCTGCGTTTGGTGCACTGTCCGGTGCGGCATCTGGGGACCGAAAAAACACAGTCGTTGTACAAATCGCTGTTCGATTTTATCAGTTCAAAAGGTGTTGAAATACTTTTCCGGAAACCGGTTACCGACTTTATTTTCGATGATGGTACGATTACCGGAGTTGTGGTAAACGATGCGCAATTTGCTGCCAAAAAAGTGGTGGTTACCGTTGGCCGCGAAGGCTCCGACTGGCTGCTGAAAAAGTGCGAAACACACAACATCAACACCGAAGTAGGTGTGGTGGATATTGGTGTGAGGGTGGAATGCCGCAACGAAATCATGCAGGAAATCAATGAGAATTTTTACGAGGCAAAACTGGTGCATTACACCAAAACTTTTGACGATAAAGTGCGCACTTTCTGCTCCAATCCGGGTGGTTTTGTTTCGTCGGAATATTACGACAACAACCTGGCGGTGGTAAACGGCCACAGCTACAAAGACCTGAAAAGCAATAATACCAATTTTGCGCTGCTGGTATCACAAAAATTTACAGAGCCATTCAATGCACCTATCGAATTCGGAAAACATGTGGCCGATATGGCCAATATGCTGACACAACACAATATTCTGGTGCAACGTTTTGGCGATTTAATTCGTGGAAGACGAACAACGCCCGAAAGATTGTTCAGAAATAATATTATTCCGACTTTAAAAGATGCGGTTCCCGGCGATCTGAGCCTTGTTTTGCCTTACCGGATTATGACCGATATTATTGAAATGATTCAGGCGCTTGATAAGGTAAGCCCTGGCCTCGCCAGCGACGAAACACTTTTGTATGGAGTTGAGGTAAAATTCTATTCCAACAAAATAAAGGTCAACAAAGCTTTTCAGGCTGATAATATCCGGAATCTTTATGTGGGCGGCGATGGCGCCGGAATCACGCGTGGACTGATGCAGGCTTCGGTAAACGGGGTTTTGATTGCACGTGATATTCTGAAATCATTGCAGGTATAAAAAGCAATCTGTATTAACAAACGAGGCAGCCTGATTCAAACTGCCTCGTTTGTTTGATTAAAGGTTCTTGTCGGGATACATATCGATCCAGTGTTCCGGCTGGTTTTTCAGTTTTTTATCAAACCAGGCCATAATGGTATTGTGCCATTTAATTCTTTTGCTGTAATCGAGAATATGGTGGTTTTCTCCGTCAACCAAAACCATTTCAACATCTTTCCCAAGGATTTTCAGGGCAGCATAAAATTGCAGGCTCTCGCCAACCGGTACGTTTGTATCGGCTGTTCCATGCAGTAACAAAATTGAATTCTGAAACTTGTCGGCATGAAAAAGAGGGCTGTTTTCGACATAAATATCACGGCGGTTCCAGGGATAGCTGTTTTTGGTTGCACCCGAACTGTAGGAATAGCCCCAGTATCCTTCGCCCCAATAACTGCTGATATCGCTGATTCCGGCATGAGAAATGGCTGTTTTAAAAATATCGGTGCGGGTTTGCAGCATCATGGTTGTAAAACCGCCGTACGAAGCGCCAATGCAACCCACATTTTCGGCATCGGCTGAAGGATGGTCAGCCAGGAATTTTTTGGTTCCTTCAATTATATCGTCAATTGCTTCGCGTCCCCATCCGTTTACGTGCAAGGCTGAAAAATCCTGTCCAAACCCGGTTGCCCCGCTGGGTTGCAAAACATATACAATATAGCCTTCAGCAGCCCAGATATTTTTAGGATACCGTCCGCCAAAAGCCCGGTTTGTGGGCGTAGTTCCGCCATAATAATTCACAATTACCGGGTATTTTTCTGAAGGATTGTAACCAACCGGATAATAAACCAAGCCATAAATGGTGGTCCCCGATTTATTGACAAAATTCCACTCTTCCAACTGGCCGAATTCCAAATCTTCAAACTGTTTCTCTTTTGTTGCCAGCAATAACTCTGATTTACCGGTTATCAGATCCAGCGTGTACAATTTTGGCGGAGTGTTGGTACTGCTTCCCTGAAATACAGCGGTTGATTTATTGGCTGCATAATCCACCGTGGTAATCACTTCAACCGGAACATCAATTTTGGTAAACGTCCTCTTTTTTAAATCAAGACGATATAAATTGACAAAATCACGTTCAACGGCTGTCAGGTAAACAAATCCATCTTTCCTCCATTCGGCATTCTCCACAGCCGGGTCAAAATCGCGGGTCAGAGCCTCTGCGTTTCTGGTTTTCAAATCGAACAGGAAAAGCTGTCTGTCGTAACTGTTTGGAATCCGGTCGTCGCTCACATTCACACCCAATGAACCAAAGGTTTCTGGTCCTCCCGAAACCAGTAGCTGGTTACCATCGGGAGAATACCGGCAATTTCCGCCATAAAGTTTGTCTTTCCAGATTGTATCGGTTTTCATGGTTCGAAGATCAAGCTCGAAAAGTGTTTGTTTTGAAAATGGAACAACCGTGTAATCCATGTCTGAAGTTGAGAACAGAATCCGCGAACCATCGGGTTTAATATCTTGCAGCGAAGCAGATTCAGCACCGGCAGTGAGCGGACGTGCCAGTTTTGTTTTCAGGTCGAAAACGCACAAATACGAACGATCGCGGGTGTTGGGGATGCGATCATCATTACCGAAAATGCGTTTTAAATCGCCCGGTTTTTCGGCTTCCACATTCTTTGAAAACAAGAAATAATCTTCGTTGGGCGACCAGTTAATATTTCCGGGCTTATTCAACCCCGATGCAACAAGCCTTTCTTCGCCGGTTTTTACATCATAAACATACACATCTGTTAAATCGTCGTTGTTAACCTGGTAACTCAGCCGGTCAGTTTTTGGAAGCCAGTCGGCGCGGAATGATCCGTTGCGAAGAGCAAACAAATTACGTTTCAGCTCCAGATCATAAATTCTGAATGAATTCCGGGTTTTGCCAGTGCAGGACAATACTTCGTTTAACTGTATCAGCAGGTATTTTCCAGAGGCCGAAAGTCTGGCGCTGGTCACATTTTCACCCTCCAGAATGTCGTTAATAGTAACCAGCCGTTTTGGATTTGTACTCCAGCTTAATGCTGCCGAATCGTTTGTGGCTGTAATCTCAGCAGCAAAACGCAGCGAATCGCTTGTACTGAGCAATTTCAGCAATATTTCGTGAACTCCGGTTCCGATTGAAAATTCAGCTTTAACCGGATTTTCTGCAACATTTTCCTGGGTTTTAATTTTATTTCCATCAAGGTAAAGTTCGAACAGTGCATTGGTTGAAACGGAGAGTGAGGCCTTTGTCCAGCGGTCGCTTTTAACAAATCCGGCTAATTGTAACAGCACATCCGATTCATTCACCGCGTGAATCAGACTGTCATTTGCCTGCTTCAAAACCGGCCAGTTTTTCAATTCGGAAGCGTCCGCTTCCACATTTTTCAGCAGTGCTGCTTTGTCAAATTCTTTCCCATCAACCGAGGGTTTTTCAGCAAAAAGCGGCATGAACAAACGGGTGGTTTCCGAAATTCTCCATTCGCTGCATGGCACCTGTTTCTGCGCCATTCCCACAGTCGTTGTCAGTAAAAGCAATAATAAACTTATTGAGTTTTTCATATTTGTAAGAATCATGATTTAAAAGAAGAACTCAAAAATAGAAGAAATCCGGTTGCGGGCAGGCATCAAAAAACAAATTGTATTATAAATCAGATTACATACCCAAAAAATGAAGAGTGTTTAATTTTTACTGTATTTACTGTTAATTGACTGAATCACATGTTCATAAAATGGAATTCTACCGGAAGCAGGCCCGGAAACGGAACGGTTTTTTTAAAGGTTTTTACTGCAATTGTCGGTTTTATCCTGAAAATAAAGAATTTGTGATGGATAGGTTTAATTTTCTTTTGACTACATCCAAATATGTAGATTGTTGTATATTTGAGCAAAATTTTGAAAATGACAATGCAATTCAAACAACTTGATATTAAACCCGAAGGAAACTGGTTTCAGCGGAATATTTTATCGCAACACGGAAAGAAAACAATGATTTACATGCTGATTGGCGCAGTGGCTGCATTGATACTGACCTTTCTGACGGATGGCAAACCCATCAGCCAATTCACCGCGGGTGAGATTTTCCAGAGTGTTTTTATGGGCGCTGTTTTCGGACTTTTTATTACAAACAGTCCGTGTGCACGCGGCAGATGCTGATAAAACCCATCGTTGCCGTATGAAAATTTTCCAGACTTTCTGCCGGTAATAAAAAAACAAACTCTTCCTTATTCAATAAACTGATAAAGAAGAGTTTGTTGTTGAAAAAAGTAAAATAGCTTTACTCTATTTTTTACTGATTACCAACGTTTCTCCGGCTTTCATCACCACATCATATTCATAAACCTTTTTTAATACCGGACTTCCGGGTTTTTGGTCTGAATTGATAACAGGTTTCTTTATCTCCTGAACACTGTAAAACGAATTGGGATTTGCCCCTTTTGCTTCTTTCAACCCTTCTCCTTTTAACGGAACGTTAGAACGTAACCGGCAATTTCCGCCCAAAACCGATTTTATGGTGGCAGTTTCAATTTCGCCATCTTTCCATTGAATATCCACCCCAAAACCACCCCTGGCTTTCAATCCGCTGATGCTTCCGTTTTTCCAGCGTGAAGGAAGTGCCGGCAAAAGATGAATGGCTCCATCCTGGCTTTGCAACAGCATTTCAGCAATTCCTGAGGTACAGCCGAAGTTTCCGTCAATCTGGAAAGGCGGGTGAGCATCAAACAGGTTCGGATAAGTTCCGCCGCTCATTCTTCGGCCTGCTCCTGTAACCGGGGTCAGCTGATCGGTAATCAGTTTGTAAGCATGATCGCCGTCGAGTAAACGTGCCCACAGGTTTACTTTCCAACCCATCGACCAGCCGGTCGATTCATCACCCCTGGCTACCAGAGATGTTTTTACTGCCTCAAACAATTCAGGATTTCTGTAAGGCGAAATCTGGGCCGAAGGGAAAAGTCCGTAAAGATGAGAAACATGACGGTGTTTATCTTCCGGATTATCCCAGTCATACATCCACTCCTGTAATTGTCCCCATTTCCCAATCTGCATCGGAGGAAGACGTTTCTGCGCATCTTTTATTTTTCCGCCCAATTCTTGATCAGTTTTCAGTATTTCAGCAGCTTTTGCGGTTTTTGCAAACAGATCAAAAACTAATTGGTTGTCCATTGTTGTTCCTGCCGAAATAGATGATTCGGGGTGATGAAGAGGCGAGTTTTCAGGAGAGTTGGAAGGCGCTACCACCAACCATTTGTTTACAGGTTCTTCCACCAGGAAATCGAGAAAGAAAACCGAAGCTTCCCTGAGAACCGGGTAAACCGATTCCAGGTATTTTTTGTCGCCACTAAATTCGTATTTATCAAATAAATGCTGCGAAAGCCAGGCGCCTCCCATGGGCCACATTCCCCAGTAGGCCCCGTCAACCGGCCCGTTAATGCGCCAGATATCGGTGTTGTGGTGCAAAACCCAGCCGTTGGCGCCATACATGTCGCGGGCAGTTTGGCGGCCTGTTACCGAAAGTTCTTTTAACATCTGCACCAAAGGTTCATTCATTTCGGTGAGGTTGGTAATTTCCGACGGCCAGTAGTTCATTTCGGTATTAATGTTGACCGTGTATTTGCTGTCCCAGGCCGGATAAAGCTGGTCAGCCCAGATTCCCTGCAGGTTGGCGGGTTGTCCGCCCGGTCTTGACGAGGAAATCAGTAAATACCGGCCAAACTGAAAATATAAAGTCACAAGTTGCGGGTCGTCGCCCTTCGCAAATTCTGCCAGCCTCACATCCGTTGGCTTTTTTACAGCATCGGTAACCCCAAGATCAAGTTTTACCCGCTTAAAATATTGCTGAAAATCACCTGTATGATCAGCTAAAATCTGTTTGTAATTTTTCTTCAGCGCGTTCTGAAGATAAGAACGCGCACGCTCTCCGGCGTTGGCGCTGATATCGTTGTAGTTTACGAAGTTGGTGGCTATCGAAATGTAAATAGTAACCGCATTGGCGCTGGTCACATTCACAACCGAATCGGCGGTTGCAACCGAACCTCCTTCGTTTACAAATCTTGCAATGGCTTCAAACTGAACGGCACCTTTCACTTTTTCATGATCGCCGGTTGTTCCGTTCATTGTCAGTTCATTTCCTTTTGCAAAAACTTTTATTACTGAAGGTTTTGGCCTGTCAAGTCCGGCTGAAAAACTGACTGCACCCGGTTTGTCAGCCGAAATTCTTGCAACAATTACCTGGTCGGGAAACGAGGAGAATACTTCAGTTTTGTAGTTAACACCATTTACAGAATAACGCGAAATAGTTACCGCCTTTTCAATATCCAGTTCACGGTAGTAATTTGAAAAATTTTCGTGCCCTGCAAAATTCAGCCTGAGATTTCCAACCGTCTGGTAAGGCATCCCATGCGAAGTTTTGCTGATAAATTTCTCGTTAATGATGTCCTGGGCTTCCTTGTATTTTCCTTCGAAAATCAGCTTTCTGACTTCGGGCAAAGCGGTTTTTGCTTTCGGGTTATCATTTCGGTTCGGTTGTCCGGCCCAAACGGTGTTTTCGTTAAGCTGAATCACTTCATTCACCGGATTACCAAAAACCATGGCACCGAGCCTGCCATTTCCCACGGGCAGCGCTTCAACCCATTGTGAGGCTGGTTTTTCGTACCAGAGTTTCAGGTTCGATTCATCCTGAGCGTTGATTAAACCAACTGACAATACTAACAATACAAACAGTGCCAAAGCTTTTTTACCCGATGTCTTCATCCGAATGTTTTTGTAATTATTTCACCACTCCTTTTTTCAGAATTATGTTGGCGTACAAGGCTGTTTCGCCTGTTGCCACCACTGCATATGCATTCTTTGCCCTTTCGTAAAAATCAAAACGTCCGATGTATTCAAAATCAACGAAAGGCTCTTTACTTTCTGCAATTACTTTCCGGTATTCTTCCCAGATTACTGGCTGGTAATTGTCGCCCGGTGTAACTGCCATCAGGCCAACCGGAGATTCAACATAAGTATCAAGCGGAAAGAATTTCAGGAAAGCATCCAGAATTTCAGGAATTCCATGCCCGTCTAAACGAATTAACCGCTGGGCAACCGAAGCTGCCGGGAAATTTCCATCAGCAATCACAATTTCGTTTCCGTGCCCCATCTCCATCAAAATTTTCAGGAGTTCAGGACTCAGGATTGAAGGAATATTTTTCAGCATTTTTCTTTCTTTTATTTGATTTCCTCGTCGAAAACAACTGCCACTTTGCCGCATTTTCCGCTGGCCATCAATGAGTAAGCTTCGTCAACATTTTCCAGTTTAAAACGGTGAGTGATCAGCTTTTCGGGTTTTATATTCCAGCGAACCAATCGTTCAACCAGTTCTTCCATCCGCCAGATATTGGTCACCCACGAACCATAAATCGTTTTCTGGTCGTGAATAATATCTCTTGATGGTTGAAATTCAACGGTGCCGCCTTCGCCGAGGAAAACGATTTTTCCCCATTTGCGTGCCGCCTGAATACAGGTGAGACGTGCTTTTGCGTGCGCCGAACAGTCAACCGATTTTTCGACGCCGTGGCCGCCGGTTAAATCGCGGATTTGTTCCACGTTGGTTTCTCCGGCTTTGATTACTTCGTCGAACAGGCCTGTGTTTTTGGCAATGGTGAGTCTTTCGTCAATCACTTCGATTCCATAAATTTTTGGTGCACCCATGGCACGGCAAAGCATCGCAGTGGCAAGACCTACAGGCCCCAAACCTGTAACCAGAACTGCGTCATTACCGCTGATTCCGATTTTTTCGAGACCTTCGTAAACCGTACCAAAACCACATGCAACCTGTGCGCCGTCTGAGTAACTCAGTTCGTCGGGCAACAAAACGAGGTCTTTTTCTTCGGCCAGCAGGTATTCAGCCATTCCGCCATCACGCTGCCAACCGTAAGCACGGCGGTACTGACTGGTACACGAAATCATGTAACCACGGCGGCAGTCGTTACAAACTCCGCAGCCCGAAATATGGTAAACAATCACCCTGTCACCGGCTTTGAAGCGGCGGCAACCCGGGCCTGTTTCCACAATTTGCCCGCTTGGTTCATGACCGGCAATCATTCCGGGCTGGTAACCTTCCGGTCCTTTGCCAAGATGCTCGTGATAAATACAGCGGATATCCGAACCACAAATGGTTGACGATTTCATTTTAATCACAACTTCGCCATGACCGGGAGTTGGCATTGAGAATTCTCTCAACATGGTTGTACTGTCACCCGGCAATATTGCCCCTAACATTTTATTCATATTTTTTTTGATTTTCAGGTTATATTAATCTATTGAATTATTTTATCATTGATATCCCACAAATCTTCCCAGCTTTGGTTGTCTTTCCAAAGAAAAACCTGGCCTTTGATCAGCCTGCAGTTTTTATCGATTCCGGCAATGGCTTTCATATCATCATCGGTAAGTTGCAGATCAACAACCGCTTCGAGGTTTTCAAAAAAATGATTCACCGAAAAGGGAATCGGAATCTGACCGCGTTGAACGGCCCAGCGGATGGCAACTTTTGCAGGCGACACGTTCAACCTTTTAGCAATCGAAAGAATTACCGGGTCTTCAAGATCCACCGTGTCATCAGCGGTGCGGTCGCGTTCGGGGCGACCAGGCGAACCCAGCGGACAATACGCAATGGGTTGAATATTATTGGCGTGGCAGAATTCAAACAACTCTGGTTGCTGGAAATGCGGATGAAGTTCCATTTCGTTGCAGGATGGTTTGATCCGGCAATCGCTGAGCAGTAATTTCATTTTCGGAATGGTCATGTTCGAAGTTCCGATATTTCTGACCAAACCTTTGTCAACCAGGCTTTCCATCTGGCGCCAGGTTTTCATAAAATCTTCGTGAATGTATGGTTTTGCATCGGGATTTCGGGTTGAAACATCGCATTTTGGCGGATGGAAGTTGGGGAAAGGCCAGTGTACCAGGTACAAATCGAGGTATTCAAGCTGAAGATCAGCAAGTGTTTGCCGGCACGATTCTTCCACTTTTCCGTGTTTGTCGTTCCACACTTTCGAAGTAATCCACAAATCTTCGCGTTTTACAATTCCTTCGTCAAAAATTCCTTTCAGTGTATTGCCAATGTTTTTTTCATTTCCATAAACCGAGGCACAATCAATATGGCGGTACCCCGAAATTATTGCACGTTTTACGGTTGAGGCCACGGTTTCGTGAGGTACTGAATCGGAGCCAAAAGTTCCTAACCCAATACCAGGAATTTTGTTGCCTGTATAAAGCCGGATTTGAGGAACTGATTCAGGACTGATTTGTTTTACAGGTGTCTCAGACATTTTTGTTTAGTTTTCGGTGTTTTAAAATCAAATCTTGATAGTGCGAAATAATAATTAAATTCTGAGATTACGTTACTTTCATATTAAGTTTTGTTGCTGCTATTCTTATGTTTGTTCACAAATGAAATCAGATAAGTTTGTTCTGGCAATCATCGCTGTCATTTTACTGGCTTATTTCTTTCCGCAGTGGGGAAGCGATAGCAGGAGTATTCCGATTGACCAGATTGCCAGCGTTGGTATTTCGCTGATATTCTTTTTTTACGGATTGAAACTGAGTCCGGAGCAAATAAAAACCGGGCTGAAAAACTGGAAACTACATCTTTTGGTTCAATTGTCAACTTTCTTGCTTTTTCCGCTGATTGTCATTGTCTTTTATCCATTTATAAAATCTGAAAACAACCACACTATCTGGCTGGCGTTTCTGTTTCTGGCAGCTTTGCCTTCCACGGTTTCCTCTTCGGTTGTTATGGTTTCTATTGCCCGCGGAAATATTCCGGCAGCCATTTTTAACGCCAGCATTTCAGGATTAATCGGAATTGTTATCACGCCTCTCTGGATGGGTTTGTTTCTGATTAACACCACAACCGATTTTAACCTCGGCACGGTTTATATTAAACTGATTACTGAAATTCTGCTTCCGATTGCTGCCGGCATTTTATTACAACGTTTCTGGGGGAAGTATGCACGCCGCAACAGCCGTTATCTGACGCTTTTTGATAAATCAGTTATTCTGCTGATCATTTATAAAAGCTTTTCTGAATCTTTTGAAAGCAACGTTTTCAGTACTGTTAGTGCGGCAGACTTGTTGCTGATTTCGATTGTGGTTTTTGGTTTATTCTGGGTGGTTTATTTACTTACAGGAAAAATGGCGCGGGTGTTGAAATTCAATACGGAAGATGCCATTACCGCCAAGTTCTGCGGAACAAAAAAATCGCTGGTTCACGGAACTGTTTTTTCAAAAATATTGTTTCAAAATTCAGCAACAACAGGTATTATTCTGCTTCCGTTGATGATTTTTCATGCCATGCAGATTTTTATCATCGGTATTATTGCCACGCGGCTGGGAAAACGAGGGTAAATTTTGAAATAAAAAAGACCGGATAAATTATCCAGCCTTTTTTGTGGAGATTACCGGAATCGAACCGGTGACCTTTTGACTGCCAGTCAAACGCTCTAGCCAACTGAGCTAA
>DAINOH010000056.1:0-31875 GCA_036735485.1 Draconibacterium sp. | reverse complement strand
ACCGGATTAAACAGTGAGAGAGGTTTAAATATGTTTATCGCCAAACTGGGTAGCGGAACTACCAGGATTAATGAATTTACCGATAATTCTGGTTTAAGTGTTTATCCAAATCCGGGCAATGGAGTTTTCACATTAAAAGCAGGTGGAATAATTTATACTGCTGATGTTTATACCATATCGGGAACCAAAATTTACAGTCTTCACAAACCTATCCGGCAAACAAGTACTGAAATCAATCTTTCAGGATTAAAACCGGGAATATATTTAATGGTTGCAAATGTTGATGGCTTGAAACAAACTCAAAAACTGATTATTCAATAATGAATTGCCGGGATTGCCGAAAACCGAAAAGAGTAGGTTTAAAAAAACAAACTAATAAAACGAACATGTTTGCTGAGAAACACAAATACCAATGAACAAAATACATGCGAGCCTGCCTTGCCGTCAGGCAGGTTCCATCGGGTGAGATAGTATAATGAAGAGAAAAACCACAACCGAAGACTAATTAGTAACTTAACTATTTTATGCAGATGAAAAAAATGAATTTTACCGGAATCGCAACTGTATTTGTTGCACTGTCATTATTTGTAATTGGTTGCAGTACACCAGCGCCAAAACCAGCCGGGGCCGTTACTTTGGCAGAAACCAAACCTGACTTGGCTGCAGTAAAAGCCGAAATACAGGATTTGGAAATCGCCTGGGCTTCGGCAGACAATGCCCGCGATGCAAATGCAGTTGCGGCTTTTTATGCCGAGGATGCACTGAGCATGTCAAACGACAAACCAACGTTGATGGGTAAAGCCGCAATTCTTGCTGATATTACAGAGGGCCTGGCGAAAAAAGCCGCTGGTTTAACAGTTTCTTATGAAGTTATGGAAGTTTATGGTGACGATAAAGTTGTTACTGAGATTGGCAAAGCAATTAGTAAAGATGCTTCCGGGAATGTGATATCCACTGGTAAATACATGGCTGTGTGGGAAAAACGCGACGGAAAATTTATTTGTATCAGGGATATTTATAATAATGACCAGAAAGAAAAGTAATTTTCGGAGTTGAGCAGGTAACTTTAGTTCACCTGCTTAATAAAAGCTACCACAGGGCAGGATTCATCGGTTGACCCAATGTCAGCAGGCAAATAAAAACAGTTACACCTAATTTTTGGCGAATTCAGACGGGCTGCAGCCAAATTGCTTTTTGAAGGCACGCGAAAAATAGGCAGGGTCATTAAAATCGAGCTGGTAACAAATTTCAGAAACCGTTCCTGCATTTTTCTTTAACAAATCGGCTGCACGCTGCAATCGCAAAGATCGCATCAGGTGTCCTGCTGGTTGTTCAATTAAAGCGTTTAACTTCCGATTGAGTTGCGAAACACTCATATTTACTGATTCAGCCAGTGATTCAGGGGTAAAATTCTGATTTTCGAAATTAGCTTCAATTATTTTTATAATCTTCTGAAGAAAAAGCTGATCGATGGAAATGGCCGTAACTTCTGACGGTTTTATTACAGTCGCCGATTTAAACCGGCTTCGCAACAGTTTACGCTGATTAATCAGATTTCTGACCCTGACTTTTAGCTCCCTTGCACTGAACGGTTTTATAATGTAATCATCAACTCCGATTTCAAATCCTTCAATTTTATTATCAAACCCTGCTTTTGCAGTTAAAATTATAATCGGAATGTGGCTGGTTCGTTCGTTGTTGCGAACGGCTTTGCAAAATTGAAATCCATTGACTTTTGGCATCATCAGATCGGATACAATCAGGTCAGGTACAATTTCCTGCGCAACTTCCATGCCCGTCAGCCCGTTTTCAGCTTCCAGAATATGGTAAAATTCTTCCAACTGCTCCCGAATGTATTCCCTTACATCGCGGTTATCTTCAACCACCAATACAATTTCACGGTCGTCAATGGATAGTTTTTCCGGTCCGGCAGAAGCATTTTCAATTTCGAAATATTCTGTTTCTGTATTAATTTCAGCAAAATCAATGTCGTTTGAAACCAAGCTATTGCAGGTTTTAATTTCTGGTTTTACATCACCCACAGGAAGTATAACCGTAAATATTGACCCCTCTCCTTCAATGCTTTTCACGGTTACCTTTCCCTTGTGTAATTCTATCAACTCTTTCACAAGTGCCAATCCAATGCCGGTTCCTTCATAATTACGTGTGCTTGAATTATCAACCTGGTAAAAGCGGTCAAAAATTCCGGAAATCTGCTCAGCCGGAATACCAATTCCATCATCTGATATCTGAATTTCAACAGATTGCATATCATTTAATTTTATGCTGATCTTAACTTCGCCATGAATTTTTGAAAACTTAACTGCATTTGAAACCAGGTTATAAAACACGTTTTCCATTTTATCCAAATCAAAAACAACCGGAAGATATGTTGAATCTGATTCAAACAATAACCTGATTTTTTTTGTGGCAGCCAATGATTCGAAAGAATAAAACAGGTTTTTAATAAACGTTACAATATTGTGTTGTGAAACATTCAGTTCCATGTTGCCAGTTTCGAGCTTTGAAAGATCGAGCAATTGATTGATCAAAGTCAATAAACGCCGGGCATTGCGCTTGGCAACCTGCAGTTTTGCTTTTTCGCGGGCTTCAATTCCCGATGACATCACACTTTCAATCTGCCCTAAAATCAATGTTAGCGGCGTACGAAATTCGTGTGAAATATTTGTAAAAAACTGCGATTTCAGATGGTCAAGTTTTCGCAGTGTATCAGTTTCCACTTTTTCTAACTTTAGTTGGGTGCCAAGTTTTATCCTGTTTATTTCGTAACGTCTGATGAGGTACAACAAAAAAATAAGTACAGCCCCAAACAATATGATTACTGCAAAATTTAATTGCTGATAGTTGATTGAAACCAACTGAAGCTTTGTTTTCTGATCAAAATTTACGAATGAATCAAAGAGAATCAAAAGCAGAAATGAAAACAGAAAAAATCCGGCGGTGTTCTTCTTAAAAATATTGAATATCCGGATCCTCATCTTTTTAGTTTAGTATTTAACTGAACTGGCATTTCCTAATCTTTTGTTTTTCTGAAAATTACAAGTTCGTCTATTGTGTAACGAATCAGAATAAATAAAGTTTAATTTGTCTGAAATTAACTCATCAGCATTCAGCAACCAATTGAAATATCAAGCTCTGAGATGTTTATGAAATCAATAAATCCAACTAAATCGACACTTTTACTTTGGTCAGACTTTGACAGGAAATTATTAATCGAAAATTCTTATGGTTAAAGCGACATCCGGAGAAAAATTGATTTTTCATTACTTTTGGGATCAACAAAACACAGAAGAAAATGAAAAAACTATTAATCATCTCATTAATAATGACAGCCATGACAATTGCAGCAAAATCACAAACACCCGACTCCACTGCCCTGATACTGATTGACATTCAGTATTTCTATTTCCCGGGCGGTGATATGGAACTTTCGGAACCTGAAAAAGCAGCCGAAAAAGCAAAACAACTGCTCGACTTTTTTCGTGAGAACAAAGCACTGGTTATTCATGTCAGGCATGAACACAATCCCAGTGGAGATATTCACAAACTGGTTGCCCCGCTTGAATCGGAAAAAGTTTTTTCCAAAAAGGAAGTGAATTCATTTCTGGGTACTGGTCTGGAGGAATATTTAAAACAAAATCATATCAAAAAGCTTGTATTGTGTGGGATGCAGACACACATGTGTCTCGAAGGTGCCACACGTGCCGCACACGATTTGGGGTACGAATGCACCGTGATAAAAGATGCCTGCACCACCCGCGATTTAATATTCGATGAAGTTCTGACACCCGCCAAACAGGTTCATTATTCAACCCTGGCCACGCTTAGAAACTATGCAAAAATTATGGGTACTGATGAATTTCTAAAGGGAAATTGAACAATGAATGATGATTAACGATTTTTGATTTAAGGCAATGTGGTTTTGTTTAGAACAATTTTTTCTCAAACACCCTTCGACTCCGCTCAGGGTGACTGTCAGACTGAGCGGAGTCGAAGTCTGTTTTGACTCTATTTAAACATCAACGATTTTTGATTTCAGAATTCAATACTTCGAACTTCAGCAATCGTTAATCATCATTCGTTAATCCAGATTTCACTACTCCACCACGCGCAACCAGGCTTCAGCCATGAGTTGTGCACCCGGCATTGCAGGATGAACACCGTCGCCGGTCCAGTAGGTTGCCGGTGCATGTTTTATGGCTTCATTATACACTTCCTGAAATGGCACCCAAAGAGCGCCAAACTCTTTGGCAATTTTTTTAGCAGCAGCCTGGTATTTTTTCATAGGTTCGGCCCAGGTTTCATCAACCGCCGAAGTCCCTACAACATAAAACGGTTCACAAATTACCAGCTTTATCTCCGGGAATTTTTCTCTAGTGGTCTGCAGCAGTTTGCGGAAATCGTTTTCATAAACCTCCACGGTTCCGTCGTAATGACCGTTGCGTTTGTGCCAATAATCGTTAACACCGATTAAAATACTCAAAACATCGGGTTTCAGGTCGATACAATCTTTTTGCCAGCGTTCGGCCAACTGGTACACTTTGTTCCCGCTGATTCCGCGGTTATAAATGGTTAAATTTCTGTTGGCCAAAGAATTCAGCAATGAAGAAGCCGCCAGAAATGCATAACCCTGGCCAAACGAACCGGCATTATTGGGCAGTTCTTTTTCCTTGTTCCTGCCGGCATCGGTAATCGAGTCACCCTGAAAAAGCACTACTGCATCTTTTTTAAATATTGAATACTTTTCTTTCGCGTTTACGGGTTCGGGGATCACTGCCGACACGATGGATGGAATGGCTGCCAGGGTTGCTGCTCCGGCTGCTGAGCGTGTCAGAAAATTTCTTCTGGATAAATTCATGTTGTTTAGTTTTATAGGATTTTAAAATTAAGTCACTAATTTTATTCGCTTTTAAAATATCAAAACTAAACAAAATGATAAAACAATTTTTCCTGTTTACCCTTATTTTATTGGTTGTTACCAACATCTCAGCACAAAACCTGTCTGTTATCCCAAAACCTTTGGAAATAAAACAAAGTACCGGCAGTTTTATTTTGAATGAAAGCTGTTTATTACAATTTGATAAAACGAATCCCGAAATTGCAAGGATTGCAGGATTCTTTGGTGATTATCTGAAACAGTTGTACAACCTTCAGTTGACCGACAAAAAAGAAGGTAAAACCATTCAATTTAAAATCGACAACAAAGCCAATCTTTCAAATGAAGGTTATCTTTTGAGTGTAACTGAAAAAGCGGTAACAATTACAGCTTCGCAATCCAACGGTTTGTTTTATGGCATGCAAACCCTGAAACAACTTTTACCTGTTGAAGCCACAAATGGTAAACTTGAACTACCTGTTGTTGAAATCAAAGACCAGCCGCGGTTTGCATGGCGCGGAAATATGCTGGATGTGGGAAGACATTTTTTCCCGGTCAGCTTTATTAAAAAGTACATCGATATTCTGGCCATGTACAAAATCAATACTTTTCACTGGCACCTCACCGAAGACCAGGGCTGGAGAATTGAGATAAAAAAATACCCGCTGCTGACCGAAATTTCACACTGGCGCGACGAAACAATTGTGGGTCACCAACGCGATAATGCAGAAATGGACGGCATTGGTTATGGTGGTTTTTACACACAGGACCAGGCACGCGAAATTGTCCGTTATGCAGCCGAAAGATACATCACCGTTGTTCCTGAAATTGAAATGCCGGGGCATTCAGTGGCTGCACTGGCAGCCTATCCAAACCTCGGCTGCACAGGTGGACCTTACAAAGTAAAGCAAACCTGGGGTGTTCATAAAGATGTGTATTGTGCCGGCAAAGAAGAAACTTTTGAGTTTTTGCAGAACGTGCTGGATGAAATCATGGCAATTTTCCCTTCGCAGTTTATCCATATTGGTGGTGACGAATGTCCCAAAGATGCCTGGAAACAATGTGAAGCCTGTCAGAAACGGATGAAAGAAAATGGATTGAAAGATGAGCACGAATTGCAAAGCTGGTTTGTTTCGAGAATGGATAAATACCTTGCATCAAAAGGCCGCAGGCTGATTGGCTGGGACGAAATTCTGGAAGGAGGGCTGGCACCGCAGGCCACCGTGATGAGCTGGCGTGGTGAAAAAGGCGGAATTGAAGCCGCCAAACAAAAACACGACGTGGTAATGACTCCGAATTCACACATGTACATCGACTACTATCAGTCGCAGAACAAAGACAGCGAACCGCTGGCAATCGGAGGTTTTTTGCCGGTTGATAATGTTTACAGTTACGAACCGATTCCGGCTGAACTGACTGCTGAAGAAGCAAAATATATTCTTGGTGTGCAAACCAATCTCTGGACCGAATATGTGGCTACCACCAAAAAAGCAGAGTACATGTTGTTGCCCCGTTTGCAGGCACAGGCCGAAGTTGGCTGGACACCCAAAGAGCTGAAAAACTTTGATGATTTTGCCAAACGGCTAGAGACCGATTATCTGCGACTTGAAAAACTGGGGATTAATTATAGGGATCACAGGAAAAAGTGAATGAGTGAATGGGTATGGAGGTTTTCAACCTCCATTAAATAAAAGAATCCATCCGGCAAAAACCAGATGGATTCTTTTTTATTACAGTTAGTTATTGAATCAGAATTCAAATTCAACAAACTTGCCAAACCTCACATATTTTTCATACAACTCCTTGTATTTGGCTGCATTTACAGGAATCGGATGATATTCAGTTTCGATGCCTCCGCCCATTTTTTTCTGTGCTTCAGCTGTATTGCTGTAAACACCGGCTGCTACAGCGGCTGCCATTGCTGAACCCAGTGCACAAGCCTGTTCCGAGCGAGCCACTTTTATCGGCATATTCAAAACATCGGCAACAATCTGCATTACCAGCGGCGATTTTTTGGCTACACCACCCAGCGCAATCACACCATCAATACGAACACCTTCGGCAATAAACCGGTCGTTGATGGCTTTGGAACCAAAAGCAGTTGCTTCCACCAGCGCCCTGAAAATGCGCGGAGCGTCAGAACCGAGGTTCAACCCGGCAATGGCGCCTTTCAGATTCTGGTTGGCGTCGGGTGTGCGACGGCCGTTCATCCAGTCGAGTGCCACAATGCCACTTTCGCCAATCGGAATTTTTGCCGCTTCTTCGCTCAGTTTTGCAATAATTTTGTCTGATGTTTCATCCATCAGCTTTTGTTTTGTTGCTTCATCCATCAAAGCCGAATCAGCCAGAATATTCTGCAATGGCCATTCAAGCAGGCGTTTGAACCAGGCATAAATATCACCAAAAGCCGACTGACCAGCTTCCAATCCCAGCATTCCCGGAACGATGGAACCATCCACCTGCCCGCAAATACCGTTGACCAATTTATCGCCGACTTCTTCCATCGGGGCAATTAACATATCGCAGGTGGAAGTTCCCATTACTTTCGAAAGATAGTAAGGTTCGATTTCGGCGCCAACGGCACCCAAATGCGCATCGAAAGCACCAACTCCCACCACAACATTGGTTGTCAAACCTAATTTTTCGGCCCATTCCGGGGTAAGTTTTCCAGCCGCCACATCGCAGGTATAAGTTTCTTTGAACAAGCGGTCGCGGAGGCCACTCAAAAGCGGGTCGAGTTTAACCAGAAAATCTTCTGCCGGCAATCCGCCAAAAGCCTCGTGCCACATGGCTTTGTGGCCGGCTGCACAACGACTTCTTTTCAGTGTTTTCGGATTGGTGTTACCGGTTAATACTGCCGGAATCCAATCGCAATGTTCCACCCACGAATAGGCAGCCCTGTAAACGCCGGCATCTTCGCGGATAACATGTAACAATTTGGCCCAGAACCATTCAGAAGAATAGATTCCTCCTTCGTACTGCGTAAAATCGATTTTCCAGTTGTGAGCCAGCTGGTTGATTTCTTCGGCTTCCTTCACTGCAGTGTGGTCCTTCCACAACACAAACATGGCATTGGGATTTTCCTCAAAACCGGGCGTGAGTGAAAGAGGAGTTCCGCGTTCATCAACAGCAATGGGTGTTGAACCGGTTGTGTCAACCGAAATTCCCACCACATTTTCGGCAACTCCGGCAGGAGCTTTTTTCAAAGCTTCTTTGATGGTGTACTCCAAACCTTCGAGATAATCTTTCGGGTGCTGGCGAAACCGGTTGTATGGTGCATCACAATACATCCCCTTTTTCCAGCGGGGATAATTAAACACTGCACTGGCAACTTCTTCGCCGGTTTCAACATTTACAATCAGCGAACGAACCGAGTCGGTTCCGTAATCAAGGCCGATGGTGTATTTCATTTGATTTATTATTTATGAATGATTATTGATTATTTGATACTGGATTTTAGATACTGGATACTGGATATTTGATGCTGGATTGAAGAATTGAGATTGGTTGAGATTAATGGAGATTGATGGGATTTGGAAAATGGATACTCGATTCTGGATATTGGATTAAAAAATTGAGATTCATTGAGATTAAAAGGGATTGATTGTGTTTCTGAAATCTGAGACCCATAACCTGCAACCCGCAACTTGTAACTTGCTATCCGTAACCCGTAACCTACTACCTGCATCCCGTAACTATTTCTGTCCATAATACGCATTCTTTCCATGTTTACGGAGATAATGTCGGTCAAGTAAAACCTGGTCCATTGTTACTGATGGGTTTAAAGTCAGCGAGCGGAAAGTCATTTTTGCCACTTCCTCCATCACCACTGCATTGTGAACTGCGTCGTCTGCATTTTTCCCCCATGAAAACGGGCCGTGATTGTTCACCAGAACTCCGGGAATACTATCCGGATTAAGGTTCTTAAAACGTTCAACGATAACTGTTCCGGTTTCCTTTTCGTATTCACCTTCAATTTCGGCTTTTGTCATTTTGCGGGTACACGGAATTTCGCCATAAAAATAGTCGGCGTGAGTTGTTCCGATGGCGGGAATTCCTTTACCAGCCTGAGCCCAGGAAGTGGCCCACTCTGAGTGCGTATGTACCACACCACCAATATTTTGAAAACTCTTGTACAAAACAAGGTGGGTTGGCGTGTCACTCGAGGGTTTCAGATTTCCTTCCACAATATTACCTTCAAGGTCAATCACCACCATATCTGAAGCTTTCATTTTTTCGTAGGAAACACCGCTGGGTTTAATCACCACCAGTCCTTTTTCACGGTCGATTCCGCTCACGTTTCCCCAGGTAAAAATTACCAGACCGTGTTTTACCAAATCAAGGTTGGCCTGAAAAACCTGTTCTTTTAATTGTTCCAACATATTCTATTAGTTTCGAGTTTAATGTTTAAAGTTTCGGGTGTGGCGGTTTTTAACCGCCAGTTTGAATTGCGGTTGTAAAACGCGACACCCACGTCTTCCTTACTCAATCCACGCAGCAAAACCGCCACCGGGAACCATTTTTATTTTCACTACATCACCTTTCTTCACCGAAGTTACTTTTTTCTCAGCGATTTCGGCATTCTCCTTTGTTTTATCTGTATCAGAAAAACTGGTCATTGTATATTTTCCATCGCCCAGAAAATCAAGTTTTACTTCCAGTTCGCGTTCGAAGCTGTTTGTCATGGCTCCCAAAAACCATGTTTTACCCGACCTGCGTGCCATTGTTATGTATTCTGAAACAGCGCCGTTCAGCACTTTGGTATCGTCCCACACCGATTGTACTTTGGCAAGAAACTCCTCTCCCACTTGTCCGTAATAGTTTTTCGGGTGGTCGCAGGCAACTGTAAACGGACTGTCGAAAATTACAAATTGGGCTAGTGTGGCTGCTCTCGTACCAAGTACATTGGCGGGTGTTCCGTTCTGAAATTTATCGGGATTACGGTTCAGAAAACCACCGGGGGTAAAATCCATCGGACCAGCCAGCATCCGGGTAAAAGGCAGAGTACACAAATGTTCCGGTGTTATCCGCAACGACCATTTATTGTATTCATTTCCCAAAACTCCTTCGCGTGTTACCAGGTTCGGATAAGTTCTTTGCCATCCGTCGGGCTTGAAAGCCCCGTGAAAATCAACCATCAGATGGTATTTTGCGGCGGTTTTCACAACCCGGTGATACCAATTCACCATCTCCTGGTCGTCGCTGTCCATAAAATCTATTTTGATACCGGCAATTCCCCATTTTTCGTACAATTCACAAGCTTCCTCAAAATTACCACGGTCAACATCCGTATTGTAAAGCCACAACCAGCAGCGTACATTTTTACTTTTTGCATAATGCATAATTTCAGGCATATTCAGTTGTGGTGCTACCTTTTTTATGTCTGCATCCTTTTGATTGAATGGTCCATACCATTGCCAGTCGATAAGCATGTAGGGCCAGCCCATTTTGGCAGCCAGGTCGATGTATTCAAAAATCACGGATTCTTCCATTTTCACCTCGCCGCTCCACCAGTGGTCCCAGGCACTAATTCCGGGTTTTATCCATGTCGGGTCGGGTATTTCACAGGGGTCATTCAGGTTGGCGATGATTTCCGATTCAACCAGTTTTCCGGGAGTTTCACCCAGCATAATCACACGCCAGGGTGTTTTATGAGGTGTTTTAAAGAGCACCTTTGTTCCCTTTTCAGTCTGACCTTTTCGGGGCGAAAGTGCAGTCCGGAGATTTTGTCCGTTTTGTCCCGAAACAGTTTTCATGTACATTCCGGCATAATTCTCAATATCGGCTTCAGTGATAGCTGCGTAACATTTCTCATTCAGTTTCACAGTCATCGGAAGTCCGATTACCATGTCCGAAGTTATTTCATTCAGTTTTCTTTCAAAAAATTCCTTTTCCTGCGAGGTTGTATAACTACCATAATTTACAGCCCAACAGGTAAAACTTTCAGGAAAATTAAACCTGGTTAGCTCATCGGTCATGGCATATTCATGCGATGTAAATTGTTCGGGGAAGATGGTACGAAAAGCAACTCCATCGTTGTAAACCCTTAACTCAAGGTTCAAAAGCCGGTGAGGAAATTTTTCCTCTTTCATTTCAATCAAAAGTGAATTGTAATGATTTCTGACGCTTTCGAAGCGTTTCAGAACCGGTTTCCAGGTTGCATCTACCGTATTTTGTTTTGTGCTCAAAACAGCAAGATTTCCTCCTATTGGCGGCGCCTGTTCAAAAGTGAATGAAATGGAAGATGGTTCAATCACCTTGTTATTGGCAAACTGCACAGCATATTTTAACTCTTCTCCAACCTGAACGACAACATTGATTTTCCCGTCGGGAGATACAACATTGTAATCGGAAGCAAGAATAAACACCGGATACAACAAAATAAAAATCAATATTTTAATAGATTTGACCATCATTTTACAGGTTTTGGTTATTAAATAAAGGGTAAAAATAACACTTACAATTAAACAGCAAAACATTTTTCAAAAGAAACAAGAAATTACAAAATAAAAAAGCCCTGACGTTATCGTCAGGGCCTTACAAACAAAACCTATTCAATCAAACTAAACCAAACAAATCTTAAAGGACTTTTATATCTACGACAGCTTTTTCAAGCACTTCTTCCTTTTTAGGTAAAACTATATTCAGAATTCCGTTTTCAAAACGGGCATCAATTGCTGTTGAATTCACACTCTGAGGCACTTTAAATTGTTTCTCGAAATTGTACACATCAAATTCGCGACGCACAAATTTGTACTCATCGTTTTTGTTTGTTTCTGTTTCCTTGTAATCAACCTTTATTGTCAGCAATTCGTTTTGAAAATTGATTTTCACATCTTCTTTGCTGAAACCCGGCAACATCATTTCAAGTTTGAAATCCTTTTCAGTTTCAAAAACGTTCACAGCAGGTTTTCTGCAATTATAAACGTAGTTTTCGTGATGATCGGCTGTTACAAAACTGTTCAGCATTTCATTTACCAGATTGCGGTTTACATTGTAGCGGGGATGATAAAATCTTACCAGATTCATAGCTTGTTTCTCCTTATTTAATTGTTAAACATTAATTTTAAATTCATGTTTTCCAATAATCAATTCACGTTCCAACACCAAAAACAGATCAAATTGCAGGAACATTTGTCAATTTTACGCCATATAGTCAGAATTCAATAATCGACAACTGCTATTTTGTCGCTTTTTTCTATTTTCAACCACACTTAACGTACCATTATATTGAATACCTTTGCCACAAACTGATAAGAAAAAAATGAGAATTGACATTGTCACGGTTTTACCTGAAATGCTGAAAAGTCCGTTCAGCCATTCAATTTTAAAACGCGCACAGGAAAAAGGTCTGGCAGAAATTCATTTGTACAATCTGCGGGATTTTTCAGAAGACAAACACCGGCGCGTTGATGATTATTCGTTCAGCAAAGGAGCAGGAATGGTAATGGCAATTCAGCCCATTGAAAAAGCTTTGGAAACCCTGAAAAGTCAGCGAATCTACGACCAGATTATTTATACCACGCCCGATGGTGCTGTTTTTAACCAACAGACAGCCAACCGGCTATCGATGATGGAAAATATCATTATTCTTTGCGGCCATTATAAAGGAATTGACCAGCGCATCCGCGACCAATATATTACAATGGAAATTTCAATCGGCGATTATGTGTTGACGGGCGGTGAATTAGCGGCTGCAGTCATCAGCGACAGCATTGTCCGACTGATTCCCGGAGTGCTTTCTGACGAAACATCGGCACTAACCGACTCTTTCCAGGATCATCTTTTAAGTCCGCCGGTTTACACCCGACCAGCGGAATACAAAGGGATGAAAGTGCCCGAAGTTTTGCTTTCGGGCAACGACCAATTGATTGATGACTGGAAACACGAACAAGCTGTGGAACGCACAAAAAGGCTCAGACCTGATCTTTACAGGAAGTATTTGGGAGAATGATACTGGATACTGCCTGCCCGACTGAATTCGTTCAGGCGAGGATACTGGATATTGGATGATTGATATTTGATTCTCGATTCTGGATTCCAGTAACCTGAAACCTGAAACTCTACTCTCTCCATTCCAAAAGGTTATCGACCCGCAAAACAATTTTTTCGTTGTCGAGCAGCCATTTGATGATTCTGCGCATTTTATGCTGATCACCTTCGAGTTCCAGTAATAATTTTTCGTACGCACAGGGCACTTCAAGTATTCGTTTCACTTCTGCGCTGACACGTTCAAACTCGTAATTGGTCAGTTCGAGTTGCTCCAGCGATTTACAAACATCACAGGTTCCGCAGGCCGGAGCATCCTTTTCGCCGAAGTAAGATAACAAAATCCGGCTCCGGCAGGTTGTTGTATTGGTGGCATAATCAATCACCGCTTCAATCCTTTTCTGAAACTCAACTTTCCTTGCTCCGTAGTTTTCTTTTGAAATTTTCAGTCTGTCGATGGGAATTCTTTCTTTATTAAAATAAATATAAGGCGTGTTATTCTGCGGAACATATTCGATAATTTTTGATTGCCGCAGATGTTTCAGATACTGATAAATCTGATCGCGGGAAATGCCTGATCTTTTTGCGAGTAATTCTTCATTAATGTGCACAAAACCGGTAAACAAACCCGTATAAGAACGCAACAAAAGTTTGATAAAGCCATCCATTGCAGCGTTGGCAATCTGGTATTTATACAAATCATCGCGGTTAACCGTAAAATACACCCTCGAAGGATTGTCAACTTCTTCGGTAAACTCCAGGTAGCCTTCCATCTGTAAAAATTTCAGGCTGTTGTAAACCATTGCCTGCTGAAATTTATAGGCTTGTGCAAACTCCTGTAACTGAAATCCGAAAGTTTGTCCCTTTCCGAATCCTTCAGCAATCTGTAAAAAATTACAAAGCGAATTATAAACTTTTTTTATCTGCACCACATCGGGAAAAGCAACTGTAACCTGCTTTTTCAGTTTTGTTTTATCGGCATTGTTGTACAACATTACGGCTGCCGATTTCTTTCCGTCGCGTCCTGCCCTGCCCGCTTCCTGAAAATAAGCTTCCAGCGATTCGGGCGGTGCAAAGTGAATCACAAATCGTACATCGGGTTTGTCGATTCCCATACCAAAAGCATTGGTGGCCACAATTACCCGCTTTTTACCACTGATCCAGGCATCCTGTTTTTCACTTCTTACCGAAGTTGTTAATCCTGCATGGTAAAAATCGGCGCTGATTTTATTCTTCACCAACTCGGCTGCAATTTCATGGGTTGCTTTCCGGCTGCGGACGTACACAATTCCCGAGCCTTTTACTTTCTGAAGTGTTTCAAGCAAATAACCATTTTTGTTTTCCACATTCCGCACCAGGTAGCTCAGGTTTTCACGCTGAAACGAAATCTGGCGAACATTTTTCTGTTTAAATCCCAGTTTTTCCTGGATATCCACAACTACTTCGGGAGTGGCTGTTGCTGTTAAAGCTAGAATGGTAACTCCGGGCAAAATCTTTCGGATACGGATAATATTCAGGTAACTCGGCCTGAAATCGTAACCCCATTGCGAAATACAGTGTGCTTCGTCAACCGCCACTAGGTTTACCTGCATTTTCGCCAGCCGTTCAGTAAAATTTTCGGAGTCGAGTCTTTCAGGAGATACATATAAAAACTTGTAATCGCCCCAAACTGCATTGTCAAGGATAATTTTTATCTCTGCCGGCGACATTCCGCTATGAATCATCAGCGCCTTGATTCCTTTTGCATTCAGCTTTTCAACCTGGTCTTTCATCAGCGCAATCAAAGGAGTCACAACAATACAAATACCCTCGCGCGAAAGAGAAAAAACCTGGAAAGTAACCGATTTTCCTCCCCCGGTAGGCATCAGTCCGAGTGTATCTTTTCCTTCAGCAACCGATTGAATAATTTCAAGCTGCAAAGGTCTGAAATCGGAAAATCCCCAATAACGCGTTAATATTTGCCGGTAAAGTTCCATTATCACAAATTAATAAATCATTTTGTTGTTTAACAATTTTTATTGACCATTTCGGCTGCCAGCCGCAATTTATACGAGGTGGATTCGCTAATTTTTGTAGTTTTGCGCATTGTTTTATCTAAATAAAATTAACATGTCGTTCCTGATTGATAAAGTAGAATTTGAGGGTTTAACCTACGATGATGTTCTCCTGATTCCTTCTTACTCTGAAGTTTTGCCCCGCGAAGTGGACCTGACTTCGAAATTTACCCGGAATATAGTGATTAACACACCTATTGTCAGTGCAGCTATGGATACGGTTACCGAATCGAAAATGGCCATTGCCATTGCCCGCGAAGGCGGAATCGGGGTGATTCATAAAAACATGGGAATTCTGGAACAAGCACACCAGGTAACCATCGTAAAAAGGGCAGAAAACGGGATGATTTATGACCCCATTACCATCACCGCCGACAAAACTGTTGCTGATGCCCTGAGCCTGATGGCAAATTATAAGATCGGAGGTATTCCAGTTGTAAACGAATCGGGGATTTTAGTAGGGATTGTCACCAACCGTGACCTCCGCTTTGAAAGAAATATGAATCGCCGGATTGAACAGGTAATGACAAAGGAAAACCTGATTACCACCACCGAATCAACCAATCTCGAAAAAGCTGCAGATATTCTTCAGAATTACAAAATCGAAAAACTGCCGGTGGTAGATAAAAACAATAAGTTAATCGGATTAGTAACTTATAAAGATATTACCAAGGCAAAAGATAAACCCTTTGCCTGCAAAGATTTAAAAGGCCGTTTGCGCGTGGCTGCCGGTGTCGGCATTGCCGCCGACACGATGGATCGCGTTGATGAACTGGTAAAAGCTCAGGTTGATGCATTGGTAATCGACACGGCTCATGCTCATTCAAAAGGTGTTTTCGAAATGCTGAAAGCCATTAAAAAGAAATATCCCGGAACCGAGATTGTAGCCGGAAATATTGGTACAGCCGAAGCTGCCATTGAACTGGTAAAAATGGGTGCTGATGCAGTAAAAGTGGGAATTGGCCCGGGGTCAATCTGTACAACACGCATTATTGCCGGAGTTGGAATTCCGCAGTTATCAGCCGTTTACAATGTTGCAAAAGCAATCAAAGGATCCGGTGTTCCGGTAATTGCCGACGGTGGAATCCGTTATTCAGGTGATATTGTAAAAGGTATTGCTGCCGGTGCTAATTCGATTATGGCAGGCGGACTTTTTGCCGGAGTAGAAGAATCACCGGGTGAAACCATTCTTTTCCAGGGAAGAAAATTCAAGGCATATCGCGGAATGGGTTCGATTGAAGCCATGCAAAAAGGTTCGAAAGACCGCTATTTTCAGGATATGGAAGACGATATCAAAAAACTGGTTCCTGAAGGAATTGCAGCCCGTGTACCTTACAAAGGAACACTGGAAGAAGTGCTGTTCCAGCTTACCGGTGGATTACGCGCCGGAATGGGATATTGCGGAGCCCAAAATATTGAGATGCTGCAGAAAGCTAAATTCACACGAATTTCGGGTGCCGGTGTTGCTGAAAGCCATCCGCACGATGTGACGATTACACGCGAGGCGCCGAATTACAGCTCTCCGCAATAAAAAAGAATTTGCAGTAGTTTTTAATGGTGTCTGATCAATTCAGTTTTGAAATTCAAAAGCCAGACGAATTATAAGTGTTTAACATTTAATAATTATGCAATGATCCGAAATGCTTTTTTTGTTTTGTTTGCCACGGTACTATTTTTACAGTCGGTTGCTCAAACTGATGAGACCCTGATAACAATTGGCGACAGAAAAATCAGTAAAGGCGAATTTGAGCGTATCTACAAAAAGAACAACAACAATCTTTATAATCCGGATGATAAAAAATCGCCTGAAGATTATATCGGAATGTTTGTGGATTTTAAGCTGAAAGTGATTGAAGCTGAAAACCTGAAAATGGATACCAGTGCGGCTTTTAAAAGGGAACTGAATGGATACAGGAGTGAACTTGCAGCCCCCTATCTTACTGATGTAAAACTCACAAAGGAAATGGTAGTTGATTTGTATGAAAGAACAACCAAAGAAATCGACGCCAGTCACATTTTATTGAATGTGCCCAAAGAAGCTACCCGTCAGCAGGAAAGCGAGATCAGGGATAAAATCCTGAAAATAAAAGCCGAAATAGAAGCCGGAAAAGATTTTGGTGAGGCAGCAATAGAATATTCTGAAGATCCTTCGGCAAAAACCAACAAAGGAAATCTCGGTTATTTCTCGGCATTTGCCATGGTGGTACCTTTCGAAAATGCAGCTTTCACAACCCCAAAAGGACAGATTTCGGAACCTGTGCGGACAAGTTTTGGCTGGCATATTCTGAAAGTCAACGACATCAGACCTAACCAGGGCGAAATGATGGCAGCTCACATCATGAAAATGTTTCCCAAAGATATGACCCCTGAAACAAAGGCAAACCTGAAAAAGCAAATCGACTCAATTTATGTGGAGGTGAAAAACGGAGCTGACTTTGCCGAGGTTGCAAAGGCAAAATCGGATGACAAACGTTCAGCACAACTGGGAGGCCAGATGCCCTGGTTTTCGGCTGGCAAAATGATCAAAGAATTCTCGGAGCCGGCATTTGCACTGAAAAATGATAATGATATCAGCGAAGTGATTGAAACGCCTTACGGATATCACATAATTAAAAGAATTAAACGTCAACCGGTTGCCTCATTCGACGAAGTAAAAGATGAACTGGAACTGAGAATCAGGCAGGATCCGCAAAGAAGTGAAACCAGCAAAGCTAAATTTATTGCCAAACTGAAAGCGGAATATCAATTCAGTGAAAATATTGTCAACCTTGATAAGGTTTTGAAAAAAACGGTTAACGATACGGCTATTGACAGGGAAGATGTATTGTTTACCTTAAACGATCAGGGTTTTACTGTTGGTAATTTCAACAATTACACCAGCAAACAAAACAAACCACAAGGCCAGTATCGCGATTATTACAACCAGTGGGTGGATTTTGAAATAACCGGTTATGAAAACAGCCGTCTGGAAGAAAAATATCCAGAATTCAGGTACATGATGCAGGAATACCATGACGGAATTTTACTGTTTAATATTTCGGAACAGAAAATCTGGAATTATGCGGCTGAAGATTCCACAGGGCTGGAAACTTTTTATAAAAATGGCAAGAAATACATGTGGGAAGAGCGTTTCAAAGGCATGATTGTAACCTGTACATCGGACAGTGTGCGGGAAGAAGCCGAGAAATATTTTGCCGGTGATCTGCCAAAAGATGAAGTTCTCGGACTTATCAACAAAAACGGAGACCTGATCACCATCACAGAAGGAGCCTGGGAAAAAGGCGCGAACCCTGTTGTTGACTATTACGTTTGGAATGGTCCGGAACCGGAAGGTTTTAAAAGCGAACTCACCTTTGTGAGAGGTGACAAAATTCCGCCGGAACCCAAAAAACTTGAAGATGCGCGCGGACTTTATATTTCAGATTATCAGAAAGTAATTGAAGAACGCTGGCTGAAAGAGTTGCATTCGAAATATAAAGTAACTATTAATAAAAAATTGCTGAAAACTATTCCAGGTGTATAAAACAACCGGATATATCATATTACTTTGGTTTTCATTGCTGTTTATCAGATGTGGCCGAACCAATTTGCCCGGAGATGAGCCGGTAGCCCAGGTTGGCACAAAAATTCTGAAACACGCTGAGCTTGTACAGATTATACCTGAAGGATTAGCTGCTGAAGACAGTGCTAAACTGGCCGATGATTATATCAGAAAATGGATCCGGCAGGAGTTACTGATTCAAAAAGCCAACGAAAACCTTACTCCTGAACAGAAAAACCTTTCAAAGGAAATTGAAGAGTACAGAAACTCGCTGATTATTTACAAATACAAAAATGCTTTGCTGGGCGAACAGATGGATACAACTGTCACCAGCGAACAGATTGAAACCTATTATAACAACAATACCGAAAATTTCAGACTGAGTACCAACATTGTGAAAGGTATCTTCATGAAAATTCCGGTTAATCTTGTGAATACAAGAAATCTGAAGAAGATGCTTGACGATACTTCAGACGAAGGACTTGCTGTATTGCGTGAGTATTGTGTGCAATATGCCAAAAATTACGACTTTTTTACCGACAACTGGGTTAGTTTCAGAAAGGTGAGAAATAATCTCCCGTATGAAATTGAAAATCCTGAAGAGTTGCTTCGGCAAAAAAGGGTGATTGAACAAAAAGACAATGATTTCTATTATGTGGTGAATATTTTTGAATACCAGTTGCAAAATGAAATTGCTCCGCCTGAGTATGTAAAGGATAACATTAAAACGCTAATCCTGAACAAGAGGAAAGTGGAACTGCTGCAGCAGATTGAAGAGAATGTATATAAAGAAGGTTTAAGACAGAATAAAATTAAAATATTCAAAAGTGAGGAAGCAAGCTGACAAGGTTCAATTTTTCGCTTATTGAATGAATAAAACAGCAGCTTAAAACTGCATAAACTGAATAAAAAAAGAAATGAAAACAGGAATAATAATCAAAACAAAACTGGCACTGATTTCCATGTTTTTGCTACCCGCAATGGTTTTTGCACAGGACAAGATTGTTGACCAGATTGTAGCGGTGGTGGGTGGAAACATCATTCTGAAAAGTGAGATTGAAAGAATGGCCATCGAACAGCAGGCACAGGGAGTTACCACCGAAGGTGACATGAAATGCGAGATACTTGAAAATTTTCTGGTTGACAAACTGCTGGTTGCCGAAGCCGAACTCGACACGCTGATAGAGGTGACACCCAGCCAGGTAAACCAGCAAATGGACCGCCAAATGGCCATGTACACAGCTTATTTAGGATCGGAGAAAGCAGTGGAAGAATATTTCAAAAAACCGATTATGGATATCAAAGCCGATATGCGTGACGGTATCCGCAACCAGTTGCTCAGCCAGCAAATGAGGGAAAAAATTACGAAAGATGTAACGGTAACTCCGTCGGAAGTACGTGCCTATTACAGGACCCTGAACGAAAACGAAATACCGGTAATACCCACTCAGTATGAATACGCTCAGATCACAATTCAGCCACAAATTGATCTTGAAGAAGATAACCGGATAAAAGCCAAATTACGCGAAATCAAGAAAAAAATTGAAGATGGATCGAGTTTTGCCACCATGGCAGTTTTATATTCTGAAGATGGCTCGGCAAAAGATGGCGGAATAATTGGTTACATGGGACGTGCAGAATTAGACCCAACCTATGCCGCAGCAGCATTTAACCTGAAAGATGATAAAATTTCGAATGTTGTCAGAAGCGTATTTGGATATCATATCATTCAACTGGTGGATAAAAAAGGTGAAAAAGTAAACACACGACATATTCTGATAAAACCAAAAGTATCGGTTGAGGCACGCGAAAAGGCAAATAATGCGCTTGATAGCCTTGCCAATATGATCCGCAGAAATGAACTGAAATTTGAAGAAGCCGCATCCGTTTTTTCTTCTGACAAAAACTCAAAAAACAATGCAGGTATGGTTATCAATCCTGAAACCATGTCATCAAAATTTGCGGTTGAAGACCTGGATCCCGATGTGAGCAAGGTAATTACAAAAATGAACATCAACGAAATATCGGCTCCTTTTCAAACCACCGATAAGGAATCGCAGCAAATGGTTTATAAAATCGTAAAACTCACCAAAAAACTGGATTCCCACCGGGCCGATCTTCAGAACGACTATCAGAAACTTTCGGAAGATTTTCTGAGAAAGAAAAAAGAACAGGTTTTTAACGAATGGGTAAAAGCGCAGCAATTAAAAAATTATATCAGAATTGCTGATACTTACGCCAATTGCAATTTCAATTTTACAAACTGGATTAAATAATTAAATCAGCATCAGGCAATGTCAGCAGAATACAAAAATGATGTGGAAGCAATCAATGCACTCCGCAGGAAATTTGATGAACTGAAACACGAAATTACAAAAGTGATTTATGGGCAGGACGAAATTGTGGAACAGGTGTTGATTTCACTTTTCAGCCAGGGCCATGTTTTGCTGATTGGGGTACCAGGACTGGCAAAAACTTTACTGGTCACAACCATTGCCCGGATTCTTGGTCTGAAATACAACCGTGTACAGTTTACACCCGACCTGATGCCATCTGATATCATCGGCACCGAAATTCTGGATAACGAGCGTCATTTCAAGTTTATTGAAGGGCCGTTGTTTGCCAATATAATTTTGGCCGACGAAATTAACCGCACACCGCCCAAAACACAGTCGGCATTGCTGGAAGCCATGCAGGAAAGAGCAGTAACCACTGCCGGTCAGCGTTTTAAACTCGAAGAGCCTTTCTTTGTTCTCGCCACGCAAAACCCGATTGAACAGGAAGGAACCTACCCGCTTCCCGAAGCACAGTTAGACCGTTTTATGTTTTCGGTGTGGCTCGATTATCCGAAATTTGCCGATGAAATCACAATCGTGAAAAATACCACCTCCACCGTTGAATATGAACTCAAACCGGTAATAACCGGAAATGAAATCCTGTTTTTCCAGCAACTGATCCGGAAAGTTCCCATCAACGACAATGTACTTGAATATGCCGTGAAACTGGCGGTCAAAACCCGGCCCGGAACACCCGGCGCTGCCGAGGCGGCCAACCAGTACCTGAAATGGGGAGCTGGTCCGAGAGCCTCTCAATACCTTGTTTTGGGTGCCAAAACCCATGCTGCCCTCCACGGTAAATATTCACCCGATATCGAAGATGTGAAAGCCATTGCACCTTCCATTCTCCGTCACAGGATTATCAAAAATTACAAAGCCGAAGCTGAAAATATTTCGGTAGATACGATTATTGAAAAACTGCTTTGATGCGCTCCTTCTTTGTGAAATCTGTGTTTATCAGGAAATACCTTTTGCTGGCAACTTTTTTCCTGGGGATGGTTGTAGTTTCATTTTCACAGGAGAGGAAAATGGTTGAAATTCTGAGGGCCGGAACGCTGGAAGCCAATGAACAGATTGCATCCAACGCCCAGCGACTGATTGACTCGGTGATGATCAGGCATAAAAATGTGCTAATGTGGTGTGACAGTGCATACACCTACACTGGCACAAACAGGGTTGATGCTTTTGGAAATGTTCATATTCAGCAGGATGATACCTTGCATTTGTATTCAGGGAAAGTTTACTATGATGGCGACATCAGTTTTGCCCGTGCCTGGGAAAATGTGCGATTAGTGAAGAAATCAACCACGATTTATTCGGACACCCTTGATTATGACCTGGCTGCCAACATCGGGTATTATGATGACAAGGGAAAAATAGTGGACAGCACCACCACCATCACCAGCCAGATAGGAAAATACTTTGTAAACAACGATTTGTTCTATTTATACAAGGATGTGGTGGGCGTTGACAAAGATTACACACTGAACAGCGACACCATCAGCTACAACACAAAAACCGGGAAGATTAATATTTATGGCCCCACAACTATCCAGGACACATCAGGTACCTTGTATGCCGAAAACGGCTGGTACGATTCGGAAACCGGGGAAGCCGAACTGATTGAAAAACCTGTGATTAAGAATAAAACACAACAAATTTCAGCCGGATACATCCGTTACAGCAAAGAAAACAAAACAGGGAAAGCCCTGAAACAGGTCAGAATTCTTGATGAAGAAAACAGCACGATTATCACAGGGAACAAAGCAGAATACAACGAATTGGCAAAAACGGCACTCGTTACCGATTCGGCTGTTTTTATGAATTATAACAAAAAAGACACGCTCTATCTTCACGCCGATACACTAAGAACAATTCCCGATACAATTGAGGATGAAAAAATTGTACTCGCTTTTTATAAAGTCCGGTTTTTCAGAAATGACATGCAGGGAATCTGTGATTCGATGGTGTATTTTACCAAAGATTCAGTGATTCAGCTTCATTATACACCTGTTCTTTGGTCGGATGTTCACCAGCTTACAGCCGATCTGATAGAAATGCAGCAATTTGAAAATGCGCCTGACGAATTACGGATGATGCATAACAGTTTTATCATTTCGCAGCAGGATTCAGGTCGGTTCGACCAGATAAAAGGAAAGGAAATGATTGGTTACGTGATTAATAACGAATTGAGCAGGATTGATGTAAACGGAAATGGACAGACACTTTATTATGCCAGGGAAAAGGAGGAAATAATCGGACTGAACCGGGCTGAAAGCAGTAAAATATCGATTCGCTTTAAAGAAGGCAAAATCAACAAAATTGTATTTCTGAGTTCGCCGGAGGGAGAATTAAAACCTTTGGAAGAATTAAAAGACGAAGAAAAATATCTGAAAGACTTTAATTGGCTCGAAGAACTTCGCCCCGTTTCGAAAGATGATATTTTTGAATGGCGGAAACCCACTGTTCAAAATAAAAAAGGAAAGCAAACAGATACAGGCCGGTAACATTCAGCGTTTTGAAAAATCACTGTTTCAAAATTCAAAATTACAGGCTTCAAATTTCAAATTTCGGAAATCAGGAAATATCGGATAACGAATCAAAAATCTGGAATTAAAACTATAGTTATTAAAAACCCAGGTAATTTATTCTCCACCTCATTGGGGCGACATATTTGTAGCCGGAGGTGAAGCCCCCGGTTGATAAGCCCCATTATTCCGCCCCGTTGTTCACAGCACCGGCCTTCATGAACGAAATGGGAAATGTTGATTAACGATTGCAGAAAGGAGAAAGCCAACCGTCAGAATTAACCAGCAGAAAAACAACAATATACATCCAGATTCCCACAGATAATTTGTAAAAAGAATTACTTACCACGACTTCGCCACTTTCAATTGAATTCCTCCGTTTTTACCGTTTTGGCTGTTAATGTCAAGCGCTGCAGAAACACCGATTTCAACCGGAAATTCCGGATTTTGCCAGGAAAGATCAACGAGTCCGGAAAAAACATTTTGCGCTTCGTTGTATTGGACTGAATAGGTTCCGAGGTGCTTTACAAAGGTCAGCATACTTTTCCATGCAAAAGACTCTGATAAATATCCTTTTACACCCGTGTGAAACGAATAAAACCGATTAGATTGAATTCCCATCGGTATATCGTTTTCAATATTTACAGGGAAAAACAGTGGCGAGCTCATGGGCAAACCCCGATAAGTAAAGCCCGAACGGTAAATTCCATGATTGTAGTAATTGTCGTATTCCTTATCCTTCGAATCTCTGATGCCTTGCTGCCGTGTGTTGGTGAACTCAAAAACAAGGTCCGAAACAAGACCCCTCTCATTTTTTAAATCCATAAAAACGCCAATCAGGTTATCAGGCCAGTTCCTCCAGTTCAACCCTGAGTTGTCTTCAAACGGATGACTAACATAGGCTGTTAAACTCCACTCAGCAAACTGTTTTTCAAATTCAAACTGAAAAGCTCCCAACTGATTTCCTGAGATGTTTGTTTGGTCCATACCCGGAAAATTATCATTACCGGGCAGTGCAAAAACATACTGCCAATAATCGTTCCATCCGTCGGGCAATTGCCCGTAAACCGGAGATTTGCCTCCCCACATCACATAATGTTCAAAACCGGCAGTAAACCATGCTGTTTGTGTTAACCTGAATTTTCCGTACAATGATTTATGATGAAGATGGGCATTCGCCACATATCTATCATCATTCAGAAATCCCTCATCATATTCGAATTTAAAACTCAGCCAGTTTTGCCAGAAAGGTAGTTTTTTGTACCCTAAAGTCGAAAACCGGATAGTGGGAACGGGTCGTGCATTATCACTACGGGCAAGATTTCCGTTGGTGGAGGAAAGACCTGCATACAAAACAGGATCATAAAATGTGCCCGCCTTCAGTTCCCATCCTTTACAGGCAACGGCACCAAACAACCGGTTAAGCGTGAATTCGTTTTGACTGCTTAAAACCGCTACCCCATTGATCCCCCATGAATAAGAAAATCCGGTAAACGCACTTTCGTCGTAATTCATTCCGAGGTATAAATCTGTAAGATTGGCAAATGAGCCGGTAGCGGAAAATTTTCCATGCTGATTACTAACAAACCAGAATGGCTGGACACTATCGGTAGCAATTAGAGTTTGATTGTTGGCTGATATCAATAATTGCTGGGCATTATTAGAAAAAGGAAATAATGTCAATAAAAATAACAATATCAAAAAGTATTGATTAATACCGGTCGTGTCAGGATTATTGTTCTTTTTTGATAACAGATAAAAAAACGGCATTTAATAAGTTTTCAGAAAAACAACCTTGTGATTAACGATCTCCTGGATTCAAAAATCACTCCTTTCTTTTTCATTTCTTTGATTTTAATAAAAACAGAAGGGATGTAAAGAATAACAATACTTGTAAGCAGAATTATTAACAACTGGTAATTAACACTTAGAGAAGTCTCATTTATGAGCAATGCAAGACCAAACAAAGAAAGGTTAATAGCTACAAGTATTGAGGTAACGACAATGTGTTTTTTATAAAAATAAAATATCCGGTGATGAATATGATTTGTGTCAGCAGAGAAGGGTGATCTTTTCTGTTTAATTCTGATTGCCATAACTCTCAGTGTATCAACCAAAGGAACAATAATAATTGCAAATGATACAGCTGGGGCTGCTTTAACCTGGTAAACCTGTGTTGGAGCTATATTTAATTCATTAAATTTAATAATTAAGGCAGCAATAACAGTTCCGACGATTAAAGAGCCTGTATCACCCATAAACAGTTTGTGTTTTTCTCCAAAAACATTAAATATAAAAAAGCCGGCAAGACTTCCCACCAGGGAAAATGACAATATCGCAAAAACCGTTTGACCGGCCATAAAAAACCAGACTCCAAGTAAAGTTCCGCTGGTGATTGCCAGCCCTGAAGCTAATCCATCTACCCCGTCAATCAGGTTAAATGCATTTATGATAACAATAATTGTAAAAACCGAAATCAGTATACTAAAGAAGTAATCAATCGAATATATGCCGAGTACTCCGTGTAATGAGGTGAAATGGAAATCTCCAAACGTCACCATAAGTAATGCAGCAAAAATCTGAACTGAAAGTTTTTTCCATGCTGAAATATCCAAAAGGTCATCCTTCAATCCAATAAAAAACATGATGATGATTGCAGCCCAAACATATCTTAACTGACTTCCTTCGGTACCATAAACTGATATCATGGAACTAAGTGTAAGCCCGATAAAAATAGCAACCCCTCCCAAAGGTGGTACTATCTTTTTGTGAATTTTTCTTTCATTAATTTGGTCAAAAAGATGTTTGGCTTTACCTACTCTGATAATTGGGGGAATAGCAAAAATAACAAAGATAAACGCAAGAGAAAAAGCCGTTATAGTCAGAAAAAGTTCCATTGTTTATAGGGTGTGAACGTGTTTAATTATATGTTCTAAGTTCTATTTTCATCACAAAAATCATAAAAAAAAATACAATCAGCTAACATTTTGTCAATAAAAACATTTCCCGATTGCAGATTTAATATTCAAACATTAATAAACTAACAAAGTTCATTCACAATTATTTCATATTTCATAATACAGCAAGATACGGCGAACTTAAAACAAAAACAAGAATCCGGGATTATCAATTTAATGTTTTGTAAAGAATGCTAAACTTTACATTTGTCAAATATTATTATTTAAATAAGATTGTTTAAATTTAAATTCTTCTGAGTCAATCATAACAAATTGCATTTCTTACAACAAATAATTCTGAAATAATTTGGCTGACTGTTTTCTGATTTGACATATGCACTATTTTTATCATCAGAAATATTTATACACGATGACAAAGAAAGTATTTGTATCAGGATGTTTTGATATGCTTCACTCGGGACATGTGGCTTTTTTTGAGGAAGCTGCAACACATGGCGATTTGTTTGTAGGTATTGGTTCGGATAAAACCATCGATGAACTGAAAGCCCGTAAAACCATCAATACTGATGAAGAAAGGCTTTATATGGTAAAATCACTGAAAGTGGTGAAAGATGCCTGGATAAATTCAGGCTCCGGACTGATGGATTTTGAGCAGGAAATAAGACAAATGAAACCGGATATTTTCTTTGTGAATGAAGATGGCTACACACCCGATAAAAAGAAGTTGTGCGAAGAACTTGATATTGAATTGATTGTGAGCAAAAGATTACCGCGACAAGGATTACCGGCCCGCTCAACTACGGCATTGCGCTCTGATTGCAGGATTCCATTCCGGCTTGATCTTGCAGGCGGCTGGTTAGATCAGCCTTTTGTATCGGAATATTATCCGGGACCTGTCATTACCATTTCAATTGAACCAGAAATTGAGTTTAATGACAGGAGTGGAATGTCGAGCAGTACAAGATTAAAAGCCATTGATTTGTGGAAAACAGATATTCCGAAAGGTGATTATGAAAAGTTGGCCTACACACTTTTTTGTGTAGAGAATCCGCCCGGGAGCAAATATGTAAGCGGGTCACAGGATTCAATTGGAATTGTATTTCCAGGAGTTAACCGGCTTGAATATGAAAAAGGAAAATACTGGCCGGAGACGATTCAAAACGAAACACGGGAAGATATTTTGTCGTTTATTGAGCGTCATCTGTGGTTTATTAACTTATCGCCGCGGGGCGGTGATTTTGATGTACTTTCTGATACAAAAATTAATACCGCGGGAGCGCAAAAACTCGCCGATGCCGCCATTGGAACATGGGATGCGATTCAAAAAATGGATTTCAAACTATTTGGCAGATATTTTAGAGAATCGTTTGAAGCACAAATTTCCATGTTTCCTAAAATGGTTAACAAACAAATTCTCAACACCATCAATCATTACAAAGCATCCGCAACCGGATGGAAGATTTCAGGAGCTGGTGGTGGCGGGTATCTTGTACTTGTTTCTGAAAAGCCGGTTGACAATGCCATGCAAATAAAAATCAGGAGAGGATCGGTAAACTAAGTTTGATATTGATAAATTGGCTCGCGAAGGTCGAAAACAGCGATTTATCATACAGCATATCAAAGAATTCATATCATATTAGCAATAACATTTTAGATATTAACACGATGATTTCTTAATAAAAATTATACAAATAAATCTCCTAAAATTCAATATACGAACTTTTACTCATTAGATTATTTCTAAATTATTGAAGATCATTGCAGAAATAAAAACTATTATTATTTTTACTGCGCAAACCAAGAAATTAAACTATTATAAGACAGACGCTTTAAGTTCCCTGACTAAATTTTTAAAGTTAGGTTTTAAGAAGCTTTTTTTTGATAGTATTATTTGATACCTGTGGGATCAAATTAAAATGAAGATTTGAACAAGGTTTTGTAAACTTTATGATTGAGTTACACAAACAAACCTGCTTAATCTAACAAAACTGTTCAAAGGAAATATTAGTCAGTTATTTAACTGATAAGTAAGTCGTTGTCTTTAAATATTGATTTTTGGAATGCTTTTTAATCATTGAATTAAATTGATTTTGGACGCTTTAAGATTTATTTTATGATTACTTTACATTCGACAACAAACCCATCTCAAGGAGAATGGTCTGTCAAAACATCAGTATTTTCTGATTATTCCAGAAAATTTGTTTATCAGATTGCAACAATTCTATTATGTTTACTAACATATGGAGGAGTAAACGCAACGAACTATTATGTAAGTTCATCAACTGGCAGTGATTCAAACACAGGGGTAAGCGAAAACGCACCCTGGAAAACGCTGACAAAAGTGAATAGTTTTACACCAAAACCCGGAGACCAGATTCTTTTCAAAAGAGGTGATGAATGGACCGGGACTATCACAGCAAAAGCATCGGGAACTTCAGGTAGCCCAATAGTTTATGGGGCTTATGGTTCAGGTAATAATCCTAGAATTAACGGTTCGGAGGCGATCACAGATTGGACTTTGCATTCAGGGAAAATATATAAGGCAACCGTAAATACTTCAATTAATCAATTGTTTTTAAACAATTTGAGAATGAAAACCGCGAGGTATCCGAATTCGGGTTATGCATTAATTAACTCAGTTAATACATTAAACTCGTTTACCTGCGTTTCGTTAAATGGTTCAATTAATTATTCCGGGGCTAAGTGGATTGGAAGAACCATAGCGTATTCAATGGTTACGCTTAATGTATCTTCGTCTAATGGACAGGTTATTACACTCTCTGAAACTCCATATATGAATCTGGACGTTAATGAAGGTTTTATATTAGTGAATAAGCTTGAGTTTCTTGATTCTCCGGGAGAATGGTATTATGACAGTACTTCGAAAACTGTATTTTTCTGGACTCCAAACGGAGATTCACCATCAAACTATACAATAACTGCTTCAACTATTGATAATGGAATTGTTGTTATCGGAAAAGAATATGTAACCATAAAAAATCTTGAATTATTAAATCACAAGAATTCAGGGATTTCTCTATCTGGAAACAATATTATAATCGATAATAATACGATATCTTATCCCGATTCAAAAGGAATTGATATGGCCTATGGCTCATATACCACAATTTCGAACAATACCGTCACCGGAGCAAATCATTCGGGAATCTTCACCTATTCTAACAATAGCTTAATTTCAGATAACCAGGTTAGTGACATTTTCCTGTTCAATAATATCGGAGTTTCCGGAAGCGGTGATTGGTACATGGGATCAGGAATTAATGTTGAAGGAAATGACAATTCAATAAAGTACAACAAAATATATAACACAGGGTACAATGGAATTCAATTTAATAAAAGAAACGTAGTCGAATATAATTATATATCAAATGCCCTTTTAACGAAAGATGATGGTGGAGGAATATACACCTCATCACCAAATTCTTACCCAAACGCTGCAACTGCCGGCTCTGTGATCAGAAACAATATTATTGACGGTGTATATGGCACGTTAGATGGGTGGAATACATGGGTTTACAGAGGAGGACACGGAATTTTTCTTGACGAAAATGGAGGCGGTGTAACAATTGAAAATAACACGGTTATTAACTGTACCGGATCATCAATATTCTTACATAAAAGTTTTAATGAAACAATCAAAAACAACACTTTAGTGAATGCAAGGCGTGGTTTCGCAATCAATCAGGATCTTGGTGGCAGTCAGTTTTCAAATAACATTGTTTATGTTATGGGAAAGGATATTGATAATACCGGAGTAGAATACTTGATAAGTAAATACAAAGGTGATGTAATTATTAATTATAATACTTATATAAGCCATTATAATCCTTCAGGAATTTTCAGATATGAAGAATCTAAAAACTATGATTTTACTGGATGGAAAGCGGTAACCGGGCAGGATGCAAATTCGACTATTGATGTTACCCCGCTTGCTTCAGGCGAAAAGGAAGAAATTTTTTACAATAATACAAAGCAAACAATTGCCTTGAATCTGGGTAGTACTGTTTACAGAGATATAAACGGCAACAGAGTAACAGGTACTCTTTCCTTAGAATCTTTTACTTCTAAAATTCTTATTAAAACGACATTGATTAATAATGGAGATATTACACCTCCTGCTATTTCGAATTTCGCGGTTCCTTCTGCCAATTTATCATTAACTGTTCCAGTCACATCTTTGTCAGCGAATGATAATGTTGCAGTATCCGGTTTTCTATTAACAGAAAGTGCATCAACACCTGATGCAATGGATGCGGGCTGGAGTTCAACGGCACCAAAATCATATACTTTTACTTCCGAAGGAAACAAAACACTGTATGCCTGGGCAAAAGATGCAGCCGGGAACATTTCTTCCGGAGTCAGTGTGCAGATTAATATTCCACTACCCGTTGCAATTGGAGATACGAAAATATTTAGCTCTGTATCTAACTCATTAAGTATGAGAGCTGTTCCGATTGTTTTTAATGAATCAGGAGCAGTTGTGTCAATTTCTGTATATCATGATGGTGGTAATGGAAATGTATTAATGGGTATCTATTCAGATAATAAAGGTGTTCCCTATTCAAAATTAGGTGCAATACCCTCCACTCCTGTTAATTTAAAAGCTGGGTGGCAGACAGTCTCACTTATTAACCCCGTTTATGTAACTCCCGGACAAAAGATATGGATTGCCTGGATTTTTCAAAATAGTGTTGGAGTAAGGTTCGAGGCAGGAATACCCTCAAGAGCAGTCTCAACATTGACTTGGACAGGTGAATTACCTGTTGATTTTGGAAATGCCACAATGGGTGACTATAAGTATTCCATTAATTGCAAATTCGTTTCTGAAACAAATTTTCCTGTTTCTGATAATGAAAAACCCTTTGTTTCTGCTTTTTCAATCCCTGAAACTTCAGCCTCGCTTGTAGTATCAATTACTAATTTCATTGCTTCAGATAACAAAGCAGTTACCGGCTACATGGTTACGGAATCGGCCTCTGCACCGCTCGCAGGGAATACCGGCTGGTCTGCCAGTGCACCAACTTCTTACACTTTTACTTCCGAAGGAACAAAAACCCTCTATGCATGGACTAAAGATGCGGCCGGAAATGTTTCTGCAAGTGTATGCGACCAGGTGGTTATTACACTGCCGGATGCCACAAAGCCAGTTGTTTCTGCTTTTTCAATCCCTGAAACTTCAGCCTCGCTTGTAGTATCAATTACTAATTTCTCTGCTTCCGATAACAAAGCGGTTACCGGCTACATGGTTACCGAATCGGCCTCTGCTCCGCTCGCAGGGAATACCGGTTGGTCCGCCAGTGCCCCAGCTTCTTATACTTTTGCTTCCGAAGGAACAAAAACCCTTTATGCATGGGCAAAAGACGCTGCAGGAAATGTTTCTGCAAGTGTAAGCAACCAGGTGGTTATTACACTGCCGGATGCCACAAAACCTGTTGTTACAGCTTTTTCAATACCTGAAACTTCAGCCTCGCTTGTAGTATCAATTACTAATTTCTCTGCTTCCGATAACAAAGTGGTTACCGGCTTCATGGTTACAGAATCGGCCTCTGCTCCGCTCGCCGGAAATACCGGCTGGTCTGCCAGTGCACCAA
>DAINOH010000055.1:0-31913 GCA_036735485.1 Draconibacterium sp. | reverse complement strand
TTCTTTCCAGCCTTTTATCGATTCTTCAACAAGAATTTGGGGTGAATAGGAAAAAGCTTTTTGTGCGAGTATTTCGAGTTCTTCCTCGTTTTCGCAGAAACCAGAACCCAGTCCCCCCAGCGTGTAAGCGGCACGGATGATAATGGGGAAACCCACCTTTTTGGCAGCAGCACGCGCCTCTTCCATGTTGATTGCCGCAATGCTTTTGGGTGTTTTAACATCAATTTCGGCTAACATATTGGCGAAAATCTCGCGGTCTTCCGTGTCGATAATCGACTGAACCGGGGTTCCCACCACTTTGATATTGTATTTTTCGAGCACACCACTTCTGAAAAGCGCCACACCGCAGTTCAGTGCGGTTTGTCCGCCAAAAGCGAGCAGAATGCCCTGTGGTTTTTCTTTTTTTATGACCTCTTCGACAAAAAAAGGTGTTACCGGCAAAAAGTAAATTTTATCGGCAATATCTTCCGAAGTCTGAATGGTGGCAATATTCGGATTGATAAGAATCGTTTCAACGCCCTCTTCTTTCAGTGCTTTCAGCGCCTGCGAACCGGAATAGTCGAACTCGCCGGCCTCGCCGATTTTCAGTGCCCCCGAACCGAGGATAATTGCCTTTTTGATGTCTGTCTGTATCATAGTTTTAAAATAAATTAGCCTCTCTCCCGGCCTCTCTCCATGGGAGAGAGGTGATTCCCTCCCCTTCGGGGAGGTTAGGAGGGGCTGATGCTGTTAATAAATTTATCAAACAAAAATTCGGTGTCGGTTGGCCCGCTTGAAGCTTCGGGGTGAAACTGCGTTGAAAAGAATGGCTTGGTTTTGTGCCTGATTCCTTCGTTGGTATTGTCGTTTACATTGGTGAAAAGCGGTTCCCAGTCATCAGGGAGCGTTTCGGTAGCCACGGCAAAACCGTGGTTTTGCGAGGTGATGTAGCAGCGGTTGGTTCCGGTCAGCAAAACCGGCTGGTTGTGGCTGCGGTGGCCATATTTCAGTTTGTAAGTTTCAGCTCCGGCAGCGCGGGCAAGCAACTGGTTGCCCAGGCAAATCCCCATAATCGGTTTTTCAGCATCGATGGCCGCTTTGATGTATTTTACCGTGGCGTCGCACATGGCAGGGTCACCGGGACCATTGGAAATAAACAATCCATCATATTGTTCTCCGGTGAAATCATAGTCCCACGGAACCCGAATCACTGTGGCGTCGCGGTCGAGCAGGCAGCGAATGATGTTATTTTTTACGCCGCAATCCACCAAAACTACTTTGTGTTTGCCGTTGCCATAAACTTCCTTTTCCTTACAACTTGCAACAGCCACAAGATTTTCCTTGTTAGGGTCGTAAAAATCAATGGGTTGGTCTACGAATTCAATTTTTCCAAGCATCGAACCTTTCTCACGTAAAATTTTTGTTAAGGCTCGTGTGTCGATTCCGAAAATGCCCGGAACATCCCACTCTTTCAGCCAGTCGGAAAGACTTTTTTCGGCATTCCAGTGACTGTATTCAAACGAGTAGTCCGAAATTATCAGCGCGGTAATGTGCAGTTTGTCGGATTCGTAATGCGCGTGAACTCCGTTTTCCATCCGGTTCACCGGCACACCATAATTGCCAATCATCGGGTAGGTCGAAACCAGGATTTGCCCGGTGTACGACGGGTCGGTGAGACTTTCGGGATAGCCAGTCATTCCGGTGTAAAAAACCACCTCGCCGGCTACTGCTTTTTCGCTTCCGAACGATTTCCCCGTGAACACAGTGCCGTCTTCGAGGGTCAGTTTTGCTTGTTTCAGTTGCAGCATAATCACTTTTATATTAAAAAAAATGCGTTTGACTTATAAAAGTTTCAAACGCATTTCCTTCCATTTATTTTGTATATCAGTTTTGTTCTCTTTTTCATCTCAAAGACCGGTTGATGTTTTAAAAATCAATCGACGGTGCAAAAATAGAAATAAATCTGAAAAGTGAGAGGATTAAAAATCAAATTGCATAAAATTTCATATTGGATGAATAAAAATGCATAATCCAATTTTTGAGGCAAAAATCCCCTCAATTCCTAAAATTACGCCAATATTGGGAATTGTATTCCTGAAATTACGCCGGAACACTTTTTCCGTTAACCATAAAATCAGATTCAACCATAAAAATCCCTGATTTTAGTACCGCATTTAAATATTTGTATAAATTTGCAATCCAATTGTATAAATATTCAGAATGAAGAGTCGGTATAAAAGACAGGCAGATATCCGTAAGATTATCCAGAAAGGAAAGATTCACAGTCAGGATGAGCTTTTGGCTGAATTAAAAACAAAGGGTTATGAACTGACTCAGGCCACTCTTTCGCGTGATTTGAAAGAACTGCAGGTTGCCAAAGTTCCGCAACCCGGACAAGGGTATGTTTATACATTATCGGAAGAAGAAAAGGCCAAAACGCCGACCGTAATGAAACCGGTGAATTTTCTGGCTGACGGATTCCGCGATTTGCGTTTTTCGGGAAACCTCGCCGTAATGCGCACGCAGCCCGGTTACGCCAGCAGTATTGCCGCCGTTATTGACAAATCGGAAACCTGGGAAATACTCGGTACCATTGCCGGCGACGATACCATTCTTATCGTTTTAAAAGAAGGAATCACAAAAAGTGACTTCATCAATATTTTAATATCAATTATGCCAAATCTTGAAGGAAGAATCTGAAGGGAATGAAACGAACATGTTGCAGAAATACACAAATAACATTGTACAAAATACATGTGAGTTCCATCGGGTGATTAAGCTTGCTAAAGATGGAAAGTATAACCGACAGATAGTCAGTAATTTTGAAATTTTGTACAGATGAAAAAACTTGAAGACATTAAAATTCTGGTTGCCACACCAGAGCACGTAAAATATGTTGATGACATTAACGATGCCATCGACCTGGCTTCGAAACAGCGCGGAACAGGGATTGCCCGCCGTACTTTTGAATATTTGCAGGGTAAAATGCTTGATGGCAAAGCCATTATTGCACTCGATGAAGATAAATTTGCCGGATTCTGTTATATCGAAACCTGGGAAAATAAAAACTTTGTGGCTAACTCGGGGTTGATTGTCAGGGATGAATACCGCGGACTGGGACTCGCAAAAGCCATTAAATATAAGGCATTTGCACTTTCGCGTGAGAAATTTCCCGATTCAAAAATATTCGGGCTCACCACTGGTCTGGCTGTCATGAAAATCAACCACGAACTGGGTTACCGGCCGGTGACTTTTTCAGAACTCACCGCCGACGACCTGTTCTGGAATGGCTGCAAAAGCTGCGTAAATCACGATATTCTGGAACGGACAAATCGCACAAAATGCCTGTGTACCGGCATGTTGTACGACCCGGCGTGGGAGAAAAACAAAAAGGAAGAAACACCGGTGAAAAAACGGTCGCTGCTCGATATTATAAAAAAGCTGAGCCTTTCGAACTTAAAAGGCAAAAAAGAAGTAAACGGGTCGGGGAGCAGTAAAGTATTATCAAAGATTTTTAATGCACTGTTCGTTTAAAAGCGCTCATTATCAAGTTCGAAAAGAGCCTTGCGAACATTCAAAACAAATATAAAATGAACAAAAAATTGGTTTTGGCATTCAGTGGCGGACTGGATACCTCGTTTTGTGTTAAATACCTGAAAGAAGAAAAAGGGTATGAAGTTTATACCGCAATCGCCAACACAGGCGGCTTTTCAGCGGAAGAACTCAAAAAAATTGAAGACCGCGCATACAGGCTGGGGTCGAAAAAACATGTTACCCTCGATGTTACCAACGAATACTACGAAAAGTGCGTTCGTTACATGGTCTTTGGCAATGTGTTGCGTAACAATACTTACCCGATTTCAGTTAGTTCGGAACGTATTTTTCAGGCCATCGCCACTATCAATTATGCCAAGGAAATTGGTGCAGGATATATTGCGCATGGCAGTACTGGCGCAGGAAACGACCAGGTTCGTTTTGATTTGGCGTTCCAGGTGCTGGCCCCGGAAATCGAAATTATCACACCCATCCGCGACCTGATGCTGAGCCGTCAGCAGGAAATCGACTACCTGCGGAAACACGGTGTGGAAGAGGATTATACAAAAATGGCTTATTCCATTAACCAGGGTTTGTGGGGAACCAGCGTCGGCGGAAAAGAAACACTGACCTCATCAAAAGGATTGCCTGAAGAAGCATATCCGAGTCAGTTGGAAGCAACCGGTGAGAAAACGGTGGAACTGGGATTTGTGAAAGGTGAACTCAAAACAATTGACGGGAATACTTATAAAAACGGCCCTGAAACTATTCAGGCGCTGGAAGAAATAGCTTCGAAATATGCCGTTGGCCGCGATATTCACGTGGGCGACACCATCATTGGAATCAAGGGGCGCGTGGGTTTTGAAGCGGCTGCTCCGCTGCTGATTATCAAAGCGCACCATTTGCTCGAAAAACATACGCTCACCAAATGGCAAACTTACTGGAAAGAGCAATTGGGCAACTGGTATGGCATGTTTCTGCACGAAGCGCTTTACCTGGAGCCGGTGATGCGAAACATCGAAACTTTTCTGGAAGCAACCCAGGAAAATGTAACGGGGAAGGTTTTTGTAAAATTGAAACCTTATCGTTTTGAACTGCAGGGAATTGAGTCGGAGCACGACCTGATGAATTCGGGTTTTGGCGAATATGGCGAAACCGTAAAAGCTTGGACTGCCGACGATGTGAAAGGATTTACTAAAATTCTTTCGAATTCGCTGAAAATCTATCATACGGTAAATAAAAAAGATTAAATATTAAGCTAATAAAAATGAATTGCAGAAAAAGCTACCACAATTACCCTTCGACTTCGCTCAAGGTGACACAGCACAATTTGTTTGGTGACATAGTCAGACTGAGCGTAGTCGAAGTCTGCTTGTACTAAATTCTTTTGCAATCAAAAATCGTTAATCGTTAATCGATATTCTTATGATAAAAGTCGGAATAATAGGTGGAGCGGGCTACACAGCAGGAGAACTCATCAGAATTCTGTTGAATCATCCGGCTGCAGAAATTGTTTTTGTGCAGAGTTCGAGTAATGCCGGAAACCCTGTAACGAGTGTTCACGAAGATTTGGCTGGGGAAACCGATTTGCAGTTTACCAGCGAAATGCCACTCGAAAAGGTTGACGTGGTTTTTCTGTGTATGGGTCATGGGAAATCGGTGGAGTTCATGCAAAAAAACAATATTCCTTCATCGTTGAAAGTCATTGATTTGAGTCATGATTTCAGGTTGAAAAGAGAAGGAAATGAATTTTTATACGGTCTCCCGGAACTGAACCGAGAAGCAATAAAAACAGCTAAATACATTGCCAATCCCGGTTGTTTTGCCACCGGAATTCAGCTGGCGCTTTTGCCGCTTGCTGCTGCCGGACAGCTCGCCAGCGATGTGCATGTTCAGGCAATTACAGGTTCAACCGGGGCAGGGCAGAAACCGACAGAGTCCACGCATTTCAGCTGGCGCAGCGGAAATGTTTCGGCATACAAAATTTTTGAACACCAGCACGAATGCGAGATTCTGCAAAGCCTGAAACAGTTGCAGCCCGGTTTTGACAACGATTTCAACTTTGTTCCGATAAGAGGAAATCACACACGCGGCATTTTTGTTTCGGCGTACACAAAATATTCGGGCTCACTAGAAGAAGCCAAAAACCTGTTTTGTTCGTATTATGCAAGTCACCCGTTTGTGGTGGTCAGCGAGGTAAATCCGGGTGTGAAACAGGTGGTGAACACCAACAAAGCGGTGATTTATCTTGAAAAACACAACGACAAACTGGTGATAATTTCGGTTACCGATAATTTGCTGAAAGGCGCTTCGGGACAGGCTGTTCAGAATATGAACCTGATGTTCGGACTTGATGAAAAAACCGGGCTGAACCTGAAACCGGTGGCATTTTAAAAATGTTTTACACCGTCCTTTAGGGCGGTGATTTTAAGTAGCGTTAAAAACAGGCTTTAGCCTTTAATAAATTAAAATATGTCATATGTAAAAATCTGGATTCATGCTGTTTGGACGGTGAAAGACCGTAAGCCCATTTTGAATCAGGACATACGGCAAGAGGTTTTTGAGCATATTCATCAGAATGCTGTCACCAAGGAAATAATGATGGAAATTGTCAACGGTCATCACAATCATGTTCATTGTCTTTTCAGGTTGAAAAACAACCAGACCATTGAAAATGTGATGCAACTGATTAAAGGTGAATCATCTTATTGGTTTAATAAAAGTGAGTTGACAAATTCAAAATTGAACTGGCAAAAGGAATATTTTGCAGTAAGTGTTAGTGAATCACAGGTTGAAAAGGTCAAAAATTATATTGCAAATCAGGAGGAACATCACAGAACAAAATCCTGGGATGAGGAATATGACGAATTTATTTCGAAATATGGCTTTCAGATTATTAAAGGCTAAAGCCGATTTATTTACGTTTTTTAATTCACCAAGCTAAAGCATGGTGTAAAAAATTTAGACATGAAACTATTTGATGTTTATCCGCTTTTTGATATTACCCCGGTAAAAGCCAAAGGTTGTTACGTTTGGGATGCCGAGGGGAAAAAATACCTCGATTTGTACGGGGGTCATGCTGTGATTTCAATCGGTCACAGCCACCCGCATTATGTTGAGAAAATAAAAAATCAGCTTTCTGATATCGGGTTTTATTCCAATTCAATTCAAAATCCGTTGCAACACGAGTTGGCTGAAAAACTGGGCAGGCTTTCCGGATGCCATGATTACCAGCTTTTTCTCTGCAACTCGGGTGCTGAGGCCAATGAAAATGCCATCAAACTGGCATCATTTGTTACAGGCAGAAAAAAGTTCATCAGTTTTACAAAAGGGTTTCACGGGCGGACTTCGGCGGCAGTTGCCTTAACCGACAATCCGAAAATTGTTGCGCCGGTCAATCAGACTGAAAATGCTGTGATTCTGCCATTCGGAGATTTGGACGCCGTTGAAAATGTATTGAAAAATGGCGATGTTGCTGCAGTGATTATTGAAGGAATCCAGGGAATCGGAGGAATTCATATTCCGGAAAAGACATTTCTGGAAAATCTTGCTGAACTCACGAAAAAATATGGCAGCCTGCTGATTTTGGACGAAATTCAATCGGGATACGGACGAAGCGGTAAGTTTTTTGCTTTTCAATATACCAATGTTCAGCCCGATGTGATAACGATGGCAAAAGGGATGGGTAACGGTTTTCCGGTCGGCGGCATCCTGATTCGCCCCGGAATTGAGCCATGGCACGGAATGCTGGGAACCACTTTTGGCGGAAACCACCTGGCTTGTGCCGCTGCCATTGCGGTTTTGGATGTGATTGAAAATGAAAAGCTGGTTGAAAATGCACTTCAGGTTGGGAAATACATTTCCGAAAAACTGGCGGCATTCAGCAACGATTACGAAGTTCGGGGTTTGGGGCTGATGATTGGCATTGAACTGAAGTTTCCGGTAAAAGAACTTCGACATAAATTGCTTTTTGAACACCTGATTTTTACAGGATTTTCGGGACAAAATATTGTTCGGTTGCTACCTCCGTTAACGTTAAGTTTTGATCAGGCTGACGAATTTATTGCTGCGTTTAAGAAAGTTTTTACCGACATTTCGGCAAACCTTTGATTGATTAATTTCAGGAGCAAAATACAAATAGAATTAACGTTCATCAAAGCTGTCATTTCGACGAAGAATGAGGAGAAATCTGCGTATTCGAAGAGATTTCTCCTCGCACACTCGTCGAAATGACAATAAAAAAGAAGATTTACAACTTATGGAAAACAGGAAATTTGCCATCATCGGCGCGGGAAACATGGGAAGCGCCATTGCAGTCGGGTTGATAAAATCGGGTTTTATGAGACCTGCCGATATCTTTGCGACCGACAAGAGGGAAAAAAGTCTGGAGGCAATGGAAAAGCTGGGAATCACAGTGGGTACCGACAACCTGGAAGCGGTAAAATCGGCCGGGATTGTGCTACTGGCAGTAAAACCTTACCATATTGCGCAGGTGATTGAAGAAATAAAACCGGGGCTGAATCCCGATAAAATCCTGATGTCAATTGTGGCCGGGGTAAGCATCGGCGAAATCAGCGAAATGGTTGGCCAGGAGTTACCCATTTTCAGGGTGATGCCCAATACGGCGATTGCGTTGCAGGAATCGCTGACCTGTATTTCAGCAAATAAGAATGCGGTTCCTCATAAAACTTATGTATTTGAAATGTTTAACAAACTGGGCAAAACCATCGAAATCGGCGAGGAACTGATGGCGGCTGCCACCGTGCTGGCCTCGTGCGGAATTGCTTATGCGTTGCGTTACATCAGGGCAGCCATGCAGGGTGGAATTGAAATCGGGTTCAGTGCCGAAATGGCGCAATTTATTACGGCACAAACCGTGAAAGGCGCTGCCGAACTGGTTTTGCAGGGCGGAAATCACCCTGAAAGAGAGATTGATAAAGTAACCACCCCGATGGGAATTACGATAACCGGCCTTAACGAAATGGAACACAAAGGTTTCAGTTCGTCATTGATTCAGGGTGTTATGGCATCATACAAAAAAATTGAAAAGACAAAAAAGTAAATTTGAGTATTTAAAAGAGTTTTTTGAAAGACTCACCCTGATTGCGACTTCGTCACAATCGTCCCTCTCTACGAGTAGAGAGGGAGCGAGGGAGAGTAAAGAAAAATAAACAAAATGCATTTTCGCTACAAAAAAATAACGGTAAAAATTGGCAGTAACGTACTCGCAAAACCTGATGGTACACTGAACGTTTCGCGGATTGCCCACCTGGTTGACCAAATCGCTTTTCTCCGGAAAAACGGGGTCGAAGTGGTGGTGGTTTCGTCGGGTGCGGTGGCTTCGGGACGGGCAGTGCTCGAACCGTCGAAAAAAACCGACGCAGTATCGAAACGTCAGTTGTGGGCTGCATTGGGCCAGGTAAAACTCATCAGCCGCTATTCCGATTTTTTTGGCGAACACAACCTGGTTTGCGCGCAGGTTTTAACAACCAAGGAAAATTTTTCAAGCCGCGCGCACTACCTGAACATGAAAAACTGCTTTTCAGTTTTGCTTGAAAACAAGGTGATTCCGGTTGTCAACGAAAACGACACCATTTCGGTTACCGAACTGATGTTTACCGACAACGACGAACTTTCGGGACTGATTGCTTCGATGGTAAATTCGGAGGCACTCATTCTGCTTACCAATGTTGACGGCGTTTACAGCGATAATCCCAAAAACAAGGATGCCCGTTTAATCGAAAGAATTGAAATGGGCGACGAGGATTTGGAAAATGGAATTTCGCGCGAACAGTCGGGTTTCGGACGTGGCGGAATGATTACAAAATTCAGGATTGCCCGGAAAGTGGCCGGTGATGGAATAGCTGTTCACGTGGCCAACGGAACAACTGAGAATGTACTGCTGGAAATTCTTAATCCTCATAAAGATTTTAAACACACTTGTTTTGTGCCCAGCGGCAAATCTTCGAGTGGCGTAAAAAAATGGATTGGCTACTCCGACGGGTTTGCAAAAGGCGAGGTGGTTATCAACGCCGGGGCAGTGAATGCGCTCGACTCCGAAAAGGCGGTGAGTCTTTTACCTGTTGGCATTGTGAAGGTGGTGAGTGAATTTAAGAAAGACGACCTGATAAAAATTGTGGATGAATCGGGTCGTCAGATTGGCGTTGGAAAAGCGGGTTACGGTTCGTCAAAAATCGAAACCGAAAAGCTGGCAGAGAAACAACGCCCGCTGGTTCATTACGATTATATGTATCTCGATAATAAATAGAAGGGAAGAAATGAAGATAAGGGAACAACTTGAAAATGCAGTGAATGCTTCGCGAAAACTGAATCTTGTGGATGGCGAAACCGTGAAAAATATTTTGCTCGAATTGGCAAAGGAAGCGCGTGAAAGCTGCGATTTTATTCTTTCTGAAAACAAAAAGGATTTGGAAAGAATGGACGCTGCCGACCCGAAACACGACCGATTGAAACTTACCAAAGAAAGAATCGACGGAATTGCTTCTGACATTGAAAATGTGGCCGGATTGCCCAACCCGATTGGACGGATGCTGATGGAAACTGTTCGCCCCAACGGCATGAAAATTACCAAAGTAACAGTTCCTTTTGGCGTAATTGGCATTATTTACGAAGCGCGTCCCAATGTAACTTTCGATGTTTTTGCGCTGTGTCTGAAATCGGGAAATGCCTGTGTTTTAAAGGGAGGCAGCGATGCCATCGATTCGAACACAGCCATTGTTTCGGTGATTCAGAAAGTGCTGAAAAAGTGGAACATCGACGAAAATACGGTTACGCTTTTGCCTGCCGGTCGCGAGGAAACTAATGAAATGCTGCATGCACACGGCTACATCGACCTGATAATTCCGCGTGGCAGTCAGGGTTTGATTGATTTTGTGCGCGAAAATGCACGAATTCCTGTCATCGAAACCGGGGCCGGAATTTGTCATACTTATTTCGATAAATTTGGAGATTTGAAAAAGGGCGCCGAAATCGTTTTCAATGCAAAAACACGTCGTCCGTCGGTTTGCAACGCACTCGACTGCCTGGTGATTCACGAAAGCCGTCTTGCAGATTTGCCAGAACTGACTGAAAAACTGGCAACCGAAAAAGTAATTATTTATGCTGACGAATTTGCTTTTTCAAAGCTCAAAGGAAATTACCCGGCAGAACTGCTAATCCCGGCCACGGAAGCATCTTTTGGTACTGAATTTCTCTCGCTGAAAATGGCCATAAAAACCGTGGATTGTATTTACGATGCCATCGACCATATCAATAAATACGGCTCGAAACACAGCGAGGCGATTATTTCGGAAGATGCTGAAAGAATTGAGAAATTCAGAAAAATGGTGGATGCAGCCGCGGTTTATTCCAACGCTTCAACGGCGTTTACCGATGGTGCTCAATTCGGGCTGGGAGCCGAAATCGGCATCAGCACACAGAAACTGCACGCCCGCGGCCCGATGGCGCTCGAAGAGCTCACCAGCTACAAATGGATTGTGGAAGGCGACGGCCAGGTACGACCCAAATAAAATATCAGAATGATTAGAATATCAGAATTTTAGAATCAAGATTAATGAGACATTTTACATCAGTTTACGACATCCCCGATTTAAAAAAGGCGCTCGAAGTAGCCGCCGATGTTAAGAAAAACCGTTTTGCCTACCAACATCTGGGTAAAAACAAAACCATGGTGCTGATATTTTTTAATTCGAGTTTACGAACAAGACTCAGCACCCAAAAAGCCGCTCAAAACCTGGGAATGAACACCATGGTGCTGAACGTGGGTGAAGAAAGCTGGCAGATGGAATCGGAGCTGGGTGTGGTGATGGATGGCGACAAACCCGAACACCTGCTCGAAGCGATTCCTGTAATTGGCTCGTATTGCGATATTATCGGTGTGCGCGCTTTTGCCAAGTTTAAAAGCCGCGAGGATGACTATTCCGAAAAAATTCTGAACCAGTTTATTCAATATTCCGGTGTGCCGGTGGTAAGTATGGAAGGTGCCACCCGTCACCCGTTGCAGAGTTTTGCCGACCTTTTAACCATCGAGGAACACAAAACAAAAGAACGTCCGAAAGTGGTGCTTACGTGGGCACCTCACCCGAAAGCTTTGCCGCAGGCGGTGGCCAATTCTTTTGTTGAATGGATGAGGCAAACCGATTATGAACTGGTGGTTACACATCCCGAAGGGTACGAATTGGCGCCCGAATTTATGGGCGATGTGAAAGTGGTATACGACCAGAGAAAGGCTTTTGAGGGCGCCGATTTTATTTATGCCAAAAACTGGTCGTCGTACAAAGATTATGGACAGATTCTTTCCAAAGATTTTGGCTGGACTGTGAACGAAGAAAAAATGGCACTCACCAACGAAGCCAAATTTATGCACTGTCTGCCGGTTCGCCGCAATGTGATTGTTACCGATGGCGTTATCGACAGCAAAAATTCGATTGTGATTCCCGAAGCTGCCAACCGTGAAATTACCGCGCAGGCTATTTTAAAAATGATTTTGGAAAACCTGTAAAATCGTGTTTGACTGTCATTTCGACGAAGTATGAGGAGAAATCTCCTTGTTTTGAGCAGATTTCTCATCTTCGTGCCTCAGATTCGAAATGACATTTTGAATACGGCCTTTTTGCAATAGAAAAGAAATGACAAAAATAGAAATCATTCCCGCCATCGACCTGATTGATGGCAAATGTGTCCGGCTTTCACAGGGCGATTACGACCGGAAAATCGTGTACAATGAGAATCCGCTGGAGGTGGCAAAAATGTTTGAGGCTACCGGAATCCACCGTTTGCATTTGGTCGATTTGGACGGAGCAAAAGCAGGGCATATTGTAAATCACAAAGTTCTTGAACAAATTGCCACGAAAACCGGTCTTGTGGTTGATTTTGGAGGTGGACTGAAATCGGACAAAGACCTTGAAATTGCTTTTAATGCAGGTGCGGCAATGGTTACGGGCGGCAGTATTGCAGTGAAAAACAGGGACACTTTTTTGCAGTGGCTCGAAAAATATGGCAGCGAAAAAATCATACTGGGGGCCGATGCCAAATACGGGATGATTGCCATCAGTGGCTGGCTCGAAAAAACTGAATTGCCGGTAGTGGACTTTATTTCAGGTTATTTTGAAAAAGGCATCCGAAAAGTAATTTCGACTGATATCAGCCGAGACGGAATGCTCACAGGACCCGCTTTTGAATTGTATGCCGAAATCATGAGTAGCCAACCGGAAGTTGAAATCATTGCCAGCGGTGGCATCTCATCGATGGATGATATTTTAAGATTAAATGAAATGGGCGTCCCCGGAGTGATAACCGGCAAAGCGCTTTACGAGAATAAAATAACTTTGAAGGAAATTGAAAAATTTCTTGGTTACTAACGTTAAAGTTTGGGTTTTAAACCTTAATCTTTAAACTTTAAACTGCAAAATGCTTGCAAAACGAATCATACCCTGTTTGGATATCAGGAACGGGCAAACCGTGAAAGGAGTGAACTTTGTAAACATCCGCGAGGTGGGCGACCCGGTTGAACTGGGTGCAAAATACGCCGCCGATGGCGCCGATGAACTGGTTTTTCTGGATATCACAGCCACACACGAGGGCCGCAAAACCTTTGTGGAACTGGTAAAACGCATTGCCGCCCACCTGAATATTCCGTTTACTGTTGGTGGCGGAATCAGCGAGTTGAGTGATGCTGAAAAACTGCTCAGCGCCGGTGCCGATAAAATTTCGATAAACTCTTCGGCAGTCAGAAATCCGAAACTGATTGATGATTTGGCGCTGAATTTCGGGAGCCAGTTTGTGGTGGTGGCCATTGATGCCCGTGCCGATGAAAATGATTACTGGACAGTTACGGTTAACGGCGGGCGGATTCCGACCGACAAGGAACTTTTTTCGTGGGCAAAAGAGGCTGAAAACCGAGGTGCCGGCGAAATTCTTTTTACTTCGATGAATCACGACGGAACCAAAAACGGATTTGCCAATCCGCAGTTGGCAAGACTCTCTGAATCATTGAAGATTCCGGTGATTGCCTCGGGAGGAGCCGGGAAAATGGAACATTTTCTGGATGTTTTCACTCTCGGAAAAGCCGACGCCGGGCTTGCCGCCAGTATTTTTCACTTTAACGAAATCCCCATTCCGGTGCTGAAAAAATATTTAAAGGAAAACGGAATTGTGGTGAGATAACATTTTCAGAAAGTGTTTCATTACTTTTGACGAAAATTTTGAATGATGAAAGAATTGAAAGATATTTCCCTGATTGATTTTGAAAAGCTAAGCGGGCTGGTTCCGGCAGTGGTGCAGGACAACCAGACACAAAAAGTGCTGATGGTGGGTTTTATGAATGCCGATGCCGTAAATAAAACCCTCGAAACCGGGCAAGTGACTTTTTTCAGTCGCACCAAAAACCGGTTGTGGACAAAAGGGGAGGAGTCGGGAAATTTTCTGAATGTGGTTTCAATTCTTATCGATTGCGATAATGACACACTTCTTTTAAAAGCCAATCCGGTTGGCCCGGTCTGCCATACGGGTTCAGATACCTGTTTTGATGAAAAAAATGCAAAAACCGGCGTTCAGTTTCTGAGCTTTTTACAGGATTTGATCGAAAAACGGAAACTTGAGATGCCCGAAGGCTCTTATACAACATCTCTTTTTGCAAAAGGAACGCGAAAAATTACCCAAAAAGTAGGCGAAGAAGCCGTTGAAACCATCATCGGAGCCATGGCAAACGACGATGAAAATTTTATCTACGAATCAGCCGATTTGGTTTATCATCTTATGGTTCTCCTTACACACAAGGGTTTCAGGATTGAGGACATCGCGAAGGAACTTGAAAAAAGACATAAATAGCGTTGAAAATTTTTTCTTCAAATTCCCTGAACGTTTTTATAAATATGATTTTGTAACTATGTTGAAAAACATATCTTTATAACATTCAGTGTTTTAGTATGGTTTTAATTCGAAGTTGGTAGCTTTGTATAAGTCACTAACTTTTAAAACCGATAAATATGGAAACCACAACTGTATGTTCGACCAGCACAGTCACAATTCTGGCCTGTCAACACATCGCAAAAACCTTCAGGGAAAATATTTATGAATTGAGCCGAATCCGAAAAGACTGGGATCCGGGATATGCAACTTCAATAAATGTTTGGGTGAACGATACCATCGAAAAATATTACCCCGACAGGAAAGAGGTTATTGATAATGAAAGATTTGAAGAATGGCATGAACTGATGATAGCCGGAATGCAGGCTTTAAAAGTTTTAAGGGCATCGATCAAGGTTGATTTTAGAGGTGATAAACAGTTCCTGAAATCATTCTTTGAAAAAATGGGATACGTTGAATTTTTCAGTGATGCTAAAAATGGCGACCATCGCAGTTTATGTAAGTTTCTGAAAACTTTTGCCACGAATCTCGACAATGAAACCAGACGAAAAATAGTTTCGAAAAACACCCCCGATGTTGTTATTCAAAAAGTACTCGATTGTGCCAGTCAGATTGAAAAATTCGGGGAATGTTTTGAAACCATGGAAAGTAATGCCGAGCTAAATACTTATGCCCAAAAGGAAGTAAGTGAAATTTATTCCACTATTCAGGATATTTGTCGTATTGCAATGGCTTATTACCAGTTCGATCCGGTAAAGCGCGATCTATTCAACTTTTACAAGGTATTGGTTAACCTGTAATTACAACTGACTTTGGATTAAACAGAGTAAGAATCAATATTTCAACGGGTTTTTTTACTCTGTTTCGTTTTCTTCGGAATTGTCATCATCGTCCTCGCTTTTCTGATGTACAATCCCCGTGGGTTTAAAACCTTCAGGAATCAACGATTCTGATGGCTGGTATGGAAAAACATCAACAATCGTACTTACCGTAATTGCCGAAACAACAAAAGGAATTACCAGAAACGAAAGACTTTCGTTGAGCCTGTTCAATGCTTCCTGGATATCATCTGCCATCACAAGATAAAAAGCACGTATTTTCTTTTCTTTGCCGGCTTCTTCATCAACCGTAACCAGGTTTATGGTTGCCTTGTACCACCACTCTCCGTTTTCGAATGGGAAAACTTCAGCAATTTTGGACTTTTTTATGTCGGCAATGGCAAATTCGCCACCTTTCACCATTTGCTGCATCTGTTTTATGATGCGGGTTTCGGCATCGGTGTAAGAAACGGCATCAAGCAGGAAATTTTCTGTTACCATTTGCTCGCTGCCACTTTGCGAAACTTTTACATATTTTACTTTACTTTCGAACCAGGTTTGCATGTTGTGTTTTTTTTGAAGTGGCAAAAATAGATTTATTCAGCAATAAACAGGATCAGCCGAAAGGAAATAATTCTGCATAAAAAAAACCGGTCACTTACAGCAACCGGTTTTACGATTTTCTAATCCTTTTAACTAAACAACAAAACCTTGACCTAAACAAAAAATATTTTTCTTCAGAACTGATTGATCATTTTAGCTGCTTCTTAAAGCCCGCCCCGCAGGGCAGGCTTTAATTTGACAGCTACAGACTTTAATAATTGAATGGGAGAAAACCGGAATTTTAAACCTTATTAATCTATTGCAGTATAAGCAACTTCTTTGTGCTGTGTGAGGTCGAGACCAACTGATTCCTCTTTCGGAGTGGCTTTAATACCAACCAGCTTGTCAACTATTTTGAAGAGTACAAAAGTCAGTACTCCCGAATACACAATGGTTACACCGGTTGCAATAAGCTGGGTTACCAACTGTCCTGCATTTCCGTAGAATAAACCTGAGTAACTCTGAATTGCCGGAGTTGCGAATAAACCTGTTGCAATTGCACCCCAGATTCCGCCAACACCATGCACTCCAAAAGCATCGAGTGTATCATCATAGCCAAGTTTGCCTTTTACATAACCAACCATAATAAAACAAAGAACAGCAACAATTAACCCTATGAGAAGTGCTCCGGTTACACCAACAAAACCAGCGGCCGGAGTAATAGCAACCAAACCAGCTACGGCACCTGTTGCAATACCCACCACGGTTGGTTTCTTGTTGAAAATGTAATCGAGCAGAGCCCAGGTTGCTGCCGAAGTGGCAGTTGCAAGGTGTGTAGCCAGAAATGCGCTGGCAGCCAGGCCGTCAGCAGCCAAACCACTCCCTGCGTTGAAGCCGATCCAGCCAACCCAAAGTAATGCAGTTCCGAGCACAACAAACGGAATGTTATGTGGTGGAATCGCGTGTCCTTTATAATTTTTACGCTTACCAATCATAATAGCCATCACAAGCGCTGCAACACCTGCATTTACATGTACAACGGTTCCACCGGCAAAGTCGAGAGCACCCATTTTAAACAACCAGCCGTCACCCGACCATACCCAGTGAGCAACCGGATCGTAAACAAATGTTGCCCATAAAACTGAGAACAAAAGAAATCCGCCAAACTTGATTCGTTCAGCAAAAGCACCAATAATAAGAGCCGGTGTGATAATGGCAAACATTCCCTGGAAAAGAATAAATATCATATGAGGAATGGTACCAATTGTTCCGCCATCGGCAGTAGGCTGTGAATGAGAAATGAAGTACGGACTAAGATCAGAAACGCCGATTCCTTTCAGAAATGCCCAGTCGAAACCTCCAATAAATGGAGCCAGAGGACCTGTTGAAGAGCTGAAAGCAAGACTGTATCCAAAAATAACCCACTGAACTGTAATAACAGCAGTTAAAATTATTGACTGCATCATAATATTCAGAACGTTTTTCTGACGAACCAAACCACCATAGAAAAAGGCAAGTCCCGGAATTGTCATCATTAAAACAAAAGCGGCAGCTACAATCATCCACGCTGTGTCGCCCGCATCAACTGTTGGAACAATTGCGGCAGTTTCAGGTTGAGCAACCGGTGCGGCTTCCTGGGCAACTGCAACAACTGAATCCTGCACTACTAATGTTGAATCCTGGGCTGAAATCAGTGTAACCGTTGACATCGTTAAAAACATGGCTGCCAATACGATTGAAATATATTTGTGTATCTTTTTCATAATTGTGATATTAAAGTGTAATTAGTCTTTTATGAATAATGATTCCGGCCCTTTTTCTCCGGTGCGAATTCTGATGGAGTCTTCAATGTTTGAGATGAAGATTTTTCCATCTCCCAATTCTCCGGTGCGGGCAGACTTAATGATGGCTTTAACAGCATTGTCAACCAGGTGATCCCTACAAACGAACGTGATCATTCTTCTCTGAATAAAGCGGGTTTCGTAAACCTGGGCGCGATAAATACCCCCTGATACTTCGTTACCAATACCGGTAACATCCCAGTAAGTGAAGAAATCGATGTCGGCTTCGTGCAGAGCATCTTTTACTTCCTCGAACTGCGATTTGCGGATAATTGCTTCAATTTTTTTCATTATGCTAGTTTTTTATAATTTTTAAAGTGAAATTCCAACTACAATAAATAACTGTTCAGACGATGGATTCAGAACTACTGAACCATTAACCGGGATTGAAAAACTGTCAGTAATCGTGATTGTTTTTGAGGTGCCGATGCTGATGTTGCTGATACCAAATTTATCATCCTCATTTTCGTCTTCATACGTGTACTGTCCATTTCCGCCGCCAATTTTTAATACCACCGGACCGGCAGTATATCCGGCTTCGAGGTATAAATCGCCTGATCCGCTTGGGGCTGCGTCATAAATCATATAAGCAGCGGTGAGTGATAGTTTGCCGAGGCCTGCTGTCAACATGGGTTCGAAATAATGTGAGTTTCCATCGAAATAAGGAGTTCCGGGAAAATAGTAGTCAGTTAATGTAACTCCTAATGACGCATTTTCGCCAAGGCTAAGAGTATAACCGGCATAAAGATCAGCTTCCGGTGCTTCTTCGCTTCCGGTGCTGTAGCTGCCCCAGCCACCAATTGTTAATCCGCCGGAAGTGAATTTTACTGATGGTTGAAAAGCTGCTCCGGTCCCAAATTTTAAACCACGCCAGATATAACTGCTGTAAATGTCGAGACCGGCACTAAATTCCTGTGCTTTTAAACTCGGTGCAAGGGTTAAGAGCATCAAAAGGCTCGCTGTAATTGTCAGAATCTTTTTCATTGTTGTCAATTTTAATTGTTAATTCTCTTTTTTGTTAGTATTGTATTATTTCTGTTAGATACCCCTTTAAATATATATGGCCATTTGTGAAAAGTATATTAAAAATAATTTTGACCCTATATAAAAATATATCATGAGCCGAAAATATGCATGTTTTTTATCGGGGGTGTCAAAAATATTCAAAAGTTAAACTGTGTTAACAAAACTTTAATATTAGAGGGAAGTTTTGTTTCATAATGACAGTTAATGTTCGCTAAAACAATCAAAATATCAGATAATATATAAAAAACAGACAAATTTCCAGATTCTGATTAAAATGATAACCAGGAATAATTTGATTTGCAGAATGGATGTTAAGATGAAATGGTTGAATCAGATTATTCAGAAATGTGTATCATAAACGAAGAATGTATTTTTCTAAATTTAGCCCATCATATTTCTCACTGTATTAAAAAGCATTCCGATGAAAAAGCTGCTGGCTGCCTTTATTGGTTTTTTTGTTTTCTGGTTGTGTTATTTTTTAATGGCAAAAGTCATTTTCCTGCTTTATAATGTGGGTGCCACACAAAACTTAGCAGTTTCTGAGATTGCAGGTATTTTTTTTCATGGCCTGAAAATGGATCTTTCGATGACCAGCTATTTAATGGTAATTCCCGGACTATTTTTATCTGTTTCCTTTATTTTTAAGCCACGATATTTACTAACAGCATTTAACGTTTATACCTATATCATATTAACCCTTATTACATTTCTGAGTGTTCTTGATTTGGGATTATACCCACACTGGGGAACGCGCGTCGGAATATCTGCATTTAATTATATTAACGAGCCCAAGGAAATGATCGCCAATGTAACCTGGTGGCAAATGTTAATGGCGGTTATTTTCTTTTCGTTAAATGCCGGCGTTTTTATTTGGCTTTACAATCGTTTTATGAAGAAACTGATATTTGAAGCTGCGGGGCAAAAATGGTTCTTAATACCATTAATGCTTTTTCTTACAGCTTTTTTGTTTATTCCCATCCGCGGCGGACTGGGTACTGCGCCTATTAACTTCAGCACAGTTTCCTTTAGTCCGAAATTATACGTTAATCAGGCAGCGTACAATTATTTGTGGCATTTTTTCAAAACGCTCGACAACAAGCGGCATTACAAAAATCCCTGTGAGTATTTCGATCAGGAAATTGCCCTTGAGAATTTTCACATGACAGAAAATCAGCGAGTTCAGCAAGATTCTGTAATGCTGGAAATCGACACACAAAATCCGCCAAATGTGTTGCTGGTAATTCTTGAAAGCTTTTCAAACAAAGTAATTTCTTCGTTTGGAGGGAAATATGGTGTTTGCCCGAATATTGATTCAATCAGTAAAAATGCCATCAATTTCACATCATTTTATGCAAGTGGAAACCGTTCCGACAGGGGACTTTCAGCCATCATCGGTGGATATCCGTCGCTGCTTACCCAATCAATCACCAACTTTCCTGATAAATCAGACAAACTGACTATGATTTCAGACTATTTTAACCGCAATGGTTATACAAGTTCGTTTTATTATGGTGGCGATATCGATTTTTATAACCTGAAATCGTTTGTTTTACAAGGGAATTTCAAAAATATTACGGGCAGAAGCGAGTTTCCGGCTGAAATCAGGGATTTAAGCAGTTGGGGCGCCCCCGATGAGTATTTGTTTAATCGCGCTCTCAGCGAAATAAATACGACCAATCCATTTTTTACAGTTGTTTACACGTTAAGCAGCCATCCGCCGTATGATGTGCCCTTTTCAAAAATAAAGGGAACTGATAATGAATCGAAATACCTCAATTCGGTGGCTTATACCGACAGTTGTCTGGGCACTTTTATCCGTAATTTCAGGGAAACACCAGCGTGGGATAACACGCTGGTAATAATTACTGCCGATCATGGTGCGCTTTTCCCGGGGCCGACTGAAATTAATGAACCTGCCACTTACCGGATTCCAATGCTTTGGACTGGTGGGGTAGTGAAAAATCCGGCAAACATCAACATCATTGGCGGACAGCCTGATTTAATTCCAACGCTCGTAAGTCAGTTTGGCTGGAAAACAGATCCTTCCCTGTTTGGCCACAACTTGTTTTCAGAACCATCGTACGCATTTTATATGTACGATTCAGGCTGGGGATACATTACCCAGTACGGCGAGTATTTTTTTGATAACGCGAAATCAGATTTTATAAAATTCAGTGGTACCGATGATCCAACTCCGGGATTCGATTTTGCCAAATCCTATCTGCAGGTTTTACACAACGATTTTCTGAAGAAATAAAGTTACTGCAGGTTCGTAAAGTTCTGAAATTCGGTTTTAACCATTTGCCCGCGGTTTTTGTCGATTGTTTGCACAAAGATGATCATTGGTTGTTTTTTGTCGATTTCAGAAACCGGAATCGCATAAACAAACGAAAGTTTTTCTTCCGGGGCCAGTGCTTCTTTTCCGGTTAATGCATAAATTGAGGACGAAGTTATTTCCGTTTTATTTTGCATCATTCCAATTTCGGGCATCGAAGAGTGGTGCAGGAAAACTGTTTTTTCCGGGTTGTTTGTTAAAAGTATGTCGAGCTTCAAGGTATCATTCAAAATTTTTCCACTGGTAATTTCAATTTTCACGTTTTTCAGATTCTGAAATTCAGGAATAAACTGGGTTTTCACCTTTCTTCCGTTTTTAAGCGTTAATAAATTGGTGGTATCAACGCGCGTCGGAAAGATTACAAAAGCTGATTTTCCTTCAATTATATCCTCGTCGTTCCAGAGATCGTACTGACAAAATCTGTAGGCGGGTGTAGCCAGATGCACGGCTGGTTCGCCGGTGTAAAACTGGTAGGTGGCCGGAACTGCAAAGTTATTAAACGAGGCCACCGGTTTACCACCGGCCATTTCTTTTACCTCGCTTGTCCAGGCTTTATGGTTGTAAAACGCAATTTTTGCAGCACCCGCATTGGGAATAAAATCGGCGGCCAGGTAAAACCGCGCTGCAAACATCAAAACAACCACCGGCAATGCAAGTCGTTTGAACCATTTCTTCAACTCAGGATTTCCGGCAATGACAGGATAGGTGGCAAACATCAGCAGAGGGGTGACAGCAATGGTATAATGAGCTTCGATACGGTTTTTAAAACTCATAATAAAAAAGAAAATGTAAAAACCGAGAATGCTGAAAATCATCATCCGGCGAAATTTGTTGCCATAAGTTCTGAATTTGAAAAGACTGTAAAATATAAGCAATCCGCTGAGTGGCCCGGCTACCAGCAACTGACTGGTAATATTATTGTGCACTGTTTTGAACCGGATGGGTTTGGAACGATCGCTCAAATGGTATTTGAAGGTCGGAAAATGATTGTCGATTTGCCAGAGAATATGCGGAACCAATAAAACAAGGGTTATAAAAACAACCAGCCAGAAATATTTAGTGCGAAGCAGGTTCAGGTTTGAAAGCACCACAAATCCGATTACAAGAAATGCGTGGTATTTGCTGTAAATCATGGCAGCAGCCACAAATGAAATAATCAGTGAGAGTTTGAAATCGGGTTTTTCGGCAAATTTCCGGTAGAGCAGGTAAAACAGCAGCGAGAAAAATACCATCGGCGTGTCGGGAATGGCAAGAAAACCTGCAATATGTGTGTGAACCAGCGGAAACGACATAATAAAAACCGACATAAAAAGCAGGTCTTTTTGTTCGTTTAATTCATTCATAATCATGGCCATGGTCAGCGTGGTGAGAACCAGGAATAATAACCTGACGCCAACTTCAGCGTGCATAATAAAGTCGCCGATGTAAATGAGCAAGGCCGACATTGGCGGATGATCAAAAAAGCCCCATGCCAGGTGCTGGGAGTACATCCAGTAATAGGCTTCGTCGGAATGGAGATTGGTAAACAACGATTGTACAAGGTTTATCAGAAACCATCCACCCAGCAACAGGTAATGTTTTTTTCCAAGGTTAGCAAACAGTGTTTTCATGGATTTCAAAATAAGTTAAAACAAGATTTAAAGCATTCTGCCGGTGTTTTTTCGTATTAATTATTTCTGCATCCGGTTCCGGATAAAAATACTTAACCGTTTTCAAAAAATCTGTTGTGTATTTAGTATTCCCGATTTTATTCATTTTATGACCGATCATTCAACGGCGTTTATTTGTCAAGGTTTTCAGATTTGTTCCGATTACCAATAATTAGTAAAAGTCGCATTTTTTTCAGATTTGAGAAAAAACTGTAAAGGTTTGCGGTTTAAAGTAAACAGAATTCGGCTTATAAAAAGTATTCACTGCGAATTCAATATATTTGTGAAAAATCAAATTAAGGCAAACATGAAATGAGCATGATTTTTCAATACACCATTCGAATTGATTAAATTTTCATGCGAATTCCATGTCGGCGCTATTTTGATTGAAAAGTTGATGCTGTTACGAAAATTGTGCGAACTAACTTAGAGAATTACACACATGAAACTTTGGGAAAAAGGCGTTCCGGTTAACCAGGCTATAGAAAAATTCACGGTTGGAAAAGACCGCGAGATGGATGTTTATCTGGCACCCTTTGATATTCTGGGATCGATGGCTCATGTTACCATGCTTGGATCGGTGGGATTAATTGCTGAAACTGAAGTTCCGGTTTTGCTGGCAGGGTTGAAAAAACTGTACCTGAAAACGCAGCAAGAAAAATTTGTTATCGAAGAGGGTATTGAAGACGTTCATTCACAGGTTGAATACCTGTTAACACAGGAACTTGGCGATTTAGGAAAAAAGATCCACAGCGGCCGTTCGCGCAACGACCAGGTTTTGCTGGATCTGAAATTATTTATCCGCGATGCCATCCGTGAGGTGACGGAATCTTCTTCAGCACTTATCGATTTGCTTTTAAAGAAAGCGGACGAAACCAAAAACATTCTTCTGCCCGGATACACACATTTGCAGGTTGCCATGCCATCGTCGTTTGGTTTGTGGTTCGGTGCCTATGCCGAAAGTCTCACCGACGACCTTGATGTTTTGCAATCGGCCTGGAAAATCACCAACCAGAATCCACTCGGGTCTGCAGCCGGATATGGTTCTTCGTTTCCGCTTAACCGCCAGATGACCACCGACCTGCTGGGATTTGCAAAAATGAATTACAACGTGGTGTATGCACAAATGGGCAGGGGCAAAGTCGAAAAAATAGTATCGTTTGCATTGGCCAATATCGCCGCTACCTTATCAAAACTGGCTTACGATGTTTGCCTTTTTAACAGCCAGAATTTCAGCTTTGTGAAACTCCCCGATGAGTTTACCACCGGATCGAGTATCATGCCTCACAAAAAAAATCCGGATGTTTTTGAACTGATCCGTTCGAAATGCAATAAAATTCAGGGAGTTCCGGCACAGATATCGCTGATGACAAACAATTTACCCAGCGGATATTTCCGCGATCTTCAGATTATTAAAGAAGTTTTTCTGCCTGTTTTTGGTGAATTAATTGATTGCCTGAACATTGCTGCTCTGGCTCTTGAAAACATGCAGGTAAAAAGGGATATTCTGAATCAGCCGATTTACGATTATCTTTTTAGTGTTGAAGAGGTAAACAAACTGGTTTTGAGTGGGATGCCATTTCGTGATGCATACAAAACTGTGGGAAAACAAATCGAAGACGGGATATTTAATCCGGAGAAGAAGGTGGATCATACACATGAAGGGAGTATCGGAAATCTATGTCTTGACGAAATAGCCGGATATAAGCATCAAATCATAGAGTCTTTCGGGTTCAGAGAGGTTGAACTTGCCATCAAAAAACTGCTTTCTTCCTGTTGATTATTTGTTGCAGAATTTAAAAAGTAAGGTTTCAATGTATCGGAACCTGAAAGTTAAGCGTATGTTATTTAACCGGCATAAAAGAGTTGCTGCTTGCAATAATTAAACTGTTTCATTAATTTTGATTTCACTTTGAAAGGAAAAACATAATTTTGCTTTCAATTTCGCAGTAACTGATAAATTTGTTCAGTTGACTGTTTTTGGTGTGCTGACAAGTTATAACGAATAAAAAGACAATACAGATGAGATTACCTGAAGCTCAGGGTTTATACAATCCGGCAAATGAACATGAAAACTGCGGGATTGGTTTTGTTGCTCACATTAAAGGTGTTCCTTCGCACGATATTGTCAGAAGAGGTCTTGAAGTTCTTCTGAATATGGATCACCGCGGGGCAACTGGCGCCGACAAAACTACCGGCGACGGAGCCGGACTGTTGATGCAGATACCGCACGAATTTATTACCGATGTATTAAGAGTTGATGTTGGCGAGAAAGGTACTTATGGTACAGGTCTTATTTTTTTACCAAAAGATGAGAAGGATGCCAATATTTGTATAGAAGTTCTGAATAAGCATATAAAGAATGAAGGTCTTACACTGGTAAGTTATCGCGATGTTCCGGTTGACAGTACTGCACCGGGGAAAATAGCTAGCGCCACCGAACCGGCAATCAAACAGGTTTTTGTAAAGGGGCACTTCGAAAAAGATACGCTTGAAAGAAAACTATACTTAGTTCGCAAGCTTGCTGAAAAAGAGATTCGTGAGTCTTCACTCAATAATAAATCCTATTTCTATCAGCCGAGTTTCTCGGCAAAAGTGATTATTTACAAAGGGATGTTCACGCCTCAACAGTTGCGCGATTATTACCTCGATTTTAAAAACGAGAAATTTAAAAGCGCCATTGCACTGGTACATTCGCGTTTCAGTACCAACACATTTCCTTCATGGGATTTGGCGCAGCCCTTCAGGATTATTGCCCACAATGGTGAAATCAATACAATCCGCGGAAACAGGCTTTGGATGCAGGCACGCGAAGGCCTCCTGAAATCGGAGATTTTTGGTGAAGATTTGCAGAAACTTTTACCGGTTATCGAATCCGGAAAATCAGATTCAGCATCGTTCGACAATGTGCTTGAATTTTTACACATGACCGGACGTTCGATTCCTCATGCATTGTGTATGATGATTCCGGAGTCGTTCAACCAGAAAAACCCGATCCCTGAAAGTCTCAAAGCTTTTTACGAATATCATTCCACCATTATGGAACCCTGGGACGGACCTGCCTCGATGGTATTTTCTGATGGTCGTTACATTGGTGGAACACTTGACAGAAACGGACTGCGCCCTTCAAGATATGTGATCACAAAAAACGATCTCATTGTGATGGGTTCGGAAGTGGGCGTTCAGACTTTTCCTGCCGAAGAAATAAAATTAAAAGGACGTTTACGCCCGGGGAAAATTCTCCTGGTTGACACACAACTGGGTATCATCATCCCCGACGAGGAGGTAAAAGACCAGCTTAGCCGCCGCAATCCTTACGAAATGTGGTTGAAGGAAAACAGGCTGGTGATGGAGGATATTAAGGTAAAAAACAGGGTTCCATCGCAAATCGAAAATTTCGAAACCTATGCAAAAGTGTTTGGGTATTCGAAGGAAGATATGTATGAAATCATTCACCCGATGGCCGATTCAAGTGCCGAACCCACCAGTTCGATGGGGAATGATGCGCCGCTGGCTGTTTTTTCCGATAAACCCAAAAGGTTGTTCGATTACTTTAAACAGATGTTTGCCCAGGTTACCAATCCGCCCATCGATTCAATCCGTGAGGGTCTGGTAATGTCGCTGACAAATTATATCGGTTCATTAAGTTCAAATTTGTTAATAGAAACAACGGAACATTGCAAACTCATCAAGTTCGACAGTCCGATCATCACCAATACCGACCTTGGAAAAATCAAGGATCTGAAAGATGAACTTTTCACACACAAGGTAATTAAAATGGTATTCCCGGTGGGAGGTGGAAAACTCGGACTGGAGAATGCAATCGAAAATATGCTGGCAGAAGCTGAAGAAGCAGTTGACGAAAAGAAAAACTATATTATACTCAGCGACCGCGATATTTCGGAAGATTACGCCCCGATTCCGTCGGTACTTGCGGTTGCGGCGGTTCATCACCACCTTATTAAAACAAAGAAAAGAATGCAGGTGGGTATTATCGTTGAAACCGGTGATGCCCGCGAAATCAATCATTTTGCCCTGCTTTTAGGTTATGGCGCCAGTGTTATCAATCCTTACCTGGCTTTTGCCGCTATCGATCACCTGGTGAAAGAAGGAAAAATTACCAAGGATTATGTTGAAGCCCGGAAAAATTATATCAAGTCAATCGATAAAGGTTTGTTGAAAGTGTTCTCCAAAATGGGGATTTCAACATTGAGGAGTTATCATGGGTCCCAGATTTTTGAAGCGATTGGAATCGGACAGGAAGTAGTTGACAAGTATTTTACCGGAACTGCCTCTAAAATCGGCGGTGTGGGTTTGGAAGAAATTACCCGCGAAGCCATTATGTTTCACGAACAGGCTTATAAACCTGAAGTGGCTCCTGAACCATTCCGGTTTGAAAACGGGGGTGTTTATTCCTGGCGTAAATATGGGGAACATCATGCATGGAATCCTGAGAATATTGGTCTTTTACAGTGGGCAACCCGCACAAACGATTACGGAAAATTCAAAGAATACAGCGCGATTATTGATCAGCAAAATAAAAAACCGGCATTTATCAGGGGATGTTTTAACCTGAAACGCAATCCGATTCCGCTTGACCAGGTTGAACCGGAAGAAGAAATTATGAAGCGTTTTGTAACCGGAGCAATGTCGTATGGTTCAATCAGCAAGGAAGCTCATGAGGCGCTTGCCATTACCATGAATACAATCGGTGGTCGAAGCAACACGGGTGAAGGCGGTGAAGATGCCGAACGATTCGGTACCATCAGAAACAGTAAAATAAAACAGGTGGCTTCCGGAAGGTTTGGTGTTACAAATAATTACCTCACCAATGCCGACGAACTTCAGATTAAAATTGCCCAGGGTGCAAAACCCGGCGAAGGTGGGCAGCTTCCGGGGTATAAAATCGACAAAATAATAGCGAAACTGAGGAATTCAACACCCGGAATTACCTTGATATCGCCGCCACCTCACCACGATATTTATTCGATTGAGGACCTGGCACAGCTTATTTACGATCTTAAAATAACCAATCCGCGTGCCGCTGTCTCGGTGAAATTAGTTTCAGAAGACGGCGTGGGAACCATTGCAGCCGGTGTGGCAAAAGCATTTTCCGATGTTATTATCATTGCCGGTGGTGACGGCGGAACCGGTGCAAGCCCTGCCAGTTCTATCAAACATGCGGGGTTACCCGTTGAACTCGGAATTGCCGAAACACAGCAGACGCTTGTGTTGAACAATCTTCGCGGAAGGGTAAAACTCCAGGTTGACGGTCAGTTGAAAAACGGCCGCGATGTGGTGACAATGGCCTGTCTGGGTGGAGAGGAATTTGGCTTCTCAACTTCAGCATTAATTGTGCTGGGTTGTATTATGATGCGCAAATGCCATATGAATACTTGTCCGGCAGGTATTGCCACACAGGACAAAGAACTCAGAAAAAGATTTATCGGAAAATCAGAATACACCATCAATTTTTTCAGGTTCATTGCGCGCGAAGTTCGTGAATACCTGGCAGAAATGGGATTTTCAAAATTCCAGGATATTGTCGGACGTACCGATTTGCTGGAATTGAACCCCGAGGTGGTGAACTGGAAAATGAAGAACATCGACTTTTCAAAAGTGCTTTATATTCCGGCTGCGGCAAAAGAAAATGCCATCAGCAATACTCACCAGAACGAAAAACTTTCAGAGGGTCATATCGATTTCAAACTGCTGAAAGAGGCCAACAAGGGAATTCAATCGGGTGAAAAAGTATGGATATCGCAGAAAATTGTAAACACCGACCGGACCGTGGGCGCCATGCTTTCGGGCGAAATATCGCGCAGATATGGTGAAGCAGGATTGGCAAAAGATACAATTACCTGTATTTTCACCGGAACTGCCGGTCAGAGTTTTGGTGCGTTTCTGGTAAAAGGAGTGACTTTCAGATTGGTGGGCGACACAAACGATTATATCGGCAAGGGATTATCAGGTGGAAAAATTGTTGTTGTTCCGCCGCCCGAATCCACTTTCAAACCCGAAGAAAACATCATTATCGGGAACACCTCATTTTATGGGGCAACCAATGGTGAAGCCTATATCAGGGGTGTGGCCGGCGAACGTTTCTGCGTTCGAAACTCGGGAGCCAAAGCGGTTATTGAAGGCACGGGCGACCACTGTTGTGAGTATATGACAGGCGGACGTGTGGTGGTGCTTGGGAAAACCGGTAAAAACTTTGCTGCCGGTATGAGTGGCGGTATTGCCTACGTTCTTGATGTAAATGGTGATTTCGATTATTACTGTAACAAAGGCCTTGTTGAACTCGGTCCTGTTGAAGACAAAGCTGATATCAAGGAGTTGCAGGACATGATTAACAAGCATTTCCTTTATACACAAAGTACGTTGGCTTCAAAGATTCTGACAAATTGGGACGAATATCTGCCGAAATTTGTAAAAGTCATCCCGCTGGAATACAAAAAAGTGCTGGAAGAATTAAAATTGTTGGAGTTACAGAAGAAACTCCAGTTAACGGAAGACGACCCGTCACGTCATGAATAAAAATATTCAGGTTAAAAATTAAAGAAAGAGGAAAAACAAGATATGGGAGATCCAAAAGGTTTTATGAAAGTTCCGCGGAAAGATGCTGGTTACCGTCCGGTTTCTGATCGGATTTCGGACTACAGCGAAGTGGAACAGACGCTGAATGAAGAGGACAGAGCGTTGCAGGCTTCGCGTTGCATGGATTGCGGAATTCCGTTTTGTCACTGGGGTTGCCCGGTGGGCAGCAAAATTCCTGAATGGCAGGATGCTATTTATCGGGGAAGAAAGGACGAAGCTTATTTTATACTGCATTCAACCAATAGTTTTCCTGAAATAACCGGTCGTGTTTGCCCGGCTCCGTGCGAAAAATCGTGTGTGCTGGCCATTCACGAAGAAGCAGTTACAATCCGTGAAAACGAATGTGCAACGGTGGAACAGGCTTTTGATGCGGGAATTGTAAAACCCAACCCGCCGAAAATCCGCACCGGGAAAAAGGTGGCGGTTATTGGTTCGGGGCCTGCAGGTTTGTCGGCTGCCGATTTGCTGAACCGCGCCGGTCATTGGGTGACAGTTTTTGAAAAGAACGACGCGATCGGAGGTTTGCTTCGTTACGGAATCCCCGATTTCAAACTCAGTAAAAGTGTGATCGATCGGCGGTTGTTGCTTTTTGTGGAAGAAGGAATGATTTTTAAACCCAATGTAAATGTGGGTGTTGACATAACAAAAGAAGAACTGCTGAAAGAATTTGATGCTGTTGTTTTGGCAGTTGGAGCGGAACAACCGCGTGATTTGCCGGTTGAAGGCCGCGATCTGGAAGGTGTTTATTTTGCCATGGATTTTCTGATGCAGCAAAATAAAAAAGTGGCCGGAAAACAGATTCCTGATGATATCAGAATTCTTGCAAGAGATAAAAATGTGCTGGTGATTGGCGGTGGCGACACTGGTTCCGACTGTGTGGGAACTTCGATTCGGCAGAAAGCCAAATCGGTAACGCAAATCGAAATTCTTCCAAAACCGGCAGAAAAGCGGGAGGATAATAATCCGTGGCCCTACTGGCCCAATGTTTTGCGTACTTCAAGCTCGCATCTCGAAGGTTGCGAACGCCGCTGGAGTCTCAACACAAAACGTTTTATTGGAGAAAACGGCAAACTGAAACAGGTGGAAGTAGTGCAGGTTGAATGGAAAAAAGATGCATCAGGGCGTTATGTGATGAGTGAAATTGAGGGTACAACCGAAATTTTAAATGTTGATCTTGCGTTGCTGTCAATGGGATTTACGCAGCCTGTTCATACTGGTTTGCTGGATTCACTGGGTGTTGAATACGATGCGCGCGGCAATGTAAAAGTAAGTGCCCAGAAACAAACTTCGGTTGAGAAAATATTTGCAGCCGGAGATGCCGAAAGAGGCGCCAGTCTTGTTGTTCATGCGATTGAAGCTGGCAAGGTGGCAGCAAAAAATGTAGATGAATTTTTAAGAAAATAAATTTCGTTTTTTTATACAGTGCAGTTTTTTCAAGAGGTGGCCGGCCTTTTACGAAAGGATATTTCCTGACTAATCTTTCACATTTCCTTGACCAGATTGTGAAAAAGCCGGCTCCTCTTTTTTATTTTATCTCCTAAAATTCAACTTTAAGGATAATCGGCTATTCACCGTGTTTTATCGGCGAACGCAAAACCAAATTGCTGCAGTAAATGTTATTTTTGCAGCATGTTAAAAATCCGGGGAAATATCATTTTTATTACAGGACTAATCCTTGTAATTTTTATCTGGATTGGCTCACCTGCCAGTTCATCCGGAGAAAACTTAAATATTTGCGCGACTGCTGAAATGCAGACATCGGATGAATTGTCGGGTAGTTTGAATATTCAAAATGAGGTGTGTGAAGATGAACAACTGAACCAGTTGATTTTATGCAGTTCAATTGCCGAGCCGGCAGTGTATTTTTTTGATAATCAGAATTCAAGCCTTATTTTTCAACCTTGTTTGATTCCCTGGGAACCTCCAAAAATCTGAAACCCATTTTTTATCCCTGATTGATTTCAAAGGATGCTGACTTGTTATTGAAGTGGCGGACCATCAGAATGTGAAAGCCTTTCAGTGCTTTACATTTTAACTCTGATCCTTTTTGAAAAAACGATTTACAGGTCAGGTAATAAAATCATCAGGTTGTGATTATTAAATTTCTTATTAACAATCAGTTATAGAAATAATGATGAATATTCAGATTTTTGAAAATAGAAAAACAACTGTGAGTAATACAGGAGTTATCAATAACCCGGGAAAAAGTTTTTCAAATCCTGCTGAATTTGTGTATGATAAACATTTCAGAAGGAAAGCTTTTTTCAGACATTTGATCAACAACCGTGAATTCAGAACCGCTGTTTTAACGGGGATCTCGGTTGTATTGACACTTTTTACAACACTTGTCCTGGTGCTGATTCCATTGATGAGAAACCTGATTTATTAGAAATATATCGGGCCAATAAAACAATCAGGTTGTTAAAAGCGATGAGAACAAAAAGAAAGATCAGTATAAAAAAACACCGGATCAGTTTAATTCCTGATCAGCCGGATGGTTTTGTAATGAAAATTATTCTGATCGTTTCGGATATAAAAATTACTACAACAAAATACAGCAATGGAGATTAACGGATTTGTATGGGCGGGTTTTTTATTGTTTGTGCTGCTGATGCTGGCACTCGATTTAGGCGTTTTTCACAGGAAATCACACGAAGTAAAAATCAGGGAAGCGCTTGTCTGGAGTGCGGTGTGGATTTCGCTG
>DAINOH010000054.1:0-32555 GCA_036735485.1 Draconibacterium sp. | reverse complement strand
GATGGTTTTAATAAATATCATTGAAAATCTGTCAACTTATTTCAGGACGATTCAATCTGATTCATGAACCAGAAAATTTATATTTTTTCAAAATAAATGTGATACAGGTAAAGAAATCAGGTATATATTCTTCTTCATTTTTTGTTAATTTGTTAGAATGTAAATAAATATTGAAAAAATGAAAAGATACTTTGCCGTTATTATTCTTTTGATCCTTGGTGTGAATTTCAGTTTTGCACAACCAAAAATTTCAGTAGTAAATAAGCCAAAGGACAAAAAGATTGATGTACTGATAGATGGAAAGCTTTTTACATCCTACATTTACCCAAATACTATTAAAAAACCTGTGTTGTGGCCGGTAATTTCAGCCGGAGGTAACGAAATTACCAGACAGTATCCATTGAAAAACAAAGCTGGTGAACGTTCAGATCATCCCCACCACGTAGGTATCTGGTTGAATTATGGTGATGTGAACGGTCTTGATTTCTGGAATAACTCTGAAGCTATTCCAAAAGAAGACGCACCGAAATATGGTACAATTTATCATGAATCTGTTGAAAGTGCCAGAGTAACTGATAACGTGGGAAGAATTATTACCACTTGTGCCTGGAAAGATTACCAGGGGAAAAAATTACTGAAAGAAGTGACCGAATTTAACTTCATGATTGAAGGTAACGCCCGGGTTATTGACAGAACCACACTGCTGGAAGCAGAAAATGAAAAAGTAAATATTACCGACAATAAGGAGGGAATGTTTGCAATCAGGGTGACACGCGAATTGGAGTTACCTGCTACCGGAAAAGTGGAATTAACCGATTCTCATGGAAAAGTAACAACCGTTGATGCCACCAACGACGGCGTTGCAAAAGGAAATTATCTGAGCAGCGAGGGAATTACAGGTGAATCGGTGTGGGCAACACGCGGTCGCTGGATGAAACTTTATGGTTCAGTGAATGGTGAAAAAGTTGCCGTTGTTATTTTCGATCACCCAAATAATCCTGGTTATCCAACTTATTGGCATGCACGCGGATATGGCCTCTTTGCAGCCAATACACTGGGACAAAAAGTATTTTCAAAAGGTGCTGAAGAAATGAACTTTTCAATTGAAAAAGGAGAATCAGCAACTTTTCGTTATAGACTTGCCGTTTTTTCCGGTGACCCTTCTGTTGATGAAATCGAAAAAATGGCCAAAGAATTTGCCGCAAAAATCTGAATTTAATGACTAGACTAGTGAGTATTGAGATTGAAAAATCAGATTAATTCTCACTACTCTGTACTAAAATCTCACATCTTTTTAATGGCTTTAAACTACATCTGGATTTTCTTTTTTGTATCAGCCTTTATTATCGGGCTGGCCCGCCTCATTTTCTTTGGTGATACCGAGGTTTTCCCAGCCATGATGAACTCGACATTTGAAATGGCAAAAACTGGTTTCGAGGTTTCGCTGGGCCTGACTGGTGTTCTGACACTGTGGATGGGAATCATGAAAATTGGAGAAAAGGGTGGGGTGGTTGCTGTTTTTGCCCGTTTGCTCGGACCATTTTTTAATAAACTTTTTCCTGAACTAGGTAAAAATCATCCGGCTTACGGTCCCATCATGATGAACATTGCTGCCAATATGCTCAATCTCGATAATGCAGCAACACCCGTGGGTTTGCAGGCCATGAAGGAAATGCAGGAATCGAATCCGCACAAGGAACGAGCGTCGAACGCACAAATTATGTTTCTCGTTTTAAATGCTTCGGGATTGACAATTATTCCTGTTAGCATCATGGTTTACAGGGCGCAGTTGGGTGCAGCCAATCCATCCGACATTTTTATTCCCATTTTAATTGCCACCTTTTTTTCAACGCTTGCCGGATTGATATCGGTGGCAATTTATCAGAAAATAAATCTTTTTGATAGGGTTATTCTTGCCTACCTTGGCGGACTTTCGGCATTTATCATCGCACTCATCTGGTGGTTCTCAACTCTCGAAAAGGAGATGATTGCCCAAATTTCAAGTATTGCCAGCAATGTGATTTTATTTTCAGTCATCATCAGTTTTATTACGATGGGTGTAATCAGAAAAATAAATGTGTACGATGCTTTTATCGATGGTGCAAAAGAAGGTTTTGGAACTGCAATAAAAATAATTCCTTACCTGATTGCCATTTTGGTGGCAATCGGCGTTTTTCGTGAATCGGGAGCAATGGAATGGATGGTCTCAGGATTTACCTGGGCTTTTAATACGGTGGGTATTAATGCCGATTTTACGCCAGCTTTACCAACAGCTTTTATGAAACCACTCAGCGGAAGCGGCGCCCGTGGTATGATGGTGGATGCCATGACACAATACGGGGCCGACTCGTTTATTGGCCGAGCAGTTTGCACAATTCAGGGTTCAGCCGACACCACTTTTTACATCCTGGCTGTATATTTTGGTTCGGTAGGAATTAAAAATACGAGGTATGCCGTGGTTTGCGGACTGATTGCCGATTTTGTGGGAATTACCGCCGCCATTCTGATGGCTTACCTTTTCTTTTATTAACAAAGGCTACTGGCTGTTTGCATCTGGCCTTCCGCCTGTTGCTCCTTGCTTTTTTTCGGTCCTCCGACTTCCGACTACGGACTTTTTCAATCCACCGAATCGTAAACCACCACTTTGTTCCAGAGATGTGAGTTTTCTTCCACAAATTTCAGATGCAGCGGATGCACCTGGTAGGCATCCTGTCCGGCCTGGTCGTCGAAAATCACCATGTACGAAACGGAATACGAATGGTCAACCACATCGCGGCTTTCGGTTCCGGCAGGAAATCCGATGTGACTCATTCTGATGGTTTCAACTTTTAATAAGTCGGTCAAAGCTTTTACCAACTGTTTTTTGTGTGCTTCATTTTTAGGTTCTTTCAACCAGAAAAATACATGGTGAATCAAAGCACCCGTGATTTTTACCTCGCCCGCGCTGGCTGTTTGCGCCATTGGAACCATACCAGCCAAAGCCACGCTGGCTGCTGCCTTCTTAATAAACGAACGTCTGTTTTTCATATTTGTCAATGTTAATGGTTTATATTGGTTTTTTTCTTACTTCCTCCCAATCGGGGAGGGTTGGGGAGGGGCCACTAATTCCCCAATTTCACTTAAATGCAATTTTAAATGGGGCACAAATCCATCCACCATTTTCTTTAAAGTTATTTTTTCTCCTACATCCGCCAGCCATTCATTTTGCAACATTTCGGGATTGATGTTTTGAATGACATGCGCAAAATGCAGCATCGAAAATTTCAGGTGCTGAACAAGGTTTTGCCAGTTTTCTTCATGATAATTCTGAATGGCAATCCACTTGTCGTTGTTTCCGTAAGAAGCATAATTTGGGAAACGAAGCGGCAACTCGCGGTATTGCAAATGCACAACGCGGTGGGTGTTGTTTGATGCTGAATCAACCAAATGCCCCACAATTTGTTTGATGTTCCGGTTTTGCGAATTTCTTCGCATTGTAATCACATCTTCTGGTAGCGATAATAGTTTACCTTCCCATTCCGAAACTAACCCGGTTATTTCCTTTGATATATCTTCAAACCCAGCCATTATTTCTTTTTTTAACTCTTTTAACTCAATTACTCATTCACCCAATCACTTTTTAACAGCTTCTCTTATCCGAACCAGTTTTTCGAGCAACCCTTCCAGTAAATCAAGCCTCAGCATATTTGCACCGTCTGATTTTGCCACTGCCGGGTTTGGATGCGTTTCGATAAATATACCATCAACACCAACAGCAATACCAGCTCTGGCAACGGTTTCAATCAATTCAGGTTTACCTCCTGTAACACCACTTGCCTGGTTGGGTTGTTGCAGCGAGTGGGTAATATCGAGCACCACCGGCACATCCAATTTTTGCATTTCAGGAATTCCGCGGTAATCGATTACCAAATCCTGGTAGCCAAAAGTAGTACCACGCTCGGTTAAAATAATATTGTTATTGCCACTTTCGCGCACTTTTGTAACTGCAAATTGCATGGCTTCGGCTGACAAAAATTGTCCTTTTTTGATGTTGACAACTTTCCCGGTTTCGGCTGCGGCCACCAGGATATCGGTCTGGCGGCAAAGAAAAGCCGGAATCTGTAAAACATCCACAAATGCTGCTGCCATCGCAGCTTCGGGCGCCGAATGAATGTCGGTAACTGTTGGAATATCAAAAGTTTTTCCCACTTTTTCAAGAATCCGGAGTGCTTTTTCATCGCCAATTCCGGCAAACGAGTCGAGGCGTGAGCGATTGGCTTTTCGATACGAACCTTTGAAAATGTACGGAATCTTTAGCCTGTCGGTAATTTCAATAATCTTTCCGGCAATTTCCATCGCCATTTCTTCGCCCTCAATGGCACATGGTCCGGCCATCAGAAAGAAATTTCCCGAGTTGGTGTATTTCAGATTTTTTATTTGTGGAATCATTTTTTATCGATGTTTCAGCAAAAGTAAAAGTAAATTTGATTTGGCAATTGTAATGATTTCAGGCATTTTCGAAGAAAATAGCATTCGGAAACAAAAATCGGGTAAAGCATGAATCTGGAATTTGTATTTTGGGGCAAAATTTAAAACAAAACCATGACATTAAAATCTGAAACCAACTATTTTCTCCTCGTATTGATAATCATTCTTGCTGGTTGCGCAAAAACTCCGAAACAGGTTCAGAAATCCGGCAATCCGGTTTTCGAAAGCTGGTATGCCGACCCCGAAGGCATTGTTTTTGGCGACGAATTTTGGATTTACCCGACCTATTCCGACGATTATGAAAAGCAGGTTTTCTTTGATGCTTTTTCGTCGAAAGACCTCGTGCACTGGGAAAAGCACCCGCGAATACTTGATACAACCATTATTAGCTGGGCAAATCAGGCCATGTGGGCGCCTTCGGTGGTGGAAAAGGATGGGAAATACTATTTCTTTTTTGGTGCCAACGATATTCAGCGAAAAGGCAGTGTTTACTGGGACGAGAAGAATCCCATCAATCATACCGGTGGAATCGGGGTTGCAGTAGCCGATTCGCCGGGCGGCCCGTTTAAAGATTACCTTGGAAAACCTTTGATTGACGATTTCCACAACGACGCCCAGCCCATCGACCAGTTTGTTTACAGAGATACCGATAACCAGTTTTATATGTTTTATGGTGGCTGGGAAAAATGTAACCTCGTAAAACTGAACGACGATTTTACAGGTTTTATTCCGTGGGAAGACAGCACAATTTTTAAAGACGTCACTCCGGAAAATTATGTGGAGGGGCCTGTGCTGTTTCAGCGAAACGGAAAATACTATTTTATGTGGTCGGAAGGTGGCTGGACAAACGGAACCTACAAAGTTGCCTACGCCATAGCCGATAAAATTACCGGGCCATTTCAGCGCATCGGGACGATTCTTGAATCGGATGAAAATGTGGCAACCGGCGCGGGACACAATTCGGTAATGAATATCCCCGGAACCGACAACTGGCTGATTGTTTATCATCGGCGGCCAATCCCGAATGAAGATCGCGATCACCGTGTAACCTGCATCGACAAACTTGAGTTTAATGATGACGGAACCATAAAACCCGTAAAAATGACATTTGAAGGCGTAAGCCATCAATAAAATAATATGTTCCTGGAAAAACCCGGTAAATCTGAATAATTATGAAAAAGTATGCAATTCTTTTATACCTCACAATTTTTATCAGTTCTGTTGATGCTCAGAAAAATACCCTGTTAATCGAAGCAGAAAGTTTTAGTGAAAAAGGCGGCTGGGTAACCGACCAACAGTTTATGGACCAGATGGGCTCACCATTCCTGATGGCGCATGGATTGGGAATTCCGGTAAAAAATGCGAAAACAGAAATTCTTTTTCCGGCAAAAGGAAAATACAGGCTTTTTGTAAGAACCCGCAACTGGGCAGCCCGCTGGACAAACAAAGACGTTCCCGGGAAATTCCAGGTTTTGGTAAACGGAAAAGCGGCAGTTCCTGAATTTGGCACCGAATCGGCAGACTGGAGCTGGCAGGACGGTGGCTGGATTGACGTCAGCAAAACAAAAACACAGATTGAACTGAAAGACCTCACTGGTTTTAATGGCCGTTGCGATGCGCTGCTGTTTACAACCGATGCTGAACTTATTCCTCCTGCCGAAATTGAAAAACTGGCTGAGTTACGTGCCAAACTGAATCCTGAAACTGCCACCATAAAAAATGCAGGTACGTTCGATTTTGTGGTGATTGGCGGAGGAATGGCCGGAACCTGTGCCGCTATTTCAGCAGCCCGGCTGGGACTGAAAGTGGCGCTGGTGCAGGACCGTCCGGTGTTGGGTGGCAACAACAGTTCGGAGGTTCGTGTTCATTTGGGTGGCCGTATCAACCTCGAGCCATACCCGAATCTGGGTAACCTGGTGAACGAAATCGGCCCGTCGAAAGAGGGTAATGCCCGTCCGTATGAAAATTATGAAGACGATAAAAAGATGAAGGCTGTCAGGGCTGAAAAGAACATTTCATTGTTTCTGAATCACCACGCCAACAAGGTGAATATGAAAGACGGACGCATCGAAAGCGTTGTAGCCGTTGATACAGAGACCAACGTAAAACGTTCCTTTTCAGCACCGCTGTTTGCCGATTGTACCGGTGACGCTACAATTGGTTTACTAGCTGGTGCAAAATACCTGACAGGTCGGGAAAGTGCGGAGGAATTTGGTGAAGAAACAGCTCCTGAAGAAGCTGATAATCTTACGATGGGTTCGTCGGTTCAATGGTTTGCCGAAGATAAAACAAAACCGGTTGCATTTCCCGATATTCTTTGGGGATTGCCTTGGGATGAGGAGAAAGCAGAACACCTGATTCGCGGCGACTGGAACTGGGAAACCGGCATGGGAATCGACCAGGTAAATGAGTTTGAACGAATCCGTGATTATGGTTTGCTGGTGGTTTACAGCAACTGGTCGTTTCTGAAAAACCATTCCATCGACAAAAATAAATTTGAAAAACGCCAGCTAAAATGGGTTGCCTACATTGCCGGAAAGCGCGAATCGCGGAGGTTGATTGGCGATTACATTCTGCGTGAATCTGATTTGACGGAGCACAAAGTTTATCCTGATGGGACGGCACCAACCTCGTGGACCATCGACCTGCATTATCCTGACCCTGAAAACACAAAACAATTTCCGGGAACAGAGTTCAAATCAATCGCAAAACACACACCCATTCATCCGTATCCCATTCCGTTCCGCTGTCTGTATTCGCAAAATGTGCCCAACCTGATGATGGCTGGTCGCAACATCAGCGTTTCGCATGTGGCGCTCGGAACTGTGCGTGTAATGCGAACCACCGGAATGATGGGCGAAGTTATAGGAATGGCAGCATCGGTTTGCCAGCAAAAAAGTTGCGAGCCGCGCGAAATTTATTCAATCCATTTTGAGGAATTGAAAAAGCTGATGCAAGTTGGAACTGGGAATTCTGCTCTTCCGAAAATTCAGAATTATAATCAGGGGGGCACTTTAGGCCCGAAAACCAACTCTGTTTCTTCTGAAGAGAATTAAGATTACATTTTTCACAATGAGTCAACAAAAAGGAAATAATTTTAAAATGTCGGGTAGCGTAAAGGTTTTGATAATCAGTCTGATTTTAGCAGTAATCCTGCAATTTTCTGTAAACGGACAACCAAAAATAGAATTACCGGCCATGTATTATGGCGACATGGTCCGCACAGGCGTTCCGTTTTCGAAGGACCCGCATGTGATTTGGTTTCAAGGGCAGTATTTGATGTATTATTCGGTGCCGGGATTTACAGACAAAGCTGGTGTGGAGCATGGCTGGGGAGTTGCAATTGCCAAAAGCGCCGACCTTGTTAACTGGAAAAGAGTGGGCGAGGTGAATGCCGACCCGAATGCCGGGTATGAATCAAAAGGATTTGCAGCACCCTGTGCACTGGTGATTGGCGACACGGTCCACCTGTTTTATCAAACCTACGGAAATGGCCGCAACGACGCCATTTGCCACGCCTGGTCAACCGACGGAATTTCGTTTACCCGAAACAAAACCAACCCGATTTTCAAACCCGGTGGCGACTGGAATTGCGGCCGTGGCATCGATGCGGAAGTAATCCGGTTTAAAGACAAATACTTTCTGTATTACGCCACCCGCGACCCGGAATATAAAATACAAATGCAGGGCGTGGCGATGGCTCTGGCAAATACCCATTTTAACCGCACCGACTGGAAAAATATGTCAACCACTGCACCCATTTTGAAACCCGAACTTCCGTGGGAAAAAGACTGCATTGAAGGCGCTTCGGTAATCGAAAAAAACGGACAGTTGTATATGTTTTACGCTGGTGCGTACAACAATGCACCTCAACAGGTTGGTGTCGCCACCAGCTCCGACGGAATTAACTGGGATCGCCTTTTTGTGGAACCATTCCTAACCAATGGTGAGCCGGGCGAGTGGAACGCAAGCGAATCGGGACACCCGCACATATTTGCCAATCCCAATGGCGACGATTACCTGTTCTTCCAGGGAAACAAAACAAACGGTAAAGACTGGTTCCTCTCTAATGTCAAGGTGGTTTGGGAAGATAATCTGCCGAAGCTGAAATCAGGGAAATAGTCTTCAAAGTCCCCTTTAGGGTCCCGAAATTTCGGGATAGGGGTTATGTACTCCTTCGAAAGTAAATATTGATTATCCCTATCTTGCTTATTTTTTTAATGCCTTAAAACTGTAAGGTTTGTTGTTGAGGTTGTAATGAAAGAAATAAGTTCCTGCGGGAAGATTGCCCAGGTTGTTCAGCGTAATTTTTTCATGGTTATCCTCAAAATTATAGGCTTTCACAAGTCTTGAACTGATGTCATAAACACGCAAATCCACAGCTTTTTGAGGCGTTTCGCCCAGATGAATGTTTAACTCATCGTTAAACGGATTGGGGAAATATCCTGTTTTTCCTGAATCAACCGACCCTGAATGCGTTACAGTGCTGTCCTGGTAAACCCTTATGTAATCCATTATCATGGGACTTTCTGTAAAATTGGGCGAAATGGAAGAAAGAACAGCAACATTTAAAATAAAATACTGGTCTTTGTTAAAAGGCCAGGTTTTATCGTCTTTAACAGCAGGTTTATAAGTGTAGTGTACAATACCATCAACGCTGAAAACAATTTTTTCCGGTGTCCATTCCATTGCATAAATATGGAAGCCGGTTGAAACGCCGGGAATGGTTCTTCCGCCTTTATTTATTGTGTTGCCAGAGCTCGAGGGTGTATGCATGGCACTTGAAACATAGTTTTGCTGGGTGCCCCAGTGTTCCATAATGTCAATTTCTCCGCAGGCAGGCCAGCCGGCAGTACCGAATCCCTTTGTAAACCAGTATGCTCCGTTTTCCTTCACGTTTTTGCCCATCATCCAGATTGCAGGCCATGTGCCAGGTCCGAAAGGCAGTTTGGCTCTGATAACCACTTTGCCGTAAGTGAAAGCAAATTTCGAATTTAAACGTGCCGAGGTGTGTTGTTTTGTAACACCCTGGTCGGTAAATGTTTCCTTTTTCGCTACAATGTGAAGATAACCGCTGTCAAGAAATGAATTATCAGTCCGGTTTGTATAATGCTGTATTTCGCTGTTGTACCAGCTTGTTCCGTTGGGTATTTTGGTTTGGTGAAACCATTTGGAAGCATCAATGGCTCCGTTCCCGTCAAATTCGTCAGCCCAAACAAGTTTATTAAAATCATAAGTAGCTTCAGCAGAACTTGTTGTTGAATATTTTGTGGTTTTTTCGGTTTCCTGACTTTTCAGATTTCCCGATGACAACATCAGAAATAAAAGGAAACAAAATTGACTTGTTAAAAATATAGATTTCATAAGTTCTGGCATTATTAGTTTTTACGGGTTGAAATATAATAAACAAAATCATCCTGAAATCTAAATTTTGGTTTTAATCTTTGGAAGTAAGTCAAACACTTTAGTGAAAGCTACTGCAAATCACAAAACAAAAAGTTTCCTTATATTAGAACATTTAACTATTTTTGCAATGAAAATGAACGTTACATGAAGTCAAATTTCAATGTTTTATTACTGGGTGAAGTTTGGGATTTGCTGGAATCGATTGACGAAAAATCAAAAGATAAAATTCTCTATAATATCGATAAAGCCAGGTATGTAAACGACCCGGAGCTATTTAAGAAACTTGATGATTTGATTTGGGAGTTCAGAACGAAATACAAAAAAACGTACTATCGTTTGTATGCTTTCTGGGACAGGATAGATAACAAAGAGACACTGGTAATTGCAACTCACGGGATAATAAAAAAGACGGATAAAATACCAAAAGCAGAGATTGAGAAAGCGAAAGCTATTATGAGAATGTATATTACAGAAAAATTAAACAACGAAAAACATGGAAAATAAAAGCATACGAATTTATACTTTGGATGAAGCCAAGGATAAATTTATTGGAAAAGAAGGCACAGAAAAACGGGATAAATATGAATATGAACTGCGTCTGGATTTATTGGGCGAGGTAATCAAGCAAGCCCGGAAGGAGCGTAATTTAACGCAATCGGAACTTGGCGAAATGATTGGTGTCCAAAAATCACAAATTTCAAGGATTGAAAACAATGCCAAAAACGTTACAATTGAAACTATTTTAAAGGTATTCAGAGCATTAAAAGCCAAAGTTAATTTCAATGTTGAGCTAATTGAAGGTGAATTTAAAATTGCGTAAATCCGGCTTTCTACAAATAATGGTAAACAAACTTTTGATGCTTTCATAAATAAAGAATAATGAAGAAAATACTTATAGGATTTGGATTGACACTTCTTTTTTATATTTCATCTGATGGGCAGGAAATCGATATAAAGAAGATTTTTAAGGATAATCAGCTCAAACAATTAGACCGAGACATTCTGCGTGAAACCGATTTCATTGAAAAAGCAAAAGGAAAAACTGTTCTTTTGACATCATTTGTTGATGGGTGTAAATGGATATTGGAAGAAATGGCTTTCTACAATAAACTTAAAGCACTGCATCCTGGTGAGTTTGAAGTGTTCATTTCATTTACCGATGACATAAAAACCATGTCGGAGTATATTCAGGATGCTCAGTTTGATTTTTTATACATATATGATCCAGAAAGGCTATTAATCAAGAAACTGGATATGAATGATACGATTTATTCAGTTTTGTTTGATGCCGATGGAAATATTCTTGATAAAACAAATTCCGGCAAGTTAAATCGAGGTAAGATTTTAAGTCAATTATCTAAAAATCAAACAAAAACAAATACCAAACTAAGCAGTACTTTACCTGTTTTTAACTGTCTACTAAAACGTTATGAAATTGGAGATGAGGTTTCAAATAATGTAAGCAGCGTGAAACTTCCGGTTAAATTACTGAAAGGTTATAAAGCAAACGAATTTGTTGATACCCTCGAAAACATAAGGTTCTGTAACATTACAGGAGAAAATATTCTTGGATTATACTCATATGCTTATGATTTACCAAAAACTAGGTTTGTTTATGACAAGGAAATAGAGTATATTAACTCACATGCTCCCAATCACAGGTATTCGCTAAGTTTTTCTGTTTCCGATTTGCATGCCGATTTTAATCAAATGCTAATCAAACAAATAGATTTGAATTTTGGGTTGGAGACATCAACAATAACAACTGAAACGGAGATATTAATATTATCAAAAGTTGATACTGGAAAAGGTAAAATTCAATTACAGAACACGCAGGAAGAGAGTAAAACAGCAAAAAGTACGATTAATGAAAATGATTTTCTGCTACAGGCATCAAACATTGGTGTTTCGGAAATTGCCCGACAGATTGAAGAGGCAACTCATTTGCCTGTTGAAATCAATGTTGATGCAAAAGTACTTTACACGGTGGATATTTCTGTGGAAAATAAAGATAAGTCTATCGAAAGTTTTATCAGGTTACTTGCTGAAAACGGATTGATAGTCAACAAAGGGAAAAAGGAGGTTAATTTGATTGAAATTAAAAGGGCTGACATATAATCATCAATCTTCTTAAAACTCTGCAAACTGTTCCAGTTAATAATTTTCTGATTTTTGCTTCTTAATCAGCAAAGTTATTTGCTGGTAGTCAGGCATGTAGTATTTTTACAAAAAATTCCGGTCTAAAAACTCCTGAAACTTGTCTTTGTATTGGTCGCTCACCTGGATGTAGGTTTTATCGAATACAACCCGGCCGCGCTCAATAATTTCAATTTTGTCGAGATTGACGATGTAGGAACGGTGTACCCGCATAAATTTCGATTCAGGCAATTTGGTTTCCAGCGCCTTCAGCGAACTGAGCGACATCACCGGTTTGGGTTCGTTTTGCAGATATACTTTCACATAGTCTTTCAAACCTTCGATGTAACGGATGTCGTTAAAATTGATGCGCCTGATTTTGTAATCCGATTTCAGAAACAGAAACTCGTTGTTGGCTTCCACTTCTTCGTTTTGTGCGGCTTTTTCGAGCTTAATCAGTTTTTCGGCTTTGCGTGCTGCGGTCAGAAACTCCTCGTAGCTAAAGGGTTTCAGCAGGTAGTCAACGGCATCCACCTTAAAACCTTCGAGGGCATATTTTGCATAGGCAGTGGTAAAAACAATTTTGGGTTTGTTCTCGAGGATGCGCGAAAATTCAATGCCGGTAAGGTCGGGCATCTGAATGTCCAGAAAAATCAGGTCAACCGGGTTGGCTGATAAAAAATCCATGGCATCGAGCGGATTGTCAAACGACGCCACAGCTTCAAGAAACGGCGTTTTGGAAATATAACTGTTTACCAGTTGCAGTGCGAGGGGTTCGTCGTCGATAGCAATTGTTCGTATCATTTTTTTGTTTTATTGCTGAAACAGACTTCGACTTCGCTCAGTCTGACCGTCACCCTGAGTCCCGAGTACTCGGGAAAGGGTGATTTTGTAATTCCTTATTTCTTATTCGATATTCCTTATTATTCTTACTTTCTAATCATCTAATCTTCTGACCTTCTAATCTTTCCTTGTTACTTCTATCGTCAAATCAACCACAAACTCGGTTTCGGTTTTCGAAATTTTCAGATCATGTTTTCCCGCAAAAAGCAGGTTGAGGCGTTTTTTTACATTTTCGAGCCCGATTCCCGAGTGGTTTTCGTCGGGTGAGGCGCCTGTGCCGGTGGTTACACTGTTGCGGCAACAAAATATAATTCTGTCGTTTTCAGTTTTCATCGAAATATCGATAAACGATTTTTCGCGGTAGCTGATGCCGTGTTTAAAGGCATTTTCGATAAACGGGATAAACAGCAACGGTGGTATTTTCATTCCGTTATCATTTTCAGGAAGGTCGATTTTCAGTTCCACTTTGGGCGAAATCCGCAACCGCATCAGGTCGATGTAGTGATTCATAAAACTGATTTCATGATCCAGTGGCGTTTTGCCGTGTTCCGATTCGTATAAAAGATAACGCATCAGCCGCGAAAGTTTCATCACCGCATCCTGTGCATCGGTTTTGTTGATTTCGATGAGCGAATAAATATTATTCAGGGTATTGAAAAAAAAGTGCGGACTAACCTGGTTTTTCAGAAAAGCCAGCTCCGAATTCAGCTTTTCCTTTTCCAGTTCTTTTTGCCGTTTTTCGCTTTCGGTGTGTTGTTCAATTGCTTTCATCCCAATCGAAAAGCCAACAATTACAATTGACATCAAACTGTATCCGTAAATTTGAAAAAATTTAAAAGGTGGTCGCTGCCGTCTTTGTTCACGCGGTGCTTCTTCCACCGACTCAGTCACTCTCCGGTCATGTTCCGGATTGTGTAAGGCTTTATTGGTGAAATCGAGCACAAAATAAAATCCGATAACCGTTACCAGTGCCAACGCAAAAAAGGTGGTCTTTTTGTTATTTAAATAAAACCTGGGAACCAGCCATAAATAACTGATATAGAATATGATTCCGATTACGAATGCGTTAGCATAAAAACCCCAGGCAATAAAATTGTTATCTCCCGAATAACGGCTGATTATAATTTGCGGCAGGATAATCAGTACAGTCCACACCAACAGGTGCATCAAAATGGGAAGTGTGCGTTTTTTTGCTGTTGAGTTGCTCATGTATTTTCTGTTGCAGAATTTTGTTTTTAGTTGAAATCAAAGCTAACCAAAAATTTAAAATGAGGCCGGAATGACCTCATTTTAAACTTCATTTATTCATGTCTGATGGCGTCAATCGGGTTGAGGTTGGCCGCCTTTTTTGCAGGATACCAGCCAAAAAAGATACCAATTGCCGAACAAACCAGAAACGATATTACAATAGCATTTGTCATGATAATCATCGGGAAACTGAGCAGCGATGTGGCAACATACGAAATTCCGAGACCAAACAAAATCCCGATAATTCCACCGATGATACTCAGCAAAACCGCTTCAATAAGAAACTGCATCAGAATATCGATACCACGACCGCCCACCGACATGCGCAACCCGATTTCCTTGGTACGTTCGGTTACCGAAACAAACATGATGTTCATAATTCCGATACCACCCACCAGCAACGAGATTCCTGCAATTGCCCCCAAAAGCATGGTCAGCATGTCGCTCACCGACGAAAAAGTTTGAATCATTTCGGCCTGCGAACGAACCTGGAAGTCGTTTGTTTCGCCTTCTTTCAGGTTGTGCTCACGCCGGAGGATGGTTTCAATTTCGGTAATGGCTTCATCCGATTTGTCTTCGCTTACCGCCGATGCACTGATGGACTGGATATGTGTGATTGCCAGAATCCTGCGTTGCACCGAGGTGTAGGGCGCAAGAATCAGGTCGTCCTGGTCTTGTCCCATTCCGTTTTCGCCTTTTTCTTTCAAAACTCCGATAATTTTAAGCGGGATACCAGAAAAACGAAGCGTTTGCCCAACCGGATCAACTCCTTTGTCAAAAAGATTTTCGACTACGGTTTGCCCCACCAGACAGACTTTGGCAAGGCTTTCAATCTCTTTCTCGGTAAAAATACGCCCGTCTTCCAGTTCGTATTTTCTGATTGAAAGATAGTCAGCATTGACACCGGTACACGAAGTCGGCCAGTTTTTGTTACCATTCACCGCTTGTCCGCTGGTGCTTACCTGTGGCGAAATCGCCGAAAGATATTGTGCTTCCTTTTTTAATTTTTCAACATCAGAAAGTGTGAGTGTTTTGGCGTTCGAGTTGCCCATCATCACACCGCCGCGCTGTTGCGAACCGGGCATCACAAAAACCATGTTCGAGCCCATTTCCGAAATCTGGTCCTGGATACTTTTTTTCGAACCTTGTCCGATGGAAAGCATCCCGATTACCGAGCCAACGCCGATGATGATTCCCAACATGGTGAGAATCGAACGGAACTTATTCCGTTTCAGCGCGTTGACTGCAATTTTGGTAAGATTTGTATAATTCATTTTCGTGTTTTCTTATGATTTTACTACAGAAATCAATTTGTTTACCCCATCCCTAAAGGGAGCAAATTGATTTTTTCTGCTCCCTTTAGGGTCGGGGTAACAGAGAAAATCAATTTTGTTGTTATAATTACTCATTTCTATATTTTACAGAGATTCAACATCAGTTTCCACCGGCAGATTTTTAATCAGTTCCGAAGCAAAATGGCGGTTGGTAACCATCGTTTCTTTTTGAATGCGCCCGTCTTTGAAAACGATGTTGCGTTTCATAAACCGCGCAATATCGGGTTCGTGAGTTACAAAAACGATGGTTTTACCCTGGTCGTTCAGTTTCTGAAACAGCTCCATAATTTCGTATGACGTTCTGGTATCAAGGTTTCCGGTGGCTTCATCGGCCAGAATTACCACAGGGTCGTTCACCAGCGAGCGGGCGATGGCAACACGCTGTTGTTGTCCGCCCGAGAGCTGGTTGGGCATGTGGTGCATGCGGTCGGCCAGCCCGACAAGGTCGAGTGCATGAATTGCCCTTTCACGGCGTTCTTTCGATTTTACTTTCGAGTTGTAGTACAGCGGTAGCTCAACGTTTTCGAGTGCCGTGGTGCGCGGCAACAGGTTGTACGACTGGAAAATAAATCCCAGTTTCTGGTTGCGGAGCAAGGCAAGCTGGTTTTTGTTCATTTTGCTCATGGCAACACCGTCGAGCATGTACTCGCCACCGGTAGGTTTGTCGAGACAGCCGAGTATATTCAGCATTGTCGATTTTCCCGAACCGCTGGCTCCCATGATGGCCACAAACTCGCCTTCCTTTATTTCCATGTCAACCCTGCGCAACGCATGAACCGTGACTTCGCCAATGTGGTAGTCTTTCCGCAGTTCACTGACTTGTATAATTGTTTTTTCCATTTTTCTCTGTCTTTGAATTTCAAATAAAAGTTAGTACGATACATCAGGTTTTTCAGGCGCCTGTTCACTCCAATTCTCCCCTTGAGGGGAAAAAGGGGTGATACTTACACCTTCATTATTATCATACATTTTCATTTTCATTTTTACATGATTATCTCCTGTTGGCTCCGGGTGGCCGTGGCATAAACGGGTTGCCGGTGGCAGCTTTTTTCACGGTTGCAGCAGTTTGCTGCTCCATTGATGTAATTACTTCCTCTCCTTCTTTTAAACCACTGATGATTTCTGTATTGATGTCGTCGTCCATTCCTACTTCAACCGGAACCGGACGAATGAGTGAATCATTTTTTACCCACACCATTTTACCGCCATTTGCATTTTGCTGACTGAAATCGGGCATTTTTCCCGGACCGGGCATGTCACCCTTTTTTGCACCTTCCGGTAATTCAGGTTTTCCCTGGCTCATCATATAACTCATCAAAAGGGTTTGGTCGGGTGTAAATCGCAGCGCTTTGCTCGGAACCACCACAAGGTCTTTCTTTTCGAGCACAAAAATGCTGGTTTCGGCGGTCATCCCCGGCATCAGTTTGTAATCGGGATTGGGCGCGTTGATGATGATGGTGTAGGTAACCACATTGTTAGTCACCGTTGGTTCAAGGCGAACTTCGGTTACAGTTCCTGAAAACGACTGGTCAGGATAAGCATCCACTTTAAATTCAACACGTTGTCCCTGTTTTACCTGACCAATATCGGCTTCATCCACATCGGCCTGCACTTCCATTTGGGTGAGGTCGTTGGCGATGGTGAAAAGTGTTGGCGTGTTAAAACTGGCAGCCACTGTCTGGCCCTCTTCAACCGCGCGGTTCAGTACAATCCCGTCAATGGGCGAATGAATAAACGCGTAATCGAGATTGATTTTGTTCTTTTTATGTTGCGCCAGTGCATTGTTGTAGCTGGCTTTTGCCTTGTTCAGGTTGTAGGTAGCCTGGTCGAAATCGCTTTTTGCCAGCATATTTTTCTGGTAAAGCGGAGCCAGCCTGTCGTAGTTTGCCTGTTGATAATCAAGTTCGGCTTTGGCATTGTCGAGCGTTGCACGGCTTTGGTCCATTGCAGCAGCAAGATTGGTGGTGTCGAGTTTTGCGAGCAACTGTCCGCGTTTTACATACGAGTTAAAATCGACATAAATATTTTCCACAATCCCCGAAACCTGCGTACCCACCTCGACAGTGGTAATGGCTTCGAGTGTACCCGTGGCTGTAATGGTTTTGCTGATGGTGCCGGTTTTTACTTCGGCGGTTTCGATGTTGATTTTGCTGGCATCAACAGTTTTTGGTTTCAGCAAAAAAAAGGCTGTGGTTACAACTGCCACAACTGCAATTGCGATAATGATAATTTTCTTTTTCATGATTTTATGTTTTAATTGTATTGTTTGCTATTTCATTTATTTCCCTTCATTTTGACTCACCCTCTTCTCCCTCTCTTCGCGAAGAGAGGGACGATTCGGCGCAGACGAATCAGGGTTAGTGAAGAATTTTAAACTGTTCATTTTCAATCTTATTTTTTTAATTCTGTCAAAAAGGTTTAAGCATCATTTTTACAAACTGATGGGAATTCCTGCGTAAAAATCGAGGATTTTGTAGCTGAAAACGAGGTTGAATTTTGATTGCAACAGGTCGCTTTCGGCCAGAATCAAAGAGTTTTTAATTACAAGGAAATCGATGGAATTGATGAGGCCGTTTTTAAATTTTTCTTCGGCCAGCAGGTACGACTCTTCGGTAGAAGCGTATTTTTCTTTTCCGGCCTCGTACTGTTCCTGCGCCGAATTTACATCGGCACAAGCCTGTTCAATGTTTTTGCGCAACTGGTTTTTAATGTTAATCTGGTTCAGTTCGGCGCTTTCAATGCCAATCTGTGCCAGTTTTACATTGTTTTTCACCTGGTTTTTCTGGAAAATCGGAATCGAAACTGAAAGGCCAACCGACGGACTGATTGAATTTCCCAGCTGGTCGAAATATGTCTGGCCGGCAAAAGCGCTGGTGTAACCGGATCCCAAACCGGCGTTCAGATTTACCGACGGGTAAAAATCGGCTTTGGCAATTTTTTCGTCGTAAAGTGCACTTTCAGTATTGATTTCGGCGCTTTTTACCTGTGGTTTTATACCCAGTGCAGTTTCGTAAACCGACTGTGCATCGGGTTTCCGCATCTGGTTCAGCTCTTTTTCAAGGTCGGGGCGAACAATGTCGAACGCAGTGTTTACTGGCAGTTCCATCAATTGCATCAGCGAAATGCGGGCAATTTCGAAATTGCTTTTTGCATTTGCCAGTGTCAGTTTTTCACTGGCCAGTTCCGATTTAACCTGCAGGTAATCCGACTTCGAAATAATACTCAGTGTAAGCCTTTCGTTGGCAAGTGCAAGTTGTTCGGTGGTCGATTCAATCTGTTTTTCGGCGTTTTTCACCTGTTCTTCGGCATACAAAACCTGCAAAAATGAATTCAGAATCTGCAGGCTGATGTTTTCTTTAATCGTTTCGGAATTGAATTTCACACTTTGCAGGTCGAGTTCGGCCTGTTTTACCCGGTTGGTCAGTTTGTACCCGTTCGAAAGCGAAACGCTCGAACTCACCTGGTAGTTGTTGTTGCTGTTGCCTGAGTAACCTGTTGAAGCGCCGGTGGCATCTTCACCTTTCTGCCAGTTAAAGTTCTGTGAAATTGCGCCGCTTACCGAAGGCAGTTTCTGCGATTTGGCCTGGTCGAAACTCACTTCGCTGCTTTTAATGTTGAGCCTGCTGCTCCGCACATCAATGTTTTGTTCGTGTGCGTAGCCGATGCAGCGTGTAAGCGACCACAAAGTTGTGTCTGTTTCCTGTGCCTTGTTTTTCAGTGGGAAAAGTAATGTTAGTAAAACCACTGTGCTGACTAAAAATGTTGCTTTTGTTTTCATTTCAATATTTAATTTGAACGCTTCGAAACTACGGCGGCGCTTGTTTTTATTAAAATGAAATAGAAGTTCGGGCCGATTTTACCGACGGAATGCCTGATTTTATGCCATCAGAAACTCGTGTATTTAAAATTTATTTAAAAGTTGAATGGGTTGTAAAATCAGCATAATGAACCAGATAGAAAATATTTGTTTCATTTTCTGAAAAAATATTCCTGAAATTTTCAGAATGCTGTAACAGATACTGAAAATTCAAGTCCTTATTGGAAGAAAATCAGAATTACAGAAACTCTATGAAATTATTGCGCGAAATTGCTTTAACAGGAATTGTTCTTTTTTCGTTTTTACAGGGTATTTCACAAACCGTTGAAAAACGTTCTTACAAAACAGGTTTTACAAACTCATCCCCCGAAATTGACGGATTGATGAACGATAGTTGCTGGAACCAGGTGGAGTGGGGCAACGATTTTACCCAGATTCAACCCAAAGAAAACATCGCACCGTCGCAGCAAACAGCTTTTAAAGTTTTGTACGACGACAACAATTTGTATGTATTTATCCGCGCTTTCGATTCGGAGCCCGATAAAATAAGCCGCCGGATTTCGCGCCGCGACCATTTTGACGGTGATATAGTATCCATAAAAATCGACAGTTATTTCGACCACCAGACTGCTTTTTCGTTTGCAGCCATGGCTTCGGGTGCAAAAGGCGATGAAATTATTACCGACGACGGGCAAAATTACGACGAAAGCTGGAACCCGGTGTGGTTTCTCAAAACTTCGATTGACGATAAAGGCTGGTGTGCCGAAATGAAAATCCCATTCAGTCAGTTGCGCTTCGGAAAAAAAGAAGAACACGTTTGGGGAATCCAGTTGCAGCGCCACATTTTCAGACTTGAGGAGCGTTCCATGTGGCAATATATTCCGAAAGGTTCGCCGGGCGAAGTGCACCTTTTTGGCGAGTTGCACGGAATAAAAGGAATAAAACCCCAGCGCCAGATTGAGTTAATGCCTTACGCAGTAGCCCGCACCGAGCGTTTTGAAAAAGAGGAGGGCAACCCGTTTTTAGATGATGGCAAAAAAAGTTCAATTTCGGGTGGAATCGATGGCAAAGTAGCCATTACCAATGATATGACCCTCGATTTTACCATCAACCCTGATTTCGGACAAGTGGAAGCCGACCCTTCGGAAGTAAACCTGACAGCCTTTGAAACCTATTTTTCTGAACGCAGGCCCTTTTTTGTGGAGGGAAAAAATATTTACCAGTTTCAGCCATCGAATACCATTGTTATTCATAATATGAGTGCTGATAATCTTTTCTATTCGCGCAGGATTGGCCGCTCGCCGCACAATTATCCCAATCTTGCAGAAAATGAGTATGCCGAGGTTCCGGAAGCAACCACCATTTTGGGTGCAATGAAACTTTCGGGTAAAACAAAAAACGGGTTGTCAATTGGCATTCTCGAAAGTGTGACTGCCAACGAAAATGCTTTGATTGACAATAATGGGGAGAGAAGAAAAGAATCGGTGGAGCCGTTGACCAACTATTTTGTCGGACGTGTTCAGAAAGATTTTAATAAAGGCGAAACAGTATTGGGCGGAATGATAAATGCCGTGAACCGAAACATTACAAACCCGGCACTCGATTATCTTCCGCAGGAAGCCTACACCGGCGGAATCGATTTCAGTCACAACTGGAATGAGCGGACCTGGTATTTCAGCGGAAATACAGAATTCAGCTATATCAGCGGAACCGCGGAAGCCATGATTGCAGCCCAGTCATCATCGGCAAGATATTACCAGCGTCCTGACGCTGATTATGTTACTTTTGACTCAACACGGACATCACTCACAGGTTACGGTGGTACTTTTAAATTTGGCCGGTTCAGTCAGAAAAAAATCCAGTTCGAAACCAGTTTTACGGTTCGTTCTCCCGGCCTCGAATTTAACGATGTTGGTTTCATGCGTTATTCCGATGTGATTCACCACGGTAGCTGGGTGGCTTATTATGTGCGCAATCCATTTTCAATATTCAACAATTTTTACCTGAATACAAATTACTGGATGTACTGGAATTTTTCAGGAAAATTGCTGGGCGTTTATGCCAACACCAATTTTAATTCGCAGTTTAAAAACCGGTGGCGGCTGAATGGAAATTTAACCCGCGAAAGTGAAAATATTTCAACAAGCCTTTTGCGCGGCGGGCCTTCTTTTACAATGCCCGGAGGAACAAAAATGAACCTTAACCTGTCAACCGACCAGTCGAAGAAACTGATTTTGTTTGCCGGAAACTTTCAAGGATTCGGCGATTTGCAAAGCGAACGCACGCAGGCATACTGGCTGGGTTTCGAGGCACGGCCGTTTAATGCGCTCGGTATTTCGTTCGAACCCGAAATAACCAGCATCGATAAGACCCTGCAATATGTCTCAACCACTTCATTTAACAACGACCCGCGGTATATTTTTGGTAAAATCGACCAGAAAATTGTAAGTTTTACTTTCAGACTGAATTATACTTTCACTCCTGAATTGTCGCTCGAATTTTACGGACAACCTTTTGTATCAGCAGGTTCGTATGGCGAGTTTAAACGGATTACCGATCCGGATGCCGGTGAGTTTGCTGACAGGTACCATGTTTTTTCAGACAATGAAATTGCGTACAGGGAAGCTGATAACGTGTATGTTGTAGATGAAAACAGGGATGGAGTGGGAGACTATTCATTCGGAAATCCGAATTTCAACTTCAGGCAATTTCGTTCAAACCTTGTTTTGCGCTGGGAATATCTACCCGGATCAACCATGTTTTTTGTATGGTCGCAGGGGCGCACAAGCAGCGATTCAAATGGAAGTTTCAATTATGGCGATGAAATGCAGCAGCTTTTCAGCACCAATCCGCACAATGTTTTCCTTGTGAAAATATCTTATTGGTTATCGTTGTAATTTAAACCGAAGGTGAAATGGTTTTAATGAACTGGATGGTGCGTTCATTAAATTCTTCGGGCTGGTCGAGATTGCAGACATGACCCGAGTTGCGGATGATTTCGAGCTTTGAGTTGATGTGTTTTTTTACCAGATCAGTTACCATCGGCAAAAACATGTGGTCGCGGTCTCCCATTATATACAATACCGGCGCAGATGCTTCCTTTTTGATGTATTCCTGCAGGTTGTCCCTGATTTCGGATGACATTTTCAGCCACTTTCTGAATTCGTCTCCACCCAGTTTGATCGCTTCGCGGATAAAAAGTTTTCGTGACTCTGCGTGTTTTTTCGAAGGAATCAGAATCCATGCATTGATGCGGTACAACCACATGTAAGGCAGAATATAATGGAGCAGTTTGGCGGTGTTGAGCAAAACTTTGATTTTCGAGTTAAACTGTATAACTGCACCACCCAAAATGATGGATTCGGCGCGGCCAGGTGCCAGTTTGTCGATTGCACGGATAACAATGCACCCCAAAGAAATGCCCACAAAATGTGCTTTCTGAATATGCAGATGGTCCATGATTTGGACCACATCGAGCGCAATTTCGTTAAAGCGGTAGATTTCTTCCTGCGAGTAATGAGCTTTTGATTTACCATGCCCGCGAAGGTCGATCAGCAAAACATTGAAATGCTTTTTAAAGTCGCGCAATTGCCTGAACCAAACAGCATTGCTGCCTCCGGCTCCATGCACAAACACTACCCAGGTGTCCGACTTTTTATGTAGAAATGCTTTGTGGTAAATCATATTCCGCAAATGTAGAATTATTTCAAAAAATACAAAGTTGTGTTTTTTTTGTTTTAACCGACGTCATTAAAAAATTAACCAGTATTTCAATAACAAAATGAAATACTGGTTAAAGAAATTTATTTCAGAATTGCTTGTTATCAAAAATCAGAATACTCTGTAGGGTGGAGCATGTATTTTGTAATTTTCGAAACCGTGTTTTTGTACTCTTCCAGTCCCGAAAGAGTTTTCCAGTCGGGGTGGTCACGGAAAGCTTTCCAGCAGTCTTCGTTTGCTTTCATATTTTGGTAGCTGGTCATGTACATCAGGTTGGGCATTTCGCTGCCGGCCAACACTTTACCATAAAATATGGCGTTGGCTCCAATTTTTTTGAATATCCCGGTTTCGCCACCTTCGTCAAACATTTCCACCTTTTTTTTATGAATTTTTTCGGTGGCACTCTGGTAGCTTCGCAACTCAAAAATCTGTTCGCTTTTTGGTGTGCTGAATTTGGGTACAAAATAGTCGGGTTGCGATTTAAAAGCTTTCAGCAAAATCGATTCAATTCTTACATAAGGTGGATTATCAAAAGGCGCATTTATGTAGTCGGCACCTGCTTTTTCAAATTTAGCATCTTCGGTTACGGCTTTCTCAATTTCATCAAAATCGCCGAGGTTTTCGAAGGGAATCAATACAAACAGCTTTTTACCAAAGTTGGCAGTATCTGCTTCAATGGGTTTAAAAACACCCACTTTTTTAATTCCGGCCTTGTGTAATGCCGGTAAATAAGCATCTTTCAGGTATTTCTCAACCGTGGTTTGCTGGGCAGCATCTTTAAAGGTGTAAACTTTAATCTGGTAAAAGTCCCGAGCCGAAAGATTCAAAAAAACAACCGACAAAATGAATGTCATTGCAAAGCTTCTGATAATTAACGCTGATTTTTTTTCAGTTCTCATAGATTTAGATTTTTTGGTTTAAATTGGCTGAAAAGTAATTATTTTTCAGCGATTAGTTTTGATAACTTCCACTTTACCTTGTAAAAAAAATTATTCACTTTTCGTTGGAAGGGCGTAATGTAGAATTTGCGATGTGCTTCGTCCAACAACTTTTTCAGGGGTATATTTTCAGGAACTGCTGATAAATCGATTTTATCAATATGCTCTTTAAACGCCTGTTCGCCCGGTAACCAATGACTCCTGTCTTCAAAAGTTTTGTAGCGGTATTTTCCGAAACTGCTCATGTTGTAACATTTCCAGAGTTTCCGGAGACGCAATATTTCAGGGATGTTGATGCCCGATGGGTCGTTAGCCAGTTCAAAGCCGTCGAAATCCGAATAAGGGTCGTCAGCCAGAAATCCATCCAGTTTTGCCTGAATTTTTTGTTCTGAATTTGTCCATTGCACCGGGAAGATTCCTTTCATTTCGGCAAACTGGGTGGCGTGCGTAAGTCCGAATGAAAGAGTGTGGATTCCGCTGTTTTGTAAACAAAACCTGGCGTTCCACTGAATCGGTGTCAATGGTTTTACGGCATTTTTAACTTTGGCCGGTACTTTAAAAAGCTGTCCGCCTTTGTCGTTTGGTGAAATAATAAAAACACCCAAATCGCGGTTTTTGGCGGCTTCCACTGCCGCTGCATTGCGCTGGTTGAAATAATAATAGTGCAGGTTAACAAAATCAAAAAGCCCGGTTTCAATGGCATTTACAATTGTCTTCAAAGGTGCGTGTGTACTGAATCCGACATGCCTGATTATGCCTTCTTCCTTCATTTTCAGTAGTTCTTCCACCGGACCTCCAGTTTTGCAGGCGGTTTCAAACAATTCATCATTGTTTAGTCCATGCCAGGCATAAAAATCAAAATAATCGGTTTTTAAATCTTTTAATTGCCACTCAACCACTTTGCGCATATCAATCGCCGTTCGCGAACTCGATTTGGTCATTAAATGATAGCTGTTTCGCGGGATATTCAACTCTTCATTCAAAACCTTACCGTAAACAGTTTCACTTTTTTTGTAACCCCAGGCGGTTTCAATGTGATTGATTCCGGCATTAAAAGCCAGTTGTACCACCTCCCTGCACTGGTCAAGTGTTTCGGCAGGTATTTCGTGACGGGGTTCGTTCCAGCCGTGTTTAAAGCGCATGCCACCCAGCGTGATAACACTGAGCATTTTTTCTGTATTGCCGAAACGGCGGTATTCCATGGGTGGCTTGTAATTTAATATTTCAGAATTTTTCATCTGGATAAAACAAATGACAAATGTAACTGAGTTGATTCAAATGCCAGTTGTTTATAACTCATAATTTATTAGCAAACTATAACTGTTAACCGGTCAAGATTTTGTTCGTTGGATGGGATTACAATATGAGCTACATTTTTAGCTACTTCTTCATTGTCGAATTCCTGTTCCCAGTGCACTACTGAACCATTTTCCGCTTCAGAAATCCGGACCGTGAGAGTAAAGATTGGCTGAACAATGTGCCTGATTACAATTTTTTCATCTGGAATTATCTCCATAAAAACTGATTCATTGGGATAGTTTTTGCCATCGGGACCGTGCATAGTAAAAATCCATTTCCCCGCTTTCTTAAAATCGAATTCACTGATTGTATTTGTAAAACCTGCTGGTCCCCACCATTTTGCCAGTATTTCAGGATTTTTAAAAGCAGCAAAAACAGTTTCCTTCGAAACTGCTATTTCTCTTGATGTTGTAAATGTTTTCATTATAAGATTTTAATCTATAACAACGCAGAACGCAAAGTTCTTTTGGAACAAGGTTCTTTTGTACGGTTTAATTGGATCGAATTTTACAAAGAATTGTGCTTGCAATATTGAGTTTATTAAACAAATACAACAATGGCCTGTTTTTAACTACCAAAAAAACGATAACAACATTTTGGTTAAGAATTAACAAATCTGTATCAATTTTTACCAGACTTTTTTGTTGATTATTCTGAAACTTGAGCCGTCTTTAACCGGATTATTTTAAGGCAATTAAAAATTTAAACAGATAATAATGAAAAGAAGGGATTTTTTAAATATCGGTGCACTGACAGCCGTCGGCAGCGCTTTTTCGGTAAATGCACTTGCTGGTGGTATTTCAAATAAAATAGTACCACCATCTGGCAAAACCAAAAATATCATTTTTATGGTAAGCGACGGCATGAGCCACGGTACACTGAATATGGCCGATTTGCTTTTACAACGCAAGGAAGGCCGTTCGAGTAACTGGATTAAATTGTACCGCGAACAAAAGGCCCGCCGTGCCTACATGGACACAGCTTCGGCCAACTCAATGGTTAGCGATTCGGCTGCCGGAAGTTCTGCCTGGGGCGGTGGAGTGCGTGTAAATAACGGTGCGCTGAATATTGGTCCCGACGGAACTGCGTATAAACCCATTCTGCAGAAATTTAAGGAAGGAGGCAAAGCGGTTGGTTGCGTTACAACAGTGCCAATTACACATGCAACACCCGCAGGTTTTAGTGTGAGTACCAAAAAACGCGATAGCCAGGAAGAAATTGCGACCTTGTATCTCGACCTGAAATTTGATGTGATGATGGGCGGCGGAACCGAATTTTTCAGTGCCGATAAACGAAAAGATTGCCGCGATTTGTTTGCCGAGTTTGCCAAAAACGGTGTCCAGGTGGCACGGACCAAAACCGAAATGCAGAACTTTAAACCCGGAACGCCGGTGTTGGGTGTTTTTCACGAAGATGGACTTCCATACGCACTCGACCACGCATCAGATTCGAAACTTATTGCCACAATCCCAACTTTGGCCGAAATGACCCGCAAGGCCATTGAACAATTGAGCAAAAACCCCAACGGATTTGTGTTGCAGGTTGAAGGTGGAAAAGTGGACTGGGCTGCTCATGCCAACGATCTCGGCGCTTTGGTTTACGACCAGATTGCTTTTGATGAAGCTGTGGCTGTGGCTATTGCGTTTGCTGAAAAAAATGAGGATACTTTGGTTGTCGTTACCACCGACCACGGCAATGCAAGTCCAGGATTGATTAAAAGCAGCAAAGTGGATGAGAGTTTTGACAGGGTTCAGAAATTCAAATACACCAACGAATGGGTACTCAACGGAATCCGCAAAACAGATACCGCACAACAGGTAATCGACCGTTTATACGAAGCACAGGGAATTGCCATTACCAAAGAGGAAGCGTCTGAACTGTTGACCCATTATTCCGACCTTGACAACGAAGGAATTTACAATGCATACAAATTGCCTTTTAAACGATTGGGGCAGATTCAGCAGAATTATACTTCGGTGGGCTGGTCGGGCATGGACCACACCGGCGAGTTTGTTGAACTGGCCATGTTTGGCGCTGGTAGTGAGTCATTACCACCATTCGTGAAAAACATTGACTTGCATAATTTTATGCTGAAACATACAGGATTTCTGAAATAGCATCCGTAAATGTTTTTGGATGAAAGGGCTGAATGAATAAATAAATTTTTTGAATTAGGTTTATAGTCAATAATAATAAACTATTTATGATGTGGTTAAAACCAAAGTGTGATTAGTGTACATTAAATCCGTTCACTAAAGTGAACGGAAATTTCAAAAATCATATTCATTTTAATTGAATTTTATTTCCGTCTACTTTAGCTGACGGTTAAGACCTAATTCAATAAATTTTCTTTCAGCCATTTTTTATTCCAGGTTCAGCTTTTTTCTGATAAAATCAAGCACAAAACCGGTGGTGGCTTCAATTCCCAATGCCGATGTGTTGATGCATAAATCGTATGATTTGGCGGCTCCCCAGGTTTTATTGCTGTAGTAATTGTAAAAAGATGCCCTTTTTTTGTCGGTTTTTTCAATCAGCGCCAGCGATTTTTCGTGTGAAATTTCCTGGTATTTCGCTACTCTTTCAATCCGGTCGTCCGGATTTGCTGAAAAAAACAGTTGAACAGCATGCGGATGGTCGCGCAAAACATAATCGGCACAGCGACCTACAAATACAGCCGATTCAGTTTCTGCAATCTTTCGGATTACATCGCTTTGCATCTGGAAAAGTGACTCATTACTCAGAAAAACATCCTGAAAAAATTCGTTCAATAAACCACCGGTTAATGCAGGATTCACAGTTTCGTCTGCTTTCTCGAAAAATTTACTCGAAACACCGCTGTCAACCGAAACCCGTTGAATCAGTTCTTTGTCGTAAAATGAAACGCCGAGAATTCGCGACAACTCCCTGGCAATTATCCGGCCTCCGCTGCCCAATTGCCTTCCGACTGTGATGATAAATTTTTCGTTCATAACAAATTCTCTTTAATTAATCATAAATCCAGCTATTCAAATTCGGGTTCCTCCGCATTTTTAAATTTCCGTAACAGTTTTACAAGAAACGTGGTGGCAACAATGGCCGAAGCCACATCGGCGGCCGGAAAACTGTACCAAACGCCGTCGGCACCCCAGATGGAGGGGAAAATCAGGACGCAGGGTAAAAAGAACAACAGTTGCCGGGTCATCGAAAGAAAAATCGATTTTTTGGCCATCCCGATACTTTGATAAAGCTGCACGGTGACAAACTGTACTCCCAGAAACGGGAAAATCAGTGTCACCATTCGTAATCCTTCAACAGCCCTTTCGGTTAATTCCTCATCGGTGGTAAACATCGAGGCCACTGCGTGCGGGAAAAACTGCCCCGTAACAAATCCGGCTGCCAGCACAATCGTCGATAAAACAATGGTTTTTCTAAAAACTTCATCTACCCGTTTAAACTGAAGTGCTCCGTAGTTGTACCCCGCAATGGGCTGCATTCCCTGGTTAAAACCCATTACCACCATGCCAAACAAAAACACCACACGGTTTACAATTCCGTAGGCGCCCACCGATAAATCGCCGCCATATTTGCTCAGCGACTGGTTGATGATTATCACCAAAAGACTTGAGGCCGCATTGATAAAAAATGGCGATAGACCAATAGCCATCGAATCGAGCACAATTTTTCGCTTCAGCCTGAAAACCCCTTTTTTGAGGTGTACGAAATTCTTTTTATTGCTGAAAATTGAAATCTGCCACGCCAGCATCAGAATCTGCGAAATAATGGTGGCCAGTGCGCTCCCTTTGATTCCCATTTTAAAGGTGAAAATGAAAAGCGGATTCAATATCAGGTTGATGATAACGGCAAAAATGGTTGCATACATCGCCTTTTTCGGATTGCCCGACGAGCGCAGCAAGGCATTGAGGCCGAGATACATGTGCGTGATGACATTTCCGGCTAAAATCACAGTCATGTATTCGCGTGCATAAGGCAGCGTTTCGGCACTGGCCCCGAAAAACATAAGGATTGGGTCAAGAAAAGCAAGTGTGACAACCGAAAATGCGAGCCCGAGAATGATATTCAGCACAAACACATTTCCCAAAACTTTGTTGGCTGTTTCGTAATCTTTTTGTCCCAGCCGGACCGACATCAGTGTGGATGCCCCGATACCCACCAGCGACCCGAATGCTGCAGCCAGATTCATCAGCGGAAAAGTGATGGCAAGCCCCGAAATGGCCAGCGGCCCCACACCGTGCCCGATAAAAATGCTGTCGGTGATGTTAAAAAGCGATGAAGCCGTCATGGCGACAATGGCAGGCCAGGCGTAGCGTGTAAGCAATTTGCCCACATCTTCTGTACCCAAAGCGATTGCCGTATTTTGCTGACTCATACTGGTTGAATATGATTGTTTTGCAAAAGTCAGCAATAATTATTTAAAACAGTTTGTTTTGAAGGATTTCTTTTTGAGTGTTAAAAAGATGGTAATGTTCAACTGTCGAGTTGGCCGCTAGGCTTTTACTCAAGTATTTTTTTGAGAATATCATTTCGTCTCATTCTATTCGACTTACCCTGCGTTCCGGTCGAACTTAGTTTTTTATACTCTAATATTTCTTCTACTGTCTGATTGTCAAAAATCTTGTTTGCTATTTCTAAGTCATTGTATGCTGAAACAAAGTTCTTGTACCCTTTGATTTGCTTTTCATTAACTCCATTTTGTTTCTTAATAAAATAATAAATGAGTATAAATAGTGTGTATAAATGAGTTTTTTTTCTAAGAAATCTTTCAATTTCCTTGTCGTTGTTTATAACCTTTTCGCATTCGGAAATTATAAAATAGATTAGTTTTTGGTCTTCATCTTTCTCGTTATACTCTTCATTATACAGGTCGTAGACTTTATTGAAATTTTCTTGTGTTGTGTCCTCTCCTATACCCAGCCTAAGGAACATAAGTATACTGCTTATGAACTGTATGTCGTTCATTCTTCTCAAATCCTTTAATGAAAATATTCCGTGCTTAGACCAAAAGTCATTCTCAGCGATTTCATTAGCTGCATTCAAAAACAATCCTTCAAATTCTGCATTTCGTAGCTCTTGTGGATTAAGTGTCATATTAGTACTATTGAGTCTTAAAAACATCTTAACGACATCTTTGCGATGAACTCCTTCACCAACAAGTCTAATTGATAGTTTGAATTTCCAGATTGCGCTTTTTTGTTCTGGCGAAAGTTGACTAAAAGTTTTTCCAACAAAGTCCAACTTTAAGTTTTCTTCGTCAATCGCTTTTGAATTAAGACTAAACTCGTCACTTATAAAATTGAGTACTGCACCTAGTCTTTGTTGACCATCAATTACACTATACTTCATAGTTCCTGAATCAGCATCAGTCTCTTTTTGCCATAAATAGATTTCAGGTATTGGAAAGCCAAGAAGAATTGTTTCTATCAACTTTATTTGGTGTTTTTCAAGCCAAACATAATTTCTCTGAAAGCTATTGTCGACTGTAAGCAACCCATTTTTCATCAATTCTATTGCCCATCTCACCGGATGTGGTTCAATGTTAATTTGTTCGTTTATTGTCATCATGTGTTTTTAGCTGTTAAAAGAGATTCTATAAGTTCTGATATAGCTTCTTCTTTTTCTTTATTATTGATTACAAAATTTTTGAATTGATTGATTCCAAAGTAATGATAATTTTCAACAGATTCCCACGAGCTATAGATTCTGTAATTTATGTCTCTTTCTACACCAAAGAATAATTGTAAATCCTTTACTAATGGCTCGACGAGTTTTATCCAATCTTTAATGTCCTTATGTTTTTGAGTTGGTTCTTTAAGTGAGATAAATTTCTTGAAAACAGATTTTGAAACACTCTCATATTCTGGTATCATAACTTGTTTATAAAACATCTCAAGGTATGCGTTCCAAAGTTTATCAAAATGCTTTGGGGAAACCAGAACAATGTCAAAATCTGATTCACTATTAAAGAATTTGAATTTTTTAGCAGGATTAAAACTTATGCCTGTTTTTGCACTTCCTACAATAGCAATATTATTAAAATGTATATCCAATTTGTCTGAAATGAAATGTTTTAAGTCATCGTATTTTCTGGAAGGATTTGAATCATTGATATAGTCCGAAAAATACCAAACCTGTTGTCCTAAAAGATATTTTTTATAAATCTCTTTAGTCGGTAATTCTTGGAGGTCTTTTTTTAACTCGTATATCATATTTGTTTGATTCAGTCTTTTTGCCTTGCTGCCAAATCGTTTATCTATAAATCTTAGTTTACATATCCGCAAATATTTACTGGGTTTTGTAAACCTTTATCGCCAGTTGAGGTGTACCATCCAACTTTTGCCTGTTTGAATATTTACCGGTGTATTTTATCCATTATTTCTTCCCCGGGTAAACAGGGCTCATCCATTCTTCTTTGGGTGCATATTTGCTCTCACTGGCCCAGCGGATGCCACGGGTAAGAATTTCCCATGCTTCAGGTACATCAAAGTCGGCAGGGGTGTGGCCAACCGAAACATAAAATACACGGCCTTTTCCATAGGTTTTTTTCCAGGCCACCGGAATCACGGCTTTGTCAATCCAGTCGGCGTGTTCGGCAGTAAATGTGGTGGTTGCAAGTACTTTTACATTCGGGTCAACGTGCATGTAATATTGCTCCGATTTGATTTTGAAATCTTTCAAACCTTTGGTAACCGGGTCTTTTTTGTCGGTAATTTCAACAGTGTAATCAATCACGTTGCCGGGGTGTGCCACCCACTGACCTCCAACCATAAACTGATATTCGGTATTATCGCGGAATGAATCTCCCAAACCACCGTGGGTTCCGGCGATTCCAACGCCACGTTTCACGGCTTCAAGCAGGCCTTTTTCCTGTTTAGGAGTAATTTTTGCCATGGTAAACGACTGAAAAATCAGGTCGGTTTCTTCCATGATTTTTTGGTTGTTGTAAACACCCAGCGAATCGGAAACTGTAACAATGGCGCCCTGTGCATCGAGATAAGCCTTTACTTTTTCAGTGAGTTCTTTGGGGAAATGGCCATTCCAGCCTCCCCAAACCATCAGTACTTTTTTGCCTTTCAGCGAGGGGAGTTCATCGTTTTTTACCGGTTTAGCCTGCATAACAATTGTATTTAATAAAAACGCCGCAACCAGAAGAATTCCTGAAATGCGGATGGCAGTGATTTTTGTATTCATTTTAATCAGGTTTAATGTTTTATGTTGAGCAAAAATAGAAATATTGAAGCCACAGACTCACAGATTGAAATAAAAAATTGGCGAATCTGTGATACCATGATTATCCGTTAATTCTTTTTCTGTAAATGTGTTTTGAAAAAAATTCCCTGTCTCGATGGCGTG
>DAINOH010000053.1:0-32637 GCA_036735485.1 Draconibacterium sp. | reverse complement strand
CCTTTGCTTTTCCATAATAAGTCGTTTTTGTGTCAACTTATTTCAGGACGGGACATAATCATATTTAAAAAGGATGTCGAAAGGCATCCTTTTTTTATGTATATCGGATTGATGCGCATCATTTTTCGCAACAATGTTTTCACAGTTTACGGAATCAGAATATATTAAAAACTAAGAAGGCTTTATTCATACCGAAGAGATTCAATCGGGTCGAGTTGAGAGGCTTTCTGGGCCGGATAATATCCAGAAATAATACCCACCCCAAAACAGAGCAAAACACCCATTAATATCCACCCCCAGGGAATAAGAAAAGACGTACCGATCATTATCGACACCAAATTTCCGGCCAATATTCCCAAAAGAATCCCTAACAAACCACCAATCTGGCCAATCACAATTGCCTCTAATAAAAACTGTTGCTTGACAGTAACACTTTTAGCTCCGATTGCTTTGCGCACACCAATTTCGCGGGTGCGTTCAGTTACCGATACTAACATGATGTTCATTAAACCTACTGCGGCCCCCAATAAGGTGATAAATCCGATAATCGTGGCAACCAAAGTAATATTCTTAATATTTTTTAAAAGCATGTTCACAATGTTGTCACTCTTTTCAATATTAAAATCGGTTTCATCCATCGGAGACAAATTTCTTACAATTCTGAAGACAGATTCAGCCTGACCAAAGGCCGCTTCCATCAGTTCAGGCTGATCGACCCGAACCTGAATATCAAAATTCATATTTGGCCGGGGAAAATAACTCCTCGAATTGGAATACGGAATAAAACAAATATTATCGCTGCTTGCTCCAAATCCACTCCCCTTTTCTTTTAATACGCCAATAATTTTATACTTACCATTTCCGATACTGATTTCCTTATTTACCGGATTTTCGCCTCCTTTAAAAAGTTTCTTTACCAGTTCGCTCCCTACTATCACATAATTTCTTCCTGAAATGATGTCATCACCACCAAATGCCCTTCCCTGGTTTATTTCATAACCTGAGGTATAAAGATAATCTTCGTCAATTCCCCTGACATTGATGTTGGGATTGGTTTTTTCAGCACCATATTTAATTGTAGCGGTACCGGTTGCATAAACTGAAATGGATGCTACTGCCGGAAAATCAAACTTTTCCTTAAACTCTTTTGCCTGATAAAAAGAGATATACGAATAATTCTTGGTTCTGTATCTTTGATTTCCAATTTGCACGCGCATTCCCCGGCTTGAAATAGAAAAAGTGTTGGCTCCCAAAACCGTAAATTCTTTGGTAATTGATGTTTTAATCGATTCAATAGCTGTTAAAATTCCTACAAGTGCTGTAATTCCGATTGCAATAATTAGTACCGTCAATGAAGATCTTAAAAGATTACTCCTGATTGATATCAGGGCAATTTTAACATTCTCGGCAAGTAAAGTTACTTTTCGCATACCATTAATATATTGTGTAAAAATACTGAATATCCCGGTTCAATTACATCAGTTTTAAAATATGCGCCAAAATTACAATTGGCGATAGCGATAATTCCAATAGTTACATTTTACCGAACAGACGACGTTCCTGTTCGATATTTTTCTCAATTACATTTTTTAACATTTTTTAAAAAAAGAGTTTAACTTACTTAACTAACAAAAATTTACAACGATCCAGGTTTGAAAATTATTTAAAATCAGAAGTTTGAATTACATTTTAAAAACTATTTCACGATGAATTCGTCAATCTCATAGTTTTTTTCGAATTATTTCAAACATTTCATTTTGGATATTGAAATAAAACTCGCAAAATTTGACCACATCAGAAATGTGTAAAAATATGATTTATCATTTTCAGATTACATCGACGGAAATAAAAGACTTCAGACTTGAAGTTAAATTAGCCAGACAACACACATTCTTTGATTTCCATTCTATTATTCAAAAAAGTTTAGGATTCGAATCCCACCAGTTGGCATCCTTTTTTATTGCTAATAAAAGAGGTTTCAAAGAAAAAGAAATTTCGCTGCTGGATATGGGAATTAACGGTGCGGCTTTCCTGATTATGCAAAAAACCTCTTTATCAGAGCTTATTCAGGATAGAGGACAAAAATTGATTTATACTTTTGACTTTCTAAACGACAGATCATTAATAATTGAATTAATCGATATTAATATGGAAAAAAATCTCAGTGAACCATTAGTAACCCTGAAACAAGGTGAAACTCCAAAACAGGTTTTAGGCGAAGAAGTCGATCTGTTAGATCAGGAATATTCCGAAATGAAAGAAGATAAAGTATTATCTTATTTCGGAGAGCTTGAAGACTATACAGAGATTTTTGGAGAAATGGAAGATTTCTGAATTTCAGACAAATAGAAGAATTTATGACTGTTCAACTGATTTGAACAGTCTTTTTTTTTATAAAAATTTTCATAATTATGAAAAAATGCCTGATAGTAATTACGGGTCCAACAGGTATCGGAAAATCAAAAACAGGAATTTTACTTGCCAAACATTTTCAATCAGAAATCATTTCGGCTGATTCAAGACAAATTTTCAAAGAAATGACCATTGGTACTGCTGTCCCCACCAAAGAAGAATTATCGGCAGTGACGCATCATTTCATTCATTCACATTCGGTTATCGAAAATTACAATGCAAGCAGATACGAAACGGAAGCCATTGAACTGATTGAAAAGCTTTTTGCTTCGAACAACGTTTTATTTCTTGTAGGTGGATCAATGTTATACATTGATGCAATTTGCAAAGGAATTGATGAAATTCCGGATATTCCGGCTGAAATAAGGGAATCTGTTCAGAATCAATTCAGAACAGAAGGATTGGAAAGCATCAGGTTACAACTCAAAAAACTTGACCCTGAATATTACCACTCTGTTGATTTAAAAAACCATGCAAGAATAATTCATGCGCTCGAAGTTTGTCTTTTAACCGGAAAAACATATTCGTCTTTCAGATTGAAGAGAAACAAACAGCGGTCATTTAAAATAGTTAAAATTGGATTGAATTGTGATCGTGAACTGCTTCACAACAAAATAAATAACCGGGTTGACCAAATGGTTGCTCATGGACTTGAAAAAGAAGCCCGAAACCTCTTTCACCTCCGTGATTTAAGTTCGATGAATACGGTGGGTTACCGTGAATTATTTGATTATTTCGATGGTATAATCACGAAAGATCAGGCAATTGAACTAATTAAAAGAAACTCGAGAAGATATGCCCGAAAACAAATTACCTGGTTCAGAAACGATCCGGATGTAAAATGGTTTGAACCGGATGGATTTGAAAAGATAAAGAGCTATATTGAAGCCCAAATAACTTCAGATTAATGGATTTTTCAGGAAATTTTGTAATCAGGGTTTATGCTTTGATCATTAATAACAACAATGAAATTTTGCTTACTGACGAATTCCGGTTGAATCAGCAAATGACCAAATTCCCCGGAGGAGGCATGGAATATGGTGAAAGCACAATTGAATGCCTTGTGAGGGAGATAAAAGAAGAATGTAATAACCAGGAAATTAAAAACATTCAGCATTTCTACACAACCGATTTTTTTCAGAAAGCACTTTTCTACGAAAACAAACAGTTAATCAGCATCTATTATCGGGCACAACTTTCAGAACCACTGTGTTTCAGAATTTCAGATAATCCTTTCGATTTTGATATTTCACAAAACGAATTTCAAAGTTTCAGGTGGGCAAAAATTGAAACACTTTCAGAGGATAATTTATCCTTTCCAATCGATAGATTTGTATTGAAAAAGTTAAAACTGATTTTCAAATGAAGATAACCATCCTTGGGCCTGCACATCCTTACCGTGGTGGCATTGCGGCATTAAACGAAAGACTGGCAAAAGAACTTGTTTCTGAAGGCCACGAGGTAAATATTGTGTCGTTCACATTACAATATCCTTCATTTTTGTTTCCGGGTAAAACCCAGTACTCAGATCAGGCTGAGAATTTTTCATTTCCGATTACCCGGGAAGTTAACTCAGTAAATCCGCTCAATTGGCTAAAAGTTGGCAATCGCATAAAAAATCAGAAACCCGATCTTTTGCTTGTCAGGTTCTGGATCCCATTTATGGCCATGTGCCTTGGAACAATATGCCGGTTAGTAAAAAGGAATAAACACACAAGAATAATTTCAATAGCCGACAATATCATTCCGCATGAAAAAAGACCAGGCGACAATTTTCTTTGTAATTATTTCATTAACAGCGCAGATGGCTTTATCACCATGTCGGAAAGCGTGCTGGTTGATTTACGGAAATTCAATAAAAATAAACCGGGAATTTTATCACCCCATCCAATTTATGATCATTACGGAAAAATAGAATCGCGTGAAGTTGCACTGAAAAAAATCAATCTTTCAGATAATTACAGGTATGTGCTTTTTTTTGGATTTATCCGCGATTATAAAGGCCTCGATTTACTATTGTTTGCATTCGCTGATCCATTTTTCAGAGATAACAACATTAAACTGATTGTTGCCGGTGAATTTTATACCGACAATTCAGTTTACACGAACCTGATTTCCACTCTAAAAATCAATGATTTGGTTGAGTTAAGAACTGATTATATCCCCAACTCCGATGTTCCCAACTATTTTAATAGTGCCGATATTATTGCACAACCTTACAAATCGGCAACGCAAAGCGGAGTTACGCAAATCAGTTATCATTTCAACAAACCAATGCTGGTAACAAACGTGGGTGGTCTGCCCGAAATCGTACCTCATTTAAAAGCGGGTTATGTTGTAAATCCTGATCCTGAAGAAATTAAAGATGCACTCAAAGATTATTTCATTAATAAAAAATCAGATGAATTTACCGCAAATGTGGTCGTCGAAAAAGATCGGTTCAGTTGGGATAAAATGACGGGGTCAATCATGCGTTTAGCCAATTTAATAAAGAAATAATCGTTGTAATGAATTCTCCTGTGAATCAAACCAAAGCTCTTTTTCTTGACCGCGACGGCACTATCAACGTTGAAAAACACTATGTTTTCAGAAAAGAAGACTTTGAATTTATTCCGGGAATATTTAATCTGATCAGAAAATATTGTGATGCCGGCTTTCTGATTATTATTACAACAAACCAATCGGGTATTGCACGTGGCTTTTACACTGAAAAGGATTTTGTGAATCTCACCAGTTGGATGCTGAAAGAATTTGAAAAAGAAGGAATTAAAATAACCAAAGTATATCATTGCCCTCATCATCCTGATTATACGGGGGATTGCAATTGCCGGAAACCCAAACCAGGCATGATTCTATCGGCGCTGCATGAATTTAATATTAATCCCAGCCTTTCTGTTTTAATCGGTGACAAAAAAAGTGATATTTTAGCAGGGAAAAATGCGGGAATCCGTGAAAACCATTACATTCACGAGTTTCTGAACAGGCAGGGAACAGATAAAAATTAACGAAAAGTGCAGCATTTTACACAAGCCGAAATACGTTATATCGAAGATTGTTATGAGGATTTTCTGAAAGAAATCCGTAATAAATTCGACCAGGAACGACTTGCCCGGATTGAAAAAGCATTCCGTTTTGCCAACGCTGCACACGACGGGATCAGGCGAAAATCAGGCGAACCTTATATTATCCATCCTATTGCTGTAGCAAAAATTGTTGCCAAAGATATTGGGTTGGGAGCCACTTCAATTGTTGCTGCTATTCTGCACGACGTTGTTGAAGATACTGAATACCGGCTTTCGGACATTGAAAACATGTTCGGGAAAAAAGTGGCCCACATTGTTGACGGGCTCACAAAACTTTCAGGCGATATAGATTCCAGCCAGGCACTTACATTGAAAAAAATGTTGATGACACTTTCTGAAGATGTCAGGGTAATTCTGATAAAAATTGCTGACAGGTTGCATAATATGCAAACTTTAGAGTCGATGCCAGTAAACAAAAAACTGAAAATCGCCGGCGAAACGCTTTATTTATACGTTCCGCTTGCATACCGGCTTGGCCTTTACAACATTAAAACAGAACTTGAAGAACTTAGTTTTAAATACAAACAACCCGAAGAGTACAACCAAATAATGTACCTGCTTCACAACCAGGAAGAAAAAAGAAATTACCTGGTAAACGAATTTATAAAGCCAATAAAAGAAAAACTGGCCGAAGAGAAATTCGAATGTGAAGTGACACACCGTTTGAAATCAAGCTATTCAATTTGGCAGAAAATGCAAAAAAAAGGTGTCTCATTTAACGAGATCTATGACATTTTAGCTATCCGGATAGTAATCAAACCCAAACCCGAAATCTCGGAAAAAAGACAGTGTTTTGATGTTTTATCTATTGTAACCGACATTTATAAGCCCAAGCCCGACAGAATCCGCGACTGGATCAATTTACCCAAAGTTAATGGGTATGAATCGCTGCATGTTACCGTAATGGGGCCACAGGGGAAATGGGTTGAGGTTCAGATCAGAACCGACAGAATGGATGAAATTGCCAATCGTGGTTTTGCTTCGCACCACAGGTACAAAGATATTACAACCTTTGAACATGAACTTGAAACCTGGATTGAACGAATCCGCGATCAACTGAAAAATCCCGATTCCGACGCTTTCGAGTTTCTTGATGATTTTAAACTGAATCTTGTAAGTGCCGATATTAATGTTTTTACCCCGAAAGGTGACATGTTAACAATGCCCCAGGGATCAACTGTAATAGACTTTGCATACGAAATTCATAGCGATCTTGGCAACAAATGTATTGGTGCCAAAATCAACAACAAACTGGTTCCGGTCAGCCATGTTTTGCAAAATGGCGACCAGATTGAAGTTTTAACCTCGAAAAACCAGACACCAAAACTTGAATGGCTGAAATTTACCACCTCGGCAAAAGCCAGGGCAAAAATAAAAGACACCTTCAAACTTGAAAAAAACCAGCACATAGAAAACGGTCGGATTCTGGTGGAAGAGGCAATTCAAAAAGCCGGTGTTCAGCTTACCTGGAATAATCTGAAAAAACTCATTGCTCACTATAACCTGAATAACAAAGAGCAACTTTACTCCCAGGTTGGCATGGGTTTTATTGAATTAAACAATATTGAAGAGGTATTAGTAAAAAAGTCGGAAAACAAGCTGGTAAAGTATTGGAATATTACATTTGGAAGAAAAAAAGACGAAAATCAATTATCCGAAGACGGCAAAAAAAGTCCTAAAAACAAAATTGACAGAAAAAAAACCTTTGTATTGAAGGAAAATCAGGATAATGTCACCTTCTCGATGGCCAAATGCTGTAACCCGATTCCAGGTGATGAAGTAATGGGCTTTCTCAGTTCTGACGACCTTGTGATTATTCACAAAACAGAGTGTGATGTATTGGCAAAATACATGCTTAACCAGGGAGAAAAGATTGTTTCTGCCGAATGGACAAAATTTAAAAAGCAATCATATCTTACAAGGCTCCTGCTCGAAGGATTTGACCGGATGGGGATTGTCAGTCAGGTGACCAATATAATCTCGAATGAGAATAATATCAATATGCGATCGGTTCAGTTTGATACAAATGATGGAATTTTCAGAGGAGAACTTTTTCTATACATACACAATACCGAAGACCTGAATAACCTGATTGCCCAACTCAAAAAAATCAAGGGTATTGAAAACGTCTCACGCATAAAAAGCCTTAACGATTAATTTTCAGCACTCTCAATATCAATTCAAAAAAAAAATTATTTTTGCCCATTATTTAAAATTGGTTTAATTATGAATAACCAGAAAACCAGAGAAACTGTAAGGTCGATGTTTACTGAATACCTCGAAAAAAACGGGCACAGAAAAACACCTGAAAGATTTGCTATTTTAGAAGAGATCTATTTCCGGGAAGGCCATTTCGATATCGAATCGCTGTACATTTCGATGAAAAATAACAACTACAGGGTCAGCCGGGCAACTTTGTACAACACGATTGATCTGTTGCTTGACTGCAAACTGGTTGTTAAACATCAGTTTGGCAAAAATATTGCCCAGTTCGAAAAGGCATTTGCCACCATGCAACACGATCACCTGATTGATATTACCAACGGCAAGGTGGTCGAATTTTTCGATCCCCGGATCAGGGAAATAATTGAAGATGCCTGCAAAAAGAACAACTTCAGGCTTTCGCACCACACCTTGTATATTTATGGCGAGAATCTGAAATAAAATAGTTACACCATCAGAATATTTGTTAAACCTTCCTAATCATCCATTTGTTTTACCCTTCAAATAAAAATAATTGCTACTTTTAAACGCTTAAATAAAGCCGTGAAAATCGGGTCTGATAACGACTGATTTTCACGGTTTGTTTGTGTAATACAAAAATCAAAAAACAATGAAAGTTGATGTATTGCTTGGCCTTCAATGGGGCGATGAAGGAAAAGGTAAGGTAGTGGATGTTTTAACACCGAAGTATGATGTTATTTCACGTTTTCAGGGCGGCCCGAATGCCGGGCACACGCTTGAATTCAACAATATCAAACATGTACTCCATACAATTCCTTCAGGTATTTTCAGGGAAAACAAAATCAACATAATCGGAAACGGTGTGGTGATTGATCCGATTGTTTTTCAGAAGGAAATTGAATCGCTAAAAAAACTCGGGTTTGATATTTCCCAGAATCTTTATATTTCGAAAAAAGCACACATGATTCTACCCACTCACAGGTTGTTAGATGCTGCATCGGAACAGAAAAAAGGCGATTCAAAAATTGGTTCAACCCTGAAAGGAATTGGCCCGACTTACAAAGATAAAATAGGTCGTGAAGGTCTTCGGGTAGGTGATATTATGTGTGATTTCGAAACAAAATACAAATCAAGAATTGATAATCACAAACATCTTCTGAAAGACTTTTTTCAGTTTGATTACGAAAAAATTCTCGCTGATTGCGAAGCAGAGTGGTTCAGCGGCATCGAAGTGTTGAAATCCTTCAAAATTGTGGATACGGAACACATGATCAATAATCTGCTGAAAGACAAAAAAACCATACTTGCTGAAGGAGCCCAGGGTACTTTGCTTGATATTGATTTTGGCTCTTATCCTTTTGTTACAAGCTCAAATACAATTTGTGCCGGTGCCTGCACAGGATTAGGTGTGGCTCCGAATAAAATCGGCGATGTGCTCGGCATTTTCAAGGCTTATTGTACCCGTGTAGGAATGGGACCTTTTCCAACTGAGTTGCTGGATGAAACCGGCGATGCACTCAGAAAAGCAGGTCATGAATACGGATCAACAACCGGAAGGCCGCGCCGTTGTGGTTGGCTCGATTTAGTAGCTTTAAAATACTCGGTGATGCTCAACGGTGTTACTGAGCTGATTATGATGAAAGCCGATGTTCTTGATCAGTTCGACACCATTAAAATTTGCGTGGGTTATGATATTGACGGCGTTGTTACCGAAGAATTTCCGTTTGAATTGAATGATTCAGTAAAACCGTTTTATGTCGAACTTCCGGGTTGGAAAACAGACCTGACCAGGATTAAAAGCCAGAATGAATTTCCTGAAGAATTAAATAACTACATTAATTTTATTGAAGAAGAAATGGGAATCCCGGTTACGATTGCATCGGTTGGCCCTAATCGCGAACAAACAATTTTTCTTGATAAAGAATAATTTCGACAAAATAATACAAGTAAAAAGCCCGGAGGAAATAATCCTCCGGGCTTTTTACTTTCAAATATATAATTACCAGCTTCCACCGGCACCACCACCGCCAAAACTGCCTCCTCCAAAACCACCAAAACCACCTCCTCCTGAAGAGAAGTTTCCAAACGAGCCACCTGAGCTCCGGCCACCTCCCGACAATAATCCCATTGCCAGCCAGAAAGGCAGACTTTTTCCAGGTGAATAATATCTCCTGCTGCGTCCTCTGAAAACAAAAACAAATACCAGAATAAAGATTATCAGGGCTGGAATTAACCCATCGCCCTTTTTGCCGGCATATTGTTTTTGATATTGTTCAGCGGTATATTCTCCGCGGGTAATTTTCATTATTACCTGAACTCCATCCATAATTCCCCTGAAGTAATTGTTTTGTTGAAACCAGGGTATCATTTCGTAATCGATTACGGTTGAATTCACCACCGCGTCAGGTAAAACTCCTTCCAGACCATAGCCGGTTGCAATAAAAACCTGGCCTTTACTGTTTCCCTGTTTGGGTTTTACAAGAACCACGATTCCGTTATTTGTTCCTTTTTGCCCAACACCCCATTTCTCACCCAATCTGAATGCATAATCGCCAGGATCGTATCCTTCAAGATCAGGAACTGTTACCACCACAATCTGTGTGGATGTGGCATTTGCAAATTGCACAAGTGAATCTTCGAGCAACGCAATTTCGCCGGCTGACAAAATATTGGCAAAATCGTTTACCAGCCTTGGAGGATTGGGTCTTTCTGGAATCTGTGCCAATACTCCTGAAACGGTAACAAACAATAACGATAATATTAAAATTGTTTTTTTCATGACTTTCTATTTACCGAATGAAATTTCATTCGACAGTTCGTTGACATCGTCAGATTTAAATGGGAAATGCTGTTTTAACTGTTCTCCGGCTTTAATGATTCCTGCTGCCAGCCCCTCGGAAAAAGACCCCTCTTTAAATTTTGAGATAACAAGCTCTTTGGTTTCCTCCCAAAAATCTGAAGGAACTTTATGATTGATACCAGCATCTCCCAGGATAGCAAACTTACGGTCATCAACGGCAAGATAGAACAAAACTCCATTCCTCAATTTTGTTTTGTGCATATCAAGTTGCTCAAACCAATATGCGGCTCTGTCAAGTACATCCTCCTTGCAATTTTTTTCAATATGCACCCTTATTTCGCCCGAGGTGTTGGTTTCGGCCACCCTGATAGCGCTGGCGATCTGGAGCTTGTTCTCTTCTGTAAAATATTTCTGAACACTCATTTTTTTTACTCCTTAAAACTTAACTTCAGGCGCTTTTTCTGCTCCGGGTTGTGCTTCGAAATAAGATTTCTTTTCAAAACCGAACCATCCTGCATATATTATCTGCGGGAATTTGCGGATGTAAGCGTTGTACTGTTGTGTTGTTTCGTTGAATTTCTGACGCTCAACAGTGATCCTGTTTTCTGTGCCTTCCAATTGGGCCTGAAGATCCAGAAAGTTCTGATTAGCTTTCAGATCGGGATACCTTTCAACCACCACCATTAACTTACTTAATGCCGAAGACAAACCATCCTGTGCCTGGTTAAACTGCTGAATTGCTTCGGGTGTTAGTTTCGTCGGGTCAATATTTATTGATGTGGCTTTTGACCGCGCTTCAATAACACCTTCCAGTGTTTCTCTTTCATGTTCAGCGTAACCTTTTACAGTATTTACCAGGTTAGGAATCAAATCAGCACGCCGCTGATAAACGTTCTGTACCTGTGCCCATTGTGAGGTCACCTGTTCATCCATGCTTACCATTTTGTTGTATCCACAACTTGAAAACAATACTGCAACTATTACTGCAACAAATCCTAACTTTAAATTTTTCATCTTATTAAATTTTATAAATCAGTTTGCAAATTTTTAAAAACATTGTCAAATATCAGCCGGAAAATCGGGGAAAGGCCATATTTTACCGCCGTATTTCCAACGTAACCGGATAAATGTAATCAATATATGAGAACAGTGGATTTTAAAACTGCAATTTTGCAGGGAATACCCGATACTTTACCTCCACACAAACAATTTGATCCAACAGTGAATCATGCCCCAAAAAGAAAGGAAATTCTAAATCAGCCTGAGAAAAAGCTGGCTGTAAAAAACGCGCTCCGCTATTTCCCTATGAAATACCATAAAACGCTCGCACCCGAGTTTCTGAACGAACTTGAAACTTATGGCAGGATTTACATGTACCGGTTCAGACCTGATTACGAAATGTTTGCCCGCCCGATTGATGAATATCCGGCAAAATCAAAACAGGCGGCTTCCATAATGCTGATGATTCAAAACAACCTGGATCCTGAAGTAGCGCAACATCCGCACGAACTGATTACATACGGGGGAAATGGTGCAGTTTTTCAAAACTGGGCGCAATACCTGCTGACTATGAAATACCTCGCTGAAATGAGCGAAAATCAAACGCTGGTCATGTATTCAGGTCACCCGATGGGACTTTTCCCCTCCCATCCTGACGCTCCGAGGGTTGTTGTAACGAATGGAATGGTAATCCCAAATTATTCATCGCGTGATGATTATGAAAGAATGAATGCTTTGGGTGTTTCACAATACGGTCAAATGACAGCAGGTTCCTACATGTACATCGGGCCGCAGGGAATTGTTCATGGAACCACTATTACTGTGATGAATGCTGCGCGCTTAAAAGCAGCAAAAAACAAGGGTATTAAAGTTTTTGTAACCAGCGGACTTGGCGGAATGTCAGGCGCTCAGCCCAAAGCCGCGGTTATTGCCGGAATGATTTGTGTGGTTGCCGAAATTAATCCGAAAGTGGTTCAGATCAGGCACAAACAGGGCTGGGTGGATGAAATTTTTACTGACCTTGACATTCTTATAAAAAGAATAAAAACTGCAAAAAACAAAAATGAACGAGTTTCGCTGGCTTACCAGGGAAATGTTGTTGATTTATGGGAAAAACTTGCCGAAAGTGAAATTGAAATTGATCTTGGTTCAGACCAAACCTCGCTTCATAACCCGTTTGCCGGTGGATATTATCCGGCAGGTATAACATTCGAGGAATCGAATAAAATGATGGCTGAAAATCCGGAGTCTTTTAAAGAAAAAGTCTATGAATCACTTCGGAAACAAGTTGTTGCCATTAACAAATTAGCTAAAAAAGGAATGTATTTCTGGGATTATGGAAATGCATTTCTGTTGGAATCAGGTCGGGCAGGAGCCGAAGTTTTTAACAATGATGGCAGTTTCAGATACCCTTCCTACGTTCAGGACATTATGGGACCGCTGTTTTTTGATTATGGATTCGGCCCATTCCGCTGGGTCTGCACTTCAGGAAAACCATCGGATTTAGAAACCACTGACCAAATTGCTGCAAATGTTTTGGAAGAACTCGTAAGAACTGCTCCCGGGGAAATCAGAAGTCAAATGGAAGACAACATTCATTGGATAAAAGAAGCCGGAAATAATAACCTTGTGGTGGGTTCGCAGGCGAGAATTTTGTATGCCGATTCTACCGGGAGGACAAAAATTGCCCTGGCTTTTAACAAGGCAATCAAAAATGGAGAAATCTCAGCACCAATTGTTTTGGGGCGCGATCACCACGATGTTTCCGGTACAGATTCTCCATACCGCGAAACATCGAATATTTATGACGGTTCAGCTTTTACTGCCGATATGGCTGTTCAGAATTTTGTGGGTGACAGTTTCAGAGGCGCCACCTGGGTTTCGCTGCATAACGGTGGTGGTGTTGGCTGGGGAGAAGTAATTAATGGAGGATTTGGTCTTACAATCGATGGCTCACAAGAAGCAGAAAGAAGATTAAAAATGATGCTCCACTGGGATGTAAATAACGGTATTGCGCGCAGAAGCTGGGCTCAGAATCAACCGGCCAGATTTGCCATTGAACAGGCAATGAAAGAAAATTCTGATTTAAAAGTTACGTTACCCAACGAAGCTGATGAATACTTATTGAATTCGCTTTTTCAGGTTTAGAAACAACTATTCAGCGAAAAACATTGAGTAGGGCCGGTCTATTTCCTGCTGAAGTTCGGCAATTCCAATATTCCGGCTTTTCCGGATATATTCACGCCCATCAAAATAAATAAGGATTGTGGGTACTGCAAAAATTCTGTTTTGAGCTGCAACCTCCGGGAGTTGATCAGTTTGAACATAAACCGTTTTAATCTTTGGAAATTCGTTATCAATAAGTTCACCAACCTTTGGCTTCAGAACTTTACAAACATTGCAGGCTTCGGTGGAAAAATAGGCCAGCAATGCCGGCTCTTTCTCTTTAAGTGTCAAAAATTCTTCGAATGAATTTATTGTCTCAAACATCTTAATCTGCTTTTAATATTGACCGGTTCCAAGCATAACTAATGTGCAACCTTCAATGGTTTCAATTCCTTCTGATTCCAATAATTCAATAAATTCGAAGTTCTCAGTTCCGGGATTGAAAATAACTCTCTCAGGTTTTAAATCAAGAATGGGCTGATAATATTCAGGCTGATGCTGTTCTCCAATATACATTGTAACTGTGTGCACCCATTCATTAACAGGAAAATCTGTTTGAATTTTTACCTCTCCAATCTGTCCTTCGCGTTTTGCCAGTGCAATCACTTCATAACCATGTTTCAACAAGGCTTTTATAGCCAAATTGGAATACCTCACGGGATTGGTACTTGCTCCGATTACAAGCGTTTTCCTGTTCATTAACTATGTTTTTCTAATAAAACGACTGCATTTACCGAGATGCCCTCTTCCCTGCCTTCAAAACCCAGACTTTCAGTAGTAGTTGCTTTTACAGAAACCTGGTCTTCACCAATACCAAGTACTGATGCCATTGTATTTTCCATTTCAGGAATAAATGGCTTTAATTTGGGTTTCTGTGCACTGATTGTGCAATCGATATTGACAATACGGAATCCTTTGTCCTTTACAAGCTGATAGCTCTTTTCAAGCAAAATTTTACTGTCGATATTTTTAAATTCAGCAGATGTATCCGGAAAATGAGTACCAATATCTCCCAGTTTAACAGCTCCCAAAAGGGCATCGCAAATAGCATGAATGACAACGTCGCCATCAGAATGTGCAACAGTTCCTTTACTATGCGGAACTAAAACACCGCCCAGCCAAAGGGTTTCCCCTTCTGCCAGACGGTGTACGTCATATCCTTGTCCAACGCGGAAATTCATCAGCGTTGCCTGCTAAATGCATCGATATCAAACGAAAGCGTAAACCTCAAAGTATTTTCAAGCGGGTGATTACGCTGAGTGGGCAATAAATAAGAGAAATCAAGTGCAAAAACATTCATTTTTAAACCTGCTCCTGCAGTGAAATATTTTCTGTTTCCCTTGTTTTCATGTTCATAAAAATACCCACCCCTGATAGAAAACTGTTTGTTGTACCAATATTCAACACCCAGTGCCCAGGTAATTTCCTGCATTTCTTCTTTAAAACCTCCGGGAGCATCGGTAAACGAAACAAAAATTCCTTCAATTGGTCCGATGTCAGAATTCACACCGCCTGACCAGATAACGTCATCATCACCATATTGGGTTGAATCGGCAGGTGGAGTTGGAACTAATAATTTATTGGCTTCAAATGAAAAGGTAAACGAGTTGTAATCGTCGAGATTGGTGGTGTAGGCTGCTCCCAACATCAGGTTTGTAGGAATAAAATCTTTTACTTCTCCATCGGTGTAAGAAATTTTCGAACCAATATTCTGAATATTGATACCTGCCGATAAAAGCTGGTCTTTCCGGTTTGCCCTGAATTCATTATACCAGTAAAAAGCCACGTCGGCAGCAAAGGCATTACCAGCATGAGTTTCCACTCCGTTTACCATCTGACCACCGGTAAGATCGGAACGAATGTATCGCAACGACACTGCTCCTGAAAATATTTCGGAGAGTTTTCTTGAATAACCAAGGTCAAGTGCAAATTCGTTTGGACTCTGCTGACCCTGAAATTCACCAAAATCGCTGGTAAAAACGATATCGCCAAGGGAAAAATAACGCAATGAAGCTGCCACCGCAGATACATCATCCAGTTTTTTATATCCTGACAGATAGGCAAGGTTAATATCATCCACAAGATTGCGCAACCATGGAGAATAAGACAAACCAACTCCCATATCGCTTTCCATGAAAACATATTTGGCAGGATTCCAATGTTGCGAACTTACATCAGGAGTTAAACCAACACCTGCATCACCCATCCCGCCTGCTCTTGAATCGGGTGTGATTGTAAGAAACGGAACCGCGGTGGTAATTGTGTTTGCGCCAGAAGTAGTTGCCTGTGAATAAGCATTTTCTGTAATAAATATAATTACCGACCCAATGAGTAAATACCGAAATAATTTTATCATCATTTTTTCAAAAAATTGTGGCTGCAAATATACAACAATTGACTTTGCAGCAATGGTTATTGTACAAAAGAGAACGTGGCATTGTCGTAAAAATTTTGTGAACCGGAAATTTTATCTGGCAATTACTAGTTTTCCTGATGAAGCAGTAATATCATCATAATTGTTTCTGGCTGTAATTCTGTAAATGTAAATTCCATTTGTTAAAGCCGTAGCCGATTCACCAAAGTTCCAATAAACAGGGTTGCTATTCAATCCATCAGAGCCAACTTCTGTTACAATGTAATCAACTCTTGTTCCGGCAAGGTTAAAAATCTCAATCATTACATTTAACTTAGCATCAGCCTGATTATGGCTAAAACTGAAATAGGTGTATTGACTGGCCGGATTGGGCCTGTTCTGAACCGAATTGATATAAAAATCGCCTGTAACTTCAAATTCAATTTCCGCTTCCGAAGAATTATTCGCAACATCCCAGGCTTTTAATGTAAGTTTGTGTTTTCCGGTTTCGAGATTTTTGAGCGGAAATGAAATCAATCCACTTGTAAAATCATCTTTATCAGCCTGGTAATAACTATTCAACACAATTACATTTGAATAATCATCATCGAGAATTGCAGTTATATCGTGCCCGATTCCGGTTCCGGTTGTATTAATTCCATTTTCATCGGTAAGGTAGGCTAGTAAAAGTGGATTCCGGCTGGTTTGTCCGCCATTCACAAAATCTTTTGAATCCATATAAAGATTGATATCTGGACCTGTATTGTCGCTCACAGCTTTGTCCGATAATCCGCCAATCATAAAATCATTATAGGCCCCATGTGCGTCATCGGTTCCATTATCAGCATAATACATAATTTTCCCTTGTCCTATTTTGTAGGAAATATCTTTAGGAATAACAAAACTTAAATTGAACTTCCCGTTTGAAACACTGACAGTACCTTTGTAAATAATGTTTTCGAGAACTCTGTATGAAAAAGGCGTTTCGCCATTGTTGCCGAGTGTTTTAGCGGTGGTTTCCTTATCGTAAACTGTAACCGCCATTTTACCATTGAAATTACTTAATACAGTTCCTGAAAAATCGGTTATATTTCCTTCAATGGTTACCTTTTCAAGCGCTTTCAGTGTATCGGATCCATTCCCGGCATCATTACTATTTATTTTAGTGGTAACTACCTTGTGCTTTGGATATGATAAACGAAGCGCAGGATCGGCTAATAAAGAAAAATTACGTTTGTTGATTGTATTCAGTGTATTGTTTTTTGCCAATCGCATTATATCTCCCATTCGGTACCTGACTCCATTTTTGTCGGCTTCAAAAACAAATTTATAAAAGCTCTGATTCAATAAAAAATTAGAATATGCGTAAACGAGTCTCGTGGTTGAGAATAAACCGATTCCTCCGCCATTCGGATTCAACAGAACATATTCGCCAATTGAAGTATCATCGGCATCAAAACGACTGAATTCACAGGTGGCGGTTACAAAAATCGGCAAATTATTTTTATTCGACCATGAATTAACATTGCTGATATCCAGAACATGTTCATCGGCCATATATCTTTCGTTGGCATGACCGGTATAATTTAAGATTAAAACTCCATTTTTAACTTTTTCATTAATCGCGGCTGTTACATCAGGGTACTTTTCTTCGCCGGCAGTTACAACTTGCTGATAAGCATCAAAATAAATCTTATCGGTAATGAATTCACCATGGTCTGCGTTAACCATATTAGCCAGTTTTTCGGTATCTGACACATGCAAATTTCCGTCTTGATCGTCAGCAATAAAACAAACCGAATTCCTCCAATTCCCTAAAGCTTCGACAGAATAATAACGTTCAACCTTATCAATAACCAATTCTGCTTCAAAACTTGTTGAACAGGGAATTCTTCCGACTCCAATATCAAGGGTGCCATTGTAAACACTTTCGCCTGCATCAAGAATGGCAAAGTAATCGTCGGTTACGAACGATCCAACAGGATCAAGTGAATTCTCGGACTGAAAAGTGGGAACATAAATTTTGGTTTGACTTCTGATACCACGATTATCAAAACTGCCATCACCAAAAAGCAGCGCATATTTAAATCGTGAATCCCTGTCGTATAACATTTTTATAAAATTCCTGATTCCGGTGGCATTTCTTTCTCCTGAACTGAATTCGTTGTAAACCTGGTCAGTTGTCACCACTTCAACGCTCATACCATCGTAACCGCGGTGAAAATCGGCAAGCCGGTTTGCCGAAGAAAGAAAAGCGGGGTGCGAAATAATTACAAATTCAGGAACACTCATAGCATGAAGATTCTGGTTGATAACATCGCCAACCAGCTCAGGCTCGGCAAAAGTTCCGTCAGGGTTAAAAGCAACATATTCAGAAATTGTGCTTCCTTTTCTTATGAAAGTTGCCAGGCCCCCATTAATTTCAATAGGAACTTCATAAATATTGAAATTATCAGTAACATCAAAAATTTTTGAATTCGAAGCAGCATTTTCAATTCTGAACGCCACAATCGCAGTTTCACTGAGATTTTGCACATCTCTGAAAAACAATGGAGAACTGCTGAATTTCAATTTTCTGAAATAGTTTACTTCAACAAAATCGAGCCAGGCAATTGCATTCCCATCACTGCTATTGTTAACATTATCAGCATAATATTTTAATACAGTTTTTACAGAATTGCCTTTGGTCTTGGCATTAAAAAGTTTCTGTTCTTCATCGGCATAAGCAGAGGTTTGGCTGGCCGTATTAACCGGGGTGAATTTTAGCGATCCTGTTTCAAGCTGGTTAACTGTGAATTTCATTTCAGAAGTATTATACGAACGCGCAATGGCATTAACCTGAAATGTCATTATTTGGGAGGTATCAATATCAACCAGATCGAAATCAATGTTTTTAACCGAGGAGTTTTTAAATTTTTCTCCATACCACTTTTTACCCGATCCGAGTGGCAAAACATTTTCAAGGTCGTTTTCATAAAGTTGGTATGCATTTGCAGAAGTTATTGTAACGGATGGCTGTTCAGAAATGACCTGCTGTTTTGATATTGTTTTTGTACCTGCATTATCGGTTAGGAAAAAATATCCTTTTGCTGAATAATCGTTTATCCTGTGTTCAAATACTCCTTTGGTTTTATTGTAAGCCCATTCTGTGGTTCCGGTCGCATAAAAAAACAGGCAGTCGGCACCACCATTTTTATCGGTCCAGGTGTTGCACTGAACAAGATCATCATAACTGATTTCGCCCGGATCTTCTGACAATATTTTCCCGCCACTTCCAAAAACGCTCACTTTTGAAGGATCAGTAAATCCCCAGGAAGTAAGTTTTGAATAAGGAATTTTGTAAACCCCTTTTTGCGGCACACTTATTTTCACCCATTTCCCTTGCCGGAGTACTGAATTCGTTTTCCAATCAAAAGGTTGTTTAGCAGATTTCACAATCCCCTCAGTTCTTGGAATCCGTGACAATTCAAAGCTCTTTAACTTGAAATATTTACTACCCGATTTTTTCAAAGTAGATATATGCAAAAAAGTATTTGTTATACCTCTTGAAACCGAGTTTCCTGAAGACATCTGGATTTCCTCAGTTATCTTATCCAATCCCGGAAAATCATCGGGCAGTTGAATTTCTTCAAATTCGGGGTTTTCAATCACAAACTGAAAAATACCACCATTTTCATTATTAAATATTCTGTAAAAAACCGGGATCAATGAACCTTGTTCAGGATAAGCAGCCTGATCAAAAGTTAACATCCCGCTGTATTGAATATCTCCCTCATTGATAGTGATATTACGCCATTCAATTATTATTTTTTCCCTGCAAACATCACTGCTTGTAAAACCAGAAACGAGAACAAAAATCAGGAGTATGTATTTTTTCATAACCAATTGTTTCGGATAACAGAAAACAAACGCCTAATATAAATATTTATTGCAGGATTAAAAGTGTTAACCAAATCTGGCGAAAACCAGAGAAGCCTTGTCACATGTGAGCATAAGGAACTTCTGATATTTTTTTTTATATCTGTGAAACAATAAGAATTGAACAATTTAGTTATTATATTTGTGACGTTCTGAAAAAGTTAATTTGAAAATGAAAATAATGAAGTTAAAGACTTTGTTCATAATACTTTTAGCTGCTTCTTTATCAGGTTGCAGCTTGTTCAGTAAAAAAGGCGGAGGAGGTGGCACCTCAAGAACCACCGGCTGGAAGTACAATTCAGAAGAAAATGGAAATATCCCCTATAAATCAGGATATGAACAGGAAGCAGGTCCGGGACTTGTTTTTATCCAGGGTGGTACTTTTACCATGGGGCGTGTGGAAGAGGATGTAATGTATCATTGGGATAACGCTCCCCGCAGAGTAACAGTTGCATCGTTTTATATGGATGAAACTGAAGTTTCGAACCAGGATTACAGGGAATATGTACATTGGCTCGGCAGGATTTATCCGGGTGACAAGAAAAAAATTGATTCATCGCTGCCTGATACTACCCTATGGAGAAGCGAACTGGCATATAATGAACCCTACGTTGAAAACTATTTCAGACACCCGGCCTACAGCGATTATCCGGTTGTTGGAGTTTCCTGGGAGCAGGCCAATGAATATTGTGCTTGGAGAACCGACCGTGTGAACGAACAGATTCTGATTGACAAAGGAATTCTGGCATATGATAATACCCAATCAGGGCAAAATATTTACACTACTAAAACTTATGCCACAGGATTATATGCCGGAACTGATGGTAAAAAGCCGTTGGAAAATCCGGACGGTAGTACGAAAAGAGTTCGTTGGGAAGATGGGATAATGTTACCAAGTTACAGGTTGCCAACCGAAGCAGAATGGGAATATGCTGCTTATGGGCTGATTGGAAATATGGATGGCGAATTGTTGACTGACCGAAGACTTTATCCATGGAATGGTGCTTATCTAAGAACAGATTCGAAAAGTGCAAAGGGAGAAATGAAAGCGAACTTTGTACGTGGTCGGGGTGATATGATGGGCGTTGCTGGAGCACTTAATGATAACGCTGATATTACAGCACCTGTATTCTCTTATGAACCAAATGATTTTGGTTTATATTGTATGTCGGGTAATGTTAATGAGTGGGTAGCCGATGTATATCGCCCGTTAACCTTTAAAGATGTTGATGAATTCAATCCATTCAGGGGTAATGTTATTACTGAATACAAAAGAGATAACAATGGCAACCTGATGAAAGATCAATATGGCCGACTTGCGGTTGACACAATTGCCGGAATGGATTACAGAAATTTCAAAGATGGTGACACAAATTCACAAATTGTAGAATCGGGAAACTGGAATGCAGTACAAAACAACAAAACCTCAGATATGTATGTTCAGGATAACACTCCCGGTGCTTTTTCATCATTAATTACTGATGAAGTACGGGTTTACAAGGGTGGCTCATGGAAGGATCGCCCGTATTGGCTTGTTCCTGGTACCCGCAGATATCTTGAACAAAAAAAGGCACAGGATGATTTAGGTTTCCGTTGTGCAATGACCCGTGTTGGTTCACCCGAAGGATTTTAATTTCAGAATAATAAATAAAGGAAAAGCCTCATGTGTCAGAATATGAGGCTTTTTTATTTAATACGCTTTTTATAATGAATACTACAGAAGCATTATACCAGATTTATAAAACAAATCCAAATGTTACAACTGATAGCCGGAACATCGAACCGGGAAGTATGTTTTTTGCTTTAAAAGGCGAGAATTTCAATGGAAACAAATTTGCAGCCAATGCCCTTGAAAAAGGTGCAGTGCTTGCAGTAATTGATGAAAAAGAATTTGAAATTGAGGGAAAAACTGTTCTTGTAGAGAATGTTTTACAAACCCTCAAAGACTTGGCTAACCATCATCGGAAAATGCTCGCCTTGCCTGTTCTTGCCATTACCGGGACCAATGGAAAAACGACAACAAAAGAGTTAATTGCAGCTGTTTTATCGAGAAAATATAAAGTAAGTTTTACCCAGGGAAATCTGAATAACCACATCGGAGTTCCTTTGACGCTGTTGAAAATGGATGAAACTACTGAAATCGGGGTGGTGGAAATGGGTGCCAATCATCCGGGCGAGATTGATGATTTATGCAAAATTGCCGATCCTGATTTTGGGATTATTACAAATATTGGTAAAGCCCACCTTGAAGGGTTCGGATCTTTCCAAGGTGTAATAAATACAAAAACAGAACTTTACCATTATTTAAAAGCCAAAAACGGAACGGTTTTTTATAACCTTGACAATCCTTTATTAGCAGAATTAGTAGAAAAAATCACCAACAAAATAAGTTACGGTGGAGAAAATGCAGATTTCAGGGCCGAGCAACTTTCTTCACCTCCGTATGTTCACCTGAAAGCCTGGTTCACAAAAGGACTATTATATCTGAACACACAACTAACCGGAAGCTACAACTTCGAAAATATTTTGGCAGCTGCCTGCATCGGCAACTATTTCAAAGTCGATCCTCTTGATATTCAAAAAGCACTTAAAGAATATACTCCCAGAAACAACCGTTCTCAATTAATTGTCAGGAATAATCTCAGGATTACCATGGATGCTTACAACGCAAATCCAACCAGCATGCAGGCCTCTATAAATAGTTTTATACAAAACAACGAAGGAGTATTTCACCTCATACTGGGAGACATGCTTGAATTGGGCGATTATTCAGAAGAAGAGCACAAGGCAATACTGAAATTACTCAATGAAATGGGAGTTGTAAATGTTTATACCGTGGGGAAACATTTTGGTAAATTTGCTTCCGATTTTGGATTCAGATCATTTGACAACGTTGATTTCCTGTGCGAAACCCTTCAGAAAAACCCCATTATAAACGGGAACGTTTTAATAAAAGGTTCGCGCGGAATTCAACTTGAGAAGGTTTTGAACTTTCTTTAATTCAAAACCGGTTTTTCAACTTTCAGCACATCGGCAATTGCCCTCTCAAATGTTTGCTTCGGAAGTGCCCCCATCGCCATTTGCGGCTGACCTTCTTTCGGTACGAAAAGAAGAGAAGGAATGCTCTGTATTCCAAAAATACCGGCAAGTTCCTGTTCATCTTCTGTATTCACTTTATAAATTACAATACTGTCACCATATTCTTTCTGCAATTCTTCAAGAACCGGGGCAACCATTTTACACGGGCCACACCAGTTTGCGTAAAAATCGATCAAACATGGCTTGCTGCCTTCGTATTTCCAATCTTTGTTTACCTCAAAATTGAAAACCTTTTCTTTAAAAGTTTCAAGTGTTAAATGTTCCAACATATCGTTTAATTTAAAAATTTATAATCATATTTAATTATCTACATATTTCAATGCAAATATAATACCCTTTTGCTTATGATGCCATTTTTTGTAAGATTCGGCGAAATAATTGTAATTTTGTCACGATTTTTAACAGTTGTGTCATGATTTTGATACAACTGAATTTTTATCTGGCAGAAAATGAATAATAAACTGAATCACAAAATATTCCAGGTTATTACAGAAGTCGCTGACGAAATGAAGCTCGATACTTATGTTATCGGAGGTTTTGTTCGCGATATTTTTTTACACCGTCCATCAAAAGACATTGACATAGTAACAGTTGGAAATGGGATTGAACTCGCACAAAAAGTATCCGGGAAATTAAAAAACAAACCTCAGGTTCATGTTTTTAAAAATTTCGGGACTGCCATGCTGAAATACAAAGACCTTGAAATAGAGTTTGTGGGTGCCCGGAAAGAATCGTACCAGTCAAATTCGCGAAAACCAACGGTGGAATCAGGAACAATAGAAGACGATCAGAACCGCAGGGATTTTACCATCAATGCATTGGCACTTGGTTTAAATGTACATAACTTTGGTAATCTTGTCGATCCGTTTAATGGAATTAAAGACCTTGAAAATAAGATAATCCGAACGCCACTTGACCCGGATATTACATTTTCTGACGATCCATTGCGAATTATGAGGGCAATCCGGTTCTCAACGCAATTGGGTTTTGAAATTCATGACCAAACACTCCGGTCGATTGCAAAAAACAGGGACCGGATCAAAATTGTATCGGGTGAAAGAATCATCGAAGAAATCAATAAAATTATTCTCTCTGCCAAACCTTCAACAGGTTTTAAACTAATGGAAGAAACCGGGTTACTGGAGATTATTTTTCCGGAATTACAAAGAATGAAAGGAATAGACAGGGTTGGAGGAATCGGGCACAAGGATAATTTTTATCATACCCTTGAAGTTTTAGACCGAATCGCGCCATACACCGATAATCTTTGGTTGCGTTGGTCTGCAATATTACATGACATTGCCAAACCGGTCACTAAAAAATATGTTGAAGGCCAGGGTTGGACATTTCATTCACACAATTTTATCGGTGCCAAAATGATACCGGAGATTTTTAAAAGAATGAAATTGCCGCTCAATGAAAAAATGAAATTTGTGCAGAAAATGGTACAATTACATATGCGCCCCATTGTACTTTCTGAAGATGTGGTAACAGACTCTGCCGTACGCAGGTTACTTTTCGAAGCCGGTGATGACATTGATGATTTGATGACGCTTTGTGAAGCTGACATCACCTCGAAAAATGCAGAAAAGGTAAACCGTTATATGAAAAATTTCCTGATTGTAAGAGAAAAACTGAAGGAAATTGAAGAAAAGGACGCCATCAGAAATTTTGAACCACCCATAAAAGGGGAACTAATCATGGAAATTTTTGGGTTAACACCGTGCAGGGAAGTTGGATTAATAAAAGATGCGATAAAAGATGCCATTCTTGACGGGATCATCAGAAATGATTATGATGAAGCTTATTCTTTGATGATGCAAAAAGCCCGGGAACTGGGCCTGACCCCAAAAATCAATCAATAAAAGTCAGTTTTAATAATACAGGTAAATGATCGCTGAATCCACCCTGGTAGTTAAAACCGTTGTAAGTTCTGAATGGCTTTTTGCCTCCGAATTTTTTGTCATTTTCCACCAAAAATGGCAGGCTTACAATAACCGCATCTGATGCATTCGCTTTTAGATTCTTTCCGGGTAAAAGCAATGCCCCCGAAACCATAATCTGATCAAAAACAAACCATTGCGACTGATATTTTAGAGTTCCGTAATTGGGTTTTATCCAGGCCGCTGACAAGTTATAAAGCCGCTCTTTTTCAATCATTTCCCCCGGAGTTTCTGCTTGCAAAACCGTACTGATTGCTTCATCTGCAGGGTTTTCATTAAAATCACCAACAATAACGATTTTTGGATCGGCAAATACCCTGAAAAGCTCTTCAATTTTACCCTTTAGCAAAGAAGCGGCGGCTACCCGCAACTCCTGCGTTTCAAGTAATCCTGAATATCTTGAGGGCCAATGATTCCCGAAAATATGCAAAGTGTCTGTTCCGTTAACGACACCCGAAACGTAAAGAATTTCCCGTGTTTCTAATTCTTCATTATTAAATTCCAATGGATAATATTTATAGTCGAGCGGATAAAAACTTTCACTGTTATAAATCATCGCCACATCAATTCCCCGGTGATCGGGTGAATCTTTATGAATAACTTTGTAAAGAGTTTTTTTCAGAGGAGTATCTTTTATTAACTTATCAATTACATACCTGTTTTCAATTTCGCAAAAAACAACTAAATCAGGCATTTTCCAGCCTCCGGCCGCCATTATAACTTTTGAAATATTCTGTTTTTTTTGTTCAAATCTGTTGAAAGTCCAATGTAGTTCCCCTTCAGGTGTATAATTTTCATCAGATGAAAGAGTATCATCTTTTGTGTCGAAAAAATTTTCGAGGTTATAAAACATCAGACAAAAACTATCGGGCTTTGATTGTGCTTTAGAATAAAAACTTATGAGAAGAAACAGCCCGATAATCGGCAGGCTTTTATTTTGCATTTTTCTTTTCAATACGTTCGTAAGCACCTAAATCGGGTCCCTTATCGGTGGTTCGGTCCTTATTCAGCAAATCATATTGATACAAGTCACCAATTTCCATTTTCCCTGCATCTTTAGCAGGAGATAAAGTATCGAGTTCAAAATTATAGTCCTTATAAGGATCTATAAACAAAGGATCATATTTCGGCCCTTTCCAAACATTCAGGTAATGTTCTTTATTTGAAATATTAAAGGTGTCGGCGGCTTGAATAATACAGTTTTCAAACAAATAATTAAACTTATTTTTCCCGTTATCACCCAACTCAATTTCCTGAATATTATTCCCGAAAATAATACTGTTCCCAAATGTTGCATTTTCAAGGTCACCACTGTAAGTCACTGATCCTCCCTTAGAATCAGGCACTATCAATACATTTGAAATAACAAGCGACGAGGTTGAACGCGCTTTGGTTGAATAACTTCCCCAATAATTGGCTACTGTAGTATGATAAAACTGATAGTCGCCACCCACAACCAGGGCCACCGCATAAAACCCGCAATTTGCAATCAGATCGTTATAAGCCGAAATCTTTGATTTTATGGCAAATAATCCTGCATATGCCATGTTTTCAATTTTAGTATTTGAAATTTTAGCACTTGCGTATCCTGCATTTTCAATAGTTCCAACCTGTAATCCGATGTTTGCATTACGGATATGGCAATAATTAAAAACATTATCGTGACTGCCGGAGAAAAGAACAATTCCGTTCCATTGATCCGGTATATTTTCATATGACTTTTCAAGCCTGTCGGGTATAAAATAAATCTGTTCCTGGAAGTTTCCGTTGGCTTTGATTTTTCCTTTTACATACAATCCGGCTCCTTTATGAAAGTAAACTTTTGTTCCGGGCTCAATCGTTAAAACCGACGAACTGTCAACAAAAGCATAATCATAAACAAGATATGGTTTTTCTGAAGTCCAGGTGGTTGTTTTTAAGGTTTCTGCTTTCACCAGTTTAAAATCCTGTCCGTAAGCAATCAACTGAATATTCTGAACATTGGAATTGGTGGTAAATTGAATGGAATCCTGCACAACCATCGGAAGATTTTGCCCGTTTGGATCGATTGTAACTTCTACGAAAATAAAAATACTGTCGTTGGCAGGAATCTCAACATCAATAACCTCATTACTTACCTCTCCATTTATATTCAGCCTGAAATTAGAAAGGTCGCCTCCAGAAAGTTTTACATTCGAAATCAGAATATTTTCGTTGTAAGTATTGTGAACCGTAAAACGTTGTGTAGTGGAACCAATTGTAGTGAAGATGGTATCGAAAGTTACAGTGTCACTCGAAAACCGGAGTCTTGCATCGGGCGAATTCAAATAACCATCACTCTCGCACGAGAATAACGAGAATAAAATACTAATCAGCAACGATATTTGAATGATATACCTGCCCAATTTTCAACCTTTTTCTATTCAATAAAAACGGTAATGCGAATCACTTATTATGTGCAAATATAAAAACGAATTTACAATTTTTAACTTTTATTAGCAGTAATTAATTTTAAGATTCAAACTTCTTCGAAATCAGCATCAAACCGAGCACTGTGATGAATCCATTAACGATCAGTAATTCAAACCCGAATTGGTAACCGTTAAACAAAACAGATGAATATTTAGAGATAAAAAATGTTATTACCGGAGACAGAATTGCAACTATCGGAACCCAACGATCTGCCACTTTACGTTTAATATACAAACCGAAAACAAACAGCCCTAAAATGGGTCCGTAAGTATATCCGGCAACTTTGAAAACTGCAACTACAATGCTGTCGTTGTTCATTATCCTGAACAAAAGAATAATCAATATCATCAGAACTGAGAAAATAAGATGGGTCCGTCTTTTTACACGTCGTCTTTTATCTTCTTCATATTTTTCAATCTTCAGAAAATCAATACTAAAAGAAGTAGTTAAAGCAGTCAGTGCAGAATCGGCACTTGAGTAAGCGGCTGCTGTTATACCTAACAAAAATGCAATACCAACCGGAAGTCCCAAATATTTCAGGGCGAGCATAGGATACAAATCGTCGGAATTGGCAGGTATCGAAATATTCTGGCTTTCAGCAAAAGAATAGAGTATTGCACCAAGACTTAAAAACAGTGTAACAGTTATTAAAAACAAAAAACTGAACACAAACATATTCTTTTGTGCGTCCTTGATATTTTTGCAGGTGAGGTTTTTCTGCATCATATCCTGATCCATCCCCACAATAGCAATTGTGATAAATATTCCGGAGAAAAATTGCTTAAAGAAGTTATTTTCTGAACGCCAATCCCAGAAAAACACTTGCGAATGAGGACTCTTTGCGATGCTTTCAGTTAATTCAATAAGGTTCCAATTCAACGACTTTGCAATAGTTACAATCGTAAAAATCACTGCAATTATCAGAAAAAGTGTTTGTAATGAATCGGTCCAGATGATGGTTTTGATGCCGCCTTTTTGTGTATAAACCCAAACAAGCGAAAGAGTAACCACAACGGTAAATGCAAACGGAATGTTAAAAGCATCGAAAAATGCGATTTGTAAAACACCGGCCACGAGATATAACCTGAAAGAAGCGCCAATCAGTTTCGAAACCAAAAAGAAGAAAGAACCGGTTTTGTGAGAATAGTCACCCATCCTCTGGTTTAAGAACGTGTAAATCGATACAAGATTTAAGCGGTAATATAACGGTAAAAGAACACCCGCCACGATCCAGAATCCGACAATATTCCCCATTATAAACTGCAAATAAGAGAATGCGGAATTTCCAACTTCGCCCGGAACAGAGATAAAAGTTACTCCTGAAATGGTTGTTCCCACCATTCCAAAAGCAACAATATACCAGGGCGATTTCCGGTTACCGGTAAAAAAAGTTTGTGTGTCGGCTTTGCGCGAGGTCAACAACGACACAATAATTAAAAGCAAGAAATAACTCAGGATAATTCCAATAACAAGAAATGGGCTCATATTATTCAAAATCAGGATAAAGAAGATACTTTTTCCGCATTGTTTTGTATGTTTCAAGCTCGGGTTCAAATACTTTCAAAATATCAGATTCAGTATTTCCTCCTCTTATTTTGGCAAGCAAAACATCGGTCCCGGCCAGAAGATTAAACCAATTTTCACGATCGATAAAGTCAGATTCGTATCGAAACTTCCGATAAAAATCGAGAAAATAACTTAGTGTAAATTCAGGGACTTCACTCAATGTTCTCAAATCAACTCCATAACAAACCTGTCCTTCGTTTACCGGGTCAATTGCCACACCCGGAATATCAACAGGTGTGAACCGAAAATTTCCCAAAGTTGAATCCAATCCTCCCAACACCTGGAAAGGAAACTCTGTGCCCCGTCCCAGACTTACTTTTGTTGCTTCGAAAAAACAAATTGACGGGTAAAGCCTGATTGATATGTAGTTGGGAAGATTCGGAGAAGGGGGTACTGGAGGTTCATATTTTGTGGAATGTGAATAATTCAAAACCGGAATAATATCGATTTTGCATTTCGTTTTTGCAGTGGTCCAGTTTTCGCCATTAATCATCAAAGCGAGTTCTCCGACGGTGCAACCGTGAACAATAGGAATCGGGTCCATTCCCACAAAAGAAACAAATTCGGGTTTTAATACCGGTCCGGCAACATAATCGCCATTCGGATTTGGCCGGTCGAGTATCAGTAACGGAATATTGTTTTCTGCACAGGCCTCGATTACAAGGTGAAGTGTTGATATGTAGGTATAAAACCGGCATCCAACATCCTGTATATCATAAATTAAAACATCGAGGTCTTTCAGATTTTTTTCTGTGGGTTTTTTGTTTTTGCCGTACAGCGAAACAACCTGAATCCCTGTTCTTTTATCGATTCCACCTTTTATTTCTTCACCGGCGGAGGCTTCACCCCTGAAACCGTGTTCAGGAGCAAAAATTCTTTTTACATTGATTTTTTCAGATTTCAGAAAATCAACCAGATGTGCATTCCCTTTTAACGAGGTGTGGTTCACAACCAAACCCACTCTTTTTTTCTGCAGCAGGGGGAGGTACTTTTCAGGTTGGTCGGCCCCGCAAACAATCTGCGCAGTTAAACGGACATTTATACCGGATATAAAAAAAAGAATAAGCAGGAAAACACTAAATTTCGCCACAATTAGAGAATTTTAATATTGATTTGCTAAAATACAATTTGAAACACTGAATCGTGCTTCTGCACAGAAAAATTTGAAATCAGATGAAATCGGTAAAGAAATCCTGCAAAATACATTTCTCCATCTTGTTAATGTTGTTTATTCAGCTAAATGCATTTTCTACCGATCCGCCTTTCCTTCATTTCAGGAACGATCCCTGGGTAAATGAGCAACTCCAGAAAATGACCCTCGACGAAAAAATTGCCCAGTTGATGTTTATCACGGTATACCCCGAATTGGGTGAATCGAACAAAACCAAATCATCAGAAATCATCAGAAAGCTGAAACCGGGTGGAATTCTTGTCATGAAAGGAAATCCCTCGGTAACAGCAAAATGGATTAATGAATTTCAGGATGTTTCGTCGGTTCCGTTGCTTGTTTCGGTTGACGGAGAGTGGGGACTTTCGATGCGGATTGACAGCACTGTTCGATATCCGTATGCACAGGCACTTGGCGCAATTTCAGACTCAACGTTGATTTTCCAGATGGGGAAAGATATTGCACGACAAATGAAAATGATGGGTATCCATATGAATTTTGCTCCGGTAGCCGATATCAATACAAATCCGTTAAATCCGGTTATCAATTTCCGCTCATTTGGTGAAGACAAAGTGAATGTAGCGCAAAAAGCATGGTGGCTGGCCAAAGGGATGCAGGATGAAAATGTGATTCCGGTGGCAAAACATTTCCCGGGACACGGCGACACCGATACCGACTCACACCATGTTCTACCATTTGTAAACCACTCGAAACAACGGCTTGATACACTCGAATCATTTCCTTTCCGATATCTTTCTGAAAAAGGAATCTGCGGAATTATGAGCGCTCATCTGAATGTACCGGCGATTGACAAAAGTGGAACTCCGTCATCTCTGTCTGAAAAGATTATTACTGATTATCTGTTAAATGAAATCGGGTTCAAAGGATTTGTGGTTACCGATGCAATAAATATGAAAGGAGTGAGAACCGAAAAAGGAAATGCTGAAACCGAAGCACTTGTGGCAGGAAACGACGTTGTGGAATTTGTACCTGACTTGCAGAAAGCGATTTTATCGGTAAAGGAAGCGATCAGATCTGGTCGGTTAACCGAAAAACAAATTGATGAAAAATGCACAAAAGTACTTGCACTGAAACGATGGACAGGACTGAACAATTACAAACCAGCCGATTTAACTAAACTTACAACCCAACTGAATAATCCTGTTTTTGAAGTTACAAACCGCCAACTTCTAAGAAATTCGTTTACTGTTTTAAAAAATGATGGTATCCTGCCAGTCCAGGGTTTTGATACATTAAAGATTGCCAGCGTGATGATTGGCAGCGACAAAACAACTGTTTTTCAGGATTTTCTTTCAAAATACACTAAGGTTGACCACTTTTTCCTCCCGAAAAATGCCCCTGAATCTGCTTTGAAAAACATCAAACAAAGCCTAACAAATTACAATCTTGTGATTATTGGAGTTCAGGGAATCAATATTTACCCGGGGAACAAATACGGAACAACGGAGATTCAACGAAAAGCGGTGGATGAGCTGGTTAAAGAAAAACTTTCTGTAATCGCATTTTTTGGAAACGCTTATGCAATTCAGCATTTTTCAGAAATTCATAAAACCGATGCTTTAATTCTTGCTTACCAGAATACGGAACTGACTCAGGAACTGGCGGCTCAACTGGTTTTCGGAGCTTTTGGTACATCCGGGAAATTGCCGGTTACTATTGACACCCGCTTTAAACTGAACGCAGGAGTTACAACCGCAGCCAATCAGACTTTATCATGGACAATTCCGGAAGAAGCCGGAATAAACTCGGAATTGCTGAACCGGAAGATTGATTCCGTTGCCTATTTGGGTATCGAAAAAAAAGCTTATCCCGGATGTCAGGTTTTAATCGCAAAAGATGGCAAAATCATACTTCAGAAAAGTTATGGCTGGCATACTTATGAGAAAAAATTAAAAGTGCAGAATACCGATTTATACGACTGGGCTTCGGTTACAAAGGTTACCAGCGCCTTGCCTGCAATCATGAAACTGGCCGACGAGAAAAAAATTGACGTCAATGAGCCGTTAAGTAGTTACTGGCCGGCATTCAGAAATAGTAACAAAGAGAATATCAAAATTTCGGAATTTCTTACCCACCAGGCGGGACTTCCGGCCTGGATTCCTTTCTGGATGATGGTTGCTGACAAAAAGGGCAATCTTAAAAATGAATTTATCCGGGTTCAGCCATCGGATAGTTTCCTGGTCAGAGTTTCTGAAAAGCTCTATCTGAAGAATGATTTTAAACAGGTCATCCTCGATTCAATCCGGAATTCGAAACTGGGTGAAAAAAAATATGTTTATTCTGATTTGAGCTTTTTAATTTATCCCGAAGTAATTACAAAAATCACAGGCGAGAATTATGAAGATTATCTTCAGACGAATTTTTACAGTCCGCTCGGAGCAACAACTGTTGGCTACAATCCTTACAGATTCTATTCTGATGAACAAATCGTTCCGACTGAACTCGATACTATTTTCAGAAAACAATTGATTCAT
>DAINOH010000052.1:0-33315 GCA_036735485.1 Draconibacterium sp. | reverse complement strand
AGTGAATTTTGTTTGCCCCTGCAGCAGCAACAATATTGCTGAAGTTTTTGCCGCATCGATTGCCGAAGGAAAATGGAACAAGGAAAATGTCAGAGCTTCTGTTTCTGCCGACCCGGTTGGTGCTTTCGTACTGAAAGGCAAACTGGCTGACGACGCTTTCGAAGCACTTAAAAACACAATTGAAAATACTGCTGTTGCACCCAAACTGCGGGTGATTGCCATAAACGGGAAACATTTTGCCAATAGTGGCGCTTCGGTTACTCAGGAACTGGCGTTCTCGCTGGCAGCCGGTGCCGAATACCTCACTCGCCTCACCGATCTAGGACTGAGTGTTGATGCAGTGGCTAAAAAAATCAAATTCAATTTCGGAATTGGCAACAATTACTTTATGGAAATTGCCAAACTCCGCGCAGCCCGTTTGCTTTGGGCCCAGATTGTGAAAGCTTACGGTCCTGAATGCGATTGTGCAGCCAAACTGGTTGCCCACAGCGAAACCAACACTTATAACAAAACTGTTTACGACCCCTATGTAAACATGCTTCGCACACAAACCGAAGCCATGTCGGCTGCTTTGGGTGGCGCCCAGTCAATCACAGTGCTGCCTTTCGATGCTATTTACGAAGAACCCACCGCTTTTGCTGAAAGAATTGCCCGTAATCAGCAGATTCTGTTAAAAGAAGAATCGCATCTCGACAAAATTGTTGATCCTGCAGCCGGTTCGTACTATATTGAAACTTTGACTAATTCATTGGTTGATCAGGCATGGAAACTGTTTATTGAAGTACAGGAAAAAGGCGGTTTTATTGCTGCATTCCGTGAAGGTTTTGTGCAGAAAGCTGTCAAAGAAATGGCCGGCAAACGCAACCTGAATTTTGCGCTTCGCCGCGAAAATCTTTTGGGAACCAACCAGTTTCCGAATTTTGGCGAACAACTCACCAAAGAAATCGACAACTCGGTTTTCAACCCCGTTGATTTAACAGCCGGTGATGCTGAAGTGGAAACGTTGAAACCTTACCGCGGTGCACAAGCTTTCGAAGCGTTGCGTTACAAAACCGATGTTTACACAAAAAATAATAAACGTCCGGTGACATTTATGCTTACCATTGGTAACCTGGCCATGCGCAAAGCCCGCGCCCAGTTTAGCTGCAACTTTTTTGCCGTGGCTGGCTTCGAGGTGATCGACAACAATGGTTTTGCCACTGCCGAAGAAGGTGTTGCTGCTGCCAAAGCTGCCAAAGCCGACATCGTGGTTGTTTGCAGTTCGGATGAGGAATATGCTGAAGTGGCTCCTGCTGTTGCCAAACTGCTGAACAACGAAATCCTGGTGGTTGCAGGTGCTCCGGAGTGTCGTCCGCAACTCGAGGAACAGGGTATCAAAAACTTCATCAGCATGAAAAGCAACATTCTGGAAGAGTTAAAAGCATATCAAAGTTTATTGGGAATCTAAAAAAGCCGATGCTGGATGGTGAAAAACAGATACTGGATACAAGAAAACGATACTGGATACAAGATACTGGATAAAAAATCCAGAATCCAAAATCGAGGATCGAGAATCCAGAATCAAGCATCCAGAATCCAGTATCAAATATCAAAAAAATATGAAACCAAATTTTAAAGACATAAATATCAAAGCAGCCGCACCGCAGGAAAATACTGCTGAATGGGTTGCCAAAAATAAAATTGAGAAGAACTGGATTACGCCGGAGCAGATTCCGGTGAAACCGGTTTACACCAAAGAAGATCTCGAAGGCATGGAACACCTGAACTATGCAGCAGGTGTGGCTCCTTACCTCCGCGGCCCGTATTCGTCGATGTATGTGATGCAACCCTGGACTATCCGTCAGTATGCAGGTTTTTCAACCGCCGAAGAATCGAACGCTTTCTATCGCCGCAACCTCGCTGCCGGACAAAAAGGTTTGTCAGTGGCTTTTGACCTTGCCACCCACCGCGGTTACGACTCTGATCACCCGCGTGTAATTGGTGACGTGGGAAAAGCCGGAGTTGCTATCGACTCAATCCTCGATATGAAAATACTTTTCGACCAGATCCCGCTCGATAAAATGTCGGTGTCGATGACCATGAACGGCGCTGTTTTACCGGTTCTGGCTTTTTATATTGTAACCGGGCTGGAACAGGGCGCCACTTTGGAACAACTTTCGGGAACCATTCAGAACGACATCCTGAAAGAATTCATGGTGCGTAACACCTACATTTATCCGCCCGGATTCTCCATGAAAATCATCGCCGATATTTTCGAATACACTTCGAAGAATATGCCGAAATTCAACTCGATTTCAATTTCAGGATACCACATGCAGGAAGCCGGCGCCACTGCTGACATTGAAATGGCTTACACGCTGGCCGACGGACTGGAATACCTCCGCGCCGGAATCAACGCCGGAATGGACATCGATGCTTTTGCACCGCGTTTGTCGTTCTTCTGGGCCATTGGGATGAACCATTTTATGGAAATCGCCAAAATGCGCGCCGCCCGTATGATCTGGGCCAAGCTGGTGAAACAGTTCAACCCGAAAAATCCGAAATCGATGGCATTGCGTACACACTCGCAAACTTCGGGCTGGTCGCTTACCGAACAGGATCCGTTTAACAATGTGGGCCGCACTGCTATTGAAGCACTGGCAGCTGCACTGGGACACACCCAGAGTTTGCACACCAACGCACTCGACGAAGCCATTGCACTGCCCACCGATTTCTCGGCACGTATTGCCCGCAACACCCAGTTATACCTGCAGCAGGAAACAGAAATCTGCCGCTCGGTTGACCCGTGGGCAGGTTCGTATTATGTGGAAGCACTGACACACGAGTTGGCACAAAAAGCCTGGGCGCTCATCGAAGAAGTTGAAAAACTGGGCGGCATGGCAAAAGCCATTGAAACTGGTGTGCCGAAAATGCGTATCGAAGAGGCGGCTGCCCGTGCACAGGGCAAAATCGACAGCGGTACTCAAACCATAGTAGGTCTTAACAAATACCGCCTGGAAAAAGAAGATCCGATTGATATTCTGGAAGTTGACAATACAGCGGTTCGTTTGTCGCAGATTGAGCGTTTAAAAACTTTGCGCGCCAACCGGAATGAAGCCGAAGTTCAGGCTTCGCTGGCAGCCATTACCAAAGCCGCCGAATCCGGCAAGGGCAATTTGCTCGAACTGGCAATCGATGCAGCAAAAAAACGTGCATCTTTGGGTGAAATTTCTGACGCTTGCGAAAAAGTGGCAGGACGTTACAAAGCAGTAATCAGAACTATTGAAGGCGTGTACAAATCAGAAGCACAAGGAAAAGACGAGTTTAAGGAAGCTCAGGAACTGGCGAAAAAATTTGCCGAAATGGAAGGCCGCCAGCCACGAATCATGATTGCCAAAATGGGTCAGGATGGTCACGACCGCGGTGCCAAAGTGGTGGCCACCGGTTACGCCGACCTTGGTTTCGATGTGGATATGGGACCGCTGTTCCAGACTCCGGAAGAAGCTGCCAAACAGGCTGTTGAAAACGACGTGCATGTTTTGGGCGTTTCGTCACTGGCAGCAGGCCACAAAACTTTGGTTCCTGCCGTTATCGAAGAACTGAAAAAACTGGGTCGCGACGATATTATGGTGATTTGTGGTGGTGTGATTCCGGCACAGGATTACCAGTATTTGTACGATGCAGGCGCTGTGGCGATTTTTGGTCCGGGTAGCAGCGTTGCCGCTGCCGGAAAGAAAATCCTCGAGATTTTGATTGAAGCGTACAAGGAAGATTAGAAGAGTAGGATTCTGAATATCAGAATTTTGAATAATACATTGAAAGCCGGTTCCGTAAGGGGCCGGCTTTTTTAAATTAATTTTTCCAACCCGTACCGGGTTGTGGTTTCTCACGGTAAATCTTTTGCTACTAAAATCTAACCCATTCCGGGTTGAGGAAACAACAATGAATTTATTCTGATTTGATTGATATGAAACGGAACCCGGTACGGATTCGATTTTAGTAGAAAACGGAAATATGTCACAACAGAACCCGGTAAGGGTTCGATTATTCCTGAGATTCTGATTCTCTTTTATCCAACCCATATCGGGTTGTGTTCGCCCCGAAAATCTTGTGCTACTAAAACCCAACCCGTACCGGGTTGAGGAAACAACGATGAATTTATTCTGATTTGAATGATATGAAAATGAATCCGGTAAGGATTCGATTTTAGTAGAAAACGGAAATATGCCACAAACAGAACCCGGTACGGGTTCGATTTTGCAATATACCCTTGATTTTTTATCCAACCCATATCGGGTTGTGGTTTCCCTTGCAATCTCTTTTGCTACTATAATCCAACCCGTAGCGGATTATAAAAACAATCGATTTATTTAGGATTGATCGATAGTAATCCGGTTTCACAGGGGCACAAAAAAAGGCGGTCTGAAAAGCCGCCTTTCTTGCGTGATCAACCAAATTTAATCTATAAAAACATCATAGCTGTGTACATCGTTTCCACTTGACAAAACCACTTCGTAATTACCACGTGGAGCTTTGGAAAAATCAATTCCATGGTGGGTAACGAAACCCGATTTCAAATCTTTTTCATATACCAAATTTCTGTTTCTGTCATACACATAAAGATTTGTGTTTTCCTGCCCGAAATTCAGATACGATAATTTTAATTGCTTATTATCCATGAGAAACACCGGATCAATGCTCTTTTTTTCTTCAATAATTTTCATTTTCCCTCTTTCGATGTCAAATTTTGTTTCGGTTGTCTCGTTGTCAACCTTTACCGTGAAGAAATAAGTACCGTCTTCGAGACGTGAAAAATCATAACTCCGTTTGTAATCAATTGCAGGCGACTTTGTTTCCTTGTTAAAAATCACATCGCCATACTCATCGGTCACTGAAATTTTAAATGTGCTCATCTTTAAGTTTGAAATTGCCACATCAGCCATTTCATTGTTTCCGGGCGCAATGTTTACTCTTAAGTTACCCGAGGCCATTGCAGTTGTTCCGAATAAACCAACCAATACCAACGCCAAAATTGTCATTCTTGTTTTCATAATTTCTAATTTTTTAATTGTTTCTTTTCAATAGTTTCAAATTGTTTCAACATTATAAAAATTGAAAGCACTAATTTGTTTAAAATATTATGCTGTTAGCATAAACAAATTAGAATTATATATTTTATGTATCAGATATATAATAATATATGAAAAAGTTAATTAATGTTAATTTGAGAATACCGAGGTGCATTACAGGGTCAATCCTGAAGCTTGTTGAAATTCTTGACAGATAAAAATTACAATGTTGATTTGGAATAATGGAGTAAATATTTCAACATGTTCCGTGAAGTAAATACAATGCTTTTAGATTTTATTGTTTCCTTAATTGATTGATTTTGGTGTAAAATTTTACGGCAGGAAAATTTGTAATGAAGGAACCAATAGATTGGCTTAATAATTTTTCATATTATCCAACCCGTACCGGGTTGAGTAAACGACCATAAATTTATTCCGATTTGATTGCCACTAAAAAGAAACCGTTACGGATTCGATTTTGTAATATGCCCTTGATTTTTATCCAACCCGCACCGGGTTGAGGAAACAGCAATGGATTCATTTCGAATTGATCGGCGCATAAAGAATCCGGTACGGGTTCATGGTGTTTGTTTGCATTTCATAACCCGCCGAATGCCGCACCCAACCGTTGCAAAGCTGCTTCCAGTGTACTGCGCGGGCAACCGATGTTAATCCGCAGCCAGCCATCGCCGCCACTGCCAAATTTGCCACCGTTGTTTAATCCTACCCCGGCTTTTTCAACCGTGAATTTCATCAGTTCAGCATCTTTCATTCCATAGGCACTGAAATCGAGCCAGATCAGGTAGGTGGCTTCGGGTTTCATCACTTTAACTTTGGGCAGGTGTTTGGCAAAAAAGTTTTCGAGCAAAAGGTAGTTCTCCCAAAGATAATCAAGCAACTCATCGAGCCACTCGTCGCCGTGGGTGTAGGCCGCTTCAAGTGCCACGGTACCAAAAATATTGCCCATTCCGAGGTGACCAACACCGATGGCTCTTTCAAACCTCGCCATTTTCACCTTGTCGGGAATAATTACGAGCGACGACGACAATCCAGCCACATTAAAAGTTTTGCTGGGCGCCATCGAAATCATGCAGTTTTTGGCAATTTCGGGCGAAAGTGTAGCCAGGGGAATATGTTTATGTCCTTTAAAAATCAGGTCGGAGTGTATTTCATCCGAAATAATCATAATTCTATTTTCGAGGCAAATTGTAGCCAGTTCCAACAATTCTTCCCGCGTCCACACCATTCCGCCCGGATTTTGCGGATTGCAGAGCAAAAGCAGTTTTGTATTCTCAGTGATTTTTGATTTCAGATCTTCAAAGTCGAAAGTGTATCGACCGTTTTCAATTTTCAGCGGGTTTTCAATCATCGTTCGTTTGGTACCTTTCACACAATCGAAAAACGGAAAATAAACCGGAGGTTGCACCACCACTTCGTCGCCGGGTTTGGTAAAAGCTTCAATGGCAAAAGTTAAACCGGCCACCACGCCCGGACTGAATGAGATCCATTCTTTCTGAATCTCCCAGTTGTGGCGGCGTTTCATCCAGCCAATCACTGCATCGAAATAGGATTCACCCCGAAAAGTGTAGCCGTAAATTTCGTGTTCAGCACGTTTTTTAACCGCATCGACAATAAACGGCGGGGTTTTGAAATCCATGTCGGCCACCCACAAAGGCAAAACATCAGGTGAGCCAAACATCCGTTCGCGGCCATCGTATTTAATGCAGTTTGTGCCTTCGCGCGGCACTATTTCATCGAAGTTATATTTTTTCATTTTTATCAGATTTCAATTTTACGGAGGTAATTTAATTCATTCTCTTTTTCCACCTTCAATACAAAATCAAAACGGTTCAGGTTGAGACAAAGTCCAAAATCGGCCTGTGGCGACCAGCTTTGCTTTTCGGGATCGAAAAACCGCGCTCCCGAACCTGTCCGGATGATTTCAACCATTTCAGCAAATTTCTTTGATTTTTCTCCTCTCATTGTGGGGAGGTTGAGTGGGATTTCCAGTTCATTTTTGATCCATTCGGCGCAAAGCGTGTCTTCGTCAGTAGGGTATTCGCAGGCGTAACCCATGCAAACCAGCGAAACAATTGCTGGTTTTAGCTGCCTGATGTAACGTACAATAGCACCCGCGTTCACAAAACTTCCGGTAATAATTTCGGCGGCATTTGTGGCGTTTGCAATTCCCTGCGTGCCCGAACTGGTGGTGTGAACCAGCGTTTTCCCGGCAATTTTCTCAGCAACTAATTGCGACGGCGAATTGCCAAAATCAAAACCTTCGGGTTTTTGTTCGTTACGCTCTCCCAATAAAACAGAACCGGGGTTTTGTTCTTTTAACCGGTACGCCAAATCGATACTGCCCACCGGAATAATTTTCGTTGCACCCGAATGATACGCATAACAAGCGGTTGAAAATGCCCTGAAAACGTCGATAATAACTGTTAATCCACGGGCTTCGCGGGCGCCATCCAACAACTGAAGGATTTGAATTTCCATGCTCAAAAAAAATTTCCCGAAAGTAAAAAAAACACCCGACAGTCAAAGTTTTCTTCCGGATAGTGTTTTCAAATTAAATGAAACAGCAACCATTTTTTGAATTAGATATTAAAATGGGAATAATTATTTGTCGGGAAAAATACGTTGTTCACCCCGCAGAAATGCCTGTTGATCAACTATTCTTTTTCTGGAGGTAACGTAGCAATTAGTTTTGAGTCACTTATTAAACAATTAAAGAAAACAGCTATGAAAACAAGAAACATTTTTTTTGTAATGGTGGCCATGTTGATTACATCAGCAGTGTTTGCCACAGAAACACCAAAATTTAAAATTGCCTCAAAAGGCGATGGAAAACTCCTCGTACTGTATGAACCGGAAAATGCACTTCCGATGGAAGTTACAATTTCTGATGAATACGGTAATATTGCATACCAATGGGAATCAAAAACTCCTGAACAAGGCCTGAAAAAAGTATTTAATCTTTCGGACCTGGAAAAAGGAAACTACAATTTCATGGTGAAATGCGGGAACAAAAGATTGAATACTTCAGTAAATCTGAAAAAAGACAATATCCAGGTTGGGCCAACCGTGGTTATTTCTGAACCGTTTTTTAATTTCAGGAACAACATGCTTTACATTACATACCTGAATGTGCCGAAACACAATGTATATGTAAACATTTATAAAGACGGAAAACATTACACAGGCCTTTATCTTGGCAAAGAGTTCGATTTGCAGAAATGCATCGATTTTAATTCGGCCGCTTCCGGCACTTACGATATTGTGCTGACCGGAAGTTCAGATTCGCATTTATACACTTTAACCAGATAAAATTACCTCAGCGGTTTTGTAACCAATTGCCGGCTGGTTGTTTCGATTGATGAACCGAAACTTCCGGCCGGTTTTCTTTTGTTTATGCCACGCGCCGGGTTAAATACAAATATTTGCCGGGTCAGAAGCGAGAGAATGAAATTTCACTGCCCGATTCAGAATATCTGCTTTTTTCTGCATTTTTTCTTTTATAAAATTAGATCATGTTTGCAAACTATTATTTTTATCGTCACTAAACTATGACAATATGAATATTGAAGAGCTCCGCGAATACTGCCTTTCGTTAAAGGGCGTTACCGAGGATTTTCCGTTTGATGCGGAAACTCTTGTTTTTAAAGTGGCCGGGAAAATGTTCTGTCTGACCAATCTCGAGGGTCCGTTTACCATCAACCTGAAAAACGAACCTGAAAAAAATATTGAATTGAGAGAGGAACACAACGAAATAAAGCCTGGGTACCACATGAGCAAATTACATTGGAACACCCTTGAAATGACCGGACGGCTTTCGGATGATTTTGTGAAAACGCTCATTGACGAATCATACGATCTGGTGGTGATGAAGCTCAATCACAAGGAACAACAAAAACTGAAAAATTATTGATCTAGCATGAAAGCAGCATTTTCCATCGTTTTACTCGTTCTGGCAACAGTGGTGTTTGCACAGGAAGAGAAAGAAAATTTCACCATCATAAAAGAAGTGAAACATTTGCCGGTTATCAGCCAGGGAAGTACAGGAACCTGCTGGAGTTTTACCACCACCAGTTTTCTGGAGGCGGAAATTATCAGAAAAGGATACCCTGAAACTGATCTGTCGGAAATGTATTTTGTGTATTATGGATACCTGAACAAGGCAAAGCAATACTTGTACTACCAGGGAAACAATAATTTCGGACAGGGTGGACAGGCACACGATGTGACAGATGTGCTGCGTGTGGACGGAATGGTAACTTACGAAACCTATGAAGGTGAAAAGGTGGATGGAAAATACCAACACCGGGACCTGGTGAAAGAATTGAAAGACAAGATTGACACGCTGAATAAAACACAAAAAGATTTCAGTGTTGACAATCTGGAATCTTTTGAGTCGATTCTGAAAAAGCACATTGGCAAAATCCCCGGCAAAATAAAAACTGAAAACGGGAAGGTAACTCCGGTTGAATTTGTGAACCAGTTTAACCTCAATCCCGATGATTATGTGGAAATTACATCCTATTCCCATCATCCGTTTTACCAGCCATTTGTGCTCGAAGTTCCCGACAACTGGGCTCATGCATTGTATTACAATGTACCGGTTGATGAGTTGATTGAGATAATGTACCACGCAATAAATACAGGTTACACAATTGCCTGGGATGGCGACACCAGTGAAAAAACTTTCACGCATAAAAAAGGAAAGGCCACTGTTTCGGAAGATCAACAGGGAAGAATAACCCAGGAACTCAGACAGGAAACCTTTCTGAATCGCACGACTACCGACGACCACCTGATGCACATCGTCGGTACATCAAAAACCAGCGACGGAACCAATTGTTTCTATACCAAAAACTCGTGGGGACAAACCAGTAACGATTATGGCGGTTATTTGCACATGACTGAAGATTATGTGCGGCTGAAAACCATCGCCATTATGATTCACAAAGATGCCATTCCACAAAACATCAGAGAAAAACTGAAGCTGCTATGAAAAAATTCGTATTGAAATCGGAATACATTGAACTGGTAAAGCTCATCAAACTTTTGGGTTTGGCCGAAACCGGCGGCCATGCAAAAAACAGGATTGAGGCAGGTGAAGTAAAACTGAACGGATTAACTGAATTCAGGAAACGGGCAAAACTGAGAAATGGAGACCTTGTGGATGTTGCGGGTGTACAAATAAAAATAGAGGAAGGCAATTGAATGAAATAAAAAAACCGGGCTTTTGGCTCCGGTTTGTCGGGTTAAATCTGTTTCAGGCTTACGCTGTCTTTCCCAGGTACTGAACGGTTTTTTCCACATTATCCAACTTAACCAGTTCTTCGTCTTTGATAGAAATATTAAATATTCCCTCAAGAAAATAAGCAAACACCGACCAATCGGTGGCATCGAATTGTAAATCACTATTATAAGTGGAATCAGGCTTGATGTTCCTTTTCGGAACACCCGTTTTTCTTAAAACCCGGTAAAGATTTCTCCTGATTTTCTTTTCTTCCATTGTTTCAATTTTTCAAAAAAGCCGAACAAATAATTCGACGGGTCAAATATATGAATAATTAATTTTCTGATTTTGTGGTTAACACTTATTAACGCAGTAAATATTTCGTATTGTTCAGTATTACAGCATTATAACTTGTCATGGGTATTTTTGATGGGATATAATTTAATATTCAATTAAACAAATAATGGCAATTGATTTTATCATCAACTTTTTATCTTTACGCTGCTTTAAAACAGTTAAAACACTGTTTATCATTATTAATTGTAATTAAATAATACACTGAATACAAAAATGAATACAATCCGATTTTTTGTTTTGCTGCTTTTTCTGGGTATTGTAATTGGCTGTGGTGGCAGCGGAAATAAGACCGATGAGAAAATGGTCATCATTAAAACCGAATTCGGCGATATAAAAGTGAAATTGTACAACGACACACCCAAACACCGTGATAATTTTCTGAAACTGGTTGACGAAGGTTTTTATACTGATTTACTATTTCACCGGGTTATCAAACAGTTTATGATTCAGGGGGGTGATCCGGCTTCCAAAAATGCCGCTCCCGGAATACAGTTGGGTGGCGGAAGTCCCGGATATACCATTCCGGCCGAGATTTTGCCCAATCATCATCACAAAAAAGGAGCGTTGGCAGCAGCCCGTTTGGGGGGTCCCAAAAACCCCATGAAAGAATCGAGCGGATCGCAGTTTTATATTGTGCAGGGTTTGGTTTACCGTCCCGGTCAGCTTGATACATTGAAAATGAAGATGAATGCCCAGCGGAAAGATCAGTTGCTGAGAGAAAGTTTCGATGCAAACAAGGCCAAATTTAACGAATTGCAAAGCAAAAACGACAAAGCCGGGTTTGACCTGCTGGTCGCACAACTTCGTGAAAAGGCCGATAGTATATATGCTACAAAATCGCCATTCAAACTGACTCCTGAACAGCGAAACGACTATACATCAATTGGCGGTTATCCTTCGCTCGATGGTGAATACACTGTTTTTGGTGAAGTAGTGGAAGGACTGGATGTGGTGGATAAAATTGCAACAGTTGAGACAGACCGCACGAACCGGCCCGTCAAAGATGTTAAAATGAAAATAGAACAGGTAAAATAGCATGGTCAGGAAATTACTTTTTCTGTTTCTTTTTACGTTGTTGGTTATTTCAGGTTTTTCACAAACAAAAACGGTTGAAATTGCCACAAGTCTTGGTAAAATGCAATTCAGGTTGTACGACGACACCCCAAAACATCGCGATGCATTTATACAACTTGCAAAAGAAGGATATTTCGATGGAACACTTTTTTACCGGGTTTTGAAAGATTTTCTGATTCAGGGTGGTTCTAAAAGTTCGAAAAATGCAGCGCCCGGTAAACGAATTGGTTATGGCGACCCGGATAAAACGGTTGACGATGAAATCCTGAAACACTATTTTCATAAAAAGGGGGCTCTCTGTGCACCTCGCCAGCCCGATGAAATCAACCCGTTCAAACAATCGGATATTTCACAATTTTATATTATCGAAGGGAAAGTTTATACAACAGGTGAACTCGACACGCTGGAATTGGCTGTGAACCGGCCGATCAGGAATAAAATCACGACTGATGTGATGACACCTGAAGTCAGGGAAGAACTGAAAAAACTCAAAGAAGAGAAAAAAGTTACTGAATTCAGGGATTTGGCGCAACAGATAAAAGACAAAATTGAAGCAGAATTCAACCTGAACCCCAATATTCTGATTTTTACCGAACAACAACGAAATGCTTACACAACTGTTGGCGGCTACCCCGATTTGGACGGAAAGTACACCATTTTTGGCGAATGTATTGCAGGGTTTGAGGTGATCGATAAAATTTCGGCGTTAAAAACGGATAAAAACGACCGACCACTGGCAGATGTAAAAATAATCTCAGTTAAAATTCTGAATTAAAAATGAAAGGATTGATTTTTTCAATATTGCTGATTTCTATTCTCTTTTCGTGTGGGAAAAAAGTGGAAAAGAAAGCGGAACCTGTTGCACCGACAGAGGCTGCCCGGAATCAGGCCGGAGAAGAATGGGAAGCTGTAAGAGGTTCGATTGTAAAATTCGATTCGTTTGATGGTGACCGGATTCTGGAATCAGGGCAGGGTTTTTTTATTGATAATAACCTGATTGTCACAACGTATTCGCTGGTTAAAAGCGCAACAAAGATTGTTTTCTCTCCTTTAAACGAGGATAAAAAGTACACGGCGCAGAAATTTGTGGCGGTTGACAGGATCAACGACCTGATAATCATTCAATGCGACAGCATTTCGCGGCCGCCACTTGAATTGTATCTCGATTCGGTTCCGCAATCGGCTAAAAGCATGTATATTCTGGCTGAATCGGGGAAAACCGTTCAGCTATTTACGGGCAAAGTGCTGAATCGCGCCAAAGTAAAAGGCAACGAAGTTTTCAGAATCACCAACCGGGTGCGGAAATCATTCTTCGGAATGCCCATATTCCTTTCGAACCGGAAAGTACTTGGTACAGCTTACTCAGCCGTTGAAAATTATGAAGAACAAAGTTTTGCCATTCCTGCCGATTATATTGCAGAACTTTACAAAACAAGAAGTAAAACTCCTTCAAACTTATCTTCGCTGAGCAGGGTTGATGAAAAAACTGCTGCTGAAAACCGGAATATCAAAGGGCTGGTTCTGGAAACTTCGATGGGCGATATCACCATCCGGCTTTTCAATGAAACCCCGGAATACCGTGACAATTTTATCCGGCTTGCAAAAGAGAAATATTTTGATGGCTTGCTGTTTCACAGGGTAATTGCCGAGTTTGGCATACAAAGTGGGGCACCCGATTCAAGAAATGCAAAAAAAGGAGATGTGATTGGTTATAAAGGGCCGGGTTATACACTGCCTGCCCATTTTCTACCAACGTTGTATCACAAACGCGGAATGATTGGTTCGCCACGAAAACCCGACACCAAAAACGAAAGGCTCCGCTCCGACGGGTCGCAGTTTTATATTGTTACCGGCCGGAAATACCACGACAAGGAATTGGATGAAATCGAAAAAAAGAATAACTATAAATTCACTGCTGAGCAGCGCGAATTTTACAAAACCGTCGGTGGTTCGCCACATCTCGATGGTTCGTACACCATTTTTGGTGAAGTGATTTCGGGGATGGAAATCGCTGACGAGATTGTAAAAGCGGAAACCGACGATGAGTGGCGGCCTGTGAACGATATCCGGCTAAAAAGAATCAGGATTCTGAATTAATCAGCAAAAAATTTCAGCCATTTCCATGCCTTCCCTGAGCCAGAAAGTTTTTAATCCGGCATTTTGGGCTCCTTCTATATTTTTCTCCAGGTCATCAACAAAAAGTGTTTCCCCGGGTATTACACCCGAAAGTTCAATCACTTTCAGATACGAGTTTACATCGGGTTTGCCGAAGTGGATTTCGTGCGAATAAAAATCTTTTACAAATAGCGATGGAAATTCAAACCCGAATTCTTTTCTGAATTTTTGGTGCAGTCTTTCAATATGAATTTGGTTGGTATTACTGAAAAGATAAACGTTGTAAGTTTCAGCCAGTTTCTGTAAAACTTCAACACGAGGCGCCGGAATATCCTTGATCATGGCGTACCAGGCGTCTTCAATCTGAAGATCAGTGATTCCGGGATTGTTGAGAATTTTCCTGACTTTGTTACAAAACTCAGCCGGCGTGATTTTACCGGTTTCCAGTTCATAAAAAACCGGGTCTTTGTAAACCAGCGCGTGGTCGAGAACATTTCCGTTAAACCCAAGATTCCGGAATGCTTCGATGGTTGCATTAAAATCGAGATTCAGGAGCACTTTTCCCAAATCAAAAATGATGTTTTTTATATTTGTCAAATCAGGTTTCATAATTTGTATCTGAGCCTGCAAATTTAAATTTATTAATCAGTCGGCCTTGAGAATAGAAGGAAAACAATACCAGACCATTTGGATAAAAGCGGGAGACAACCGCGTTGTTCAGGTAATCGATCAGCGAAAACTGCCTTTCAGATTTGAAATTTTCGAAATAAAAACCACCGGCGATGCCTGTTTTGCCATTAAAGAAATGGTGGTGCGTGGCGCGCCGCTTATTGGAGTTACCGCGGCTTACGGAATGTATCTGTCGCTTTTCGAGTTTGCCGGTGAACCTGGGTTCACTGATTTTATTTGTCAGAAAGCCAATGAGTTGAAAGCAACCCGCCCAACTGCCATAAATCTTGCTTTTGCTGTTGATGAAGTAAAAAACTTCATATTGAACAATCAGTACCGGAAAGATTTGCCGGAAATTGTTCTGGCAAAGGTGGAAGAACTGAAACAGCTTGAAATCAGTTATTCTGAAAAAATCGGGGAATTTGGGTTGAAAATTATTGAAGACATTTACAAAAGGAAACAACAAACGGTAAATATTCTCACACACTGTAATGCCGGCTGGCTGGCGTGTATTGATTGGGGAACAGCTACCGCCCCCATTTACAAAGCTTTCAGAAAAGGAATTCCGGTACATGTTTGGGTTGACGAAACGAGACCCCGAAACCAGGGTGCGCGTTTAACTGCTTTTGAACTGGGAGAAGAGGGAGTGCCACACACTGTAATTCCGGATAATACGGGTGGCCACCTGATGCAACACAAAATGGCGGACCTTGTGATTGTAGGCAGCGACCGCACTACTGCAACCGGAGATGTGGCCAACAAAATAGGAACTTATCTGAAAGCACTGGCTGCATTTGATAACAATGTTCCGTTTTATGTCGCTTTGCCATCATCCACTTTCGATTTTACCATGAATGACGGATTAACCGAAATTCCCATTGAACAAAGAAACCCGGATGAAGTAACAGAAATGGAAGGAGTTGTCGATGGGCAAATTCAAACAGTTAGAATTATTCCTGAAAAAAGCCCGGTTGCCAATTACGGTTTTGATGTCACACCGGCAAGATTGGTTACCGGTTTAATTACTGAAAGGGGAATTTGTAATGCAACCTGTGAAGATATTTTAAGACTCTTTCCTGAAAAACAAAAATAAACTGAACGCATGAAAATAGCAATCATTGGAGGTTCGGGTTTCGAAAATCCGGATTTATTAAAAGATCAGTACGAAGTAAAAGTTGAAACACCTTTTGGTTCTCCGTCATCGGCCTTTAAAACCGGGAAAATTGGGGAGGTTGAAGTAATTGTTTTGTCGCGTCACGATCGCAATCATTCCATTCCGCCAACACAGGTAAACAACCGTGCCAATATTTGGGCCATAAAAGAACTGGGTTGCACCCATATTGTGGCCACCACAGCCTGCGGCAGTTTACGCGAAGAAATAAAAAGAGGAGACCTTGTGATTCTGGATCAGTTTATTGATTTTACCAGGCACAGAGTTGTCAGTTTTTATGAGGAGTTTGACCACGGAAACCTGAAGCACACGCCGATGGCTGATCCTTTCGACAAATTTGTGCGTGAAAAGCTGGTTGCTAAAGCTAAAGAACTGAATCTCAGTTTTCACCCGAAGGGAACTGTAATTACCATTGAAGGTCCCCGTTTTTCAACCCGTGCGGAATCAAACATGTTCCGGATCTGGGGTGCCGATGTAATCAATATGTCGGTGGCACCCGAATGTATTCTGGCCAACGAACTGGAAATTCCGTATGCAGCCATCGCACTCAGTACCGATTACGATTGCTGGAAAACAGATGAAGAACCTGTTACCTGGGAAGAGGTGCTAAAGGTTTTCAATAGCAATGTTGAAAATGTAATCAGGTTGATTTCGGAGACTGTACGCAGTTTTTAGCACTAGTTTTTTATTTGAAAATCCTGTTTTTTGCTGTCCTGAATTTAACAACTTGTGGCACAAAATTTGTAAAATTTATTTTACTGTTTCAAAGCCATGGAACAATTTTCAGAAAATTAATTCTGCATATTTTCACCCGGCATGAATTGCCGGATTTATTCCCGGCGGTAATCAAAAGTTACCGCTTTTTTTATTGATTTTACAATACCTTTTATAATCCTGAAATCTTAATTTTAACCAACTAAAAGGAGTATTTATGAATCGCAGGAATTTTTCAAAAGCATTAATAGCCACTGTTTCAGGGACCATTATTGATCCCGGAATTTCATCAGGTTACAACTTTGGGCAAAAACAGATAAGGTTTGGAGGACCAGTTTTTAAAAAATATTCTGATCCTGATGAATGGGTGGCAGCTATCAAAGAACTGGGATACCGGGCGGCTTATTGTCCGGTAGGTTTGGATGCAAAGCCTGAAGAAATCAGCAGATACCGGAAAACGGCAAAAGATGCAGGAATTGTGATTGCTGAAGTAGGCGCCTGGAGTAATCCCATCGATCCGGATAAAACCAAAAGGGAAGCAGCCATTGAAAAATGCATCAAATCGTTGCAACTGGCCGATGAAATTGGTGCCAACTGTTGCGTAAATATCAGTGGTTCGCGGAATCCGGAAAACTGGGCCGGACCTCACAAAGACAATCTCACAGCAGAAACATTCGAAATGATTGTGGAAACCACCCGGAAAATTATTGATGCAGTGAAGCCAACAAAAACTTTTTTTGCGCTCGAAACAATGCCGTGGGCATACCCCGACTCTGTGGAGTCATATTTAAAATTGATTAAGGCTATTGCCAGACCGGGTTTTGCCGTTCATCTTGATCCTGTGAACCTTGTGGTGAGTCCACAGGTTTATTTCAGGAATGGCGAAATGATAAGGGATGCGTTCAAAAAACTGGGGAAGTATATTAAAAGTTGCCATGCCAAAGATATTTTGTTGCGTGAAAACGAATTGACGCCACATTTGCCCGAAGTGAGAGCAGGTCTTGGTAATCTGAATTACAAGGTTTATCTTGAGTGTCTGGCTGAAACCGGCGATATTCCGCTGATGCTTGAACATTTGAATACTGCCGCTGAATATGCGATGGCTGCAGAGCATATCAGAAATGTTGGAAAATTGAGCAATATTTTTTTGTAAGAGAGAATAAGATTTATTGAAAAGGGTTATAATTTTGTGCAAAAGCATTTTTTTATTGTAAAACCATAAAATTGAAAACTATGTCAAAGGGATTGGATGCAAAAAAGGCGGTAAAAAAAGAGCCACAAAAAACTGCCAAAGAAAAAAAAGCAGAAAAGAGAGAGAAAAAATCAAAATATTAGTGGCATAGGAATCGCTGGAAATACCCTTGCAGAAGTCGATAGGATGGATGCAGGGGTATTTTTTTTACATCAGTTTTTTAATCAGTTTAAAATATTTAAAAGGTGCATATTCCAGGGGAATATCGTACCAGGAGGGTGAACAAACAATTGCTCTCTGGTTGCTGAAAGCAAGAAAACTGTGAACACCGTGATATTTTCCAAGACCACTGTTGCCAACACCGCCAAAAGGGAGATTGTGGTTTACAAAATGCATCAGCGTGTCGTTGATACAGCCTCCACCTGAAGTGGTTCTTCTGATCGTTTCCTTTGCCTTGCTTTTTTTTCCGAAATAGTAAAAAGCCAAAGGTTTTTCGTGTGTATTCAGATATTCTTCTGCTTCGCTGATTTCCCTGAAAGTAAAAACCGGCAATATCGGGCCGAAAATCTCTTCCTGCATAACCGGAAATTCAGGTTTGATTTCGTCGATAATGGTAGGTGAAATAAACCGGTTTTCACGATTTGTTTTCCCGCCAAAACGAATTCTTCCGTCTTGCAGAAGTTTTTCCAGCCTGTCGAAAGCCTGTTGGTTCACAATTCTTGGAAAACAGGGACTTTGTTCAGGGTCAGATCCATACATTTTTGTAATCTTTTCGCTTAATTTTCTGATGAAATCCTCTTTTATCGTTTCATGAACAAAAAGATAGTCGGGTGCAAGACAGGTTTGTCCGGCATTGATGCATTTCCCAAATGCGACTCTTGATGCAGCAATATCAAGGTTTGCCTCCTTGTCGATGATGCACGGGTTTTTACCTCCGAGTTCCAGCACAACAGGTGTCAGGTGTTCGGCGGCGGCTTTCATCACCACTTTGCCAACCTGCGGACTTCCGGTGAAAAAGATAAAATCGAACCGTTGTTCAAGCAGTATTTCGTTTACTTTCCGGCCCCCCTGCACTACGCCAAGATATCCGGGTTCAAAAAATTCTGCAATCATTTCTCCCGTGGTCAGGGCTACATTCGGTGTATAAGGCGAAGGTTTCAGTATAGCTGTGCAACCTGCCGAAATGGCGCCAACCACCGGCGTCATCAGCAACATAAAAGGGTAATTCCAGGGTGCCATGATCAGTGAAAATCCCAGCGGCTCATAAAATATCCGGCTTGAGGATGGCTGCAAAACAAATGGTGTCATGATTTTTTTTGATCTTGACCATTTCCGGAGATTTTTTATGTGATATTCAATTTCGCCCAGAACAAGGCCAATTTCGGTCAGATATGCTTCTTCGTATGATTTATGCAAATCGGTCCAAAATGCAGCAGCAATTTTTTGTTCATATTGAATGATGGCGGTTTTCAGTTTTTTCAGCATTTCGAGCCTGAAACTTATTTCTCTTGTTTTTCCGGAAGCAAAGAAAGTACGCTGTTTTTCTATCAGCGATTCGATGTTGATTTTTGGTGTGTCCTGCATGAAAAATAGATAAAGTCAGTCAAAAAATAAGTTGATAATAATCTGAGTTGAATTTACAGGTTTTTCAATCAAACCTTATTCAGTTTGAACTTTATTATTTTTCAGAATGGTTTAATAGGCTACATTAACAACAATAATGATTTAATTTCATGAATGCATAAATACAGGTTTGGTTTTATCGGCCAGTTTAACGAGCGTGTCTGTTTCTGCACCCGTTATTGGCTGGTAGTCGTTCATAAATTCGAGTGCTTTCAGAAAAAGTGTGTTTTGTCCCGGGGGAATTGCCGCCGTAATATTTTTTGAAAGCGTGAATTTTAAGGCCATCTTCATCATTGTTTCATCAGAAACCGGTTTGTACCACACATTTTTATAGAGTTTTTGTTCCCCTTGTTCAAGCCGGGTGAGGGCCATTGCTTTTAAGGCGAGAATTCCCATTCCGCGTTTTTCGGCTTCTTCATAAACCTGAGGACCGAAATTACCGGAATGCCAGCACGCAAAATTGATCGGAAATAATATTGAATCGAAATCGAAGTTTTTCATGGCCAGCAAAGCTGCATCCACCGAATGCGCTGAAAATCCAAGGTGTTTTACTTTACCCTCTTTTTTGGCTTTCACAAAAACTTCCATCGCACCGCCTGGAGCAAAAACCTGTTCCACTTCTTCAACCGAACTCAGGGCATGTAACTGGAACAAATCGAAATGGTCGGTTTCGAGTTTACGCAGCGAATCTTCCAGTTCGGCCTGTGCTTCAGCTGCATTTCTTTTTTGGGTTTTGCAGGCCAGAAAACAGTTCTTACGATAAGGTTTCAATGCCGGACCAAGCCGTTCTTGTGCATTTCCGTAACCCGGGGCAATATCGTAGTAATTAACACCCAGTTCGTAAGCTTTTGCCACCAGTTCGTTGGCAAAATCCTGCGGATTGTCATTAAGCATAATTCCGCCGAACCCGATTACAGAGAGTTTCTCCCCGGTTTTTCCCAACACACGACGAGGTAATTTGTAGTCGGGAGAAAAGTTATTCCCAAAGCTGCGGATGGCGGGAATGGTCAGTGCGAGCGTTCCCAAAGTACTGTTTCTGATAAAAATCCTTCGTTTCATAAATTTTGATTTTTGTTAAAATTAAAAAAAAGGGTGAAAAATTATTCACCCTTTCTTCATCCCTCATTCAATTAATGATGTACTTCATACTTAAACGAAACTTTCAGTTTTACACGGTAAAACTCCACTTTGCCGTCTTTCAGATGCATATCCATCTTTTTTACTTCGGCAATTCTCAGTTCACGCAGCGATTTACCTGCTGCTTCAATAGCATTTTGCGCAGCTTTTTCCCACGATTCGGTACTGCTTCCCACCAGTTCAATAATTTTGTAAACACTGTCGGGCATAATTTTTTGTTTTAAATGGTTGATGAACTTCGATTTAGAAATATTTCATTTTGTGATGTTTTACGAGTGTTTATTTTGAATGGTTTGGCAGAGTTTGGGTTATTTTCGCAGAAAATCAGAATTTGAATTATGGAGTTTGAGGAATTGTTAAAAAAGCGACAAAGTGTGCGGAAATACATAAGCCAGCCAGTTGAAAAGGAAAAGATAGACAAACTGATTTCGGCAGTTCATTTTTCGCCATCGGCATGCAATTCGCAACCCTGGCGTTTGATTATTGTTGATGAGCCGGAATTGAAAAACGAAGTGGCAAAAGCAACTTTCAGCAAAACTATTGCTTTTAACAAGTTTGCGGTTGAAGCCCCGGTTATTGCTGTTTTGGTTATCGAAAAAGCAAAACTGATAGCTAAAATTGGTGGCAGCCTCAAAAATCAGGAATATCCGATGTATGATATTGGAATTGCGGCAGCACATTTTTGTCTGCAGGCAGCCGAACTCGGACTGGGAACCTGCATGATTGGCTGGTTTGATGAAAAAAGAATACAGCAGCTTCTGAAAATTCCTGAAAAACGAAAAATCGGGCTGGTTATTACGCTGGGGTACGCGCCTGAAGATTACAAACTGCGACAAAAAATCCGCAAACCTGTCAGCGAGATCTTCGGATTTAATTCGTATTAAAAAGATAGATTAACCTATAAACTGTTTCAGGTAGTTTCTGCTGGTTAAAATGGCCGAATTGATATCTTCTTCGGAGCCTTCAAAAGCTTTGTCTTCCACTTCGATACAAACCGGTCCCCGATATTTTACCGAAGTCAGCGCCGAGAAAAATCCGCGCCAGTCAACATCGCCCAGCCCTGGTATTTTGGGTGAATGATATTCAAGCGGGTAAGCCATTATTCCCACCTCATTCAGTTTGTCGCGGTAAATTTTTACATCTTTTAAATGGATGTGAAATAGCTTTTCCCGGAAATCGTAAATGGGTTTTACTTCGTCCATTTGTTGCCACACCAGGTGAGACGGGTCGTAGTTCAGACCAAAATTCGGACTTGGAATGATTTCGAACATCTTCCGCCAGATAGCCGGTGTGGTCGCAAGGTTTTTGCCACCGGGCCACTCGTCACGGGTAAACAGCATCGGGCAGTTTTCGATACCGATTTTCACCTTGTTTTCTTCGGCTACTTTAATGATTCCGGGCCACACTTCGGCAAATTTTGCCAGGTTTTCCTCCACACTTTTTTTCGGGTCGCGGCCAACAAAAGTGTTCACCACCGGAACACCCAGTTTTGCAGCCGCAACAATCACTTTTTTAATGTGACTGATGAAAAAGTCGGCCTGTGTTTCATCGGCATCCAACGGGTTGGGGTAGTAGCCCAGTCCCGAAATATAAATGTTGTTTCTTTTCAGTATTTCCTGAATTTCAGCCACTTTTTTATCGTCCAGTTCATCCACATTGATGTGCGTGACACCGGCATAACGTCGTTCGGCTTTGCCCACGGGCCAGCACATGATTTCCACACATTTGAATTCGTTTTCCGAAGCAAATTCAATTACCTCGTTGAAACTTTTTTCAGCCAATATGGCGCTTACAAATCCTAAGTCTAACATTGTTTTATGGTTTTTTTGTGGTCAGATTCTTTTACCAACTCTGTTTTTTGTTTTATAAAAACGCTTGTACTAAATACAAAATACCTACAAACTTTCCGATGAAACTTGCAGATTTATTCAGTATAACTGATGCCAAACTGATTTACAAATCAAGCTTTGTCCTTAATCCATTTTTCGTTTGGGGTTTCTAATCCAAAAATATTTGGACTTTCAGTAACTCCATTTTCTCTAATGGATAAAACAATTTGATTTCGTACCAAAAATTCTCCAATCTGAGCATGAACTTTCCTGAACGGTTCAAGCTTATATTTACCAAGAAATAAAATGTAATCTACTTCATATACTTTTGCAAAACGTCTAATAAAATCATGAGAATCAAACTCATGCGGTAGATTCTTAATAATTTTTTCTTTTATTATTTCAATCTCCCTTTTCATAAACTGGTTTATACTCATATTAATTCGTTTTTTCTTTTTGATTTTCTTTAAATATTTTTACTGCATTCTCATCTCCAATTTCTTTTATCTTATTGCCGTTTATATCAATTATCCAGTAGCTCCATTGCCTACCAGCATTCTCTTTAATTTCGCCTCTTGTAATTAAAAGATGATTCTTAAAAACTCCCTCTTTCAAAATTTCAAATCCATCACCATGACTAATTTCAGTCATTAAATTTGTATCTGTATCAAGTCTCACTAATACATCTGTAACAACCCATTTTTGTGTAAGGAAGAAAATATATTTGCCATCATCTGACATTGAAAAATTACCGACTCGGAATAATTCACTTGATTGATTCCAATCTTTATAATGAATTTTGTCTGTTAATTTTAGTTCTCTTAAACTAAGTAAATCTACTTTCATTATTGCTAATTGTTGCATTTCATAATTATATTCATTTTTAAAAAGATTTCCAGTTTCACGGATAAAATAAATTACTTCATGATTTGGAGATAATAATGGAGTGTTATCCTTTCCTAGGAATGTTATCTGTTGAATTGTGCCATCTGATTTAGTAATAAATATATTTCCTTTATCAACAAAAGTTTCAACAATTGTTACATCCTTACAACTAAAAGTCAAAATAAGTGTAATTATGAAAATGGCTATTTTTGTTGTGCTCATGGTCTTCATTAATTTTTTATTTTACAAAATTTCTGCAATAAATTTTGGTGGTTTTTTATAGGTTGTCCGTTTTCGAGATATTGAAAAAGGTTTTCAAGTAAGTCAGCTGCTCTTCTTGTAAGAACAATTTTCTTCACTTGTGATATTTTTGCATAAAATGTTCAAAGTCAACAACCTCACCTGAATCTGCCTCTTTCAATACTTCCCTGATTTCCTGTTTCTGCTTTTCAGTCAAAGTTTCCCAAAAATCAGACTGTGCCTCTTTTTTAAACATATCTTTAATCGATTCAAGAATTTCCTGATTCTCTGTTTCCAGAATCATTTTCATTATCTCAAGTTTTTCAGCCTGAATATTCATACTGTTTTCTTTTCCAACAAAAATAGGAAAAATAGGGGATGAATAATATAGTAAAAAGTCCGAAGACGGGGGACCAGAGTTTTTTCTTCCGACTCCGTTCTCCCGATTTCCGTCTTTTTAAAATCTTATATTTTTCAAAAATTCGCCGCTCGATTTCAGGCAACCGATTCCGTCAGGTTCATTGTCGCGTTCCACAAAATAGTGTTCAATTCCCTGTTTTTTAGCTTCAGCAAAAATGGGTTTGAAGTCGATGATTCCGCGGCCGGGGCAGATAAAATCCTGGGCAGCACCTTCCGCCATGTCTTTTACATGCAGCACCGGAATGCGACCGGCATATTTTTTCAACACTTCCAGCGGGTCGCCGCCACCTTTTTTTACCCAGTAGATATCCATTTCGCACTGCACTGTTTTCGGGTCGGTGTGGTTCATGATGTAATCAAAAGGCAGGCCTTCCTCCATCGCGTGAAACTCTTTGTCGTGGTTGTGCCACAACAATTGAAGACCGTTGGTTTTAGTTTTGGCTCCCAATTCGTTCAGTATTTCGCACGATTTTTTACAGTCGTCTAGTTTGAAAGGGCCGCCTCCCATCCAAGGCCAGTAAACCACGGCATATTTCAGTTTTAGTTCGTTTAAATTGTCAAAGACTTTATTGAGGTCTTCGCTTTTTGTTTTAAAATCGAGAGCTCCTGCAATGGGTTTGATGCCAACTTCCTTGCAATAACTAAGAAATTCCTGAGGAGATGCGGCGTGGTTGCTGCCGCCTTCAATTTCTGTAAAGCCAAACTCCGCGGCTTTTTTCAGTGTGCCTTTCCAGTCGGCTTTCATGGCCTCGCCGGCAATTCCGGAGATAAAGCCAAAGTTTTTCAGTTTATTTTTTCCATCGGCAGCAAGCGATAAAAGCGGACTTGCAACCAACAATCCGGCACCTGCAAAAATGCCGGTCTTAATAAAATCTCTTCGTGTTTTCATTATTTTAAGTTTAATTTTTGTCTTTGCATAAAATGTGGCTAAAGCCGGTTTGGAGCATTTCAATTTCCGTTGGCTTAAGCCAACGGAAATACGTAAGCAAAACTCCTGACTTTAGTCACATTATCTAATTCCCTACACTTCCGGCAGTTTCCAGGGTGCACGGTAAACCGGCGTAATCATTTCGTTGGCCTTTTCGCAGTTGGTGAAGCGGTTGTTTTTGTCGTCCCACTCCAGCAGTGGCTGCCCCAATCGTGCCGAAATATTGGCAATGTGAACATGCACAGCGGCTGCCCTTCCAACTTCCGGCGGACACGAAGGTGTTTCGCGGGTTTTAATACAATGAATAAAATTATCGACATGCTCGCGGTGCGATTCCTGTCCTTTGTCCCAGCTCACTTCGGCTGTTTTTCCTGCTTTTTTATCGCCATCCCATTCCGGGTACAAATGGTATTTATTTCTGTCGGCCACCAGCGTTCCCTTTTCGCCGATAAACTGCAATCCGTAAGCCGAATTAAAAGGCCCCTGCTGTATTCCCGCGGTGAGGTCGTAGTTAATCACAAAATCCTTTTTCGGAAATACAATGTTCATCGTGTCAAAGGTTTCGCGTGCCATTTTTTGCTTCGAGAAGTTGTTGGCAAAAGTCATCACCGAAGTTGGTCCTTCCACAATATCGCCTGCCCAGAGTGCCATGTCAACCAGGTGAACACCCCAATCGCTCATCAAGCCACCGCCGTAATCCCAGTAGTGGCGCCAGCTTCCGTGAAAACGAGCCTGATTAAACGCACGTTTGGGAGCAGGTCCTAACCAGAAATCATAATCGACACCTGCCGGAACGGGACCATCGGGAACAGGAACAGTACCCAAGCCATAATTAAAATTGGCCCAGATATTTACTTTACGGAGCGTACCAATTTCGCCGTTTTTGATAAAGCCCATGCAATCTTTGAAAATCTTTCCGTCGCGCTGCTGCTGGCCAACCTGTACAACGCGATTGTAACGTTTTTGCGCTTTCACCATTATATTGCATTCGGCAATGGTGTTGGCCATCGGTTTTTCAACATACACATCCTTGCCGGCAGCGCAGGCGTCAACAGTTATCAGGCAGTGCCAGTGGTCGGGTGTACCGATAATCACGGCATCCACATCTTTTCTTTCAAGTACTTTCCGGTAATCTTTTATTAGTTCAGGCGACTGGTTGTAATCTTTTTTTACTGTCTCCGATTTTTCTTTCAGTACGTTTTCATCAACATCGCACAAAGCCACACAGTTGACCATTCCGGTGTCGAGGTGGTGTTTCAGAATGCCAAAACCCATATTCCGGCAACCAATTAAGGCCACATTCAGCTTGTCGCTGGGAGCAAATTCCGACGACCACACTTTGGAAGGAATAATTGTTGCTGCTGAAACAGCCACAGCAGAATTCCTTAAAAAATTTCTTCTCGATGGATTCATAGTTTTATTATTGTTGGTTTAATTGGTGTGCAATTTACAAAATTCAAAGGCATATGATTTCGTGTCGGCAAACTTTAATCGACATAAAAACTGTTTTGAATTTCCTGAAAAAAGCAATCAAATAACCAGCGTGAAACTAACTCACATCGGTTTTGAAACTTTCCCCGCCGATAATCCGGATGTGAAAGTTGAAAATTTTATCGAAGGCTGGACATATATTTTGGGCACATCGCTGAAAGAGTACATTGAAAAATTGTAATGTAGTCAGACTAAAATAAATTCAATCAATTTTTTAGCTAAGGAAACTACTCGAAACAAACTTTGTTCATTTTTTTGTGAACATCACAAGAAATGATATTATCTTTGTCTGAGAAAACGTATTGAAATGGATGTCACTTTTGAACAGAATTATCTGCGTGAGATGTATCAAACTGGAAGAACATCCGGCAAGAAGCATCGTTTTCAGCCAGAGATAATAAGAAAGTACGTTCGTGTTATCGACCTGATGATTGACCAACCGAATGTGTTGGCTTTAAAAAAATACAACTCGTTGAATTACGAAAAACTGAAAGGCGACAAGGAGGGATTATCATCTGTCAGGTTAAACGACCAATATCGTTTAGAGTTTGAAGAGAAAATTGTTGGTGACCAAACCGTTGCTACAATTTGTAATATCGTTGATTTGTCAAACCATTATAAATGAAGCAAACATGATTACTATTCCGGGAGTTGACCCAAATATGATTGCAAACAATTTAGAACCTTTCGAACCAACACATCCAGGCGAAATCCTGAAGGAGGAAATAGAATATCGCGGAATTTCTCAACGAAAGCTTGCTGGTGAAATGGGTGTGCCCTATACACAGCTTAATGAAGTTTTGAATGGCAAACGACCACTTAACACCGAATTTGCATTGCTTTTCGAGGCCGTACTTGGGCTGGAAGCAGAACCATTGCTTCGGATGCAGGTGCGTTACAACATGATTGTAACCAAACGCAACAAAAAATTTATCGACAAACTTAACAGAATCCGGAAAATTGCTGCCGTGCTGTAAACTAATCGCTATCAGCAGGAACAAATTAACAAATTACCTGATAATACAATTGTATCAGGTAATCGTTCTTTCTCAGTTAACAGGCTTTCAAATCTATTCCTTTTTCACCGTTCTTATTCCGAAAACCGGGCCGCCACGATGACCTTCATGGGGTACAACTTTCACGGTAATCTGCTTTTTCCCGGCAATCAGTGCTTCCGGAATTTCGTAAACAGCATCGAAAAATTCTCCCGGCTTTTTATTCGAAATATTCTCGGTGGCAATTTTTTCGTTGTTTACCAGAATATCAAAAGTTTTCGAACCGGTATAACCGCCCCAGTATTCAAATACCAGGTTCACAGGAACTCCGCCGGTTTTCATTTCACACGAGAACCAGCCGCCACGGTCGATTTCCCTGAATTTGCGGTGTTTGTTTTCGCCCACCCAGCTTTTCATGTCTTTGAAATTGTGGTTGCGTTCGGGCTGCATTTCCCCGGGTTGAAAAAAGTCGATGGTGGCAGCTTCAATTTGTTTCTTTTTCTCCAGTTCAGCCTGGTAATTAGCCTTAAATTTTTCCCAGCTTTCGGGTGTAAACCTGTCGAAATACACCGAATAGTTGCGGTTGTGGGTTTTGTAAAATGGTTTCAGCACAATGTCTCTGGGCTGGCCGATATTTATTGTTTTAAACGTGTTGATTTCGCCGTCAACAGGTTGCAGCCAATTCGCCGGATTGTTATCGGCAGGCAAAAACACGGGCACATACATCGGGTCAACCGACGTCGAATCGTGTTCAGGGCCGAGGTCGCCAGCCAGTACAACCGGGCCATAAAATAACGCAATCCGGTTGGTGTCGTCGGGCATGGTTTCAATGCGAATCGAAAACGGGAAACTGATTTCCACCACGTCGTTGTTTTTCCAATACCTGTCAACCGAAACAAAACTGCCGGGTTTCGATTTTACTTTTTGTGATTTTCCGTTCACTTTTATTTCCATGCCGTTTTCGGCCCAGTGCGGGTAACGGATTTTCAGTGTAAGCGGAACCGGATTTTCGCAAACGAATTCGAGTTTTGTTTTTTGCTCGTCAGGAAACTGTGTGTTCTGAATTACTTTCAACCCTTTGGCTTCCCAGCTTAGTTCCGAAGCAATAAACTGAAACAGGTACAATTCGTCGTTTGTGTGGTAATAAATATTTTTGGCGTATTTCGAATGGTTTTCCATTCCCGAACCTATGCAGCAGGTAAACCATTCGGGATTCTGGTACTCCTTGCAACCGCCCATTTCGAGTGAAAGATTATAAATCACACGACCGGTTTCAGGGTGCTGCGACGAAAGAATGTGGTTGAAAAGTGCGCGTTCGTAAAAATCGGCTACTTCGGGTTTTGCTTCCCACTCAAACAGGTGTTCCGAGAGTTTGAGCATGTTATAAACATTACAGGATTCAGTGGTTTCGTTGCTCAGCCGGTTTCGCAGCGAGTCAGCCGGACCAAAATATTCATGGTCGCAATGTCCGCCGGTTACATAAGAATGATGGTTGACCACGCGGTTCCAGAAAAATTCTGCTGTTTTGCGGTCGGTAGTGTCGGCTGTCAATTCATATCTGCGGGCGAGTCCAACCAGTTTTGGAATTTGTGTGTTGGCATGTTTCCCGGGTAAAATATCGGTTCCCTGCGAAAGCGGTTCAAGAATGGCTTTGTGATGGAAAATGCGCGACATGTCGAGGTATTTTTTGTCACCGGTAATTGCATAAAGTTCTGCCAGCGATTCGTTAATACCGCCGTGTTCGCAATGTAGCATCTTCTGAATCTGCTCGTCGTTCAGCGGCGAAACAATGGTATAAAGCCAGTCGGCAAAACGTTTGTTGATTTCGAGTGCTTTTTGATTGCCACACAAATAGTACGCTTCAAACAAACCAGCCATTACTTTGTGCTGCGTGTAATACGGAACCCAAATTCCATTTAAATCGAAACCCTGCGCGCGGATATTTCCCTTTGCTACTTCATCTTCCAAAATTCTTTTTCCTTTTGGAAATGCGCCGATGTAACCGGTACTGTCGGCCATCTGGCAGGTGTCGAGTTCAGCCACAATGTAATTTACACGGTCGAGGAAACGCTGGTCGCCGGTTGACTGGTACATCAACGCGCAGGCGGTGAGATAGTGACCGAGGCTGTGCCCTGCAATGGTCATGGCTTCCCAGCCTCCGTAAGGTTCGGCTTTGGGTTTCAAACCAGCTTCGCTTCTGAATTTCGATAAAAGACGGTCAGGTTCATAATTCAGCAACGACTGAATATTCAGTTCGGTTGCATGTTTAAACGGCCCGTCCAGCAGTTTCACATCTTTCAACTGAAAGGGGAGCGCTTTAAAAGCGACCACTTCAGGGCCACCGGTTGTGATGGTTTCGTTTTTTTTCGAACAGGCTCCCAGAATTAAAGCAAAAAGAAGAGCCAGAATGGTTGGTTTAGCAAGTTGTTTCATTGATTTGAATTTTCAAATTTGGTTTATTCTGAAGTTTTATTAGCCACTGGTTCAGTTTCGAAAAAAAATTATTCCCGAAAATACATTTTTTCTTTTTGCAACTGAGTTTCTTTGTTTTAAAACGATAATATCAGTTCACCTTCCACTCATGAATTCCTCCCGAAGCATCTTTCTGCAGTCTGGCGTTCAGCCTGATTGCCTTGGTTATGACCGGGGCGAATTTTACTGTATTATACTGGTCGATGGCTGTGGAATATGCGTCAGCAGTTTCCACCGGTTTCCAGTTTCCCTTGCTGTCTTTCACCTGCAACGACCAGCTTTCGGGAGCCCGGTAGTTGCCATCGTAGTGGTCCATGTTCAGCCAGTAAACCGATGATTGGGAAAGGCTGACTGGTTCGGTGAAATTGTATTCCACCCACTCATCGGAGCCTTCTTTTTGCCACCAGTAGAAATAGGATTTGTCTGTGTCGCCCGAAGTTTTCGGATCGAAACCATCATTAAGCCCTGTATAATAATCGGTTGATGCGGTAATTTCTGCAGAGTCGGTCAGCGCCGGGGCTGGTTTGGCAACAGTTGTGTTTTCGTTGTCGGGCAGCCAGATTAACATGTTGGCTTTTCCGCGGTTGTTCCATGCGTAATACGGAATAGCTGTTAAATCAGCGGGTTCTGAAACATTTTTATCTTTCTGAAGGCTGATTTTGTTGCCTTTCATCTTTAGTTTTACCACACCACCCAGCAGTTGTGCATCAAATTCAGCCACCACATTTTCTTCAACCCCTGCAAAATTATCGAACATAAAACCGTTGTTATTGTCCTTGTCCTCAAAACAATAAACAAGCGGGCCACGCTGGTAAGCCAGCTTACCCTGGTTGTTGGTCACCGCTTCGTGGGCAGCAATTTTACGGACCGGCATCGGGAAATTGAGGGTGATTACATCGCCTTCCTTCCATTTTTTATTCAGATGGATATAACCCTTTTCAGGAGCAATTTTTTCGTTTTTACCATTGATTTTCAGACTGAAAGTTTCGGAATTCGGGTCGGAAAAATGGTACAAATCAGATGGAACTGGCTGGTTCTGCGCCCACCCCGGAATACGGATTTTCAGACTGAACCTGGCTGTTTTACTTTTTTCAATGCTGATATCAACCTGCCCTTCCCACGGGTAGCGGGTTTGCTGGCTGATGGAAATGGTATCGTTCCCCAGCGGAATTCTGGCATCGCCGGCAGCAAAAAGGTTTACATACACTGAATTTGCATCGGTTGTATAAACGTAACCCGGTACCGAAGCCATAAACCGGGTGATGTTTCCCGGACAGCAGGCACACCCGAACCAGGGAGCGCGGTCGTGGTTATGCACCGATTCCAGTGGGTTGTCGTAGAAAAATTTGTCGCCACTCAGCGAAACACCCGAAATCACACCGTTGTAAAGTGCACGTTCCAGCACATCGTAATATTTTGCGTCGTGTTCGTTCAGAAACAAGCGGTAATTCCAGTACACGTTTGAAATGGATGCACAGGTTTCGCAGTAGCCGGTCATGTTCGGCAATTCGTAGTTCGGTCCAAAACCTTCGCCCTGTGCTCGTGAGCCGATTCCGCCGGTGATGTATAATTTTTTCGACACCACGTTTTCCCACACTTTTTTGGTGGCATTCATCAGTGCCTGGTCGTGCAAAAGCGAAGCCACATCGGTTACGCCGCTGTACAAATAACCCAACCGCACAGCATGACCAACCGCTTCGTCCTGTTCTGCAATGGGTTTGTGGTCCTGGCTGTATTCGCTCAGTTTATGGCCGTCGGTTCCCTTTCCGGTTTCACTGATGAAAAAGCGGGACAGTTTCAGGTATTTTTCGTCGTTGGTAACACGGTAAAGTTTCACCAGCGCCATCTCTACAATCGGGTGCCCCGACGGAACCTGCTTCTGGTTTTCTCTGGGCCCGAAAACTTCGTTGATGAGGTTTGCATTTTTGATGGCAACATCCAGCAAACTGCGTTTTCCGGTTGCCTGGTAATGTGCCACCGCCGCTTCGTACAAGTGACCGCAATTGTAGAGTTCGTGACTGTTCAGCCTGTCCCAGCGGCCATTTCCATGCCAGGGTTTCAGCCTGTCGCATTGGTTGGTGAGGCTTGTGTAAATATATCCGTCTTCTTCCTGGCCGGCGGCAATCAGGTTGATTACACTGTCGAGATAAGCATCGAGTGTGGCGTCGTATTGAACAGCCAGTGTGTAGGAAGCGCCTTCCAAAACTTTGTAAACATCGGTATCGTCGAACGGAAAATCTCCTTTGTGTTCGCATTTTATCAGTCCGCCGGCAAGTGCGAAGTTGTCCATACGGCCTGTTTCCTCGCATTTACCAAAAGCTGAGGGAATGGAAACCGTGCGGTTGGTTTCTATTTTGGGTGCCCAGAAATCATCATGCAGGTGCACTGCCGTAAAGGGTACAGGAGTGAGCGGACCAGCCGTTTCCTCTGTTTTGGTCTGGCAGGCAGTCGCCAATATTCCCGCAAAAAAAAGTGATATAATGGTTTGTCTCTTCATGTTCATTCAATTTTGGTTGTTTCAGGGTGAATTTTATTCCACTTCCCATTCAAATACGCCGGCAGCATTGTCGGCAGGCAGTTTTACTTCAAGCTTGACGGCTGATGTTCTAACAGGGGTAAACGAAACTTCGTTGGCAACGCCTTTTATCACTGCATACGGCGTTGTATTTTCAACCGGAAGCCAGTTGCCGGCAGTGTCTTTGTAATAAATTTTCCAGCTTGCCGGAATGCGGCAACCACCCCATGGACCATCGTCGTACCAGTAAACTGCACTGCTGCTGATTGTTTTTTCCGAATCAAAACTGTAGGATATCCATTCGGTTGTGCCCGATTTCGGCCACCAGTGGTAGTAAGGAACAGAGCTGTCTTTTTCATCTTTCGGGATGAGCCTGTCGTTGACGGCGCCGATGGATTTTGCCGGGTGTGAGGCTTCAATTTTGCTTTCAGAGGCAATGGTTGGCGGTAACACCGGGCGACTTGAACTCAGGTCGTTCGAGAGCCAGACCGTCATTTCTCCGCTTCCGCGGTGTGCCCAGGCGTAGTAGGGAATCATGTTCAGTTTTACATCTTTCACTTCAATTTTCCCGGCGTTATTGTATGAAAGTATTTGTGCATCGGTATGAATCATTGTCAAACCGTATAAAAGTTCCGGTTTATTTTCAACTGTAAAAACCGGTTTTTGCGGCAAAATGGCACTGCGAACACTAAAGTCGTTGTCAGGCCATTCGGCGCAATAAACAACTGGTCCACGTTCAATGGCCACTTTTCCGCGGTCGGCTTCCACCAGCGGATGGGCTTTTACTGTGCGTGGCTCCATATCGAAATGGATTTCCACTTTGTCGCCTTTTGTCCATGTGCGTGTTATGGTGAAATAACCGTTGACGAGTTGACTTTCAACTGGCTGTCCGTTCACTTTCACCGCGTACGAAAGTTTCTTTTTATCGATGTAACTGTACAAATCGCTGGGTACCACGTGTCCCTGCACCCATCCCGGAACACGGATTTTCAGGTTGAAATCCTGCTTTTTCTTTGGCGTAACTTCAAGCTGAATGTCGCCTGTCCAGGGGTAATTGGTGGTCTGTTTCAGGCTGACGGTTTTGTCTTCAACCTTGAGTTCAGAACTGTTCGAAATAAACAGGTTGACATACAAATCTTTGTTGTGAACCGCATAGATATAGCCGGGGACCGAAGGTATAAAACGGGCAATGTTT
>DAINOH010000051.1:0-33447 GCA_036735485.1 Draconibacterium sp. | reverse complement strand
CTTTGCTTTTCCATAATAAGTCGTTTTTGTGTCAACTTATTTCAGGACGGGACAGATATTAAAACAAAAGAGGGGACAAAAACTGCCCCCTCTTTGAATTTGAAATCTAAAGAACCTTATTTGTACTCCGGTCGTTGTTCAATAACACCGGGCTGCAAATCTATCTGTCCCTGAGGTATTGGCATATATTTGTCGGCTTCGCTGAAATTAGCCCCCTGCATAAATGCACGCACCCTAAGGTCACCCGTTGCAAATGAATTCAGGATTTCAGCCATTGATTTCCCACCAATTTTATTGGGTAGTTTATCCCAACGGCGAAGATCAAAGAAACGCATACCTTCGGTTGCAAATTCCAGACGCTGTTCCCACTGAACGGCGTTCATTGCTTCTTCCTTGCTGGCAAAGCCACTGTATATACCAATTTTATAGTTGGCTGCAGGTTGAGTAAAATCGACATCGCCAGTTGCTCCCCACGGGTAGAAATTTGTCGGTAGTTTATAAACCTTCACTTTACCCATCACTTTGTCATTGCCTGCCCTTTCACGAATCAGGTTTACAAGTTCTTTTGCTTTTGCCACATCGCCTTCAAAGGCAGCTACTTCGGCTCTCCACAATAATACATGGCTGTAACGGATATACCGATAGTTATTGGCATTAATGCCTGTTTGCCATCCTGTTGTTGTTGAAAGCGAATATCTCTCAGATTCTTTAAAGAATGGTTTTGGCGCGGGCAAATAGGGTCCACCTTCCGATTGTTTTCGCACCCAGGCAGATCCACGGTTTACTCCCCAGTCTTTATAAGGAATACCACGACGGCTTACTGTAAAATCAAGACGCGGATCAACCGGGGTCACATCATCCGGAATAAATTCAGCATCTGAACTTATACCTTGATCGTTCTTGAAATCGGTGTTATTAAAAGTATCAAACAATGGCAGACCGCTGGTATCAACTTTATAAGCATTTACAAGGTTTTGCGAAGGCTGGTGGAATCCACAGCACATTCCAATGTCACCACCGTGTGGCCAGTTCAAACCAATACCCATTTCTGCATTCAATGATTCATTGATATCGTTAACATTTGCCTGAATTTCAAAAATCGATTCTTCGTTATTATTCGTTTCGATTTCAAAGTTTTGGATGAATTTGTCCATTAACGAATATTTACCACTGGCAATAATTGCATCGAGCAATGGTTTTGCTTCGGTGTATTTCAGATCCTGAAGATAAGCACGTGCAGCCAATGCCATTGCAGCATATTTTGTTGGACGGCCAGGCTGAGACTGTGATGCAGGAAGGTTGTCGGCAGCAAACTTCAGATCGTCGGTAATGAATTTAAGTAACACACCTTCGGCATTCACATTAGAAACAACTTTAGGATCAGGTGTATTTTCATCCAGAATCGGTACATAGTCACCAAAAACCAGTCTGGCTTCGAAATAGAACAAAGCACGGAGAAATCTTGCTTCGGCGAGATAATTAGACGCCTGGGCCTGAGTTATCGTTCCGTCGGTAAGTGATTTATTAATAACCCTGATAGTTTTATTGGCACGGTCAACGCCCATCCCGATACAAAGTCTCCATTTATCAGCCGGATAACCATTTGTTGGTGTTACTTCCCAGCGTTCAATATCATTGACCGGAACCTGGTCGGTAATTTCCGATCCTTTATAAGCATCATCAGAAGCGGCTGAACCATATGTCCAGTTTTGAATTGATGCGCCCCAGGATACTGTCCACAATGCACTTCCCCGAATCATGGAATAGGTTCCGGTTAAAAGTGCATCAATTCCCTTTGCATTATAAAATACGTTTTCTGAAGTTACCCCCATAGGTTCCTTATTCAGAAAATCTTCCGAACATGAAAATGAAATGGTCAGTAAAACGGTCATGACCATTGCTATCGCTATTTTTTTCATATTATTTATTCTTTTCATTTTAAACAATCCTATTATTATAAACCAAGCTGAACACCAAATGTAACCTGGCGTGGTGTTGGCCATGCTCCCATATCCATACCCATGTATGTACCCGATGCATTTACTTCAGGATCAAGTCCTTCATAACTTGTAATTGTAAACAGGTTCGACATTTGCAGATAAATATAGAGATTCTTTATCTGAGCTTTATTTAACAATGATTTGGGCAAAGTATAACCCAATTGCAGGTTTTTCATTCTCAGGAATGAAGCATCCTGAACAAAAGCAGAAGAAGGTTCCTGTGAATTACTATTCTGATCAAGCATCGGAAGCGATGCGGCTGCATTATTTCCATTCAGATACGGACTTCCCCACGATTCATATAAAGCTTTCCTGCTTAAGTTACCATTAAACTGTCCATAGTCAATCCAACGGGTAACATAGTTAATCATGTCGTTACCAATACTGGAATAGAAGAACATATTCAGATCAAACCCCTTCCATGCCAAATCAATGGTTAAACCACCTGTAAAATCGGGATGCGGGCTGCCAATCCAGGTACGGTCGTCAACATTAAGTTTACCATCCGGTTGACCGGTAAGATTACCGTCTGCATCCCTGCCGTTTACATCTTTATATTTGAAATGGCCGGGTGCATTATAAGATGTTGTTCCAAACTGCGGATGTGCATCGGCTTCAGCCTGGGTCTGGAAAATTCCTTCCACTTCATAGCCCCAGAATTCAGGGAATGCATGTCCGACAGCATAACGGCTGTATAACATCTGGCGTTCGTTAGCTCCATTACCGAATCTGTTCGGATCGCTATAAAGACTTACAACTTCGTTTTTGTAATGCGAACCAGTTGCTGCAATCCGATATTTTAATTCGCCATCAAAAGCAGTATTGTTATAACCGATTTCAATATCAAATCCGGTGTTTTTCATTTCACCGATATTTACATATGGAGCACTTGCCAATCCCATTACTTCGGGTATAGGATCCTGTACCAACATGTTTGAAGTATTCCTGTTCCAGATATCCAAAGTAAAATCAAGCGTCCTGTTAAACAATACACCTTCAATACCAAAGTCTAGAGTTTTTGTGGTTTCCCAAGTTACATCGGTATTGCCGAGGGCTGACGGCTGAAACCCTGTAACTGCACTTGTATTGGTTCCATTAAAGTCGTAAGCAGCAGTATATTTATTACTGGCAAAGGTTGTATATGAATTATAATTTCCAATTCGATCGTTACCTAAAACTCCATAACCAAGTCTCAGTTTCAACATGTCGAGCCAGTTTTCCGAACCATCCATGAAATTTTCTTCGGTCATCAACCAGCCTGCTGACACTGCCGGGAAAACGCCGTATCGGTTTTCTTCACTGAATCGGGAAGAACCATCACGACGAACAGATGCTTCCAGATAATACCTGCCCATCAGGTCGTAATTCAAACGTGCAAATTGTGAAAATAATGACCATTGTGACTGAGAACCACTGTTATCTTTATTTTCTTCACCCGAATTAAGCTGCATATATTTTGGGTCTTCAGAAAAATAAACCCTGCGGCTTGCATTTAATGACTGATAATTATCTTCTACAGCTTCAGTACCTACAACTACATTAATTTTATGAATGTCATTAAATGTGGTACTATAATTTAAGGTATTCGTCCAGTTCCATAAAAGATCATAGTTTGAATCTGCATTCATCCCATTTACTTTATTAGGTTCCGACATTTCATAGTTTGGTATAATATAACTTTTAGCGTTCCATTGCCCCCAGTTATAACCAAATAGCGATTTCAATGTAAAGTTTTTAAGAAAATATATTTCACTATACACATTTCCTAAAACTCTTTGCCATTTTCCGTTATTATTCCGTGCTCTGTACAAGAGAGCAACCGGGTTTTCAGCATTACCCATTTCAGGTGCTCTTGAACCTGCAAAGTTACCTGCAATATCATATACCGGAATAATTGGCTGGGCGCGATAAGCATGAGAAATTGGTGTTCCTTCTCCATTATTACCAAGATTACCATACTCATCAATAAAAATGGCCTGGATTGATTCTCCCGCTTTAAACCAGTCGTTAAACTTGGCTTCAGAGTTCATCCTGAAATTGTACCTTTTAAACTTGGTGTGAATCAGAATTCCTTCTTCATCTAAATAACCACCAGAAAAAGAATAGGTTCCATTTTTACCACCTCCGGCAACTGACAAATCGTATTGCTGAACAACACCATTCTGATAGATTTCGTCATACCAGTTTGTTCCCTGTTTATTGGCTTTAAAAATCTGATAATCCGGATATTTATAAAGTGCCGGATCAACAGATGCTGCACCTTCCATGGTACCTGCCGGCAAAATATAATCAGGAATCACCGGTGTGGCTCCTTTACCATATTGACCATGATTGGGAGCTACTCCCCTGTTTTTATACGATAACCATACTGCTTCAGAATATTCTTTTGTATTCAGCAGATCATACTGGTTGGAAGCTGAGTTAACACCTACCTTAAAGTTGAAGTTGACAGTTGGCGCCTGGTTTAACTGACCTTTTTTGGTTGTTATTAAAACAACTCCGTTAGCTCCTCTCGTTCCGTAAATTGCTGATGAAGAAGCATCTTTCAAGATTGAAATTGATTCAACATCGTCAGGATTAACATTGTTACCGGGTCCAACCGGAACTCCGTCGATAACGTACAATGGGTTGGCGTCATTAATGGTACCAATACCACGGATACGGATAGTTGCGTCACCACCAGGACGGTTAGAGTTTGTGACTGTAACCCCAGACACCTGTCCTTGTACCCTGTTCATTAAACTGACAGAGTTTGACGTTTGCAACTGGTCGGCAGAAACAGTAGAGACAGAACCCGTAATTTCTTCTTTGATCCGTGTTCCATACCCCACAACCACCACTTCATCCAGACCAACAACATCTTCCTGTAAAATCACATTGATTTCTGACTGATCGCCTACGGCAACTTCCTGTGTCGTCATTCCAATGTAAGAATACAATAACAACTTAGCATCAGCCGGAATTGGTAAATTATAATTACCATCAACATCAGTGACTGTTCCGACTGTTGTACCTTTAACTACCACTGAAACACCGGGTAAAGGATTATTACCTGAATCAGTAATTTTCCCGGAAATGGTCTTCTGCTGCGCATATAGCCCTGTAGAAAAAGCCATACCAACAACAAGCAATAAAAAGGCAATAAAGCCTCTAAAGCACTTTTTTTCCATACATTTTTAGTTTAAATTAATTTTAAATTGGTAAGATAGTCTGATATAATTCAGATAAATTTGAATGTCAGGTCATAAGCTTTATTTTTTAAATCTTTAGTTTGTATTAGTTAGTTTTTGTTCAACAAGCTTTAATACCCATCATGGAATATTAAATAATTGTTAAAGTTAGTTAAAGTTACATTTTTATCAGATGCCTTATGCTTTTAAATACATGTTAAATAACATATATTTTTTTATCAACATCTGTCAATATCGTGCAAATCCTTCACAACAAACTGACTTAAAATAAATTAGAATTTACCTTCTGACAAATAAAAAAATGTCACAACAAAACTCACAAAATCCTGTTATACTTGCATAAATCAAAAAAAAAGTGCTCTCATGAAATCTGTTTTATATTGGACACTGGCAGTAATTATAACTTTCGCAGCTATCATATACCAGCGCAGAACCGGACCAACATATGATAAAAAAGTCAGTGCAACAATTGAGAATGTTGTTTACAATTTCAAACTTGTGCGCAGCCACGGAGGTGAGTCCGATTGCAAAATACAACTTGCTGTTCCCGACCCGGAAGTTACCGGAAAGATGATGTTTAAATTGTATCCTACAAAAAACGACTGGACAATCATTGATTTTAAGAGAGAAGGAGAGAACCTGATTGCGTTTTTGCCCAAATTACCACCTGCCGGAAAATATGAATATAAAGTAAGTTTGTATAAAAACAATTCGGAATATGCACTGAATAAAAGTGAACCTGTAATTATCAGATTCAAAGGACATGTACCAGCTTTTGTATTGATACCCCATATTATTTTAATGTTTTTTGCGATGTTTTTAGGAAATGTTGCCGGTATAATGGCTTTTTTCAAACATGCTAAGTTCAGATTTTATGGCACTTTAACAGTAATTTTCCTTTTCATTGGTGGAATGATTCTTGGCCCAATAGTGCAAAAATACGCATTTGGTGAGTTTTGGGCTGGTATTCCGTTTGCCTGGGATCTTACGGACAACAAAACGCTGGTTTCATTTCTTTTCTGGGGGCTTGCCTGGGTAATGAACCGCAAAAAAGAACGTCCTCTTTATACCATCGTTGCTTCCATTGTAATGATACTTGTTTATTCAATTCCACATAGCATGCACGGCTCCCAGCTTGATCCCGAAACCGGTGAAATCATTCAGGGCTGGATACAAATCATGTTATTTTGATAAATACGGATTAATTTAAAAAGAGAAAACGTTACATGAATCAATTTATGTAACGTTTTCTTTTTGTCGTAAAACCTGATTAATAAACTTTCAGTGGTGATGAAAGTTTCTCTGCTTCTTCTGAAAGATATTTTTTAAATCCTTCTTCTGTTTTCCACTGTTCTTTTTCAAGCCCCCACACTGCACTGAAATAATGTTTTGCCGGCACTCCTGAATTTATAATCTGACTGATATAATAGGTTTCTGAAATAATATTACTGAAACTTTTTTCTATCACCGTTTGATTACCCAGTTTAAAGAAATCGATGTTTGTTGTTTTTGAAATTTTCCCTGTTTCACCGGCTGGAACCAACACTGCCATTCCCAGTTCATCTTTGTTCAGCGACTGAACATCGTGTGTTCCAATGCAAGTAAATTCTCCCGCCGACATCTTAAATGGTTCCTTTTTAAGCCACGAAGTTACAATACCTGTAACAACCAGATCACCATCTCTGATTCCATTGATTGTAACATCCGACTCGAACCAGTATTTGCCCGGGTAAATTGTTATTTTTTCCGTTGCTTCCAAACTATCACCCTCAACATGCCAACCGGCGTAATTTAATTCAAACACCGATCGCACAGGTCCTTCCACTATTTTTTTATACCTGTAAACATCCGTTGAACCCAACCTGAACAATGAATCATTTCTCATCAGCGCCAGACCTCCTGAACCCAGCGAACTGCCGCAATGAAGGACATCCATTCCCCAATCGGCCAGATTGTGATAATCCGGCAGTTCAGGCGTATGAATTTTATCGATGATCATTTCCGGTTTTAACTTGCCAAAAAGGTCTTTTACATTCCGGCAATCGAAATACACGCGAAAAGCAATTTTATCGTTTTCCCAATTTACACTTTCAGCCTGGGCAATAATTTCAAATCCGTCGCTGCAAGGAAGCGCATTGTATTCATCCACTTCTTTGTAAGAACCATCATCCTGTAAAATGCCCAGCCTGATATTTGTACGTTTCTCGAATACCGGATAATTTGAAGTGGCAACATTTCTTAATTTGATTTTGGATTCCTGAAGTGCTTTTAAATTAACAAGTATTGCGGCTTCATCCCAGTTTCCATCACCATCCAAATCATCGAACTGACCGGGCAAAACCTGACCATCGATTTCAAAAACAGGAAAAAAACCTTCTTCAGTCTGAAGTTTCTGTTCAATAAGCGTTCTGGTAAGTACAATCACTTCATCCTGACGGTCAATATCGAGCTCATTTTTAATCAAAAAAGCTGGAATTTCGTTGCAGGATATTAATGATATTGCACATAAATATGTAGCAAAAAACAGATTTCTCATAAAGTATTACATTGATTAAAACACTGGTTTTAGATATCGTTTTCGCCTTTTACATAGCCAAAGTTTGCGAGAATACCACCATCCACAAACAAAATATGGCCATTCACAAAATCACTTGCTTTTGATGCAAGAAATAAAGCGGCATTGCCAACATCTTCGGGCTCTCCCCATCTGCCTGCAGGTGTTCTTGTCATCACAAGATCGTTAAACGGATGATTTCCTTCCCTGATTGCAGCAGTTTGTGAAGTGGCAATATAACCCGGTCCAATGCCATTGATTTGAATATTGTATTTCGCCCATTCACAGGTCATGTTGGCGGTAAGAAGTTTCAGACCTCCCTTGGCCGCGGCATAGGCCGATACTGTATTTCGTCCATAGATACTCATCATCGAGCACATATTGATGATTTTTCCGGCACGCTTTTCAATCATCCCGGGCGCCACACGTTTTGAAACAATCAGCGGAGCCACCAGATCAACTTCCAGCACTTGCTTAAAATCGGCCAGCGGCATATCCAGAATTGGTATGCGTTTAATAATTCCTGCATTATTCACAAGAATGTCAATTTTACCAACTTCTTTTTCGATAATTGAAATACCTCGGTCAACATCCGATTCGCTGGTCACATCAAAAACAACCGTAAAAACATCGATTCCGGCTGTTGCAAATTCAGTTTTGCAGTTCAGGAGTTTTTCCTCTGAAAGATCATTCACGCAAATTTTTGCCCCGGCCTTTCCCAGAACTTTCCCAATTGCCATTCCAATTCCGTGTGTTCCTCCGGTAATTAAAGCCACTTTCTCTGTCAGGTCGAATAGTTGTTGTATCATATTATTGAAATTTAAGAGGTGAGATATAAGTAGTGAGTAGTGAGACTTCAAGACTGTGTGCTGAGTATTTAAAAATTTAAACTCTTCACAATCAATGCGCTGTGCTCAATACTTTGTACTTTTTATCTGAGTTCTGTTGGTTTAATGGCATCCATGTCAGCATAATCCAGGTTCTCGCCTGCCATTCCCCAGATGAAGTTATAATTACTTGTTCCGGCTGCCGAATGAATTGACCAGTTGGGAGAGATTACAGCCTGTTCATTTTGCATCCAAATGTGGCGTGTTTCCTGTGGTTGTCCCATAAAATGACAAATTGCCTGCCCATCCGGAACATTGAAATAAAAATACACCTCATTTCTGCGACTGTGCAAATGAGGAGGCATTGTATTCCAAACACTCCCGGGTTTTAATTCTGTCATACCCATTTGCAACTGGCATGTTTCAACCACCGAATTGATGAGCAACTGGTTAATCGTTCTTTCGTTAGAAGTTTGCAATGAACCCAAATGAAGCTTGTTAGCTTTGTCAAGTGTTACGTGTTTAACCGGATACTCTTTGTGAGCCGATGCCGAATTAATATAAAAATGTGCCGGATTTCCCGGATCAACCGATTTAAAAGTAACATCGCGACTGCCTTTGCCTATATAAATTGCGTCTTTGTGATTCATTGAATACACTGATCCGTCCACTTCAATTGATCCGGCACCGCCTACATTGATTATGCCAACTTCACGCCTTTCACAGAAATAGGAAGCTTTCAACGGATCAATCGGTTCAAGTTTTAATGCCTTGTTTACAGGAACTGCTCCGCCAACAATAAACCTTTCAATCACTGAATATACCAGGTTTATCATATCGGGCTCCATCAGTTTTTCAACCAGAAATTCCTTCCTGATGCGGGATGTATCATAGTTTTTAAAATCATCCGGGTGATAATTGTATCTCTCTTCGTAATTTGTACTCATTGCCTGTTATTTTACTGGTGATATATTCTGATTTATTTAAAATACTGATTTATAATAATTTATTATCAAATTAAAATTCAGATTCAATTATTACAACAAACAAAATTAGAATAAAAAAGCTATTTGCAATCGATTGCAAAAAAATAATTGGTTACTTTTACTCCAAATAAAACAAAATGTCAGACCAATTTGAAACGACTATTCACGACATTGCCAAAAAACTGAATATTTCGGCATCCACGGTTTCGAGAGCTTTGAAGAATAATCCGATTATTAGTGAGGCTACGCGAAAACTGATTAATGATACAGCAGAAGAAATGGGTTACCGGCCCAATACGCTGGCAGCCAATTTCAGAACAAAACGCACCAATACAATCGGCGTAATTGTACCTTTAATCAATCGTCATTTCTTTTCATCGGTAATTAGTGGAATTGAAGAAGTTGCATACAAAAAGGGGTTTACAGTAACCATTTCACAATCAAACGATCTTCTGGAGAAAGAAAGCAAAATTGCGCAAACACTTTTTGCAAACAGGGTGGATGGAGTTATTATTTCAATCGCAATGGAAACCACTAATTTTGATCACCTCAAACTTTTTACCTCCAAAAATATCCCGATTGTATTTTTTGATCGTGTGGTGGACGAAATTAAATCTCACAAAATTGTGGTTGACGATTTCGGAGGAGCATACCGGGCTACAAGGCATCTGGCAGAAATGGGGTCAATAAGAATAGCCCATATTGGCGGCCCGTTAAACCTGAATATTTACAAAAACAGGCAGGAAGGCTATTTTAAAGCGCTATCCGATCTGGGGCTGAATAATGATGAATCTCTGGTAATAAATAACAACCTGACACGCGAACAGGGAATTGATGCAGTGCAAAAACTATTGAATCTTTCAGAAAAACCCGATGCCATCTTCTGTGCCAATGATACCACCGCGCAGAGTGTGATCTTTCATCTGAAAAATAACGGATACAAAGTACCGGATGATATTGCAGTGGTTGGATTCAGCAACGAGCCGTTTTCAGAAATGGTGACACCCTCGATTAGTACGGTTATGCAGCCGGGTTTTTTAATTGGGATTAAATCGGCTGATTTACTGATCGAACAGATTTTAAATAAACAAAAGGAAATCGAATTTCAGACTATTGTTTTGCCCACCGATCTGATAATCAGGGAATCATCGGTAAGACACAAATAAAATGGCCTGCTCTGGTAAACAGAACAGGCCTGAAATAAATTATCTTGTCCGGATTATTCGTCTACCGAAATAGCTTCAACCGGGCAAACTTCAGCACATGAACCACAGTCGGTGCAAAGGTTCGGATCAATTTTATAGATATCACCTTCAGTAATTGCATCAACCGGACACTCGTCAATGCATGTTCCACATGCAATACACTCTTCAGAAATTTTATATGCCATAACAGCGATTTTTTAGTTAAACATTTTCCTTTGCGCAAATGTAATAAGTTTCGATAAAAATCAAACTTTGCCTTTTACAATAATTCCGGGCTTACAATTAATTAATAACATGTTATTAATCCAACATTCATATCTGACTGAAATTCAACACTCAAAACAATTCACTTATTAGATCTGGACTTTTTATAAATTATACTTTCTGAACTTTACTCTTTTTAAAAATCTCCTCGTTATAGTATTTGCAGACAGAAGTTAATCCGCAATTGTCGCATTTCGGATTTCGGGCCACGCAAACATAACGGCCATGGAGAATCAGCCAGTGATGTGCTTTGGGCAGTAATTCACCCGGAAAATATTCAATTAGTTGCTGTTCGGTTGCAAGAGGTGTTTTTGCATTTTCGCTTAAACCAATACGCGCTGCCACCCTGAAAACATGCGTATCTACCGCCAATGCGGGCTGGTTGTAAACCACCGATGCAATTACATTGGCAGTTTTTCGCCCCACACCCGGCAATTTTTGCAAATCATCAATATTGTCGGGAACCTGTCCGTTAAATAATTCAACTAATTTTTGCGCCATGCCCACCAGGTGTTTTGCTTTATTATTCGGATACGAACAACTTCTGATATAATCAAAAACTTCTGTAGAATCGGCTTCTGCCATTTTTTGAGGTGTCGGGAATCTCCTTAATAAATCGGGAGTGATCTGGTTTACCCTTTTATCGGTGCATTGTGCCGAGAGAATTACAGCGACAAGTAAATTAAACGGATTACCGTTGTATTCAAGTTCGGTTTCGGCAACCGGCATTTCGCGCCGGAAATAATCTGTAACAAAATCAAATAGCTCCTTTTTCTGCATTACCATCTGTTTTTTTGCCGAAATTAAATGATTTTTTTCGATCGGTCTGTAACTAATGGCTATTTGCGAAGTCTAATAAACCGACCTAAGCAGAAAATAGTTATTTCTATGTGTACTGATTTGAAGTAGTTATTTTTACTGCATTGTATTAAACAAACAAATAAAAGCCGGATGAGGTCCGGCTTTTCCTTTTTACTTTCTTCGATAAAACAATCTGCTCAAATTAATCACGAAGTTCATTCTGAATCATATTTCGTATCTTCGGCGCTGAATTTTTCAAAACTGGCAGGAAATTTCAATGGCAAAACGTAGTTACAAAGCACTTCAATATACTGTTATCATTCTCATAATTACCGCACTGGTTACTTCGTTTCTTTATCTGAACCGTGGGACAACCGAAGAAATCATTGAAAAGGTTGTAAAAATTGACCATTCAAAAGAAATCAGGGAAGTGCTCGACAAATTCGACAGCATTTATTATGCAGGAAACCGCGAAGCCAATGCAGTGGGAAGTACAGTTGTAATTACTTACAAAGGCCAGGTGGTGATGACGAAATGTTATGGAGTGAGAAAAGCAGGTGAAAATGATTCGATTGATGAACATACAATCTTCAGACTGGCTTCTGTTTCAAAAACGGTTACTGGTGTACTTGCCGGAATTCTTGCGGAAGAAAAAGTGATTGACCTTAATGAAAAAGTTGTAAATATCCTGCCTGAATTCAGGTTGGCAAATGACAGTAATACACAAAATGTTACCGTGCGCCAATTATTGAGTCACTCGTCGGGATTAGTTCCACACGCTTTCGATATGATGGTGGAAGACCATGTACCATTTGACCAGATTTTTGCGCGGCTGAATGAAGCCGAAATTGCGGCCCCTCCCGGAACCATTTATGCATACCAAAACGTGATGTACAGTGTTTTCGCCCCGGTGGTTGAAGCAAAAGTTCAAAAGCCATTCAACCAGGTGATGCAGGAGAAAATTTTCGAACCTTTCGAAATGAAGGACGCTTCACTGGATTTTGAATCTTTCAGTCAGAATCCCGACAAAGCCTATCCGCATCAACAAACCGGAAACCCGGAAAAACCGGTTTACACTCCTTTAAAACTGAATAACCGGTATTATACAACTGCACCAGCTGCCGGTGTTAACGCCAGCATTTCTGATATGGGGCAATTCCTTCTGGCAATTTCATCAAAAGATGATGATCTTTTTTCTGAAGATGCCCGGAAAATAACTTTTACACCGCAAATCGAATCGATTCTGAAACGCAGCTATTACAGAAACTGGGGTGCTCTGGGTACCAAATATTATGCGCTGGGCTGGAGAATTATTCATTTCAAAAACCATACAATTGCCCAGCACAGTGGTTTTGTTCAGGGTTACCAATCTGAAATTGCAGTTTGCCACGATTCTGAAGTCGGAATTGCTGTACTTACCAATTCACCAAACAGCTATACCTCAACGTATATTCCGGCATTTCTTTCTATGTTTTTTGATCATCAGAAAAAAACGGAACCAAAAGCCAGCATTAATGATTCGGTTCCTGAAACTTTTAATGAAGAAGAAGTTTCCAATTAAATGACTTAAAAAACAGAAAAATGAGACCACTTCTTCAGGGGGAAAATTTATCAAAACGCTTTGGCGAAACTTTGTTATTCGAAAACATTTCACTTACCATTTTCGAAGGACAGAAAGTGGCGCTCATTGCCCGGAACGGCACCGGAAAATCAACACTGCTCGACATTCTGGTTGGAAAAGAGGGAGCTGATTCAGGAAAAATAACGCTCACAAACGATATTTCGCTGGGTTATTTCGAACAGATTCCGGATCTGAATCCCATTCATACTGTTCTTGAAGAAATTTTTGTCACCGAAAACGAAAAAGTAAAGACAGTAAAAGCTTTCGAACTGGCGGTGAGTAAAAACGACCAACACAAAATTGCTGAGATTTCGGCCAAAATGGATGAATTGGGTGCCTGGGATTTTGAAGTTGAAATCAAACAAATTCTCACTCAGCTTAAAATAACCCAGTTTGAACAAAGAGTTGCTGAATTGTCGGGCGGACAGAGAAAAAGGCTGGCTCTTGCCAAAGTACTGATCAACAAACCCGACCTGCTGATTCTGGACGAACCCACCAACCACCTCGATCTGGATATGATTGAGTGGCTGGAAGAATACCTCGATAAAACAAAATCGACGTTGCTGATGGTTACACACGACCGCTATTTTCTCGACCGTGTTTGCAACGAAATCATCGAAATGGAGGACAACCAGATTTACCGTTATCTCGGGAACTACTCGTATTTTCTTGAAAAAAGAAACGAACGGATTGAATCGCAACAGGCAGCAGTAACAAAAGCAAAAAACCTTCTCAGAACCGAAATTGAATGGATGCGACGGATGCCCCAGGCCCGCAGCCACAAAGCCAAATACCGCATTAATGCATTTTACGATTTAAAAGAAAAAGCCTCGCAAAAAAACTACGATGACGCAATAAACCTCAATGTAAAATCAGCCAGAATGGGGTCCAAAATTGCAGAACTCGAAAATGTTTCCAAATCGTACCCGGGTGTTAAACTCATCGAAAGTTTCACTTATAAATTTTCGAGGGCTGAAAAAGTGGGGATAATCGGGGACAACGGAACCGGCAAATCAACGTTTCTGAACCTGCTGACACAAACCATTCAACCCGATTCCGGCACCATTGAAATCGGGCAAACCATCAAATTTGGCTATTATAAACAAGAGGGGATTGAATTTGACCCCGGCGACAGGGTTATTGATGCCGTAAATAAAATTGCTGAGTTTATCTCTTTTGAAGACGGGACAAAAATGAGCGCCTCACAAATGCTGACCCATTTTTTGTTTCCACCCGATGCGCAATACAATTACATCGAAAAACTGAGTGGTGGAGAGCGCCGCAGACTTTACCTGTGCACGGTTCTGATGCAGAATCCCAATTTTCTGATTCTGGATGAACCCACCAACGACCTTGATATTTTAACATTGAATGTACTCGAAGATTATCTGAAATCATTTTCGGGTTGCGTGGTGGTGGTTTCGCACGACAGGTTTTTTATGGATAAAATAGTTGACCACCTGTTTGTGTTTGAAGGCGAAGGAAAAGTCACCGATTTCCCGGGAAATTATACGATTTACCGCAACAAAGTTGAAATTGAACTTGAAAAAGCCAAAAATGAGCTCAGGAATAAAGAGCCTGAGAAAAAACCTGTGAGGTCAAATGTTCAGCAGGTAAAAACCAAACTTACGTTTAAAGAACAGCGTGAATTTGAATTATTGGGTACTGAAATTGAAAATCTGGAAGCTGAGAAAACAGAATTGGAAAATGCACTGAATTCGGGGACAATGCCGCACGAAGAACTGTTCTGGATGTCGGAAGAATTAATGAAAATTAAATCGTTGCTGGATGAAAAAGAGTTGCGCTGGCTCGAATTAAGTGAACTTGTCTGAAAAATGTTTTAAATATCGTCAAACTCAACTTTTGTAAAACTTCCAACTTGTTCTTCGCCTTCATTTTGAGGAAAACGCTTAGCGGGTTGTTCCTGGTTATTACTGATAAAATCAATTATTTCCTGCAGGCAATCGGTAAATTTCTCAAAATCTTCGCGATACAGAAAAATTTTATGTTTTTCGTAATGAAAGTTGCCATTGTCCTCAAACTGTTTTTTGCTTTCGGTAATGGTTAAATAATACTCTTCGTTCCGGGTACTTTTAACATCAAAGAAATAAGTTCTTTTACCAGCCCTTACAACTTTCGAATAAACATCCTGATTAAAAATACTCTCCGATCCTTTTTCGCCCTTATTCTCAACACTTTCCATTCTCGACTAATTTGGTTTTTCAGTTGCCACCAAAATTAGAAAAATAATCATTAGTTCCTATTACCTGATTTATTTTGTGTTATGATTCACAACAAATCAGAAACATACAATAACAAAAAAGGAGGTCAGCCCTCCTTTATGTTAGTTATTCTATCCGTAAATTTTCTTTTTGGCAGCCAGCAATGTGTTTTGCAAAAGTGAAACCCTGGTCATCGGGCCAACGCCGCCGGGAACCGGAGTGATGTAACTGCATTTTTCAGCCACTTCCTCAAACAAAACATCACCTTTCAAACGGAATCCCGATTTTGTTTCATCAGATTTTACGCGGGTTGTTCCAACGTCAATTACAACTGCGCCATCTTTTACCATGTTACCTTTTACAAAACCCGGAGCACCAATGGCAGCGATCAGAATATCCGCTTTCCGGCAGATTTCCTCCAGGTTTTCGGTGCGGCTGTGAGCAACGGTAACCGTGGCATTCACCGCTTTCTGCGACATCAGCACGCTCAGCGGTCGGCCAACAATATTGCTGCGGCCAATGATCACACAATTTTTTCCGTTGGTCTCAATTTTATAGCGTTTTATCAGTTCCACAATTCCATAGGGTGTAGCCGAAACATAAGCAGGAAGTCCGATTACCATTCTGCCCACATTCACCGGATGAAATCCATCCACATCCTTTTTCGGGTCGATGGCTTCGATTACTTTTTGTTCCGAAATATGTTTTGGCAGCGGTAATTGAACGATAAAACCATCCAAATCATCATCTTCGTTCAGTTCTTTTATCTTGGCCAGAAGTTCAGCCTCGGTAACATCATCTTCGTAACGAATCAATGACGACTTAAATCCAACTGCCTCACAGTCTTTAATTTTGTAAGCCACGTAGGTTTCACTGCCACCATCGTGTCCCACCAGAACAGCAGCCAGGTGCGGTTGCTTTTTCCCCTCTTTCACCATTGCAGCAACCTCTGCAGCAATTTCCTGCTTTATTTCAGCAGATACTTTGTTTCCGTCAATCAGTACCATAGAATTCTAATATTTTGTCAGAAGTCCGAAGTCGGAAGTCCGAAATTTCCAGTTAGTTTATCATTCTCTCCCCCGTGGGGGAGTTGGCGGGGCTTCTTATCTTTTTTTCATGCTGCCCATTACGCGCTGCATGTTGTTGCCCTGAGATACCATTTTCATCATCCGGCGGGTTTCATCGAATTGTTTTAACAGTCGGTTTACCTCCTGAACATCAGTTCCCGAACCATCAGCAATACGTTTGCGGCGGGTACCGTTAATGATGGCCGGATTTTCGCGTTCGTAGGGAGTCATTGAATGAATGATGGCTTCGATATGTTTAAAAGCGTCGTTGTCAATGTCCAGGTTTTTCATGGCTTTGCTCATTCCCGGAATCATCCCGACCACATCTTTCAGGTTACCCATTTTTTTGATCTGGCCGATCTGTTTCAGGAAGTCGTTAAAATTGAAGGTATTCTGAGCCAGTTTTTTCTGGAGTTTCCGGGCTTCTTCGGCATCAAACTGTTCCTGTGCTTTTTCAACCAGCGAAACAATGTCACCCATCCCGAGAATACGGTCGGCCATACGATCGGGGTGGAAAATATCGATGGCATCCATTTTTTCGCCGGTACCCACAAATTTGATGGGTTTTTCAACTACCGCGCGGATAGAAAGCGCAGCACCACCGCGGGTATCCCCATCAAGTTTGGTCAGCACAACGCCGTCGAAATCGAGTCGGTCGTTAAATTCTTTGGCTGTATTTACGGCATCCTGTCCTGTCATCGAGTCAACAACAAACAGGATTTCATCCGGATTCACAGCACTTTTTATGGCTGCAATTTCCTTCATCATCTGCTCGTCAACCGCCAAACGACCTGCAGTATCGATAATTACGATATCATTACCATTCTTTTTGGCTTCAGCAATCGCATTTTTTGCAATTTTCACCGGGTCCATGCTACCCTCTTCGGTATAAACCGGTACATTAATCTGCGAACCCAGCACTTTTAGCTGCTCGATAGCTGCCGGACGGTACACGTCACCGGCAACCAAAAGCGGGTGGCGGCCTTTCTTGCTTTTCAGCATCAGCGCCAGTTTGCCCGAGAAAGTGGTTTTACCCGAACCCTGCAACCCTGACATCAGAATGATGGCCGGTTTGCTTTTCAGGTTGATATCGGTGAACTTACCACCCATCAGTTCAGTGAGTTCGTCTTTTACGATTTTCACCATTAACTGACCGGGTTTGATGGCTGTTAAAACCTGCTGCCCCAGCGCTTTTTCCTTCACATCGTCGGTAAACTTCTTGGCAATCTTGAAGTTTACGTCGGCATCAAGCAGCGCGCGCCTGATTTCCTTCAGTGTTTCAGCAATATTAATTTCGGTGATTTTGCCTTCACCTTTCAATATCTTAAATGACCTGTCGAGCCTGTCGCTTAAATTCTCAAACATGTGTTTTAAAACCTTTTAAAATGAGTTGCAAAAATAGAAGATTAAAGTTTATTACCGAATGCGTCAGAAAATAAAGTTTACTAAGGCATATTAATTTATTACATTTGCGCCTCTGAATTAAACTTATAAAAATCAACAGCATGAAAAACCTTAACACATTGTTTATCAACAATATCATAAAATTAATTCTTCCAAAACCAAAGTATCTTATCGTTTTTCTTATCGTTACATTTTTTATTAATGCCAAAGCACAAACCGATTTCAGGAGCGGGTATTATGTCACCCTCGAAAATGATACAGTTTTTGGGTTGCTGGATTACCGTGGAGAAGTAAAAAATTCGCAGGTCTGTATTTTCAAAAATGACAATTCATCTGAAATACAAAAATTTAATCCCGGCGAAATTCAGTCATACAGGTTTACCGATGGAAAATTTTACGTGTCGAAAACAATAAAAACGGATTTGGAAGAAAAAACTGTTTTTCTGGAGTTTCTGGTTGACGGAATCACCAACCTTTATTTCCTGCGTGACATTAACAATTACAAGTATTTTCTGGAAGACAAAAACGGGAAATTTCTGGAACTGTCGAACGAAACCATTACGGAGGAAGTGGAAGGGAAAGGCGAAATTCAAAGAAACTCAAACAGGTACATTGGTCTTTTGCACGCATCATTTGCCGATTGTAAAGAAATCCAACCGCAGATTAACAACGTAAATTTAGGCCATAAATCGCTCATTAACATTACAAAAAAGTACCATAACTATGTTTGCGATACCGAAGAATGTATTGTTTATGAGAAAAAAGTACAACCGGCAAAAGTGAGGTTTGCTCCGGTACTAAAAATCGGTGTGGCCAGTTTTCATTTCGATAAGGGCATTTTTACAAACTATGATATTGACCCTGATTTCTATTTTGGTGCAGGCATGATTATGAGTACTGTTTTCCCTGGACTCAATGAAAAAATATCCTTTGAAGTTGAAGTTGATGTAAATCAGTACAATTTTTATGGTTCGTTTGAAGAGCAAAATGCTTCAATCAAAGAGACTTATGATTTGTATCTCGATCTTTTTTCGGTTCAGCCCGCAATTTCGGCAAAATACACATTCCCAACCGGAAAGGTAAAACCAACGGTGGCGGTAGGTGCTTATGCCGATATTTTTGCAGATATCAACGAAAAGATTGTGACAGAAAAACAACATCAGGATACAGTTTATACTTATGAATCATATGAAACGCCAATTACGCCAATGGTTTTCGGAGGGTTTCTTCAATTCGGCTGTAATTACGAATTATCAGAACGGACATTTTTCACCAACCTTAGATTGTGTTATTCAACCAATCAGGACCAGGGAATAAAAAGTATCATGCAGACAGTAAACCTGAATGTTGGAATGTATCTGGACAAGAGAAAAAAGAAATAACCAGATTCTTCCCCATTTTGATACACCCGACTGGTTCATTGTATCAGAATTTCTTTTCTACCTTTGCCCCTCGTTTAAATATTGAACATGAATTCCACAATCATCGAAATAATTGCACAGACGCTGGGTATCAGAACCGGACAGGTTTCCAACACAATCGCCCTTCTGGATGAAGGAGCCACGGTTCCGTTTATTTCGCGCTACCGGAAAGAACGCACCGGAAGTCTGGATGAAGTGCAGGTTTTGAACATTAAAGAACAGCATGAAAAATATGCTGAACTTGAAAAACGCAAGGAAACCATTCTGAAAACCATTGGCGAACAGGAACTTTTAACACCTGAACTAAAAAACCGGATTGAAAACTGTTTCGACGTCGTGGAACTGGAAGATATTTACCTGCCCTACAAACCGAAAAAGCGGACACGCGCCACAATTGCACGCGAAAAAGGACTGGAGCCGCTGGCAAAAATTATGATGAAACAATTGGAACGAAGTCTTGAAAACCGGGCAGCCTCGTTTCTGAACGACCAGGTTGCCAGCGTGGAAGATGCGCTGGCTGGTGCCCGCGACATTGTTGCCGAGTGGATCAGCGAAAGCGAAAAAGCAAGAAATATTGTCCGTCGCGGTTTTGAGCAGGATGCCGTTATTTATTCGAAAGTTATCAAAGGAAAAGAAGAGGAAGCCGCCAAGTACCGCGATTATTTCGATTGGAAAGAATCGCTGAGAAAATGTGCCTCGCACCGATTGCTGGCCATGCGCCGTGGCGAAAACGAAGGATTTCTGCGGGTTTCTATCGAACCTGATGCTGATAAAATTCTTACTCACCTGAACCGCTTTTTTGTAACCGGACTGAACAGTTGCGCCGACCATGTTGAATTGGCGGTAAAAGACAGCCTGAAACGATTGATTCAGCCTTCAATAGAAACCGAATTTGCTGCCCTTTCGAAAGAAAAAGCTGACGAGGAAGCCATCCGTGTTTTTGCTGAAAACATCAGGCAATTGTTACTTGCACCGCCACTGGGACAAAAGCGGGTGCTTGCCATCGACCCCGGATATCGTACCGGCTGCAAAGTGGTTTGTCTGGATGAACAGGGAAACCTGCTTCATAACGAAACCATTTACCCGCACAAACCGCAGGAAGATTTTAAAATGTCGGCCAAAAAGCTGACATCGATGGTGGAAATGTATAAAATTGAAGCTGTGGCTATTGGCGATGGAACCGCCAGCCGCGAAACCGAATCGTTTATCAAACGACTCCATTTCGACCGCGAACTGCGTGTTTACATGGTGAATGAAGATGGCGCTTCGGTATATTCTGCCTCATCCATTGCCCGTCAGGAGTTTCCGCAATACGATGTTACCGTGCGCGGTGCAGTTTCAATTGGTCGCCGTTTGATGGACCCGCTGGCCGAACTTGTAAAAATTGACCCGAAAAGCATCGGTGTGGGACAGTACCAGCACGATGTTGATCAGAAAAAACTGAAAAACAGTCTTGATTCGGTAGTGGAACTCAGCGTGAACTCGGTGGGAGTAAACCTGAATACAGCCAGTAAACATTTGCTGACCTACATTTCGGGCCTGGGGCCGCAACTGGCTGAAAACATTACAGTTTACCGCAAAGAAAACGGTCCGTTTGCTTCGCGTGACGAATTGAAAAAAGTGTCACGAATGGGTCCTGTGGCTTTTGAACAGTCGGCCGGATTTTTAAGAATCCCTGATGCCAAAAATCCGCTTGACAATTCTGCAGTTCACCCTGAGTCGTACAAAATTGTGGAAAAGATTGCCAAAGATTTAAAATGCGGAATCAGCGATCTGGTACGCAATGAAGCACTTGTCAACCAAATTGACTGGCAAAAATATGTTACCGAAAAAACCGGGCTTCCAACATTGAACGACATCAAAGCCGAATTGCTGAAACCGGGCCGCGACCCGCGAAAAGCCATCAAAGTATTTGAATTTGCCGAAGGCATTTATTCCATCACCGACCTGAAGGAAGGAATGGTTCTGCCCGGAATTGTAAACAACATCACCAATTTTGGTGCTTTTGTTGATCTGGGGATCAAAGAATCGGGGTTGATTCACATTTCAGAAATGGCTGACCAGTTTATCTCCGATCCGAATACAGTGGTGAAACTCCAGCAACACCTGATGGTGCGGGTGAAAGAAGTGGATATTGCCAGAAAAAGGATTCAGCTTTCCTTAAAAGGCGTTACACAAAACTGACTTCGCTGTTCAGAATTATTTTTGTAATCCATTAATTTCCAACTGGAATATCCGTACATTTTTTAATTACATCGTAAATCATTAAGATGGAATCCTAAAACACTGATACACCATCCTGATTACAAAACGGTATTTAAATGCTCCTCAATGAAATTCAGAAGTTTTGCCCCAGAGTTTCATTTCACTAAAATGTATTGCGCATCGAAATATGATCCCCTGGATTACTGAAATAAATGTTTGTAGTTCATACGCCAATATTTAAAAGGGTTCATTCTGTTCATGATAAAGTAATATCATCAATGAACAAAAAATCAGTCGCATTCTTTACAGCCTTCCCAGGAAATCAGTTCACATGTTTCGGGAATAACCCACCAAAGACCTATATTTATTCCAATTCCACCCAATGGGAATGTGAAACCCGAAAATCCGGCAGTTACAGCAGAACTTCCGCCAGCAGCCCCTCTTTGTAACAAGCCATCTTTAACAGCAGACCCTGAACCTTTGAGAAAATCTTTAAGTACATTGAATTTTGCCTGAGCCCCTGAAGCTCCTTCCAGTGCCCTTGGTATCTGGTTTCCGGCTCTTAAAAGTCCTTCAAGATAATCGGAAATTGAAGGTCCGGCAGACAAATCAAAACCAATTCCCCCCAATACACTTGCAACCTGCTTTTCAACCTTACAAGGATATTGCGGACCTTTTACAAAAATAAGTTCAACCCCTGCTCCACCCCCGAGCCCCGGACCAATACGGATTCCACGCCATTTTAATGTGGCTGTCACATCCAGATTGTCGAGACACATCAGATAAACAATACCGCTTTCCAGGCCTGCAACTGCCAGTTCTCCCCCCTCCTTCCCAACAAGACCAATCCACAATCCTGATGGGCAACAAGGTTTTTCGCCATTGCCACCGACCGGTTTTTCCTCAGTGCCGCTATGTCTTTCAACGCATTCCCAATATTTCCTGACTGCCTCCGGATAAGTTTCGCGAGATAATTCCTCCAGAATTCTTCCCTGGATGAGTTCTTCCTCAACTTCTTTCAATCTTTGCCTCTTTCTGTCCAGCTCTTCACCGAGTCGATTGCACTCTTCTTCTTTTGCCCGTAATACTTCCCTCAGCCGGCGACGTTCTTCCCACCATGCTTCATCATTTTCTGAAGGAGGTCTAACTCCACCGCTGTTAAATTCATCTTTCAGTTTTTGATATTCTCTTTCACATTCAAGTTTTCGGGTTTCAAGTTCTTCAATTTCCTCTTTCAGTTTGTTTCTTTCGTTCATCAAATCAACGACAGCTTTCCTGATTTTCTCGTAGCGTTCACCTGCTGCAACAGCTTCATCCCAAAGTCTTTTACAAGGCCCCTTCACCAACCCGTTACGCGGACTGAAAAAGATTTTCACCCCGATCAGTAACAGGACTACCCCTAAAATAATTGCAACGATTTGAATAGTCATAATGATTGATTTTAAGATATTAAAGTATTTTATTAAATATACATACTTTAATACAAAAAGTCAAGTGATGTGAAATACTGATAAAGTCGTTGTCTTATTTGAATCAGGAAGTGTGACTTTCTGATGAATTTATCGCGGTTCGACAACTATTACAATTCGGATATTAAAAGTGGATAAAAAAATGTCTGGTAAATTTTAAGGTTGATTAAGGGATTGAATATTAAATATCTGATTTTTTCCTTTTAATAATTGCTGAATAAATATTATTCCGCATTTAGTTTTAACACAGGTATTGATACTATTTAATCAATTTAAATCAAACCCCATTAAAGGGAGGCAAATTCAACAGGGGAATAAATCAAACTAATACTTTGTATTTCAAAATCTCTATAAAAGCTGCTTTTCCAAGGTCTGAAACTTTGGAAAAGTAACCATGGAATGGTTACTGACTATTCTTCGTCTTCTTCGTCGAGCATTTCTTCGTTTTCGAACTCTTTTTCCAAAAACTCTTCAGCTGCTTCCACCAGTTCTGCAATTAGTTCCTCGTCGCCCGGCTCACCGTCAATCCAGTGGATTTGCTGATTGCTCCAAAAATCGTCGATATCCGATTCAATGATAAATCGTGGCGTTTCGTTATGAACAACAAAAATGGTTTCAGGAGTTTCCTGAGAATTATCAGCAAGCAGGAATTTTGGTAACATGGCTTTTACTTTATGGTTATTGCTCACGAATTTACAATTTATTGGCTTATTCCGCGGTTTTCAAACGAAATATTACTGAATTTTTTTATTTTTTGCCTGTAAATTACATTTTGATATTTTTCAACCGTTGTAATTAAAACAGAATATTACTTTTAGGCAATCTAACTGAAAAAACCAGCTTGTAATGCATAAACTCAACGAAGTCTTATCCGTAATCGACAGTCATATAGGTGGTTCGCAATGGTTTGTTTTTTTGCTTCTCGGAACCGGTGTTTTTTTTACCATCTACCTGAAATTTCCACAATTCAGATATTTGAAACCGGCACTTAGAATTGTCAGGGGAAAATTTGATAAAGCTGAAGACGTTGGGGATACATCACACTTTCAGGCATTGGCCACTGCGCTTTCTGGTACAGTGGGTACCGGCAACATTGCTGGAGTTGCATTAGCCATCCACCTGGGCGGACCTGCTGCGCTTTTCTGGATGCTGGTAACGGCCGCTGTGGGGATGACTACAAAATTTGTAGAAGTAACACTTTCGCACAAATATCGTGAAATTGCTGCCGATGGATCTGTTTCCGGCGGTCCGATGTATTACATGAAAAACAGGCTGAACATGAAATGGCTGGCAGCAATTTTTGCCATTGCAACCATTCTATCATCATTCGGAACCGGTAGTTTGCCTCAAGTTAACAGCATTGCAAACTCGCTTTACGAAACTGCCGGAATTAACCACATGCTCACAGGAGGGATTCTAGCTGTTTTATTGGGAGCTATTATAATAGGCGGAATCAAACGCATTGCAAAAGTTACTGAAAAACTGGTGCCATTTATGGCTATCGTCTATTTTCTGGGAGCGATGGCTGTAATTCTTTTTAATTATGAAAACATTATTCCTTCTATTGCTCACATTGCCACTGATATTTTTACAGGATCGGCAGCGGCCGGCGGTTTTTTAGGAGGCAGTGTGGCTTTTGCTTTTAACCGCGGCGTAAACCGTGGTCTGTTTTCAAACGAAGCCGGACAAGGTTCCGCGCCGATTGCGCACGCTGCAGCCCGCGCTCATGAACCTGTCTCAGAAGGGCTTGTGGCATTATTGGAACCTTTTATCGACACTATAATCATTTGTTCCCTTACAGGACTTGTAATTCTTTCATCGGGTGTATGGAAGGAAAAATATGAAAACAAATTTCAGGCTGCCGACCTTGTTGTTTTGGATGGAACATATTCTGACAAGAATGAGCAGGATATCGATAAATTGTACCATTTTCTGGCGAAAAAAGCGACCCTGCCTTTATTTTCGGGTGAATTAATCGTAACTGATGGAGTTATTGAAAACCAGCCAACCATGATTCATTCGCGTTCGGTAGCCGAAGATGTAAAGGTTTGGCTGAACAATCAACCTTATTCAGGTAAAATCAGTTTTAACAACGGAAAACTGGTCGGTCAGACTGGTATTAGTTTAACCGGGAAATCGTTATTGCACAGCGCGCCTCTAACTACTATTGCATTTACAAAAAGCTGGTTTGGCCCTTACGGAAAATACGTGGTTGCTTTTGGATTGTTATTATTTGCCTTTTCAACAGCCATCAGCTGGTCGTATTATGGCGACCGTGCGGTAACCTACTTGTGGGGTTCGGGAAAAGTAATTTACTACCATATCATTTATGTTATTGGATTCTTTCTGGCTTCTTTTACTGATACTACCATTATCTGGACGCTCTCCGGAATTACTATCGCTCTGATGACAATTCCAAACCTGTTTGGAATTCTGTCACTTTCAAAAGAGATGAAAAATGAAGTTAAACTTTTCTGGAAGGAATGGGCACAACGTTACCCGGACGAAAAAATACGAAAATAGAAGTCATTTCAATTGATCAGTAGTAATTCAAAATGAAAATCACAGAAATGATTTGCAGTATTTTATTATTGAATGAAATTTGGTTAAAATACACAAAGGCTGCATAATAATTGTAATTAAACAGCAGTTAACTGATTAGAACACATAAAAAGAATGAATTGAAAAACTAATTTTAACTTCTCCTTAAACTATTTGAACGATGTATAAAATCCTTCTTACCACAGCATTTTTCTTTCTGCTTATTTCTAAAATTTTTGGACAGAACGGTTATTACGGTGATGATTCAACAAAAACAATTGGCGTAAAAATTATCGACAGGGGAAGCATTCTTAATGCAGAATCCTGCCAGGTCGAAAAAAAAGATAGCACTTTTACTTTTTCACCTTATGAAATTAATGAGTATGGAATTTCAAAAGACCTGATTTATGTTGCCAGAAATATTCAATTAAGTGACACCATTAAAAGAGTATTTCTGGAAGTACTGTTCAAAGGAAAGACGACCCTGTATTTCTATAAAAACAGGGATTATAAAACGTTTTATATCAGTAAAGATTCTGCTTCATTAGTTGAAATTCCCAATAAAAGAGACAAGGAAAAACATTACTATCAATCGGTTTTAAGCGAATTTACCAATGATTGCCCTGAAGTTGCTGATGCCATTGAATTGGTTACCTATCGCAGAAAATCTCTAACAGAACTGATAAACAGATACAATAGTTGCGATGATAGACCTTTCCCGTTTTTTAAATTCGGAATTCTGGGAGGATATGAACTTTCCGGTCTTGCAAATGCTTCGCAGGTTAACCCATCGTTACTCGAAAATTTTGATTACCAGTTTAATGGTTTTTTCATCATAGGTGTGTTTGCTGATTTTCCGCTAATTCCCACTAACTATTCTATACACACTGAACTTTATCATTCAAGCCATAGTTTTTCCGAATCTGCAACAAAGGACGATGAAATTTATGATCTTACAGTCAATCAGAATTCGTTAAAAATGCCAATACTACTGCGTTATACATTTAACAGAGGAAAAACAAATCCATTTATAAATGCTGGTGGAATTATCGGGTTTAATTATGAAAATGAAAATGCGATTTATATTACAAACAAAAGAACCAACACCATTGAAATTAATAAACTGGAGAACATTTCAGTGATCTCCCAATTTCAATATGGATTTTCAGCAGGAGGGGGAATCGAACGAAAAATTAATAATAAAAATGCATTGTTTCTTGAACTCAGATTCAACAAACTATTCGGGCTGTCAAAAAATACCTTTGGCAATAATGAACTACAGTTAATCACAGGCATAAACTTCTGATAATGAAAACTATTAATTTTATCTTACTGCTGTTCGCAACAGTTTTTTTCTGGCATTGTCAGAAAGATGCAGAAATACAACCCAAAGATTTTCCATTTGTAGTTACAAACGAAGCAACGCAAATTGATGCATCCGGTGTGAATTTTAGTGCAGAAATAATGGATTCAGGGAAAGAAGAAATAACTGAATTTGGATTTATCTGGAGCTATAATAATAATGTAACCATTGAAACCGCTGATTTCTTAAAAGTTTGGGGTAATAACCCAAAAGATAAAGCTTTTACATATAGAGTGAATGGAGGATTAAAAAAAGATTGTTATTATTATGTTCGTTCTTATTTAAAGACCAGATTTAATACAATTTATGGGAATACGATAGAGTTTAAAAGTATTAGAAGCCTATCTCCTGAAATTAATTCATTCACACCTGATTTTGGGAAAGCTGGCACAAAAATCGAAATTGAAGGAAATAATTTTGCACTGTCAAAAACTGAAAATATTGTAAAAATAGGGGATGTAGTTGCAATAATAGATTCGTTTTCGGAAACTAAACTATTTGTTACACTCCCTGAATTTACAATTCAGGGAAAAGTGAAAATTTCGGTAGAAACGGCAGATATGAAAACTGAATCTACTAAAATGTTTGACCTCTGGTTTCCCTGGAGAAAAATTCAGGACTTTCCGGGTGAGTTTCGCAATAATATGGTACATTTTGTTATTGGCAATAAAGCTTATATCGGATTGGGTACCTATCATAAAGATTTATGGGAATATAATCCTGAAACTGATATTTTTGATAGAAAAGCAGATTTCCCTGGGGAAATAACTGACTGGGTTTCGGGTTTTTCTATCAACAAAAAAGGATATATTCTTATTTATAGAAGAGAATTTAATCGTGTATTTACTGAAATCTGGGAATATGATCCAAATCAAAACAATTGGATTCAGAAATCAAACTTTCCTGCAGATAACAATATTCGTTTTGTTCCTTTAATCATTGGGAACAGAGCATTCTTAGTGGCTGATACCTATGAAAACGAGATGCCTTCAAAAAGCTTTTGGGAATATAATTATGAATCAGATACATGGACAAAGAGGGAAAATTTTCCCGGAAACAGTCTGGTTTATGGACTAATGGGATGTTCATCTGATAACTTTGGATTTATCGGAATTGATTATTTTAATTCAAATCAGTTGGGCATCTATAAATATGATCCGGGTAGAGACAAATGGTCACTATTCACAGAATTTCCGGGAATCCGATATTCTTCATCGATCGCATTTTCGATTGCAAACAACTTATATTTTGGTGCTTCAGAAGAATCATCAGATCCCTACCTTGATTTTTGGAAATTTGACCCAGTCAATAATATTTGGTCAATTATTAAACCTTGCCCATTGAGATTTTCACCGCGAATTGGTTTTTCAATTGGGAACAAAGGTTATGTCGGAATCGGAACGTATAGATACTATGATTTCACAATGAGTTTTTATGAATTTGATCCTTCAAAGAATTAACTTCATTATGAAACAATCAATTGTTTGTGTTCAGACAATTTTAACATCATTATTCATTTCTTTAGAAAAAGAAACCGAATTTTATTTGAAATTAGTTTTGTAATACCTCTTTCCTATTTTTGCAGATATTTTGAATTGAAATGCAAAAATTTTATCCTGACAATTTTGAGTTGAAAATAGGTTTTGACCGGATTCGCGAAATGTTGCACCAGAAATGCCTGAGCAACATGGGGCACGAATGGGTGGAAGAAATGCATTTTAAAGATGATTTTGAAAACATCAGCCGCGAATTAGGCGAAACTGATGAGTTTTGCCGCATTGTCCGCGAGTTCGATCATTTCCCGTCTGATCATTTTTTTGACCTTCGCCCGGCGCTTGAAAAAATCAGGATCGAAGGCCGTTTTCTCGAAGTTCAGGAGTTGTTTGACATGAAACGTTCGCTGGAATCTATCCGTTCCATCGTATTGTTTTTCAGCAAACAGCCACAGGAAATTTTTCCGTTGCTGAATGCCAAAACAAAAAACGTTCAGCTCTTCCCCTACATTTACGACCGCATCGATTCCATCATCAATAAATTTGGCAAAATACGCGATAATGCCACACCCGAGCTTGGCAGAATCAGAAACGACATTCTCTCGAAACAGGCCAGCATGTCGAGACGACTGCACGCCATTTTAAAACAGGCACAAAAAGACGGGCTTGTTGAGGAAGATGCCACAGTTTCTATTCGCGACGGGCGGGCTGTAATCCCGATTATGGCCGGAAACAAACGAAAACTGAAAGGAATTATATACGACGAATCGTCAACCGGGAAAACTTCGTATGTGGAACCCACCGAAATTGTGGAGATGAACAACGAAATCCGCGAACTTGAATACGCCGAACGACGCGAAATTATTCGTATTCTCACCAGTTTTGCCAACGATATCCGACCTTACATCGAAGACCTCTGGTATTCGTATGAATTTCTGGGAGAGATAGATTTTATAAGGGCTAAAGCACTGCTGACCATTGAAATTGATGCCATCAAACCCGACATGGTGAGTTACCCGGTAATCGACTGGTTCAGGGCCATTCACCCGCTTTTGATGAAAACCCTGAAAAAGGAAAACCGGAAAATTGTGCCACTCAACATCAGGCTCACCGAAGAGCGGCACATTTTACTGATTTCGGGTCCCAATGCCGGGGGAAAATCAGTTTGTCTGAAAACCGTGGGTTTGCTCCAATACATGCTGCAATGCGGATTGCCTATTCCCATTTCCGAAGGCAGCCGCACCGGAGTTTTCAGCCGTTTGTTTATCGACATTGGCGATGAACAATCGCTCGAAAACGACCTGAGTACCTACAGTTCGCATTTGCTGAACATGAAACATTTTGTGAAATTTAGTGATGAGAAAACGCTGATTCTGATTGACGAATTCGGTACCGGAACCGAACCTATGCTGGGTGGAGCCATTGCAGAATCAATTCTCGACAAGCTGAACCAATTGGGAACTTTCGGGGTAATCACAACCCACTACACAAACCTGAAACATTTTGCCTCGTCGGCTGCCGGGATTGAAAATGGGGCAATGTTGTACGACTCGCAAAATATGAACCCGCTTTTTCAGCTCGAAATCGGGAAACCAGGCAGCTCGTTTGCTTTCGAAATTGCCCGGAAAATTGGTTTGCCCGAAGAAATACTTGAAAAAGCGACCGAAAAAATAGGAAAAGATCACATCGATTTTGACCGGAATCTGAGACAAATCAACCGCGACAAACGTTATTGGGAAACCAAGCGCGAGAAAATCAGAAAAGTGGAAAAAATTCTGGATGAAATGGCAGCCAGTTATGAAACCGAACTAAAGGAAACCCAGAAACAGCGGAAGGAAATTCTGAAAAAAGCCAAAGAGGAAGCCGAATTGCTTTTATCAGGAGTCAATAAGAAGATTGAAAACACCATTCACGAAATAAAAAAGGAACAGGCCGACAAGGAAAAAACCCGGAAGGCCAGGGAAGAACTGGTTCAACTAAAACAGGTAGTAGAAGAAAAAACAACTGCCGACGATTCGGCAATTGATGCAAAAATTAAAAAATTACAGAAACGTGAAAAACACCGCAATGAGCGTCGGCCTGAAAAACCAAAAACTGTTGCCAAACCTGTTGAAGAACCTGAAAGAAATGAACCAAAACCCGGGGATAAAGTCAGAATAATGGGGCAGAACAACGTTGGCGATCTCATCAGTATCAGCAAAAAAAATGCGGTTATTGCTTTTGGCCAGTTGATTACCACAGTTCCTGTATCACAGATTGAAAAACTCAGTAACAACGAAGCAAAAAAAATTGAAAATGCACAAACACCAACCCGTTCGCGAATGATTACCAACATGACGGAAAGCCGGCTGACCTTTAAAACCGAAATCGATATTCGTGGGAAACGGGCAGAAGAAGCCATTCAAACCATCCAGGAGTTTATCGACCAGGCGATTATGTTCGAACGCAGCCAGTTGCGTATTCTCCACGGAAAAGGAAATGGCATTCTGAAAGAAACCATCCGCAGCTATCTGAAATCGGAGCCGATGGTAAAATCATTCAAAGATGAACATGTTGATTTTGGTGGTGCAGGAATTACAGTTATCGAACTGAATTTCTGAGTTCCTACCCTATTTTTTCCATAACAATCCGGAGAATTTCTTCTTCCTTTTTGATAGAAAGTTCCAGAATTTTCGAGGCTCTTTCACGGGTTTCGGCAACAAATGCCTTGTCGGAATAACCAGCGAGGTTAATCATCACATTCAGAAATGCACCTTTTACAGCGGTGCAGGCACAATGCGCTCCCACTCCGGCATCGGAAACCGAATTGGGGTTTCCTGATTCAGCCATCGAGGCAATTATTTCCATTGATTCCAGAGATAACTGCATCACTTTCAGCGGCACTTCAATAGCATTTTTAGTAGCACTTTGAATGGTTTCTTTTCTGATCGCTTTTTCAGCATCCGTATTTTTGGGCAATCCGAAAGCATCCATAATCCGGTTAAAGGCATCGGTATCTTCGTCAACACATTTCAGTAATTGTGTGTGATAATATTTCCCCTTTTCGGCCCAGGCTGAAAAAGTTTCCCACTGGTCGTCCCAGCCACGTTTGTGTGCCGAAAGGTTGGCCACCATTGTTCCAAGTGCTGCCCCCAGAACACCAACATAAGCTGAAATAGAGCCACCACCCGGTGCCGGCGATTCTGAGGCTGTTTCCTCGGCAAATTCTTTCAGCGTTTTTTTAATCAGTTTTTTGCCGGAGTTCTCATTCAGAACATATTCAATAATTTTTTTCTGTGGGTCAAAAGGAGCCAGTTCGTTTAATCCCAGCGATTTAACCGCAATTTTAATAATCTCGTCATCTGAAATTCCAGTGGAACGCTGCTGTTTTTGCAGGAAATATTTCCCGGCATCGAGCATTGCCTGCAGGGGAATTAAACCAATCAGCTCAGATCCGGTAACCCGGATGCCGCGCTGGCGGGCTTTTTCACAAACTTCATCAAAAGCCACGTGAACAGGAGTCACAGAAATATCTGTGAGGTTCATCGAAATCTGGGCAATTCCATATTCTTCGATATACCAGCCAATGGCGCGTGTTTTCTTTAAAGTACCGGGAATCCGCACTGGTTCTCCGTTTTCACCGGTTACGATTTTTCCTGTAACCGGATCACCTTCGCGTAAAATACGCCCCGCCTCGCGAACATCGAAAGCAATGGAATTGGCCCGGCGCACCGAAGTTGTATTCAAATTTACATTGTAGGCAACCAGGAAATTTCGGGCACCAATCGCCGAAGCACCCGATTTCGCCACTTTTTCAGACCAGACCGAAGGTCCGAAATCAGGTTTCCAATGCTCACTTTCCATGCGTTCTTTTAATCCTTCATATTCTCCAGAACGGCAGTTGGCTAGGCTTTTTCTTTCATCTGTAAAAGCAGAAAACTCATAACAATAAACCGGAATTCCCAATTCTTCGCCTACGCGTTTGCCAAGCTGTCGCGCATATTCAGCCGCTTCTTCCATTGTAATTCCTGAAATGGGGACAAGCGGACAAACATCAGTGGCGCCAAAACGCGGGTGTTCGCCAGTGTGAAAACGCATGTCAATTACTTCTGCCGCTATTTTTATTGCCTGAAAAGCCGCTTCAACAACCTGTTCGGGCGAACCGGCAAATGTTACCACGGTGCGGTTTGTTGCTTTGCCCGGATCAACATCCAGCAGTTTAATTCCTTCAACACTTTCAATAACATTGGTGATTTCCTTAATCACTGCCGGATTGCGCCCTTCCGAAAAATTGGGAACACATTCAAGTATTCTGTTCATGTATTTTCAGATTGAATTTGCTGCCGAAAATAGTATTCGGGAATCATGTGCGATATGATTTATAGCATCTAAAACGACTGTATCACACCATTAATGATAACGGTTTCAACCAGGTTCGAACCAAAAAAATAAGGCAACGAAGCCATTCCTTCCACTTCGGATGTAATAAACAGATTGGCAATTTTCCCTTTTGTAATGCTTCCCAGACAATCGCTGACGCCCATTGCATAAGCCGAATTCAATGTTGTTGCATTGATCACTTCAGCCGGTGTCATCTGATATTTGATACTTCCGAGCGCCGAAATAAAGCTCATGTTTCCGCTGGGAGAAGAGCCGGGATTGAAATCGGAAGCCAAAGCAACCGGCAATCCGGCTTCAATCATTTTACGGACAGGCGACAATGGCAAATTCAGAAAAAAAGCGGCACCCGGCAAAACGGTTGGCATCGTTTCTGTATCTTTTAAAACCTGAATTTCTTCGTCATTCAGATATTCAAGATGGTCAACCGAAAGAG